>NZ_BAAABW010000023.1:0-113595 GCF_039521185.1 Streptomyces blastmyceticus | reverse complement strand
ACCCACCGGGATGACCGTGCCGAAGTACTCCTGGAAAATCTCCGGGTGCTCCTTCAGCGCCGTGTCCGTGTCCAGGAACAGCACACCCTGCTCCTCCAGGTCCTCGCGGATCTGGTGGTAGACGACCTCCGACTCATACTGCGCCGCCACACCGGCGACCAGGCGCTGCTTCTCCGCCTCCGGGATGCCCAGCTTGTCGTAGGTGTTCTTGATGTCCGCGGGCAGGTCCTCCCACGAAGCAGCCTGCTTCTCGGTCGAACGCACGAAGTACTTGATGTTGTCGAAGTCGATACCCGAGAGGTCGGAACCCCACGTCGGCATCGGCTTCTTCCCGAACAGCTTCAGGCCCTTCAGCCGCAGCTTGAGCATCCACTCCGGCTCGGACTTCTTCGCCGAGATGTCGCGGACGACCTCCTCCGACAAACCGCGCTTGGCCGTGGCACCGGCCACGTCGGAGTCGGCCCAGCCGTACTCGTACGTGCCCAGGCCTTCAAGCTCAGGGTGGGCAGTCTCCGTGGGGAGAGTCATGCGGGGTTCCTCCCGGCCATCGGATTCCTGGTGAGGAAGGGCATCGTCCCGGCGCCGTGGTCCGTGACGTCGACGACCTTGTGGATCTCGGGCATGGTCTCCACGATGAAGCGCTCGATCCCGTCCTGCAGGGTCAACGCGGCGCCGCTGCAACCCTGGCAGCCGCCGAGGAGACTGACATAGAGGACTCCGTCTTCTATGCGCTCCAGCTTGATGGCGCCGCTGTGCGAGGCCAGTGCGGGGTTGACGGTTTCGGCGAAGAGGCGGTCGATACGGGTGCGGAGTTCCTCCGCTTGAGCGGAATCGGCGGGAGCGTCCGCGAGGCCGTCCGGTTTCCGGGGGGTGTTCGGGTTGGTGATCACCATGCCGAACTGCGGGTCCGCGTCCACCGTCGCCCCGGTGAGCCGGGGCGCGTCCGCTGCCGGCACGACCACGACGAACTCCTCGCAGTCCGCGACGAGATCGCTGTCGGCGACTTCCGCGCTCCCCCGCCATTCGAAACCGTACTGGTACTCCCCGCCGTCCTCGCCCGTCACCGTGACGAACAGTGCGGGGCGCTCCGCGCCCGTATCGGGCTGAGCGAGTCCGAGGAGGGCCTCGCGTGCCGCTTCGGTCACGACGACCGGGCGGCTCATCCGTGTGTCCGCTGTTGTACGGCTCATTGCCGACCTCCGGGCTTCAGGCATGCAGAATTACGGAATGTCGTTCAGTTGAAGCTGTTCCCGCAGCCGCAGGAACTCGACGCGTTCGGGTTGTCGAAGGTGAACCCCGACTCCATCAGCCCGTCCTGGTAGTCGAGGGTCGTTCCCTTCAGGTAGGGAAGGGAGTGCTGGTCGACGGCGATGCGGATGCCGTCGCGCTCGATGGTGGTGTCCGTCTTCGTGACCTCGTCGTCGATGTACATCGCGTACGAGAGGCCGGAGCAGCCACCGGGCTTGACGCCGATGCGCAGGACCTTGTCCTGCCCTTCGGGAACAAGGAATTGGGCTATCTTGCGCAGCGCCGCGTCCGTGACCCGCAGGCCGTCCTCACCGGTCCGTGAGGGTATCCGGACCGGTACCCGACTCACCGTTTCTGTCATGGGATGAACCTCTCCTCACTGGATTTCGGCTGGTTCAGCGCAAATACACGCGCGGGTCCGTGATACGTCCTTCGACAGCCGACGCGGCGACGGTGGCCGGGGAGCCGAGATAGATCTCCGCCTTCGCGCTTCCCATCCGGCCGATGTAGTTGCGGTTGTTGCTGCTGATGACGCGTTCTCCCGCGTCGAGCAGCCCGCCGCTCCGGCCGCAGCACAGGCTGCAGCCAGGTTGGTTGACCACGGCGCCCGCCTCGATCAGTGTCTCCACATAACCGGCGGCCACAGCGGCCTGGAAGATCTCCCGGCTCGCCGGGACCACGTAGAAGCGCAGCCGCGGATGCACCTTGCGTCCGGACAGCACCCGCGCGGCGATCTCGAAGTCCTCGAGCCGTCCGTTGGTGCAGGAGCCGAGGAACGCCTGCTGCACCTCGATCCCCTCGCAGTCGCCGATGGGCTTGACGTTCTCCACGGTGTGCGGGCAGGCGATCACGGGCTCCAGCTCCGCGGCGTCGTAATGCAGCACCCGCTCGTACTCGGCGTCCGGATCCGGTGCGAGAGTGTGCAGTCCGCGGCTGTCGCCGTGGCGCGCCACGTAGGACAGCACCGCGTCGTCCGCGGCGATCAGCCCGGTCTTCGCACCGGCCTCCACGCTCATGTTGGACAGGGTCAGCCGGCTGTCGACGCTCATCGCGTCGATGGTGCCGCCGCCGAACTCGAGCGCCTTGTACGTCGCTCCGTCCCCTCCGATGTCCGCGATGACGCGCAGGATGATGTCCTTGGAGAAGACGCCAGGGCCCAGCCGGCCGTCGACGGAGACCCTGATCGACGGGACGACCTTGAGCCAGGTGCGGCCCGTTCCCAGCACCGCGGCCATCTCGGTGTATCCCACGCCGGTGGCGATGGCTCCCAGGCCGCCGTACATGACGGTGTGCGAATCGGTCCCCACGGAGATGTCGCCGGGGCGGATATAGCCCTGCTCGCACATGATCTGGTGGCTGATGCCATCGGTTCGGTGCACATTGCGCAGGCCGTGTTCCTGGATGAACTCCTCGGTGACGCGGTGGTACTTGGAGTCCTCGGGGAAGCTCGTCGGCACGAGGTGGTCGTAGATGATGACCACGGACTCGGGGTTGCGCGGCCGGGTGAACCCCATTTCCCGGAACTTGCGGATCACGAAGGGGGTGAAGAAGTCGTGGATCATCGCCCGGTCGACATCCACCTCGACGATCTCGCCGACGTCCACGGGCCGGCCCAGTTTCCGGGCCAGTATCTTCTCGTACAGCGTCCCAGGCAATGTGCCTCTCACTTTCTGCCGCGTACGGGCGCCTCAGCGACGCGCGCTCCGTCGTCTTTCTCCATGAGCGCCTTCACGCACTGGCCCAGCCGGCCGATGCCTTCTTCGATTTCACGGGGTTCGAGGCGCGCGAAGGTCAGCCGGAGCTCCGGGAGCTCTGCTCCGCCGCCGCGCCTGAACCGGGAGCCGGAGAGGAAGACGACCCCTTCCCGTACGGCTGATTGCAGGAGCCGTTCCGGGTCCGTCGGTGTGCCGAGGGTGACCCAGGTGAAGAAGCCGCCGCTCGCCTCGGTCCAGTGGGCTCTGCCCTCCAGATGTCTTGTCAGGGCGTCGAGCATCGCGTCCCGGCGTTCCAGATAGGCGGCGCACAGCGGTGGCAGCAGCCGGTGGAACACACCGCTGCCGAGCAGCTCCCCGACCACTGACTGGGTGAGCGTGTTCGGGCAGACGTCGACGTTCTCCCGCAGGCTCGCCGCCTTCTGCAGGACGTCCTTCGGTGCCACCAGCACGCCCGCCCGCATTCCGGGAGAGAGTGCCTTGGAAAAGCTCGTCACATAGGAGACGCGCTCGGGTGCGAAGGGCTGGATGGGTGCGGCCGGGCGCACGAAGCGGATGTCCGCGAAGACGTCGTCCTCGATCAGATGGCAGGCGTGGCGTCGCAGCATTTCCGCGATGAGCGGCCGTTGCCCGGACGGTATGTTCACGCCCATGGGGTTCTGGTGGTCGGTGACGAGATAGAGCAGCTTGGCCCGCGGCTGACGCAGCGCCCTGTCCAGCTCCTCCGGATCGATGCCCCGCTCGTCGAGACGGACCGTGCTCACGCGGGCGCCGGCCGCCTCGAAGAGCTCCAGTGCGGCGAAGTAGGTGGGCGAGGTGGTGACCACGGTGTCGCCGGGGTCCACGTACAGCCGCGTCACGAGGTCGATGGCCTGCTGGCCGCCGCTGGTCAGCAGGATCGACCCGGCGTCCGTGGTGACGCCGCGCCGTAGAAGGTGTTCGGTCACCGCCTCCCTCACCCAGGGCTCCCCGGCGGCGCTGCCGTACTGGAGCACCTTGTTCCCGTGGCGCGTGAGGACGGTGTCCGTCGCGGTGCGGACCGCCTCCACCGGGAAGAGGCGTTCGTCCGGGAATCCGCCGGCGAAGTTGATGGCGTCGCCCGCGCCCCAGCGCAGGACGTCGCCCATGGTGGACCCGGTCAGGCGTCCGGCCACCGCGGACCAGGCGGCGAGGCCGGCCGGGTCGGTCGGCACCGGTGCGGCTGCAGGCTTCAAGGGATCCTCCGCGAAAGGAGTGGGCACCCGGGGGGCAAGGACCGGAGCGAGGGCGTGCGGTGCGGTGTACGGGCACCGGTCGCCCGGTACCCGCGACACGTCAGCTGGTGCAGATCACTTCCTCGGCCTGCGGCTTCTGCTGCATCTTCTGCGTCAGCTGCACATAGAGCCGGTCCTTGATCGGGCAGGGGTTGTCCCAGTCGGTTCCCTTGGCCTTGTCGAGCAGGAGCTGGGACAGGGACTTCTCTCGGACGGTGCCGAACTTCGCGTCCGTCGAGGTGTAGCACTCGACGTAGTAGCCCTCTTCGGTGATGACCGGCCCGAGGTGCCAGGCCAGACAGGTCATGCACTTGTCGCCGTCCAGCACGATGGGGGTGAGCGTCTCGCGCTTGTCGGTGTAGTGGTCGATGAGGCTGCGCACCTGCTCGACCTCGGCAGGCGGGAAGAGCTTGGTCTCCGCCTGGTCCAGCGCGCCGCCGATCGGCGACGGCACCTTGCAGATGAACTGCGCGTTGCGGTCCCGCGCCCACTGCTTCATCGCCGGGACGCTCTCGACGTTCTCCTTGGTCGCGATGCCGGTGAACGACAGCCTGGTGTAGGTGCCGTCCTCCTGCTCCCAGGTCCGGCTGAACCCGGCGTCGATCATCCGCTCCACGCCGGCCTCGAACTTCTGCCACGCGCCGCGGACGTTGACGATGCTCTCGTAGAGTGCGGGGTCCAGGGTCTCCAGTTTGACGAGCAGGGAGGCGCCGACGTCGCTGAGGTACTGCGTCAGGTCGCGTCCGTCCAGGCCGTGGAGGTGCTTCGAGACCCGGTCGTTGCCCATGATCGTGCCGTTGGTGACGATGACCGGCATGAGCTCCCGGGAGACCGCGTGCTTGACGATGTCGAGGAGGGCCGGGTCGTACGTGGGCTCCCCGTCACCGCAGACGATCATTGTGCGGGCACCGAGGTCGACGGCCTGGTCGATCAGGTCGCGGTACTCCTCGACGGTGAGCTGCTGCGGGTTGCGCTTCTTGTTCCCGAGCGCGTAGCAGTACCAGCAACGTATGTTGCACGCCGAGGTGGTGCTGACGCATATCGAGAGGATGGCGTCGGGTTTGCCGTTCTCCCGGACCTCTTTGAGGATGTCCAGGTCTTCCCGGTTGTAGTTGTCGATTCCCTGGAGCAGCAGCACGTCCCTCTTCGAGAACGTGTGGTCGTTGAAAAGCTTTGCGGTCTGCACGGCTTGCTCCTCTCTGGTTCCAGCGGATTTCACGAGGCTGTGCCGGATGCCTCGGCATTCACCCGGCTCCAGTAGGCGACCAGCCCGCCCTCGGCCACCATCTCCATGAGCTGTTCCGGGATCTTGCCGAAGGGGATCTCGCCGGCGTCGGCACCGGCGTCCGTGATCCCGAACACGCATCTGTCGAGGTCGATGCCGATCACCGAGCCGGTCTCGACGCGCGGGGGCAGCTCGGCCGACTCGATCACCAGCAGCCCGTTGTTCAGGGCGTTGCGGTAGAAGAGCCTGGAGAAACTCACGGCGATCACGCACCGGATGCCCAGCTCTTTGATGATCTCCGGTGCCTGTTCGCGGGAGGAACCGCTGCCGAAGTTGCGGCCCGCCACGATCACGTCTCCCGGGCGCACGAATTCGGCGAAGTCGGGCCAGATCGGGGAGAAGGCGTATCGCGACATGTCCCGGACGCTGGGGAGCGTCATGTACTGGGTGGGGATCACGATGTCCGTGTCGATGTTGTCCCCGAGGCGGATGACACGGGAACGTTCCGCCCCCGTGTCCGCTCGTATGCCCGCCGGCATCAGACGAATTCCCTGGGATCGGTGATGTAGCCCCCCACGCAGGTCGCGGCGACGGTCGCCGGCGAAGCGAGGAAGATCTCGCCCTTGGGGCTGCCGGAGCGGCCGGGGAAGTTACGGGTCCCGGTGGAGATCAGTACGTCCCCTTCGCCGATGGCTCCCTGGTTGCCGAAGCAGACGGAGCAGTTCGCGTTGACGACCATGGCGCCGCTCTCGAGGAACACGTCCATCAGACCTTCCTTGAGGGCCTGGACGTAGACGCTCTTCGAGGCCGGAGCGATGATCAGCTTCACCTCGGGCAGCACCTTCCTGCCGCGCAGGACCTCCGCCGCGATGCGCAGGTCCTCGATGCGGCCGCTGTTGCAGGAGCCGACGAAGCCCACGGTGACCGCGGTGCCCTCGTAGGCCGTGACCGGGGCGAAGTTGTCCACGTTGTGCGGGTAGGCCACCGCGGGTTCCATGGTCGACAGGTCGTAGTGCATCCGGCGCTCGTAGACGCAGTCCTCGTCGCCGGCCAGCAGCACCCCGGTGTCGGTGTCCGCACCGCGCTTCTCGCGCAGATACCGCAGGGTCTCCTCGTCCGGCTCGACGACGGAGGATTTGGCGCCCGCCTCGACACCCATGTTGACGAGCGTGGCCCGCTGCTCCGTGTTGAGTGCCCGTACACCGGGGCCGCCCCACTCGATGGCCTTGTAGGTCGCGCCGTCCGCGCCGAGGTCGCCGATCATCCGCAGCACGACGTCCTTGGCGTAGACGCCGTCGGGCAGCGCGCCCTCCACGTCGATGCGGATGGTGGGCGGGACCATGACCCAGGTCTGTCCGGTGACCATCGCGGCGACGAAGTCGGTGGAGCCGACCCCGGCGGCGAAGGCGCCGACGGCCCCCGCGGTCAGGGTGTGCGAGTCCGCGCCGAAGACCACGTCGCCGGGCTTGGCGTAGTCCTCCAGGATCAGCTGGTGGCAGACGCCCTCGCCGTCGTGCAGCGGGATTCCGTGCTCGCGGGCGAAGGCCCGCATCTTGTTCTGGGTCGCGGTCGTGGTCGGGCTCTCCGACGGCACATTGTGGTCGATCACGAACACGGTGCGCTCGGGGGCGTGGATGCCGCGCTCCTTCAGACGCGCGTTGAACATGTCGATGCTGATGTGTGTGGTGGCGTCGTTCGTCATGCACCACGTGACATCGACGGTGAGGATTTCCCCGGGACTCGCGTGTTCGACGCCTGCCGCACGGGCCAGCAGCTTCTCAGTGATGGTCATGCCCAAGGTGATCGGACCTCTCACATTTCTCAGGTGGTGGCGAGCAGATGCTCGATGAGGCCGCCGTGCCGCACGATGTCGAGCACATGGTCCGGATAGCGGGGGAAGGAGAAGCGGGAGGACCCGGTGGTGATCTCCCCGCGCTCGACGTCCACCTGGATCCCGTCGCCCTCGACCGCGGCCTCGGCCGCCTCGGGGCACATCACCACGGGCAGACCGATGTTGATCGAGTTCCGGTAGAAGATCCTGGCGAAGGTCGGAGCGACCACGGCCCCGGCTCCCAGGGCCTTGAAGACCCGCGGCGCCTGTTCGCGGGAGGATCCGCAGCCGAAGTTCTTGCCCGCGACGATCACGTCACCGGGCTCGAACTCCTCCGCGAATCCCGGCCGCAGCGCTTCGAAGGTGTGCCCCTTCATGGCGTCGATTCCGGGCAGGAGCAGATATTGCGTGGCAATGATCTGGTCCGTGTCCACGTCCTCGCCGAACTTCCACACTTTGCCCACGGTGCTGTGTTCCTTTCCCGGCCTGCTGCCGCAGGCCTACTGCTCGGGCTGTTCGCGTACGGGTCCGGTACGGAGTGCGGTGGTCTCGCGGAAGATCCGCGCGACCTCCTCGTCCTTCACACCGAGACCCGCCAGGTGTTCGTAGTAGCTCCGCACCGGCCCGCCGAAGTCGTCGGCCGCCGCGCGGCTCTCCCGCCGCTCCTTCACCTGGGTCAGGACCTCTTCCACCACCTTGCCCAGGTCGTCCTCGGCCAGGTCGCCGGCGACCCCGAGGTCGGTCAGGAGACGGATCACGCCCGCCGCCCCGCTGTGCTTGCCGAAGACGAACCGGTGCTCGCCGCCCACGACTTCGTGGTCGATGGTCTGGTAGATGGCCGGGTGGATCTCTATGCCCGCCGTGTGCATCCCCGACTCGTGCGCGAAGACGTTGTGGCCGATGATCGGCTCGTGCGGCTGGATGGGAATTCCCGAGAACACCTCGATGGCCCGGCGCAGCTCCCAGAGCCGGTCGTAGCGGAAGGCGGGCAGCTGCACTCCGTACAGGTCGCGCAGGACCATGACGACCTGGTGTATCGAGGTGTTCCCGGCTCGTTCCCCGATGCCGCACGCCGATATGCTGGCGTGCGTCGCGCCGTGCCCGAGCGCCCGTACGGTATTGATCGCGCCGAGGCCGAAGTCGTTGTGGAAGTGCGCGGTGACGGGGAATCCGGGCAGGGCCTGCACCAGCGGCGGGATGTACGCGTCCACCGCTTCGGGTGTGAACACCCCGCAGGTGTCGGAGAAGCACAGGCGGGTGCCCCCGGCCTGCCGGCACGCCCGGGCCCATTCGAGCAGGTAGGGCATGGTGGCGCGGCTCGCGTCCTCGCTGGCGAATTCCACGACGCCGAAGCCGAGTTCGGCGGCGTACGCGATGTGGTCGGTGATCAGGTCCAGGTTCGCCTTCCGGTACCACTCGACCGGACGGCTGAGCCACTGGTCCTCCGCGACCCCCTTGTACTTCAGCAGCGTCCTGCCCAGCTTGTATTTGAGATGCAGGTCCGAAGCGGTGGAGAGCACGAGGATGCCGGCCGACCCCGGATCCTCACCGGCCTCCCGCACCGCCTCGGCCGCGGCCCGGATGTCGTGGCGCGTGGCCCGCGCGATCGTCATGATCTCCAGGTCGGCGCGGAGTCTGCCCGACCGGCGCGCGAGGAGGATCCGGCGCAGCGCCTCGCGGTCGGATGCCGAGGATGCCGGGAACGCGGCCATCAGCACGTCGACGCCCATGTCGTTGAGGAGACCGGCGAGTTCGAGCTTCTGTTCCGGGCTGAAGGCCACCCCGGGCATCTGCTCGCCGTCGCGCAGCGTCTCGTCGTAGATGTGGATGCGGTCGGGGAAGTTCTTGCCCGTGGTGAACTCGACCGGCTGCCGTACCAGGTTCTCGAGCGGTTCCCGCAACTCGATCACTGTCGCGCTCCATTCTGCGCCTCGGCGCTGCTGCCGTTCATGCCGATGTGGGGGATTTCCTGAGGAGCCACGCCGTTCTGGGAAAGGAGTCGTTGTTGTCCACGACGCCCGGCGGAAAGTCGGATCTGTGCTGGGTCTCCAGTCCCGCGTGGCGGAACCACCGCTCCCACAGCTCGTGCGGGACGATGCTGCTCTTGTACGGCGTGGAGTCCAGCTCACGGATGGCCGCCAGGCTGCGCCGGTCACCGGTCTCGACGCCCGGCTCCATCACCAGGACACTCCCGCCCGGCCGCACGGTCCGGGCGGACGCCACCAGCATCCACTGCGGTTGGCGCACGTGGTGGAGCACGTCCTTGAGCACCAGCAGGTCGGCATCGGCGTAGTGGGGCCGATAGGCCTCCAGAGGCGTGATCAGGCGCTGGGACAGCCCCTCGGGGCGCCTGCGCGGCACGGTCCCGGTGTCCACGCACACGACACGGGCCCCGGCCTCCCGGACGAGGATTCCCTCGAACTCCCCCAGCCCGGCGCCGATGCTGAAGATCCTCGGGCGCTTGGGCAGGAGCGCCCGCAGGTTGCCCTCCAGCCGCGACCAGCAGGCCAGGGCCGTCTCCCGGGCACGCAGGAGGGCAAGTTCCTCGACGACGCGACGGACCACGTCGGCAGGCGGCCCCACGAAGCGGGCCATGGCGTCGAGCTCCTGGGTGAGCACATCCTCCTGGACCGTGGAGAACCCGCCGTCCACGGCCCGGAGCAGGGACGTACCGGCGCAGGGCGACCGGTTGAGGCGGTCGATCTCTTCCAGGAGTGGCGTGAAATCAGGCGGTGCTGATGAGGCGTCAGGTATCAACTCGGCCAGGCCATGGCGCCTGCTGTGTCCTATCACGTCCCTCAGCAGGCCGGTCATCCGGTCCGCGAAGGCCTTTTCCCCGCGCGTGGCCAGTCCGTATTCCCAGGGCCTCACGCGGTGGGACCTCAGCGACACGCGGATCTGCGCGAGGTCGCAGAGGAGTTGCCATCGCGCGGCGGGCTCCCCCAGCGTCACGGCGAGGCGCGAGGCGAGAAAGGCGTAGTTCACCTTCAGCGTGGCCACCGGTATGTCGTCCACGTCGTCCTGGAGGGATTTCCGGCGGACGCGCCGGCAGTTCCCGGCGCCCGCCTCATCGCTTGCTGTGGTGCCACGCGCTGACAAATCGCCTCCCTGCAGCTGCTTTCGTCCCGCTGCGTTCTTCCCCAAGCCACTGGGTTCCGCATGTGGCCGGATCGAGGGCGCACCGGTCGCACGGCGACAACCGGTGGCGGCGGCTACCGGCCACGGCGAAGAGACTAGGTGCACCGCCCACCGATGCCTATATAGCGATACACGCCATCTCAGCATGCGGGATACGGTCACCCATCCCACGTCCGTGCGTGAGGCCTTGAAATGCGTCAACCAGCCTGTACTCAGGACAATCTGACGGCCTGTGAGCAATGCTCGCCCGCGCGTGGCCCCGCATCCTGCCATCCGCATCGCGAACAACGAAGGTATCCGCCGTCGGCCGTTGGCTTGTTCTCGGCCTTTCCGCCAGGAGGCACCCGCGACCGGCGCGATCTCCATGGCGCGGGCCGACTACCATCACTGCGCGTCGCCCCAAGCCACGACGGTTCCCCTTGCCCATGCGTCCCGGAACGACGGCGCTCCCCACGCCGTCCCGGGACTCCCGCACCCACCCTTGCGAGGCTCCCGTCATGCACAACCCGACCGTCCAATCGCCCGAGGCGACAGGGCACCCACGACGCAAGGCCGTCCTCGCGACCATGTGCGCCGCGGTCATCCTCGTGGTGTCCATGGTCTCGGCGGTCAATCTCGCCGTCCCCAAGCTCGCCAAGAGCGATCTGCAGCCCAGCACCACCCAGTTGCTGTGGTTCGTCGACTCCTACGTCATCGTCTTCGCGTGTCTGCTGATCCCCGCCGGGGCCGTCGGCGACCGGTACGGCCGGCGGCGGTCGCTGACCTGGGGGCTGGGCGTCTTCGCCCTGGGCTGCCTGGTGTGCGCCGTCGCACCCGGCATCACCGTCCTCCTTGCGGGCCGGGTCATCACCGGCGTGGGCGCGGCCTTCGTCATGCCGGCGACCCTGTCCCTGGCGCTGTACGCCTTCCCGCCCGCGGAGCGCCCCCAGGCCATCGCCACCTGGACGGGCGCCTCGGGCATCGGCGGGGTCGTGGGCTATCTCTTCGGCGGGGGCATTCTCCAATTCCTCCCGTGGCAGGGGCTGTTCATCGCGATGGTGCCGGTGACCGGGATCGTGATGTTCGCCACCCGCCTCGCACCCGCCCCTCCGCGCCACGCGTCCCCGATCGACCCCCTCGGCACGGTGCTGCTGGTCCTCGGATTCGTCGCGCTGCTGTACGGCGTGATCGAGGGCCCCTCGCTCGGCTGGTCGTCCACGCGCATCATCTGCGCGTTCGCCGTGGGGGTCGTGCTCCTGTGCGCCTTCGCCCTCCAGCAGAGCCGCAGCGAGCGGCCCATGCTGGAGCCCCGGCTGTTCAGGTCCCACGGCCTGCGGGCGGGCACGCTCGGCGTCACCGCCGCGTTCTTCGCGATGTTCGCGCTGTTCTTCACCAACGCCCAATACCTGCAGTACGTCAAGGGGTTGAGGCCCTTCACCGCCGGGGTCGCCTTCCTCCCGCTGGCCGTCTGCATGATGCTGGTCTCCAGGCGCAGCGCCCGGCTGTCCGCCCGCTTCGGCGCGCGCGGCGTCATGGTCACCGGCGCGGTGCTCATCGCCCTGGCCCTGCTCTGCATCTCGTACGCGGACGCCTCGACGCCGTACGCGCTGTACGCCGTCTATCTGCTGGCCGCGGGCGGCGGCATGGGGCTGTGCCTGCCGCCGCTGTCCACCAGCATCATGACCTCCCTGCCTCCGCAGCGCGCCGGACTCGGCTCGGGGCTCAACAGTGCCGCGCGGGAGGTGGGCAGCGCGCTGGGGGTCGCGGTGATCGGCACGATCACCACCAGCAGGTTCTCGAAGGCCCTGGGCGACCCCTCGGTGCACGCCCACCGCCGTTCGGCGTCGGAGGTTTTCGCCGCGGCCACCCGGATCGGCCCCGCCGAGCACGCACGGGCGGTCGACGCGTTCAGCAGCGCGGCGGGTACCGGATACCGGGTCGTGGCCGCCGTGCTGCTCGTCGCGGCGCTCCTCGCGGTGTTCTGGCACCGGGCCGCCGACCGCCCGGCCACGGCGGTCCCGAAGGAGAGTTGACGCCGCGCCCTTCCCGGACGGTCAGCCTTCCCCGGTGGGCTTCCGCCCCGACGCGTTCCCCTCCAGCGCGCTGTGCAGCTCGGCCTCGATCAGGTCCGCCGCCTTCCTCAACTCGGCGCGCAGGTCTGCGGCCTGCTCCCTGACCCGCCCCGGTCCCGACAGGCTCAGGGCGGCGGCGACCCGCCCCGAGGGGACCCGGATCGGCACCGAGAGCACGGACACCGATTCCGAGTGCGTCAGGGCCCAGCCCTGCCGGCGCACGCGCCGCAGGGTCCCCTCTTCGAGCCCCTCTTGGGGTGGCCGCTCGTCCCAGGCGGTCAGGACGTGGCTCGACGCGTCGTCCCCCAGCGGGAAGGTCGCTCCGCTCGTCACCACGTCGCGGAGCCCGCTGAAGGGATTGGCCGCCGCCAGGCATTCGAAGCACATCCCGCGCCGCCGGTAGAGCTGTGCGCTCAGGCAGGTGGTCCCGCAGAGGAGCTCGGTGATGTCCGGGGCGACCCTGACGAGCACGCCGCCGTCGAACACCGCGCCGAGCTGGTGCACTCGCGGGCCGACGACGAAGCCGTGGTCGCCGTCGACATCGACGAATCCGTGATGGCGTAACGCGGCGAGCAGACGGTGGGCCGTCGACCTGGGCAGACCGGCGGCGGTCGCCGCCTCCTCCAGCCCGGCCGTGCCGCTCGCCACCGCCGACAGCAGCGCGACGGCCCTGTTCAGAACCTTCATGACCCCCTCCAACTGGCCCTGGGGAAACGGCGGATCTTCGTTCCGCCCCGCCCCTTGGCACGAGTGATGATGCACAGTACATTCACCGTCCGACCAGACTGCAAGACACGTCATCTCATGATTCGGTCCCGTGGCGTCGGCACCCGGGGGGTGTGTCGGCGGCCCGGACGGTCCTCACATCGCGAGGGAGCGTTCCATGCGGGAGGAAGCGACCCTCCAGGCGGGCCCCGCCCAGGTGGCGGCCCGCCTGGACCGGCTGCCCATCACACGCAGACACCGGGCTGGCGTCGTCACCGTGGGCCTCGGCCTGTTCTTCGACATGTACGAGATCTTCATGTCGGGCGTCCTGGGCGCCGTGCTGGCGGACGAGTTCCGCCTCGGCCGCACGGCCACCTCGACCGTCCTCGCCTCCGCGTTCATCGGGATGTTCCTCGGAGTCGTCGTCATGGGCCAGCTGGCCGACCGCTTCGGCCGTCGCGTCTGCCTGCTCGCGTCCATCGGCATCTACGCCACGTTCTCCCTCGTGGGAGCGGCGAGCGTCAACGCCCCCATGCTCATCGCCGCCCGCTTCCTGGCCGGAATCGGGATCGGGCCGGAACTCCCCTTGGCCGACGCCTACTTGAGCGACCTCCTGCCGGCCCGTTTCCGCGGCCGGTACACCGCCTGGGCCTACACCGTCTCGTTCCTGGGAGTTCCCACGGTCGGCCTGATGGCCCACTGGCTGGTTCCGGTGAGCCCGCTCGGACTGGCCGGGTGGCGCTGGCTGTTCCTCATCGGTGCCGCGGGCGGATTCTGCGTGCTGTTGCTGCGGCGGCATCTCATCGAGTCCCCTCGCTGGCTGGCCTCGGTGGGCCGTACGGAAGAGGCGGAGCGCGTCCTCCGCGACCTGGAAGACGGTGCGGGGCTGCCCCGCTCCCCCGCCCTCTCCGTTCCCCACGCGCCCGTCACCCGGCACACACCCGGTGCCAGGCCTTCCCTCACCCCCGCGCACCGGCGCCGCGCGGCGATGATGGCGGTCTTCCATCTCCTGCAGGGGATCGGCTTCTACGGCTTCGGGACCATGGCCCCGCTCGTCCTGGCCGCCAAGGGATTCTCCATCGTCCATTCGCTGCTCTTCAGCGCGGTCACGTTCTTCGGCTATCCGCTCGGGTCGCTCGCCTCCATTCCGTTGATCGAGAGAATGGAGCGCAAATACCTGATCGTGGGCACCGCGCTGGCGATGGCGGGCGCCGGACTGGCTTTCGGCCACGCGCAGGACAAGGTCACCATCATGGTCGCAGGCCTGTGCTACACGGCCGTCAGCAACGTGTTCTCCAACGCCTACCACGTCTATCAGGCCGAGATCTTCCCCACGGCGCTGCGCGCCACCGCGATCGGCTGGACCTATTCGCTCTCGCGCGTGACCAGCGCCGTCATGCCGTTCGCCATGGTGCCCTTCCTCAACAGGTTCGGCTCCGGAACGCTCTTCGCGGTGGTGGCCGCCGCCATGACCGTCATCGCGGTCGACATCGGGGTGCTGGGCCCCACGGCGAACGGGCGCTCGCTGGAAGAGGTGAACGAGCCGGCCGGCGCGATCCGTCGCAGCACGCCCGGCCACGAGCACCGGGCGGACGGGTCCCGCCCCCGCATCCGGCCCTGAGGGAGCTGCCCGACGTCACCCGGCTACCGGCCGCGGCAGCGCCCACGTCGCTCATGGGTTCATGGTCTACAGTGCCCTACGCACTGGCCGGGTCGGCCGAAATCGCTTCGTTCGCGCCGGGGCGGCTCAAGCATGCCCGGGCGGCGGGACAACCTGCAGTTGGCGGCGCGCGGCGCCGTCAGGAGCGAGCGGAGCGACGATGGCAGAGCCAGGCGGCAGAGCGGTGACCGAGCGGCCATGGGGAGTGCCGGGCCGAGTCCTCCCGCCCCATGAGCGGTCCGAACCGCTCTGGAGCAAAGTGCCGGAGGTCACCGCTCTCTTCTGGGGCGTGAAGGTACTCACCACCGGCATGGGCGAGACGGCTTCGGACTACCTGGGCCGGACGCTCGGCCCGATACCGGCCGGGAGTCTCGGGCTCCTCGGGCTGGCCGCCCTGCTGACGCTGCAGTTCCGGTCGAGCCGCTACCGGCCCTGGATCTACTGGTCCGCGATCGTCATGGTCAGCGTCTTCGGCACCATGGCCGCCGATGTCGTGCACGTCGTGGCCGGAATCCCCTACGCCGTCTCGACCGTCGCCTTCTCCCTCGCGCTGGCCGCCGTTCTGGTGGCCTGGTACGCGTCCGAGAAGACACTGTCCATCCACAGCGTCCGCACGCGCCGCCGTGAGACCTTCTACTGGGCGACGGTGCTCGCCACCTTCGCGCTCGGCACCGCGATCGGCGATCTCACCGCAGGCACCCTGAAGCTGGGCTACCTGCCGTCCGGCATCCTCTTCGCCGCCCTCATCGCCGTGCCGGCGCTGGCGGGCCGCTTCGCGGGCCTCGACCCGGTCACCGCCTTCTGGGTCGCCTACATCCTCACCCGCCCGCTCGGAGCCTCGTTCGCCGACTGGATGGGCGTCTCCACCGGCCGCGGCGGCCTCGGCTGGGGTACGGGTCCGGTCAGCCTCGCGCTGCTGCTGCCGATCGCCGCCCTCGTCGGCTACCTGGCGGTCAGCCGCAAGGACACACCGCTGGAGCAGCGGATCGCCGGCGCTGTCGCCTGACGACGGACGGCACGGAAGACCGGCAGGAGAGCTCCGCTTCTCCTGCCGGTCTTCCGCTTTTGCCTCTCGCGTTCAGCACTGTGGCCGACGGCCGTGGTTGGCCGCCTTGCGGCTACGCGCCTTCTTCTTACGGCGTCGCTTCGAGGACATGCCGCCTCCTCTCCCCGTAGCACTTTCGCCCAATTTACACCCTTTGCCGATATGCCGCCCGATGATCAAGTACCCGGCCGCCGACGACAGTCGAAGGCCATATCAGCGGGTGCGCCCCTGTTCACCGAGCCAGTCGGTGATGTGGGCGGCGGTGGTGGGGGCGTGCTGGTTGATGAGGGTGAAGTGGTTGCCCGGTGTGGTGAGGGTGGTGGTGATGTGGGGAAGGGCGGTCTGCCAGGCGCGCGGCCCCGGGTCCGTCCCCGGCGCGACCGGGAGGGGCTCCGAGGCCCGGAGGAGCAGCGTCGGGAAGGGGGCGGGTCCGGGGGCCCAGGTGCGCAGGAGCTGTTCGGTCCAGGCGTAGGCGGAAAGGGCGGTGGCGGTGTAGCCGTCGGTGAGGTGCTCGCGCTCGTACAGGCCATGCCACAGGTGGGGAAGGAGCGCGCGGGCGGTGGAGGTTCTCAGGTCGTAGGTGTCGAGGAGGACGACGGCCCGTACGGGGGTGCCGTGATCGGCGAGGTGGCGGGCGGTCGCGTGGGCGAGGATGCCGCCGGACGAGGTGCCCAGGAGGGTCACCGGCCCGGCGGCCTCGCCGTCGGCCTCGGCGGTCACGGCCTGTGCCAGCCCTGCCACGAGCGCTTCGAGGGTGGCGGGCAGGTCCTCGTCCGTGCCGAAGCCGGGGGGCGTCAGGCAGGAGATGTCCCAGTGTTCGGGGAGGGCCCGGGCGAGTGCGAAGTAGGTGTCCGGTCCGGTCAGGGGCACGATCGGGGCCACGCAGATCAGGCGGGGGTCCGAGGTGCCGGCGGTGAGCCGGTCCATGGCGGGCGGGCGGGGCTCGGTGCTCTTGGGCCTCAGGGCGGCGAGTTGGGACAGCAGGGTGCCGGCGTCGTCCGGGCGGCCGGTCCGTACGGCCTCGCGGTGGAGTCGGGCGACCAGGTCCGTCGGGGAGCCGCCGACGGTGCCGTGCCCGGGTGCCGGCGGGGCGGCAAGGTGGTCGAGGAGGTGGTCGGCCAGGTCGGCCGGGGTGGGGTGGGTGAGGACGACGGTGCTGGGCAGGGCGGTGCCGGTCGCCGTGGCGAGCCGGTTGCGCAGGTCGACCGCCGCGAGGGAATCCATGCCGTTGTCGCGGAACACCGCGTGCTCGGCGACCGCTTCGCCGGATGCGTGGCCGAGCGCCGCCGCGGCCTCGCCGCGTATCAGGTCCAGGACCAGTCGCCGCTGCTCGGTGGCCGAAAGGCTCCGCAGCCGCGTCGTGAACTCGCCGTCGCCGGTGGTGGGTACGGGCCGGTCGAGGTCTCGCGCCTCGGGCAGTTCACCGAAGAAGGGGTTGGGGCCTGCTGTGGTGACGACGGGGAGGTAGCGCTTCCAGTCGATGTCGGCGACCGTCAGCGCGCTCTCCTCCTCGTGGAGTGCCTGGGCGAGGCCGGCCAGGGCCAGGTCGCCGTCGAGGAAGGACACCCCGGTGCGCAGCAGTTGCTCGGCGGCGGGCTCGCCGAGTTGCTCGCGGGCCTCTTCCCAGGGGCCGAAGAAGACCGACGTCGCGCGGGCGCCGCGGGCGCGGCGCTGTGCCGCCAGCGCCTCCAGGTACGCGCCGGCCGCCGCCTGTGCGGCGTGGTCGCCCACTCCCCAGGCTCCAGCCATCGAGGAGGGCAGGACGAAGGCGTCCAGTCCGGTGTCGTCGAGGAGTTCGTCGAGGTGCGCGGCACCGGTTACCTTGGCGTGCACCGCGTCGGCGACATGGCCGGGACCGGCCGTGGCGAGCGGGCCGAGGGTGCGGGTGCCTGCCAGGTGGACGACCGAGCGCACCGGGGTGCCGTTCGCCGAGAGCTCGTCGAGCACGGCGGCCAGGGCTTCCTTGTCGGTCAGGTCGCAGGGCACCGCCTCGGCGTTCGCGCCCTGGGCGTTCAGCTCCGCCAACAGCTCGGTGGCGCCGGGTGCGGCGGGGCCGCGGCGGCTGAGCAGCACCAGGTGTTCGGCGCCCTGCCGGGCGAGCCGGCGGGCGGTGCTGCCGCCCAGGGCCCCGGTGCCGCCGGTGATCAACGTCGTGCCGCGGGGTGTCCAGGTGACGGGCGAGTCGGCTCGTGCGGGTGCCTTCACCAGGCGCCGGACAAGGACGCCCGAGGAACGCACCGCCGCCTGCTCCTCCCCCGGGCCCTGCGCGAGCAGCGCGGCGAAACGGCCGGCCGCCTGGGCATCGAGCCGCTCGGGGAGATCGGCCGATCCGCCGCGCAGCGAGGGTGCTTCCAGGGTGGCGGTACGTGCGATGCCGAGGGTCATGGCCTGGCGCGGGTCGCGTACCGGGTCGGCCGGGCCGGTGGAGACCGCGCCGCGGGTCACCGTCCACAGCGGCACCCGGGTGCCGGAGCTCATGAGGGCCTGGGTCAGGGAGACGGTCAGGGCCAGACCGGCGGGCGGTGCGGACCGGTCGGCGTCGGATTCCTCTCCCGTGGCGAGGAGCGAGAGCACTCCGGCCGTGCGGTCGAGGTCGCCGAGTCGTGCCGTGAGCATCCCGGGGTCGGTGCAGGTCCCGTCGAGGACCACGCGGCGGACCCGGGCGCCGTGTGCCGTCAGGGCGTCCGTTACGTCCGCGTCGTCGGTACCGCCGGCGGTGACGACGAGCCAGGTGCCGGTCAGGGACGGGGCGGCGGGGACGCGCAGGGGTCTCCAGGCCGTCCGGTAGCGGCAGTTGTCGACCAGGGCGTGCCGGTCCTGCCGCTTGCGCCAGGCCGACAGCGCGGGGAGCACCGCGTCGAGGGCGCCCTTGTGCTCGGCTTCGAGACCGATGAGTGTGGCGAGGACAGCGGCGTCCTGCTGCTCCACCGCCTCCCACAGCGGCCCGTCGGCGGAGACGGGCGTGCTGGGTGCCGGGGTGGGCGGGGCGGTCCAGTAGGACTCGTGCTGGAAGGCGTAGGTCGGCAGGTCCACCGCGCGGCCGCCGGTCAGCGCCGTGGGCCAGTCGACGGGCACACCGTGGGCATGGGCCTCCCCCAGCGAGCGCAGGACGCGGTCCCATCCGCCGTCGTCCCGGCGCAGGGTGCCCAGGGTGACCGCGGGGCTGCCCTCGTTCTCGATGATCTCGCTGGTGCCGACCGCGAGCACCGGATGCGGGCCGACCTCGATCATGACGCCGTGTCCCTCGCGCACCAGGCCTGTCATCGTCTCGGCGAAGGAGACGGTTTGGCGCAGGTTGCGGCACCAGTAGCGGGCGTCCAACTCCTTCGTGTCCAGGCGGCCTCCGGTCACCGTGGAGTGGAACGGCACCTCCGACGCTCGGGGCCGTATGCCGGCCAGCAGCTCCAGCAGTTCGGGCTCGATCCGGTCGATGTGCGCGGAGTGGGCGGCGAAGTCCACCCCGGGCAGCCGCCAGCGCATGAGCCCGGCGGCGGACAGGGCGCGCTCGACCTCGTTCAGAGCAGCCGGGTCGCCGGAGACCGTCACGATCCTCGGGCCGTTGACCGCCGCGATCGACACGGCGCCGGATACCTGGTCCAGCACCGCCTGGACCTGCTCGCGCGGGGCCATCACCGACATCATCGCGCCGGTCCCGGACAGCCGTTCCCGGATCAGGCGGCTGCGCAGCGCCACCACACGGGCACCGTCCTCCAGGGACAGACCTCCGCTGACGCAGGCGGCGGCGACCTCGCCCTGGGAATGACCGACCACCGCGGCCGGCTCGACCCCCAGCGAACGCCACACGGCGGCGAGGGAGACCATGACCGCCCACAGCAAGGGCTGTTGCACATCGGGCCGCCCATCGAGCGGAGGCGTGCCGGGCTCACCGCGCATCACGCCGGTGAGCGACCAGTCGATGTACGGGGCCAGGGCCGCCCGGCATTCGTCGACGCGGGCGGCGAAGACGGGCGAGGTGTCCAGGAGTTCGGCCGCCATTCCCGGCCAGGCCCCGTCCTGGCCGGGGAAGACGAAGACCACCGGGCCGCGTTCGGGCGCGGTCCCCCGCAGCACACCGGGGTGCGCGGTGCCCTGGGCCAGGGCGGTCAGGCTCTCGTGCAGCGCCGCGCGGCCGTCACCGACCAGCACCGCCCGGTGCTCGAACGCGGCACGGGTCGTCGCCAGCGAGTAGCCGACGTCGAGGGGCCGCAGCTCGGGGCGGTTCTCCACGTGGGTGAGGAGCTTCCGGGCCTGGGCGCGCAGCGCGGCGGCTGACTTGCCCGACAGCGGCCAGGCCACCGAGGCGGCGGTCAGCGCTCGACCGGTGGGCGCCGGGGCCGGTGTGTCGGCCCCGCTCACGGGCTCGACGACGGGCGTGGGGGCCTGTTCCAGGACGGCGTGCGCGTTGGTGCCGCTCATGCCGAACGCCGAGACCGCGCACCGCCGCGGTCGGCCGAGAACGGGCCACGGCGTGGTCTCGGTCAGCAGGCGGAGCGCTCCCGCGTTCCAGTCGATGCGCGAGGACGGCTCGGTGACATGCAGCGTCTTCGGCAGCCGACCGTGCCGCAGCGCCATCACCATCTTGATGACACCCGCGACACCGGCGGCGGTCTGGGTGTGCCCGATGTTGGATTTGACCGAGCCGACCAGCAGCGGCGGGTTGCCGCCCCGGTCCTGGCCGTAGGTGGCCAGCAGCGCGTGTGCCTCGATCGGATCGCCCAGCGCGGTGCCGGTCCCGTGTGCCTCGACGGCGTCGACGTCGGACGCGGCAAGTCCGCTGTTGGCCAGGGCCTGCCGGATGACGCGCTGCTGCGCCGGACCGCTGGGCGCGGTCAGCCCGTTGGAGGCACCGTCGGAGTTCACCGCCGACCCTCGGACGACGGCCAGCACCCGGTGACCGTGCCGCACGGCGTCCGAGAGCCGCTCCAGCACCAGCAGGCCGGCGCCTTCGGCGATGCCCATGCCGTCCGCGGACTCGGCGAACGCCTTGCACCGCCCGTCCGGCGCCATGACCCGGTGCCGGCTCAACGAGACCAGCACGTCCGGGCCTGCCAGCACCGTCGCACCGCCGGCCAGAGCAAGACCGCTCTCCCCCGAGCGCAGCGACTGGCACGCCAAGTGGAGCGCGACCAGGGAGGAGGAACACGCCGTGTCCACCGTCACCGACGGCCCGGCCAGGTCGAACAGATAGGCAAGACGGCCCGACAGCACGCTGGGGAGCGTCCCGGTGAGCTGGTATCCGTCGGCGTCCGCCGATGCTCCCGCGCCGTAGGTCTGAGAGAGCGCGGAGACGAACGTGCCGGTCGCGCTTCCCCGCAGGGAGGCCGGGTCGAGCCCCGCGCGTTCGAACGCCTCCCAGGCGAGCTCCAGCAGCATCCGCTGCTGCGGGTCCATCGCGGCCGCCTCACGCGGGGAGATCCCGAAGAATCCCGCGTCGAACTCGGCGGCCCCGTCGAGGAAGCCCCCCGCCCTCGCGGAGGTCCTGCCCGCCCGCTCCGGGTCGGGGTCGTAGACGTCCGGGTCCCAGCCGCGGTCGGCGGGCAGCGGGGAGACGGCGTCCTCGCCCGCGGCCAGCAGCTCCCACAACTCCTCGGGCGAACGCACCCCGCCGGGGAACCGGCAGCTCATTCCGATGATCGCGATCGGCTCGGCGTTGGGCACCCCGGCCGTCGGGACGACGCCCCGGCCCTGCTCGCCCGTCCCACCGTCCAGCTCGGCCCACAGGTGGGCGGCCAGTGCCTCGGGGGTCGGGTGGTCGTAGACCAGGGTCGAGGGCAACCGCAGACCCGTGCGTTTGCGCAGGGCGTTGCGCAACTGGTTGGCGGTCAGGGAGTCGAAGCCCAGGTCCTTGAACGACCGCCCGGACCCGACCGCCGCCGGACCTGCCAGCCCCAGCACCGCGACCACTTGCTCCCGCAGCAACTCCAGTAGCTGAGAACGAGCTTGATCACCTGTCAGTCCGGCCAATGGGTCGGAGTTCCGAGTAGCGGTGGCGGCGGTCCGGCGGACGGGTACGGCGGGGACCAGGCCCCGGAAGACGGCGGGGACCGTGTCGCGCGCCCGCAGAGCGGCCCGGTCGACCCGGGCCGCCACCACCGACGCCCCGCGCGCCGCGCTCGCGGCGTCGAACCAGGCCAGTCCCTGCTCCACGGAGAAGACCGGCAACCCGGCCCGGGCGATCCTGCCCAGCTCGGCTGCGCTCAGCCCGGCGGACATACCGGCGTCCTGCGGCCACGGCCCCCATCCGATGGACAGGCCCGCGAGACCTTCCGCGG
The DNA here is from genome assembly GCF_039521185.1 of Streptomyces blastmyceticus. Taxonomy (NCBI): domain Bacteria; kingdom Bacillati; phylum Actinomycetota; class Actinomycetes; order Kitasatosporales; family Streptomycetaceae; genus Streptomyces; species Streptomyces blastmyceticus. The sequence goes on along the minus strand of NZ_BAAABW010000023.1, from coordinate 91,455 downwards.
CACGCCACTGCGCCAGCGCGTCGAGGAACGCGTTCGCCGCGGTGTAGGCGGCCTGTCCCGCGTTGCCCAGGACGCCGAAGACCGAGGAGAACACCACGAACGCCGTCAGGTCGCGATCGCGGGTCAGTTCGTGCAGGTGCCAGGCGCCGTCCAGCTTCGGACGGAAGACCGTCTCCAGCCGGTCCGGGGTCAGCGTCTGGACGAGTCCGTCGTCGAGCACACCGGCGGCGTGGACGACGCCGGTCAGCGGGTGTTCGGCCGGGATGTCCGCCAGCAGCGCGGCCAGGGCCGCGCGGTCGGAGACGTCGCAGGCGGCGACGGTCACCCGAGCGCCCCGCGCGATCAGCCCGGCCACCAGCTCGTCGGCGCCCTCGGTATCGGCGCCCCGGCGTCCGGCCAGCAGCAGGTGCCGGACCCCGTGCTCGGCGACCAGGTGCCGGGCGACCAGCGCGCCCAGGCCGCCCAGACCACCGGTGACCAGCACGGTGCCCTCACCGCCCCACACCGGGTCCGACGAGCCCGGAACGTCGGCGGTGACCAGGCGCGGCACCAGCAATTTACGGTCACGCAGCGCCAGTTGGGGCTCGCCGCAGCCCAGCACGGCGCTTCGCACCCCCGCGGCGGCCGATGCGAGATCCCCGTCGTCCGCGGGGTCCACATCGAGCAGTACGAAGCTGTCGGGGCTCTCCTGCTGGGCCGAACGCACCAGCCCCCACACCGAGGCCGCCACGACATCCGGTGTCGCCCCGGGCGCGGTGGCCACCGCGCCGCGGGTCACGAAGACCAGCCGGGAAGGCCGCTCGACACCACTTCCGCCCTCGTCCGCCAGGTGCTGCCGCAGCAGGTCGAGGACGGCGGCGGTGACGGTACGGACCGCCTCCGGCACCGGCACACCGACTGGCGCGGCGACCGGGATCAGCACCGCTTCCCCGGCCGCACCGAGGTCGCGCCCGCCGGATTCCGGCACCGGGGCGGGCAGCCAGTCCAGGCGCAGCAGAGGCTGACCGGCCACGGGCCGCGGGGTGTCGACGGCTGCCGGGCGCAGTGCCAACGAGCGTACGGAGAGCACTGGTTCGCCTGCGGCGTCCGCCGCGGTCAGCGTGACCGTGTCCTCGCCCGTCCTGCGCAGCCGCACCCGCAGCACCGACGCACCCACGGCGTGCAGGCTCACTCCGGACCAGGCCACCGGCGACAGCCGGTCGGGCGAGCCGTCGAGACCGGTCAGCGACGCCAGGGACAGCGCCGCGTCCAGCAGGGCGGGGTGCAGGCCGAAGTCGTCGGCATCGTCGGCGAGTTGCTCAGGGAGCGCGACCTCGGCCAGCACCTCCTCACCAACCCTCCAAGCCGTCCGAACAGCCCCGCGCCCGGCGTCGGGCCGGGGCTCGTGGAGGTCGTTCAGGTCGACCGGTACGGCGCCCTCCGGCGGCCACACCTGCTCGTCTCCCATCCCGGCCGCGGGCGCGCCGGGTGCGAGGACGCCGGTGGCGTGCAGCGTCCAGGGTGCGTCAGGGGTGTCGGCAGGCCGCGCGTGAATGCTCAGCGTGCGACGGCCACCGTCGCCGGGTCCACCGATCGCCACCTGGATCCGTACACCGCTCCCGGCCTCCCCGGCGAGCACCAGCGGGGCGGCCGTGGTGAGTTCCTCGACCGCGCCGCAGCCGACCTCGTCGCCCGCCCGTATCGCGAGCTCCAAGAACCCGGCCCCGGGGAAGGCCGCCTCATCGGCCAGCCACGGCTGCTCCGTGACCGGCAGCCGCCCGGTGCACAACAGACCACCGCTGCCGGGAAGTTCCACGACCCCATCGAGCAGCGGGTGATCCATACGGTCCAGCCCTGCCGCCCGGTCCGTGCCGGTGGTGGCGATCCAGTACCGGTCGCGCTGGAAGGCGTAGGTCGGCAGCGCGATGCGGCGCGCGCCGGTGCCGGCGAACAGCTCGGCCCACCGCACCGGGACACCGCGGACGTACAGCCGAGCGGCCGCCGTCACCGCCGTGGCTTCCTCGCCACTGTTCCGGCCCAGCAGCGGCACCGCCTCGACGCCCACCACGTCGATCAGGGCGTCCTGGGCCAGCGTGGACAGTGTCGCGTCCGGGCCCAGTTCCAGGAAGGTACGGGCTCCGGCGGCGGCCGCCGCGGCGACCGCGTCGGCGAACCGCACGGTCAGCCCGACGTGTTCCACCCAGTAGCCGGGGGTGCGGATCAGCTCCGCGTCGATCTCCTGCCCGGTGACGGTCGAGACGATCGGGATGCGGGGCTCGCCCAGGGCCAGCCCCTCGACGACCGTGCGGAAGCCGTCCAGCATCGGCGTCATCAGCGGGGAGTGGAACGCGTGGCTGACCTGCAACCGCGTCGCCTTGCGCCCGTCGGCCGCGAAGCGTTCCGCGATCGCCTCGACCGAGGCCGTCTCCCCTGAGATCACCACCGCCTGCGGGCCGTTGACCGCGGCCAGCCCCGCCCGGCCCCCGGAAGCGGCGAGCAGCGGCGCCACCTCGTCCTCGGTGGCCCGCAGCGCGACCATGGCGCCGCCTTCCGGCAGCGCCTGCATCAGCCGTCCGCGGGCGGTGACGAGCGCGCACGCATCCGGCAGGGACAGCACCCCGGCCACGTGTGCCGCCGCGATCTCCCCGACGGAGTGCCCGATCAGCACATCGGGCACCGCCCCCCAGGACTCCACGAGCCGGAAGAGGGCCACCTCCAGGGCGAACAGCGCGGGCTGGGCGTACTCGGTACGGTTCAGCAGCTCCGCGTCGTCGCCGTACACCACCTCGCGCAGCGACCGCTCCAACTGCCCGTCCAGCAACGTGCAGACCTCGTCCCACGCGGCCGCGAACACCGGGAACCGGGCGTACAGTTCGCGGCTCATGCCCAGCCGCTGCGCGCCCTGGCCCGCGAACAGCAGCGCCACGGGGCCGGGGTCGCCGACCACGGTGCCCTCGGCCACCCGCACGGCCTGGCCAACACTGTCCTCCGTGCCGTCCGCGCCGCCCGTCGTGGCCACCAGGACCGCTCGGCACTCCAGCTCGGAGCGTGTCGTCGCCAGCGAGTAGCCGACGTCCTGCGCCGTCGCGCCGGTCGCGGCTACGAAAGCGGCCAGCCGGTCCAGCCCGGCCTCCAGCGCCGCCTCGGTACGGGCCGACACCGGCCACGGCACCACCGCGGGCCCGGCCTGCGCCGGGAGCGCGGCCGGTGCGGGCTCGGCGGGACGGCCGGGCGGGTCCTGCGGCGGCTGCTCGACGATCACGTGCGCGTTCGTGCCGCTGATCCCGAACGACGACACGCCCGCACGGCGCGGCCGTTCGACCCTCGGCCACGGAACGGACCCGGTGAGCAGCTCCACCGCGCCGGCAGACCAGTCCACCTGCGACGACGGCGCGTCCACGTGCAGCGTCCTGGGCAGCACACCGTGGCGCATCGCCAGGATCATCTTGATGACGCCCGCGACACCGGAGGCGGCCTGGGTGTGCCCGATGTTGGACTTCAGCGACCCCAGCAGCAGCGGACGGTCCCGGTCCTGCCCATAGGTGGCCAGCAGCGCCTGGGCCTCGATCGGGTCGCCCAGCCGGGTGCCGGTGCCGTGCCCCTCCACCGCGTCCACGTCCGAGGGCACCAGACCCGCACCGCCCAGGGCCTGGCCGATCACCTGCCGCTGCGCGATCCCGCTCGGTGCGGTCAGGCCGTTCGACGCGCCGTCGGAGTTGACCGCGGAACCGCGCAGGACCGCCAGCACGTGGTGACCGTCCCGGATCGCGTCCGAGAGCCGTTGCAGCACCAGGATGCCCACGCCCTCGGACCATCCGGTGCCGTCCGCGGCCTCCGCGTACGCCTTGCAGCGGCCGTCGGGCGACAGGCCGCCCTGCCGGGCGAACTCCACGAAGATGCCCGGCTCGGACATCACGGTGACACCGCCGGCCAGTGCCAGGGAGCACTCGCCGGCCCGCAGCGCCCGCGCCGCGAGATGCAACGCCACCAGCGACGAGGAGCAGGCCGTGTCCACGGTCAGCACCGGGCCCCGCAGCCCCAGGGCGTAGGCGATCCGGCCGGAGAGGACACTCGGCGAGGTGCCGGTCAGCAGATACCCCTCCGTGTCACCCGAGCCGTCCTTCAGCCGCGGGCCGTAGTCCTGGGCCATCGCCCCCACGAACACCCCGGTCCGGCTGCCGTGCAGGGACGACGGAGCGATCTCGGCCCGCTCCACCGCCTCCCAGCTCACCTCCAGCGCCAGCCGCTGCTGCGGGTCCATCGCCCGCGCCTCACGCGGCGATATCCCGAACAGCGCCGCGTCGAAACGGTCCGCGTCGTACAGGAACCCGCCCGGCCTGCCGGTCGCCGTCATCTCCGATGCCCACCCGCGGTCGGTGGGCATCTCCGAGATGGCGTCCGTCCCGTCCGAGAGCAGCTCCCACAGCTCCTCCGGCGAGGTCACCCCGCCCGGGAAGCGGCAGGCCATGCCCACGATCGCGACCGGTTCGTCCGCCTCGACGGCGCCGGGCGCCGGCGACGCGCCGCCGGTCGCCGGGCCGGCGAATTCGGCGACCAGATGGTCCGCGAACCGGTCGGGCGTGGGGTGGTCGAACAGCGCGGTGTTGGCCAGCCGCAGTCCGGTCGCGGCCCTCAGGCGGGTCACCAGCTCCACCGCCATGGCCGAGTCGAAGCCCAGCTCCCGGAAGGAGTGCGCCGGGTTCATCCGGTCCGCGGAGGAGTGGCCGAGCACCACCGCCGTCTCCGTACGCACCAGCCGCGCCAGACCGGCGCGCGTCCACGCGGCCTCGGATCCCACGCGAGCCGACTCCGGACCGGCGGCGGGCCCGTCCGCGACGACGGCCTGTCCGGCCCCGGCCGCCTGAGCGGGCGCGCCGGACGGCTCCGGGAGCCAGTACCGCTCCCGCTGGAACGCGTACGTCGGCAGGGCCACCCGCCGGGCGCCGGTCCCGGCGTACGCCCGCGGCCAGTCGACCGGCAGACCACGGACGTACAACTCCGCCAGGCATGTCAGGAACCGGTCCTTCCCGCCGAGGTCCCGGCGCAGCGTGCCGACGGCCACCGCCCGGGCGTCGGCGGCGTCGGCGGTCTCCTGGATTCCGCCGGTCAGCACGGGGTGGGAACTGACCTCGACGAAGAACCGGTGGTCCTGCTCCAGCAACGTCCGCACCGCCGGTTCGAAACCGACGGTCTGCCGCAGGTTGCGGTACCAGTACCCGGCGTCCATGCCGGTGGTGTCCAGCCACGCGCCGGTCACCGTGGAGAAGAACGGCACCCGCGTACGGCGCGGGGCGATGCCCTCCAGCGCGGCCGTCAGCTCCTCGCGCACCCGCTCGACCTGTGCCGAGTGCGAGGCGTAGTCCACCGCGATGCGGCGTACCCGTACGTCGGCGTCCGTGAGTTCCTCGAACAGTGTGTCCAGCGCTGCCGGTTCACCGGAGACCACGACCGAGCCGGGTCCGTTGACGGCCGCGACCGAGATCCGGCCGTCCCAGCGGTCCAGCCGTGTCTCGACCTCGGCCCGGGGCAACGGCACCGACAGCATGCCGCCCTCCCCCGCCAGCCGGCGGGCGATGATCCGGCTCCGCAGCGCCACGACCCGTGCCGCGTCCTGGAGCGACAGCGCGCCGGACACGCACGCCGCGGCGATCTCCCCCTGTGAATGGCCCACCACCGCGTCCGGGACCACCCCGTGCGCCTGCCACAGTGCCGCGAGGGACACCATCACCGCCCAGGAGACGGGCTGGACCACGTCCACCCGCTCCAGCGACGGCGCCCTCTCGGCCTGTCGCAGCACCTCCGGCAGCGACCAGTCCACGTGGGGTGCCAGTGCGGCGGTGCACTCGGCCAGCCGCTCGGCGAACACCGGGGATTCGGCCATGAGTTGGAAGCCCATGCCCGCCCACTGCGAACCCTGGCCGGGGAAGACGAACACCGTCCCGCCCTCGACGTCGGCGGCTCCCCGTACCACGCCGGGCGCGGACTCACCGTCGGCCAGTGCCGCGAGCGCGTCCGGTCCGTCCTTCCGGTCGGGCGCGAGGACGACGGCACGCTGCTCGAAAGCGGTGCGGGTGGTCGCCAGGGAGAAACCCACGTCCATCGGATCGAGGTGCTGGTTGTCCTCCATGTGGCGGGCCAGGCCGACGGCCTGTGCGCGGAGGGCGTCCCGGGTCCGCCCCGACAGCGGCCATGGCAGGGTGCCGCTGACGGCATCGGCGCGCGCGGGCGCGTTCCCGGACGCAGGCTCGGCGGCGGACACGATCAGGTGACAGTTGGTGCCGCCCATGCCGAACGAGGACACCCCGGCCAGGGCCCGGCCGTCGCGGTAGGGCCAGGGGCGGGTCGTCGTCACCACGTCCAGGCGCCACTCGTCGAAGCGGATCCGGGAGTTGGGCCGTTCGAAGTTCAGGCTCGCCGGCAGCTCGCCGTTCCGCAGCGACAGCACGAGCTTCACCAGGCCGGTGATGCCCGCGGCGCCCTCCAGATGCCCCACGTTCGTCTTCACCGAACCGACCAGCAGCGGGCTGTCCTCGCGGCGGCCCGCCCCGTGGACGGCGCCGAGCGCCGCCGCCTCCACCGGGTCGCCCACTCGGGTACCGGTCCCGTGCAGCTCCACGTACTGCACCTCGGCCGGGTCCACGCCCGCACGACGGCACGCCGCGTCGAGCACCGCCCGCTGCCCACGTGGGTCGGGCGTCGTCAGGCTCTCGGCCGGGCCGTCGTTGTTGACCGCGCTCCCCTCGATGACGCAGTAGATCTCATCGCCGTCGGCGAGCGCCCTGGCCAGTGGCTTGAGCAGCACCATCCCCGCGCCCTCGCCGCGGACGTAGCCGTTGGCGCGTTCGTCGAAGGTGAAGCAGCGGCCGTCCGCGGACAGGGCGCCGAGCCGGTCCGCCGCTATCGCGCTGTCCTGCACCAGGTTGAGCTGTACGCCGCCGACCAGTGCCGTCGCCGACTCCCCGCGCCGCAGGCTCTCGCACGCCAGGTGCACCGCCACGAGCGAGGACGACTGCCCGGTGTCCACCACCAGGCTCGGCCCTCGCAATCCCAGGAAGTGGGAGATCCTGTTCGCGATCACGCTGCGGTTCAGGCCGGTGAGGGTGTGGTGCCCGACGGCTTCCGGTCCCCTGCGCCGGTCCAGCGCGCCGTAGTCGTCCGCGGTCACGCCGACGAACACCCCGGTGTCGCCGCCCCGCACCGCGGCCGGCAGGACGCCCGCGTCCTCCAGGACCTCCCAGCCCAGCTCCAGCGCGAGACGCTGCTGCGGGTCCATCGACCGCGCCTCGCGCGGAGAGATCCCGAAGAACTCGGCGTCGAAGCGGTCGACTTCATCCAGGAAGGCGCCCCGGCCGGTCGTGCCGAATGCTTCGGCCTCATCGCCCCACCGGCCCGGAGGCACCTGCGTCACCGCGCTCACCCCGCCCGTCAGCAGCCGCCAGAACCGCTCGGGATCCCCCGCGGACGGGAGTCGGCAGGCCACCCCCACCACCGCGATGGCATTGCCCCTCGCACGGATGCGCTCAGCAGGCATGGACTCGGATCGGCTCACGGCACCGCTCCCCCAACTCTTCGTCTCAGCAGGTTCGGCAGGGAGAGAGCACGTACCGCCACACGCCCGTTCTCCAGGAATCAGGCGGCACAGGACTGCCGTTCGCGTCGTGCATCAATAAAGCGCGATACTACAGGGGCACTTGTGCAGAGCCAATCACTTTCGTTTTCCGTTGCATTATCGTTGAGACATCGTCAAACTCGAGGGGGAGGAAATGCGGCCCAGAATCGACCCGCAGGACGTGGATGAATTCGCCGTCACACCTGCCGGCCATGCCTATGCCCGGACGGCGAAGGAGTCGCTGAACGGGCTGCTCGCGGACAGGCCCCCGCCGAACGTCACGCGGACCATCGCCAACCACCCGGCGCTGCTGGCCGCGATGCAGCCGCTGATGGCACATGTGGCCGGCGAGGTCCTCCCGGCGCGCGAGCGCGAACTCGTCATCCTGCGTACCGCTTGGCGTTCCCAGACCCCGTACGTCTGGGCCCACCACCACGCCGCGGGGCTCTTCGTCGGGCTGAGTGAGACGGAGATCGCCCGGGTCGCCTCGGAGGACACCTCCGAGTGGACGCTCTTCGAGGCCGCTCTCCTCGCGGCCGTCGACGAGCTCCACACCAGGTCCGTGATCTCGGACGACACCTGGAAGCGACTCGCCGACCGCTACACCGAGGAGCAGCTCCTCGAACTGCCGGCCCTCATCGGGACGTACAAGACGCTGGCCTTCATCCTGAATTCCTGCGCCACCCCGATCGAATCGTGGCTGGAACGCCCGGCGGTGCTACCCGCGGACCCAGCGCAATCTTGCTGACGGAAAGGGGTTGCTCGATCGCCGAGAGCTCGTTTCCGCAGTCGCTTTCCGCCGGAATGCAACCGGGTCATCGAATTCCTCGGCCGACAGCTACGGCGTGGAACTGTGCCGCTGCTCCGGCTTCTTGCGGATCAGCGTCATGCCGTCCGCCATCGGGATCAGGGACATCTCCACCCGCGGGTCGTCACGGACCAGCGTGTTGAACGCGCGGATCGCGGTGGTGTCCGGGTCCTGGGCGTCGGGGTCCACGACCTTGCCGAAGAACAGGGTGTTGTCGACCACGATCAGGCCGTGGTCGCCGACGAGGGTCAGCGCCGACTCGTAGTAGTCCGGGTAGCGCTGTTTGTCGGCGTCGATGAAGACGAAGTCGAACGTCCCGGGGCCCTCGTCCGTGACGAGGGCCCCGAGGGTGTCCACCGCGTCGCCGATGCGCAGGTCGATCTTCCCGTCGACGCCCGCCTCGGTCCAGTACTCGGCCCCGATCCGCGGCCAGCGGTCGGTGATGTCGCAGGTGACCAGCCGTCCGCCGGGTGCGAGCGCGCGGGCCAGGCACAGGGTGCTGTACCCGGTGTACGTGCCGATCTCGAGGATCCTGCGGGCCGGGGTGAGACCGGCCAGCAGGGTCAGCAACTGCCCCTCCTCGGGCATGACCTGCAACGCGCTGCCCGCGGGAAGTTCCGACGTCGTCTCGCGCAGCCGCCGCAGGACCCCGTCCTCGCGCAGGGAGGACTCCCGGATGTACTCCGAGAGCCCGGCCGGGAGGCCTAGCTGGTTCGCCATGCGTGATCCATCTCCTCTGACATCTTTTGTCGGGCCGGTCGCGCTCAGGCGTCCTGAAGGCTGACGGTGTGCAGCTTCATCGTGGGCGGCGGGGCGCAGGGCGCCGGGAGCAGATGCAGCCGCTGAACGTCTTCCTGGGCGGGCGCGGGCAGCCCAGCCCGGCAGTCGCAGGGCTCGCCCGTGAAGCCGGCGAGGCGGTAGGCGATCTCCATCATCCGGTTGCGCTCGGTGCGCCGGAAGTCGGCGACCAGGTGGACGCCCGCGTGTGCGGCCTGGTCGACGAGCCAGCCGAGGAGCACCGAACCGGCGCCGAACGACACCACGCGGCACGACGTGGCCAGCAGCTTCAGATTCCAGACGCCGGCGTGCTTCTCCAACAGTTGGAGGCCGACCGCGCCGTGCGGCCCGAACCGGTCGGTGAGTGTGGTCACCAGGACCTCGTGGCGCGGATCGGCCAGCAGCGCGCGCAGGTCGGAGATGGAGTAGTGCACTCCCGTGGCGTTCATCTGGCTGGTGCGCAGCGTCAGTTCCTCCACGCGGGACAGCTCGTCCTCGGTGGCGCGTCCGACGCGCATCTCCAGTTCCAGGGAACGCAGGAAGTCGTCGCTCGGCCCCTGGAACTCCGCCTCGGCCGACTTCCGCCGGAATCCGGCCTGGTACATCTGCCGGCGGCGGCGCGAGTCCACCGTCACCGTCGCCGGGCTGAACTCCGGCAGGGCGGCGAGCTCGGGCAGCCGCCCGGCGTCGTAGCAGCGGACCTCCGGCAGATGGAACCGCACCTCTGCCCGCTCCGCCGGCTGGTCGTCGACGAAGGCGATGGTGCCGAGCGCGAAGTCGAGCTCGTCGGCGATCTCCCGCACCGATTCCGACTTCGGGCCCCAGCCGATGCGCGGCAGGACGAAGTACTCGGCGACGCCCAGCGCCTCCAGTTGCTTCCACGCCTGGTCGTGGTCGTTCTTGCTGGCGACCGACTGGAGGATGCCGCGGCTGTCGAGCTCGGTGATGAGCTCGCGGACGGAGTCGGGGAGCTGCACCTCGCCGTCCTCCAACAGGGTGCCCTGCCAGAGGGTGTTGTCGAGGTCCCACACCAGGCACTTCACGATCGAGGTCTGTTCGGCCACTGCTTCTCCTTGACTCATGTCGCCGTCCCGTCGCGCTGTCTCATCGCGCCGGCATGGACATCGCGTGGTCGGAGAGGATCAGCTGGCAGATCTCCGTACTGCCCTCGATGAGCTCCATGAGTTTCGCGTCGCGGTACGCGCGCTCGACCACGTGGCCCTCGTGCGCGGCCGCCGATCCCAGAATCTGTACGGCCGCGGCGGCGCCCTGCGCTGCCTGGACGGCGCTCACCTGCTTGGCGAGGACGGAGGCGACGACCATGTCGGGAGAGCCGCTGTCCCAGCACCGGCTGGCGTGTTCGCACATCCGGGTGGCGATCTGCTCACCGGTCAGCAGGTTCGCCAGGTGTCGGCCGACGAGCTGGTGCTGGGCGAGCGGTTTGCCGAACTGCCGCCGGGTACGGGCGTGTTGACGGGCGGCGTCGAGGCAGGCGCGGAGGATGCCCACGCAGCCCCAGGCGACCGACATCCGCCCGTACGCCAGCGCGGTCGTCACCAGGAGCATCAGCGGCTGTCCGCCGCCGAGTACCGCACCGGCCGGCAGTCGCACGCCGTCGAGCCGTACGTCCGCGTGGCCCGCCGCCCGGCAGCCGGACGGCCGCGGGACCCTGGTCACGGTGACGCCCGGAGCCGACGCCGGCACCACGACGGCGGCCGCCCCGGAACCGTAGCGCCCGACGACGACGATCATGTCGGCGTAGTGGGCCGCGGTCGTCCACACCTTCTGTCCGCGGACGACGACGGTGTCACCGTCGGGTTCGATGGTGGTGCTCATCGCCGACAGATCGCTGCCCGCCTCCGGCTCGCTGAACGCGACGGCGGCGAGCCGTCCGGCGGCCAATTCCGGCAGGTATTCCGCGTGTTGCCGCGGATTGCCCAGGCGCTGGATCGTCCACGCGGCCATGCCCTGCGAGGTCATCACGCTCCGCAGAGAGCTGCACCGGCTGCCGACGTACGCGGTGAACTCGCCGTTCGCCGCGCTGCTCGCCCCGAGGCCGCCGGAGGCCTCCGGCACCTCCGCGCACAGCAGGCCGCGGGCCGCCAGCGCGCGCAGGACGTCGCCGGGGATCAGACCGGACCGGTCCCACTCGGCGGCCCGGTCGCCGACCAGGTCGTCGACGATCTCACGGGCGCCCGCGAGCGGTTCAGGCACCGGCGGCATGCCCGGCGCCGTTCAACCGCAGCACGAGGGCGGTCATCGCCTGGACGGAGCGGAAGTTGTCCCGCTTGAGGTCGTCCCCCAGGATCTGCACGGAGAACGCCTGCTCCAGGTGGACGACGAGCTCCATGGCGAACAGCGAGGACACCAGCCCGGACTCGAAGAGATCCTGGTCGGCGGGGACGTCCGCCCCGACCCGCTTCGAGACGAACGCCGTGATCGCCTGCGCGATCCCCTCAGCCGTGGTTGCCAGGTCCTGGTTCACGAAAGCACCTCTCCGTAATCATAGAAACCGCGCCCCGTCTTGCGCCCCAGGTCACCGCGGCGCACCTTTTCCATGAGGAGTTCGCAGGGCTCGAAGGTGGAATTGCCGGTCCGCTCGGCGAGAAGCCGGAGGGCGTCCGCAAGGTTGTCGAGTCCGATCAGATCGGCGGTGCGCAGCGGGCCGGTCGGATGACCGAGGCATCCGTGCATCAGGCGGTCCACGGACTCGACGCTCGCGGTGCCCTCGGCCACGATTCTCGCCGCTTCGTTGATCATGGGATGCAGCAGCCTGCTGGTGACGAATCCCGGCGCGTCGCGGACGACGACCGTTTTCTTCCCCAGTCGTTCAAGGAAGGAGAGGACGGCGGCCATGGCGTCGTCGCCGGTCTGCGGGCCGCGGACCACTTCGACCATCTCGATGAGATAGGCCGGATTCATGAAGTGCACCCCGGCCAGTTCCGCGGGCCGGCGCACCGACTTCGCCAGTTCGGCGATGGGGATGCCGGATGTGTTGGTGATCAGCGGGACGCCGGCGGGGATCGTACGGGAGATCTCCGCCATGAGCCGCGCCTTGAGCGAGGCGTCCTCGGTGATCGCCTCGATCACCACGCCGGCGTCCGTGGCGTCCTCGCCCGACAGCGTCGTCGTCAGCGTTCCGGGGGTCCGGCCGGCCGGGAAGGCGCCCATGAGTTGCCCGTGCCGCATTTGCTGCGTGATTTCCGCTCGGGCGTCCCGCAGTACGTCGTCCGAGACGTCGACCAGTACGACGTCGACCCCGCGGCCCAGCGCCAGTGCGGTGATGCTGCGGCCCATGACCCCGGCACCGAACACGGCAATCGAATCCGATTGCAATTTGGCTAACACCTGCTATCAATCCTCATTCGATTGAGCACGCGGGTAACCGCCGACCGAATTGACCGACTCCTCCGGAGGAGACTATGAGCGGTCAACCTTCGGGCCAACCCCTAGCTGCCCCTAGGCAATTGGGGTGACAGCAGCCATACCCCTGCGGGTGCCGATAAATCACCCGGCCGGGCCGGGGCCCGATCACCGGGTCCCGGCCGGCGGGCCGGGCCTGACGGCGCGACCGTATGCCGGTCGCGCGGCACCTCAGTAGGCGGGGCTGCCCGACGGTACGGGCGCGATCGCGCGGTCGCCGAACGCGGTCCACGGGCGCCAGTCGCCACCGGGCCGGTCCTGTACGCGGGTATGTATCCGGCCTTCGGTGGTGACGGCGAAGACGTGGATCCGTCCGGTGGCGTCGACCGCTGCCGTGGGCACGGCGGCGGGCCGGACGCCGGGCACGTCGAAGCCGTCATCGGGAGCCCAGTTGCCGCCGGGTGTGACTTGTCGGCGGTGGCCGAGCCGGGCCCCGCCGGGGGACAGGGCGAAGGCTTCGAGCCTGCCGTCGGCGTCGAGGGCGAGCGCCGGGGCCGTGGCCGTCCAGCCGAACAGCACCTGCCAGCCGTCCCAGCCGCCGCTCGGCACGGTCTGACGCCGGAAGTACGTCGCCAGGCCGGACGGGGCCGTCGCGACGACCGTGAGCCTGCCGCTGCCGTCGCGTGCCACGCGGGGCGCGGTGCCGGCCGCGGTGCCGAAGGTGCTCCATTGCGCCCAGGCTCCGTCGGGTGTCTCCTGCCACCGGTGGTAGATGCCGGAGCCGCCGGGCGAGAGGGCGAAGACCTCCAGCCGTCCGTCGGCGTTGGCGGCGACGGCGGGCGGTGCACCCGCGGGCCCGCCGAAGCCGCCGTCCCACGCGTCCCAGGCCGGCGATCCGGGCGAGCGCTGCCGTCGCCGGGCGATGGCGGTGCCGCCCGGGCCCAGCGCGAAGACCTCCAGCCTGCCGTCGGCGTTGCGGGCGACGGCCGGGGCGGCGCCTGCCGCACCGCCGAACTCCTCCCAGTCCTCCCAACTGCCGTCCGGACGCTGCACCCGGTGGTGCAGGCCGGCACCGCCCGGGGCGAGGGAGAACACCTCCAGCCTGCCGTCGGTGTCGCGGCCGAGCGTGGGAACCGCCCCGGCCGGTCCGCCGAACGGCTCCCATGGCGACCATGTGTCCGGCTCCTGGTCGAGTTGGACGCGGCGCAGCAACGAACGGTCGCTCGCGTCCAGCGCGAACACGGTCAGCCGCCCGTCGACATCCAGCCCGGCCACCGGGTTGTCGGGGCTCTGCCAGGGCGGTGGCACGTTCCGCCAGTACAAGGGGGCCAGGTACAGCCCCTGCTGGAACCACCCCGCGGCACTCGCATGCCACTGCTGTCCGTCGGTGACCACCTCGACGGCGTGTCCGGGCACATGGCCCGCGTAACCGTCGAGGCCGAAGGAGAACGGATTCCGGGACGCGAACACATCGGTGCCGTCGTAGCCGTTGCGCGGCCCGATGAACAGGTGGTACCAGCCGTCCCGTTCGACGACGAAGGGCGACTCGGTGACCGACAGCGTCGCGGCGGTGGTCGCGTCGGTGAACGCGATGCCCGGTTCGCTCCAGTGCAACAGATCGTCGGAGCGCCGGAAGGCCACCACGTGCCGGCCGTCCTGGCCGGAGAGTTCGGTGTAGTACATCACCCACTGGCCGGCGATCCGCAGCACCATCGGGTCGCGCGCCGCGCGCCCCCGGAAGAGCGGGCCGGTCGGAACCCGCGTCCAGGTGAACAGGTCGGTCGAGGTGGCGAGGTTGATCGCGGCACCGCTCCGGCCACCGGCGGCGTAGAACATCCAGTACGTGCCGCCCGCCTCGATGACGTGCGGCGCCCACAGGTGCTCCTCCCCGAAGTAGGCCGGGTCGACGGTCAGCGCGTCGGTGTGCGTGGTCCACGGTCCGTACGGATCCGGGGCGGAGGCGTGGGCGAAGGTGACCTCGGCCGCGCTGTCGGGGGCCTGACCGGGAGGCGCGCCGGCACCGACGATGCCGAACAGGTGCCACCGGTCGGCCGCCTTGATCAGTGTGTGGTCGTTGAGGTAGCGCTGCCCGCCGGGGGTGGACGGGTCGTAGGCGTGCGCGAAGGGCCCCGCGCCGATCCACTGGTGGGGCGGGGGCGGCGCGGCGGTGGCCGAGCCGCCGACTCCCGGCAGTGCGAGTGCGCCCGCCGCGGCGGAGCCCTGGAGCAGGCGACGTCTGCTGATCGGATGCATGAATCCTCCGGGAGGGATGCCGCGGCCGGCCGGGGCTTGTCGCCCCGGCCGGCCGCGGGTGCCGGGTCAGGTGATGGGGGGACCGGAGCCGTTGACCCAGTCCCATTCGGACCAGGTGCTGAAGCCGGTCTGCCACCTGTGGTGGACCCCGTCCTTACCGCTCCCGAAGACCTCGATACGGCCATCGGCATTCGTCGCGGCAGCGATCTCGGTGCCACCGGTGCCGAATTTGTCCCAGTCGCTGTACGGGGCGTTCAGATCCTTCTGCCAGATATGCATGGCGACATCACCGTTGATGGCGAAGACCTCCACGCGCCCATCGGGACTATGGCTGCTGGTGAGCTGGGAATTCGCGGGACCGCCCATCTTCTCCCAGCCCGACCAACTCGTCGGACTCGTCTGATACCGGTGGAACACCCCCACCGGACCGGAAGCGAACACCTCCAAGCGCCCGTCCGCATTGTGATCGACGGTCACGTCATGACCACCGCCACCGAAGTCCGTCTCCCACTGCGACCAGCCACCGTTGACAGCCGTCTGGTACAGATGCTGGAACGTGTTCCCATTGAGCGCGAACACCTCCAGACGCCCGTCGACGGACTTCTCCACCTTCACCCGGCTGCCCGCGGGACCACCGCCCGATTGCTCCCAGCCCGACCAACCGCTGTTGGGAGCGGTCTGATACCGGTGGAACACCTCCTTCGGACCCGAGGCGAACACCTCGATACGACCATCGGCATTCACACCCGCAGCCACACTGCTCCCGCCCGAACCGAAATCCTCCCAGTCCGACCAGGCACCCGACGGAGACATCTGATAACGGTGCTGGGCAACCTGACCATTGACCGCGAACACCTCCAGACGCCCATCGGCATTCGGCGCGATCGCCAACTGAGCGTTACCGGGACCACCCAGCCGCTCCCACGCCGACCAACCACCGTTCACCTGCGACTGCCAAGCGTGATGCACCCCGTCCGCACCGGCCGCGAACACCTCCAGACGGCCATCGGACGACTTCGCGGACACCACCCGACCCGACTTCGCCGGGTACACCAACGGCGCGGGTCCTGTGCCGGGATTCCCGAGACGCGCCACCGCGGCGCGTGCCTCGCCCATGTGCCGCAGGTGAGCGCCCTGCACGTACGTGGACCACGGGCCCCAGTTCCGCCCCCCGTTGGATATGCGGTATGCGGCGTTCGCATTGCACTGGGGGTCGTAGGCGCAGGCGTCGTCGACCTCCTTGTGCCAGTAGTTGTTTATCTGCCACAGCCCGCGGTCGGTCGACGGAGGGGTGTTGTTCGTCGTGTTGGACGCGGACGGATTGCAACTGGACTCGGCCAGTGCGACGGCGACGGCGAGTTCCAGGGCCTCGCCGCGCCAGCCGGCGTTGTAGCCGACCTGGGCGCATAAGTCGCTCGCGTCGGCCTGCGCCGGTGAGGCGCCGACGACCATGCCCGCCGCGAGGAGCAGTGAAGCGAGTACCGACAGAACGATACGGTGGAAAGCGCGTCGTGTCGGCGAAGTCGTTCTCCCTCGCCGGACGCGCTGAATTCTTGTCAACTGCTGTCCCTTCGAAGGGTGATTCAGGTGATGGGGGGACCGGAACCGTTGACCCAGTCCCATTCGGACCAGGTGCTGAAGCCGGTCTGCCACCTGTGGTGGACCCCGTCCTTACCGCTCCCGAAGACCTCGATACGGCCATCGGCGTTGGAGGCGGCGTTGATCTCGGTCCCGCCGGTGCCGAATTTGTCCCAGTCGCTGTAGGCGGCGTTCAGGTCCTTCTGCCAGGTGTGCATGGCGACTTCACCGTTGATGGCGAAGACCTCCACACGACCGTCGGCAGTGCGGTTGCCGGCGAGCTGGGAATTCGCGGGGCCGCCCGTCTTCTCCCAGCCCGACCAGCTCGTCGGACTCGTCTGATACCGGTGGAACACCCCCACAGGACCGGAAGCGAACACCTCCAAGCGGCCATCGGCGTTGTGGTTGACAGTCACGTCATGACCGCCGGAGCCGAAGTCCTCCCACTGCGACCAGCCACCATTGACAGCGGTCTGGTACTGATGCTGGAAGACACTGCCGTTGAGAGCGAACACCTCGAGACGGCCGTCGGGAGCCTTCTCCACCTTCACCCGGCTGCCCGCGGGACCGCCGCCGGACTGCTCCCAGCCCGACCAACCGCTGTTGGGAGCGGTCTGATACCGGTGGAACACCTCCTTCGGACCCGAAGCGAACACCTCGATACGGCCATCGGCATTCACACCCGCAGCCACACTGCTCCCGCCCGAACCGAAATCCTCCCAGTCCGACCAGGCACCCGACGGAGACACCTGATAACGGTGCTGGGCAACCTGACCATTGACCGCGAACACCTCCAGACGCCCATCGGCATTCGGCGCGATCGCCAACTGAGCGTTACCGGGACCACCCAGCCGCTCCCACGCCGACCAACCACCGTTCACCTGCGACTGCCAGGCATGATGCACCCCGTCAGCACCGGCCGCGAACACCTCCAGACGGCCATCGGACGAGCGCGCCGACACCACCCGGCCCGACCCCACCGGATACACCAGCGGCGCGGGCCCGGGGCGTTGGCCAGGCGTGCACGGTATGGTCACGCCGCGTTCCGCGAGGTAGGGAATGGGGTCGATGCCGTGGCTCATGCTGGTGTCCCGCCGCACCCGCAGGTGGAGGTGGGGACCGTCGGCCTGGCCCTCGGCACCCATGAGCGCGATGCGCTGACCGGCCGTCACCCGGTCACCGACGGCGACGTCCCGCTGGTACATGTGCCCGTACTCGGTCACCGTTCCGTCGGGGTGCAGGATGCGGATCCACTGGCCGTAGCCCTGGGCAGGGCCGGAGTTGATGACCTCGCCGTCGCCCACGGCGTAGATCGGCGTGCCGTAGTTGTTGGCTATGTCGATGCCGTCGTGATCGCGGGATCCGCCGTAGGGATCGGAGATGAAGCCGGCCGTCGGGCACGAGCCGGCGAAGCCGGCGACCTGGACAGCGGAGGCCGGGGACGTGACGATCAGCGACGGCAGTACGGCGACTGCTGCCGCGAGAACGAGGCGCAGCGCGCATCGGGAAAGACCGTGAAGCACGTGGCGTTCCTCCCCTCTTGGGGGCGTATCAGGGTGGACGGGTGGCTGCGGTTCGCTGGGCGACGGGCTCATGCGAACGGGCAGCTGGAAAGTAGCCACGGCTGCCCGGCAAGGGCATCCGGAACGCTACGGGCTGACAGCGGCCACCGGGCTCGGGTATCGGGGGCCGAGGGAGCCGAGGTCATGGAGTCGCGAGACTCCCGGGGGAATCTCGCGGCTCATCGGCAAAGTCGACGCCGCCCACGAACGCCGGTCCACGACCGGCAAGACGTTCCTCGAAAGCCTCCGGATGGGCGGCCAGTGCCCGGACGGGGAGGTCTGCCGGGCCTGTTCTTCGGCTACAGCATGGCCTTCTGGGGCCGGGTGGACACCACGATGACGGTCGTGGTGCCGGCGTTCAGGGCCGCGGTGAACTCCTTCTCGAGGTCTTCGGCGGTCTCGACCTCCGCCGCGCGGCATCCGTATCCGCGGGCCAGGGAGGCGATGTCGAGACCGGGCAGGTCGAGACCCGGAACGCCCGGCGTCTCCTCCAGCTCGGCGAAGGACTTGAGGATCGAGTATTCGTGGTTGCGCATGACCACGTAGACGATCGGCAGCCGGTGCTGGGCCGCCGTCCAGATGCCCTGGACGGAGTACTGGAACGAGCCGTCGCCGATCAGGCCGATCACCGGGCGGGTGACGCCGCCCTCGCGGTCGCCCAGGGCGACCCCGACGGCCGCGGGGGTGCCCCAGCCGATGCCGCCGCTCGCCGTGGCGAAGAAGGATCCGGACCGGACGGTGGGGATCCACTCGACCTGCTGGGCCATCGTGGAGGTCGACTCGTTCACGATGACCGCGTCGGGGGGCCTGACCCTGCTGAGCGCGGCGTAGACCTCGGGCGGGGTGAGCGGGTTGTTCGGTGCCGGGGGGAGCAGGCGGGGGCGCGGCATCGGCTGCGGGGCGGTACGCGCGGCCCCGTCCGCGACCAGGTCCACGAGCAGTTCGACGGCCGTCCTGGTGTCACCGAGGATGCTGTCGCCCATGCGCGCGTACGCGGCGACGGAGGGGTCGTTGGTGATGTGCAGCAGCTCCGTGCCGGCCAGGAGATAGTCGCCGGGGACGTAGGGGTAGTAGCGGAAGACCTCCGCGCCGATCACGATCACCAGGTCGTGTCCGGTCAGCCTGTCGCTGACGGTCTTCACGGACATCCCGAGCGGGCCGCGGAAGAGCGGGTGGTCCTCGGGAGTTGCCCAGTCCTGCCGAGGAGTGCAGGTTGACCAGCGCCGGGCGGCGGGTGACCTGCGCGAAGGCGTCGGCCATCGCGATGGCCGACGCCTCCTGCAATGCCAGGACGTACGTGAAGTCGTCGGGGAATTCCTGGAGGAAGGTCTGCTCGGTCGACCCGGGATTCCCGAAGACTGTGGTGAGCCGGAGAGAGCGCAGCAGGTCGTAGGTCACGCTGCGGACGGTGGAGTTCTCAGTCATCGAACGCTGCCCACTTTCGTACCGGACACGAGCGCCAGTTTGTCCGGAGGCTACCCCTGGAGCCCGCGAATCGGCTCGGGTCCGGTGACCGACCCGTCCGAGTCGAGCCATTGGAGTGGCGAGGGCCGTCCGCGGGCGGAGGTCAGAGCCCCGTCGCGGCCTCGAGGAACGCTTCGAGCTCGGCGGGGATGTCGGGTCCGCTGGGCTGGTAGATCAGCTCGGTCACGCCTGCTCCGGCGACCTCGGCAAGGCGCTGCCGAACCTCTTCGCGGGTTCCCGTGAACGTCATGCGCGGAATCGCCTGCCAGCTTCCGGCCTGCCAGGCGGCGCGGTCGGCCTCGTTCAGCCCGACCAAGTGCTGTTCGTGGACGGCCAAGTGACTGTCCCGCGGATCGGTGCGCCCGATCGACTTCAACCACTGCTCGCCGCCTGGCAGGTTGCGCACGTCCTGGCCGGCTTCGTGAAGGAAGTGGTAGGCCAGCGCGTTCCCCGGGCCCGCCGCGGCCATGACGTGCGGCGAGTTCAGCGCTTCGCCCTGGGCCAGTACCGTGCCGTGAACGGTCAGCGCCGCCCAGGAGAAGTCCCGGGCGCCCGACGTCTCCTCGTTGACGGAGAAGAGCCCGTCGCCCAGCTCACGGGCGACGGCGAGCCCCTTGGGCCCCGTGGCCGAGATGGCGACCGGGACGTCGATCGGGCGCTCGGGGGCATGACCGGACGGATGCATCATGCGGAGGCGGGCGCCTTGCCATTCCACGGTCTCTCCCGCGAGCAGGCCTCGGAACGCGGCGAT
Source organism: Streptomyces blastmyceticus (assembly GCF_039521185.1). NCBI lineage: Bacteria > Bacillati > Actinomycetota > Actinomycetes > Kitasatosporales > Streptomycetaceae > Streptomyces > Streptomyces blastmyceticus. The sequence goes on along the minus strand of NZ_BAAABW010000023.1, from coordinate 71,311 downwards.
GTATTCACGGAGATACGCCCACGTGGCGGGCTTGGCCCCCATGGCGCGTGCGCTGGTGAAGCCGGTTCCGAAGGCGACAGCGGCCCTTCCCGGGGCGAGGGCGGCCAGACCGGCGGCCCCGGCCGCGTTGACCATGGGGTGGCGGAGAGTCGGTACCAGCACTCCCGGCCCGAGGCCGATGCGCTCGGTGCGTTCCGCCGCGAGAGCCAGCAGCATCCACACGTCGGGACTCTGGTGGGGAGTGTCGTAGAGCCACGCACGCTCGTAGCCGAGCCGCTCGGCGGCAGCGATGTGAGCGGGTGCCTCCAAGGAGGAGGCGAACGCACTGGAAATCTTCACGGTACTCCTCTGATCATGTGCGGCTTGGCCGATCCCCGTCCGGTCATGGCTACCGGGCGAGCATGTCCTTGACCACGGTGTCGAACCCCAGTGGGGGGCGACCGAGAAGTTCGGCGACGTCGTTCGTCGCCCGGTCGTACCGGTTCTCGCCATGCAGCCTGGCCATCGTGGCGATGTGCTCGAACACGTGGTCCGGCAGATCCTGGTTCTTGAGGTCGTGCTCCAGCCACTCCTGGTAAGGCACATCGACGTAGGTCACCTCGCGGCCCAGGGCAGCGGAGAACTCGGCCGCGATGGCTGTCATGTCGCGGGATCGGGCCCCGGTCAGCTCGTAGACGCGGTGGGTCCGGGGGTCAGGGTCGAGCAGGAGTGTCGTGACGACCTCGGCCACGTCGGCGGCGGCGACCGGTGAGGTCCGGGCCGAGCCGAAGGGGAGACGGATCGTGCCGTCCCGCCGGATCGAAGCGGCCGCCACCCTGGCGAAGAGCGGATTCTCCATGAACACCGTGGGCCGGACGTGGAGGACCGGCGCCCCGGACCAGTCGAGGATGTGTTCGGCAAGGTAGTGCAGTCGCTGCTGCCGGGACTCGGCGTCGCCGGCGAGGTCCATCTGCGAGACGGTCATCTGCGAGATGCTCACCAGCAGTTCCAGGCCGACGCTCTCCCGGGCGGCGGCTGCCACCGTCGCCGCGGCCTCCAGGAAGACGGGCGACACGCTCATCCCGAAGTAGGCCCGGGGGCAGCCGGCCAGTGCCTTGACCACGTCCGCACCACGGGTGAGGTCACCGACCATCACCTCCACCCCGCCCATCGCCCGCAGCTCCGAGGCGCGTTCATCGTCGTGGTGTACGAGAGCCCTGACGGGCACGTTCCGTGCCCGCAACCGCTCCAGGATCCTTCGTCCGACTCCGCCGACGCCACCACCGGCGCCGGTGACAAGGACAGGTTCAACGGGCATGGCGATTACCTCCTGCCTACATGACCGGGACATCCGGTCCACTGCAAACGCCCCCCGCCGGGGAAGGTTCCGCGGGTCCTCGACGCCGGGAGGACGGCCGTTCAGACCGACGCCGCACAGAGGTACGGCGCGCCTTCTGCCCCCTCCCTTACCCCGGCTAGCCTGTTCACCACCACCGGCCTGCGGAAACGCAGGTCACGGGCCTGACCTCCCATAACCCCAGGAGCCCCCGTGAAGATGCTCATCAACACCCCCGAAACCGTCGTCGCCGACGCCCTTCGCGGCATGGCGCTCGCGCATCCCGAGTTGGCCGTCGACGTCGAGGGGCGGGTCGTCGTGCGGCGGGACGCGCCCGTCGCGGGGAAGGTGGGGCTGGTTTCGGGGGGTGGGTCCGGGCATGAGCCGTTGCACGGGGGGTTCGTGGGGCACGGGATGCTGGATGCCGCGTGCGCCGGCGAGGTATTCACCTCGCCCGTTCCGGACCAGATGGTGCGCGCGGCGGCCGCCGTGGACAGTGGCCGGGGCGTGCTGTTCATCGTGAAGAACTACACCGGCGACGTCCTCAACTTCAACATGGCCGCCGAACTGGCCGAGGACGAGGGCATCCAGGTCGCCAGCGTGCTCGTCAACGACGACGTCGCGGTGACGGACAGCCTCTTCACGGCCGGGCGCCGGGGCACCGGCGCCACTCTTTTCGTGGAGAAGATCGCGGGCGCGGCGGCCGAGGAGGGGGCGCCGCTGGAGCGGGTGGAGGCACTCGCCCGGCGGGTGAACGAGTCATCGCGCAGCTTCGGCGTGGCCCTCGGTGCCTGTACGACCCCGGCCAAGGGCAGCCCCACCTTCGACCTCCCGGCCGGGGAGCTGGAGCTGGGGGTCGGCATCCACGGTGAGCCCGGCCGGGAGCGGCGGGCGATGATGACGTCCGGCGAGATCGCGGACTTCGCCGTGGACGCGGTGCTGACGGATCTGCCGCCGACCGGCCCGGTACTGCTGCTGGTCAACGGGGCGGGGGCGACCCCGTTGCTGGAGCTGTACGGCTTCACCGCGGAGGTCCACCGGGTGCTGGCCGCGCGGGGCGTGGCGGTCGCCCGCACGCTGGTGGGCGACTACGTCACGTCCCTCGACATGGCGGGCGCGTCGGTGACGCTGTGTCAGGTGGACGAGGAGCTGTTGCGGCTGTGGGACGCGCCGGTGCAGACCCCGGGCCTCCGCTGGGGACGCTGAACCCTCCCGTACGCCCGCCCCTCACTCCTGCAGGACGATCCCCCCGAGCAGCGTCGTGGCCAGGGCGAAGTGGTCGGCGTGGACGAGCCGGTGGCCGACCGGCAGCGCGGTGCCGCCCGCGGTGACCGTGCCGGTGGCCGTGGTCCGGTCGGTCAGGTAGGTCTCGTACTCCTCGATCCTTAGCCGGAACGAGGAGAGCTGCGGGAGCTGAGGGGCAGGCGGGGTGAGGTCGCCGGTCCAGGCGAAGCCGGTGCCGCGGGCGACGCAGGTGAGTTCGAGTACGGCGCCGGTGTCGGTCCAGTCGAGGTCGCCGCCGGTCAGTGGGCGCTGCTGGACGGAGGCGACGACGCGGCGGCTCGCGGCCATGCCCGGCTGCCCGGGACCGGCCCGCTTGCCGACGGCGTTCACGGTGGCGGGCCCGCTCAGCTCGATCCGGAACCGGCCGCTCGCCGTCATGGCCGCGCCGGCCGTGCGGTCTGGCACCAGCTGGCCGAACTCGCCGAGGACCACCTTGGACAGGTGGAGCGGGGCGACGGAGTACGGCTGGTAGCGGGCGAGCGCGGGCCGCAGGTAGGGGAAGTAGGCGGTGTCGTCGGCGGATTGGCCCAGGTCGACATCGATGTCGCAATACCACAGCCGCTGCCGCTGGTCGAAGACCGGGGTGAAGGCGACGACCGTGACGGAGGCCGGGGCCCCGGCGACGAGCTCGGCCGTCGGCACACCGGTGGCGCTGAGGGCCGCGTTCGGGAAGTGGGCCGGGGTGAGGTGGGGCAGGACGGTCGCGTCCGCTCCCACGGGGTCGGCGGCGCACCGGGTGACGAGCTCGTCGGGCAGGTCGGTGCCGGGGTCGAGCACGAGGGCGAGGAGTTCGTCGTCACCCGAGGAGAACCAGGGGCGTTCGAGGTAGACGCGGACTCCGGCGCGCCGCCGGATCCGGGTCACCCGGTGCTGTGCGTGGTCGACGGAGCTCTCCCAGCGGAAGGTGGGGACGAGGTGGCTGACCACGGGCGGTTCTGGCCGGCGCGAGCTGGGGACGGGCCAGCCCTGTCCGGTCGGCCCTGCGCCGGCGGGCCCGGTCCTGGTGATGAGCTCGGGCCGGTCGGTGATCGCCGGATGGAAGTACTCGCGGAAGCGGGTGGTGGCGGTGGGGGTGTAGGTGATGTTGCGGTGCCGGGTGTCCCGGAATTCATGGCGGATCCCGGCCAGGGAGTGCTGGTCCTGCCAGGGCTGGAGGGTGAGGTCACCGGCGTGGGCGTGGCCGGTGACCTGTTCGGGCGCGTCCTGGGTGATGTCGTCGGACCACTCGGTCCAGGTGGCGTCGACGTCGATCCGGCCGGTGCTCTTCGCGTGCGACGTCACGCTGCCGACGAGGCCGGTGAAGGTCTCCTCGGCGGCGCGGAGGAAGGTCAGGTCGCTCAGCACCGGTCGTTCCAGGGGCTTTTCGACGGCGTGGACGAGGGTGAGCTCCACCCAGGGGGTGATCATCCAGTTCTCGCCGGCGGCGGAGGCGGCGGTCAGCTCGTCCTTCTTCTGCTGCGGCAGCCCGGTGACGGGGTCGTTCCACAGCGGGGAGCCGGTGAGGAGCTGCCAGGCGCGGAAGACGTCGAGGTCGGCGGCGTCGATCCGGCAGCTCATCCGGACGGTGGCGACCTCGGCCTTGGGCAGGTACACGGTCAACTGGCGGCCGAGCAGCGGCCAGTCGGGCCGCCCGGTGCCCTCCTCGATCCGCAGGCGCAGGGGCTGCGCCTGCGGCCAGGGGCCGGGGAAGTCGTAGGTCTCGTTGGGGTCCGCGCCGGGCAGCCCGCGGAACGAGACGCCGCGGGCCGGGACGTCGGGCAGATAGGGCAGGAGCAGCTGGGCCGCGTCGTGGACGACGTACTCGCCCTGCTTGAGCCCGTCGCCGCGTGGCACGGGGAGTTCGGTGAGCGGTTCGGTGTCGTGCGGGTCGTGCTTGGCGACGTGGATCTCGCCGAAGAACTTGAGGTCGCGGGTCAGACTCGGGTTCTCCGGGAAGCTGACGAGGGTGTCGAGGTAGGTGCCGGCCTCGCGGGACGCCGACGCGAAGTACTGGTGGCGCGCTCCGGCCGAGGCACCGGGGCCGAAGGCGGCGTCGTACATCCCGTGCTGCTCGGCCATCTGCAGGGCGGTCTTCGGGGGGCTGATGTGGCGTTCGTCGAAGGGGCGGTAGCGCCGGTCGAGCCCGTCGGCGGGTGAGTGCTGCTCGTGGTCGGGGACCTCGGCGTTCCTGCGCAGCGCCCACAGGACCGGCGATACGGGGGTGCCGTCGTCCTCGACGGTGGAGCGGACGACGAGCCGTGGCTCCGACTCGCCTTCCAGGAAGGGCCAGCGGGGCACGACGACGGGGGGTGGTACGGGCTCCCACCGGCTGTAGGTGAGGGGTGCCGTCATGGTGCCCTCGGCGCCGGCGGGGTCGGTGTCGGGGCCGAGGCTGTTCCCGGCGAGGTCGGTGAGGCGGGCGCGCAGCCGGTAGGTGCGGCGGTAGCGCAGCGCGGGCAGGGTGCCGGCGGTGGGCCGGAACCGGGCGTCGAGGGGGAAGTCCGCGGAGACCTCGGGGTCGGAGATCTGCGGCCGGTCGTCGAGGCCGATGGTCCGGCCGGGCGGCGGGGCCGCGAGGGACCAGCCGTGCCAGCCGAACAGCGCCTGGTGGACGTAGAGCTGGTCGGTGTGGACCTTGTCCTGGGTGACCGCGCTGGCTTTGACGTGTCCTTCGTCGGGTGCCACGGTCAGCGGGACGGGTGCCTGTCCGGGCCGTCGGAGGGCGTAGCTGCCGGTCCGTGCGCACAGCGGGTGCCAGGCGGTGATGTGGCCGGTGATGTCGTCGACGACGCCGACGTCGACGCGGTAGCCGCGGACGAGGTGCGAGGCGTCGAGCAGGGCGGCGGGGACCGCGGTGCCGGGCCCGGGTCCGGGGCCGACGCCCGCGGTGTGCCGGGCGTCGTCCTCCATCTGCTGGGCGAGCGAGGCGTCGCGGCCTTCGTACAGAACGGTGATCCCGGCGCCGTGCAGCGCGGGCAGGGCGGTGACGTCGGGGGCGACGGAGCCGGGCCCGGTGGGATCGGCCGGGCCGATCTGTGTCTGTCCGACGATCCGGGCGAACTCGACGAACTTCATCGCCGCGCCGTCCACGTCGAGGTCGGTGACGTGCACGGCGTCGGTGCCGAGCCCGAGCATCCGGCGGCCGTACGGGCCGGTGTCCTCCGCGTACGCCTCGCAGCGCGCGCCCGCGACGTAGCGCAGCCTGGTCCAGGGCCGCAGGCTCTCGTCCGTGTCGAGCCGTCCTTGCGGGGCGGTGAAGGTCACGCGTGCCTGCCACTGGTCGGCGAGGCCCGGTGGCGGGGTGACGAGCAGGTCGAGGGCGAGGCCGAAGCGGCGCAGCAGTTCGGGGTGGTCCGCGAGGAGGGCGCAGGCGGCGTGGAAGTCGAGGTCGGGGCGCTGTGGCGGGTCGGGGGTGGGGGCGGCCTCGGCGGGGGCCGCGGGGGCGGGCCGCCGGTCGTAGAAGCGGTACAGCTCGGCGAAGTTGAGCATGGCGCTGTCGCCCTGGTAGCCGGGGGCGGAGCGGTCCATACAGCGGGGCCGGTAGGGGTCGGTGCTGATGCCGGCCGTGCCCTGGATGAGGTGGTCGAGCTGCCCGTAGGTCGATTCGACGGCTCTGGCGAGGGTCCTGATGCGCTCATTGAGGGGGACGAGGAGGTCGAAGAGGTCGGGAAGGTCCCAGGTGGGCGGTGGGGCGGGTGTGCCTTCGGCACGGTCCTCGCCGCCGCTGCCGGGGAAGGCCCTGCTGCGGGCGGTGGTCGTCACGGCGACCTGGTAGAGGTTGCCGATCTGTCCGTGGACGGCCTTGCTGGGGAAGGAGCGGAGCGTCGGGGGGACACCCTGGGCGAGGGCGGTGGGCCGGGTGGGGTCGGTCACCTTGGTGTCGGGGCGGAAGAGCTGCTGCCACAGGGTGCTGTCGGGCGGCGGGTAGCGGTCCGTGCGCGGCTCGGTGGGCACGGCGGTGCCGGTGCCGCCGCCGGGCGGGGCGAACTCCACCTGGAGCGCCCTGGCGTAGGCGGCGAGGGTCGTCGGCCAGTCGAGGAAGCCCGCGAAGTCGTTCAGCGTGCCTCCACCGGTCAGGCGCGGGCTGACCAGGACGGTCAGCCGGAGCTTGCCCTGGGCGCTCACCCCGTCGGGCAGTACGGTCCACCGGATCGTCTCGGGCATGGCTCAGCTCACCTCCGCGAAAGCGGTGCAGTATTCGTCGACGGGAACGCGCGTGTCGCCGGTCACCGGGTCGGTGTAGGGCGCCATCATCTCGGCGAAGGCGGGCGGCCGTACGGGGTCCGCCGCGCCGGGGAGGGCGGTGAGGGTGGTGGGTCCGGAGCCCACGAACCGCTTCTCGCACTCGATGGTCACCGACTGCGACCAGAAGCCGATGTGGACGCTGATGGTGATCCGCGCCCGGCCGAAGACGGTGTGGGTGCCCATGTCCCAGGTGAGTTCGAGGTAGAGCTCCACGGAGGCGGAGACGATGCCGAGGACGTCGACCTCGCCGCGGGCCCGGAAGTATCCGGTGAGCCGGGACTCCCCGGTGTCGATCTCCAGCCGGTAGTAGATGCCCGCCATCACCGACAGGCTGCCGCTCGCGACGCCGAAGTCCATGGACAGGGCGGCGCCGAACTCCAGCGCCGCTTCGAGCACCGCGATGCGCTGCGGGGTGAGGACGATCCCGAAGAATCCGCCGCCGCCGAGCAGGGAGACGGTGAGCCGGAAGGGCGCCTGCCGGGTGCAGAAGGAGAAGCCGGCCTCCATCGCCCGTCCGACGAAGGGCAGGTCGAGGGAGGCGTCGAGGCGGATGTTCTCCAGGCTGAACACGCCGATCGCGAGGTTGGGCAGCGGCAGTCCGTACGAGGCGACGATGCCGGAGGGGGTGACCTGGAGGCCGGGCGGGTCGCTGAACCCGTCGAGGGGAATGAGCCGCCGCAGGGTCTCCACGAAGGACAGCGGGCCGATGAAGTGGACGCCCTTGAAGGCGACGTCGACGTCGAGCTTCTTGCCGGCCCGCGCGGTGAAGCGGATGTGCTCGAAGTCGAGTTCGAGGGCGTTGAAGCCGGGCACGAGGAGAAGTTTGAACTTCTCCAGGGAGCAGGTGACGTCGGCGCCGGAGGACAGGTCGGGGCGCAGCGACCCGCGGAGGTCGACGACGACGGAGAACCGTCCGTCGGGGTCGGGGACGAAGACGGGTCCGCCGGCGCCGGGCGGTGTCCAGGGCTGGATCTGCGGGTTCCACTCCAGCCGGGCGTTGACGGTCTCGGGGAGTTTCGCGGCGTCCGCGGCCTTCTCCACTGCCTGGCGCAGGGAGAGTACTTGTCCGGCGGCGTTGTTCCAGGTGGCGACCTGTTGCCGGACGCGGGCGAGCAGGGCGCGGACGCCGGGGTCGGCGCCCTGGGGAAGGGTGTTGAGGAGGTCGGTGAGGGCCGTGGAGAAGGCGTCGAAGGCGCGGTCGACGTCCTGCATCGTGAGCGGGCCCTGGGCTCCGGCGAGGCGTTGGGCGAGGAAGTCGCCGACCGTGGTGACCAGGGCCTGGGCGGTGTCGGCGACCTGCCGCGCGGCGGGCGGGTAGCGGTCGGCCTCGTTGAGGACCAGGGCGCGGATCCGGCTCAGGTCGGACAGGAAGCCGGTGACGGCGTTGACGGTCTCGGTGAAGAAGTTGGGTACTTTCAGGGGCTGGTCGAGTCCGGCGGGCTTGATGATCTCGGCGAGGGGGACGACGCCCAGCAGATTGGCGCCCAGCAGCCCGAGGACGTCGGAGACGTGGAAGTAGTCGGTGGGTTCGAAGGTGCCGTCGGCGATCTTCGCGAGGGCGTCGGCGCCGGCGGCCGCGACGCCGGAGACCGGTCCGGTCCTGCGGGAGAGCCCGGCCACGTCGAAGCTGGGTGCCACCAGTCCGCCGGAGCGGTCGCTTTGGCCGTTGAAGTTCATGGTGAGCGGGTTGTGCGGGTCGGTGAGCAGGCTGAGGAAGACCTCGCCCTTGTTGGCCGTGCGCGCGCCCTGGGTGATCTGCTGGAAGGCGGACAGGGCGTAGCGCTCGGCGTAGCGGACGGGCACGGTGGTGTTCGCGCCGGTGAGGTGGCCGACGGCGGGCACCGTGACGTTCGCCCAGCGGAGTTGAGGGATGAAGGCGGCCTCGCCCGGGTGCGCCGGGTCCTGCTGGGCCAGGGCCGGTGGCGCGACCATGCCCCACACCAGGTCGGCGACGTCGAGGCGGGTGTCGTCGGGTTTGGCGCTGGGCGCGAGCGCCACGGACTGGCCGAGCAGGGCGGCGCTGGTCCGCGGGGGCGGGTCGACCTGGAGGGTGGGGGCCAGGGGGTGGCGGGGGTCCTCGTTGTTGTAGTCGGCGACGACCGTGGTGAGCGCGGTGCCGGTGGCGAGGGTGTCGGGGACGAACTTCAGCGGTGTGCGGAATTCCACGGTCCGCCCGTCGTGGTCCACCGCGGTGGCCTTGAACCGGAACGGGCTCTCGGCGCGGGTGGCGGGGAAGAACGCCTCGATGCCGGGTGGCACGTCGGTGAGGTCGGGCGTGACGAGGGTGTCGAGGTGGACCTGGGTGAACGGGAAGAGGACGTTGGTCAGTTCACCGGTGTCGCCGGGTCCGGCCGGGAGGGGACGGCCGGGGTCGTAGATGCGCAGCGGCCGGCGGACGACGATGAAGAACCGCTGGGAGAGATAGGCGGCGCGCGGGTCGCCGAAGGTGCGCTCGGTGACCTTGACGAGGTCGGCCCGGTGGCCGAAGGGGCAGAGGAAGCCCGCGTACATCACCCTGACGTAGTGGTCCCTGCCGAGTGCGGCGCGGTGCCGCCACTCGCTGAGCGGAATCCCGGTGGGCCGCTCGGGCCACTCCCCCAGGCTGTCGAGCCAGCCGCCCATGGCCGACAGCATCAGCTTGTCGACGGCGATCGGCAGCGGCACATAGGGCTTCGCCCCGGGGGTGGTGAGCCCGGCGCCGGAGGTGAGGTCGACGATCCAGCCGCGGTCCTGTGCGGTCAGCGGCTGCCGGAAGTCTGCGGGGGCGCCGGGGTCGGCGCCACGGTCGCGGTTCCACACGGCGCGGGCGGTGGCGCCGGTCGACCGGGTGTGCCAGAGCTCGACCCGCTCGCCGGGCGCGGGGTCGGCGACGGTTCCCCGGTGGCTCCACCGCGCCTTCTGGGTGGGTGAAAGGCAGAGCCGGTAGGGAAGTTCGACGCCGGTGAAGGGATGGGCGGGGTCGGACAGCGGGTCCTGGGGGCCCGCGGTGGCGGCTCTCTCGACGACCGCTCCGGCCGCCGCGAGGGTGGCCTCGGCCCCGTAGCGCGCGCTCAGTTCGGCGGTGGTGCGCAGGAGGCGCACGAGGGAGACGGCCCGGGCGGTGGGGTCGCCGGTGCCGTCGGGTGCGGGCCCCGGGAGCCGCAGGACAGCGACGGGGGCGGTGTCCGGTTCGCGGGCGGCATCGACGACCCTGAGCGGCAGGCGTCCCATCGCGTCGAGCAGCCCGCCTTCGTCGTAGTCGACGGCGTCCTGCGCGCCGACTTCGAAGACGAGCACGCTTTTGCCGCTGATGAGTGATTCGACGGGCAAGTCTTTCGGTTCGGTGGGCAGTTCCGCGTCGAATGCCTGCTCCACCACGTGCTGCGGTCCGAAGGTGACGACGAGGAGGGCGTCCGCTTGGGGATCCGCCCGGACCAGCCGCCGGGGCCCCGGGCCGCCCTGGAATGTCAGGCCGGGGAAAGTGAAGGTGAGGTCCAGCAAATCGGTGCCGCGCAGGATCCGAATCGGAGCCGGTGTGCTCATGACGCCCCCGCATGCGCTCGCGTTCGCGGTGCTCGGAAGGGAATTCCCGGTCCTGACGGAACGCCGGACCGGGCCCGGTGACCACTCTCCCCCTACCCCGGACGGCCCACAGTCAATTGGGCCGAACGGGTGGGAGAGCCGGTTTCGCATTGCGTTCGCGGCCGGGCATTCCAACGCCCTGCGGGAGCGGCCGGGTGCCTGCCAGACTGGGCGCACCGCGACGGAGCCACGGTGAAGCAGGAGTTGGTGGACAGTGAGCGACAGGCGGAAGCGCCCCTACACGAAGGACGAAGTGCTCCACGGCGTGGCACTGATCCAGGCGCATCTCGCGGAGGACATGGACGCCATCGCCGCTCTCCAGGGTCTGGACGAGGACGAGCGGTCGGCGCGGGAGACGGCGCGGGCCATGTTCGCGCTGGCCCACATCATTGTTTATGGGGCCGTCATCCCGCAGATGTGGGTCGTCAAGAAGGACTTCACATACGGCAACACCGGCAATGTGCCGGAACTCGCCCTGGCGCTGCTCTTCGTCGAGCGGATCGAGCAGCGGGTGGAGCTCGCCCATGTGCATCCGGTGGTGGGCGCGCTCTCGGCGGGCGATGTCATGGGGCTGATCGTGGAGTGTCTGGGGACGAAAATGGAGGACGTCCCGGCTTTCCTCGACGCCGTACGGGAACAGACGCTGCGCACGATGGCGCCCTGAGCGCCCGCGAGGTCAGCCGAAGCGGCAGATGCCGCCGGTGCCCTGCGACGGGGCGCCGGGGGTGTCCGGCTCCAGGATGCGTACGTCGGCGCCGGTGAGCAGCGCGGAGCGGACGGCGACGTCGGCCAGGCGGCCGCTGACGAGCGGGCCGCTGCCGTTGGGCACGAAGTCCTCGTGGCGTTCGTAGACATCGGTGGGCGAGGTCCCGAACCAGGCCGTGCGGGCGTCCCGGGGGTCGTCGGTGACGGCCAGGGTGCCGACCCTGCCCGCGGCCAGTGCCTCCAGGGTCTCGTGGACGCCTTCCACGGCGTGGCCGCCCGGTGCGCGCTCCTCGTCGAGGCGGCGCAGCAGTTCGGCGGTCTCCTCCCGGGCGGCCGCGGACGCCTCGGCCGCCACCTGGGCCGCACGCCCGCCGCCGGAGCCGTCCTCGCTGCGGCCGCCGCTGACCTGGCCGATGGACACGTCGCGCAGGACCCGGGACGGGAGGTGTTTGGTCAGGTACTGCCGGGCCCGTACATCGCCGGCGACCAGGAGGAGGCGCGCGGAGACCTCTCCGAGGGCCTCGGCCACGGCGTCGGCGACCGCGGTGGCGTTGTGCTCCCAGGAGTCCTCGGCCCGGTGCTGGAAGCGCATCTGGGGCAGCCCGGAGCTGCGCCCGATCTCGTCGTCGGGGCCGGTGACCGTGCGGCGTACGGGCTCGGTGGAGCCCTCCGCGTACAGCAGCAGGTCGGCTCCGGAGCGGTCCACGACGACGACCACGTGGGCCGGGTGGTCCTGGCGCCACTCCATCAGGGGCAGCAGGTGCGGGAGGGGCCCCGACATCGCGAGGTCGCCGTGTCCGCCGCCGGGCAGCTCGACGACGTGCCGCACCTTGCCCTCCGCCGCGAAGGCGGCCAGCACCCCGGTGCCGGGCAGCCGGTCCATGACCTCGGAGGTGAGGGCGTCCAGGGTGGCCGGGGCGGCTCCCTCCTCGGCCAGCCGACCGGTCAGGCCGCGCCACCGGGACTGGGCCGCCTGTGCCAGCTGGGGCCGCGCCTCACGGTCGAAGTACACCGACAGGAAGGGGCCCGGCGCCTGCAGCAGGTCGCGCAGCGTGCCGGTGTCGGTGGCTGTGGCAGTGGTCATGGGGTTCTCCTTCGACGGAACAGTGCCGTCCACCCGGGGGCCGGAACCCCCGGGGCCCGTGGATCCGGCTACCCCTTCCAGGTGACCAGATGCGGCGGCATCGTGCCATCGGTGGAGCGGCCGCGCCCGGGAAGGCCGGGAGGGACGGCCTTCCCGGAGGCGGTGGGGACGGGGGCTCAGGCCTCCGGGTCCGCCCCGTGCCACACGGTGGTGATGTTGCAGAACTCGCGGATCCCGTGCCCCGACAGCTCCCGGCCGTAGCCGGAGCGCTTGACCCCGCCGAACGGCAGCGCGGGGTGCGAGGCGGTCATGCCGTTGAAGAAGACACCACCGGCCTCGATGTCCCGCGCGAAGCGCTCCTGCTCCCCCGGGTCGCGGGTCCAGACATTGGAGCTCAGCCCGAAGGGGGTGTCGTTGGCGAGCTCCACCGCCTCGTCGAGCCCGCCCACCCGGTAGAGCGTCGCCACCGGGCCGAACGCCTCCTCGTGGTGGATCCGCATATCGGGGGTGATCCCGGCGAGGACCGTCGGTTCGTAGAACCAGCCCGCGTCCAGCCCCTTCGGCCGCCCGCCGCCGCACAGCGCCGCGGCGCCACGGCGCACTGCGTCGTCGACCAGTTCCTCCAGGTCGGCCCGCCCCTGCTCGCTGGCGAGGGGGCCGACGTCGGTGGTGTCGGCCATGGGGTCACCGACGGTCAGCGCCGCCATGCGGGCCGTGAAGCCCTCGGCGAAGTGGTCGTAGACGTCGGTGTGGACGATGAAGCGCTTGGCGGCGATGCAGGACTGCCCGTTGTTCTGCACGCGGGCGGTCACCGCGGTGCGTACGGCGCGGTCGAGGTCGGCCGACGGCATCACGACGTACGGGTCGCTGCCGCCGAGTTCGAGGACGGTCTTCTTGATCTCGTCGCCGGCGATCGCGGCCACGGACCGGCCCGCCGGTTCGCTCCCGGTGAGCGTCGCGGCAGCGACCCTGGGGTCGCGGAGGATGCCCTCGACGGCGCGGGAGCCCACGAGCAGCGTCTGGAAGCACCCCTCGGGGTATCCGGCGCGGCGGAAGAGGTCCTCCAGATAGAGCGCGGTCTGCGGCACGTTGGAGGCGTGCTTGAGCAGGCCGACGTTGCCCGCCATCAGGGCGGGGGCCGCGAAGCGCACGACCTGCCACAGCGGGAAGTTCCACGGCATGACCGCGAGGACCGCGCCCAGGGGGCGGTAGTGGACCCGGGCGCGGGCCGCGCCGGAGTCCTTCACCTCGGTGTCGGAGGGGTATTCGTCGGCCAGCAGGATCTCGGCGTGCCCGGCGTACCAGCGCATCGCCTTCACGCACTTGGCCGCCTCGGCCCGGGCGGCGGCCAGGGGCTTGCCCATCTCGGTGGTCATGGTGCGGGCGATGGTCTCCTGGTCCTCCTCCAGGAGGTCCGCGGCGCGGCTCATCAGCCGCGCCCGCTCGGGGAGGTCGGTGGTGCGGTAGCGCCGGAACGCCGAGACCGCGGCGGCCAGGCATCGCTCGATCCCGTCCGCTCCGAGCTCGTCGAAGGTCCTGAGCGTCTCGCCGTTCGCGGGGTTCACCGTCGCGATGGGCACGGTCGTCCGCCTCCTCCTGCTCCTCGTGCTCGTTGCCTCGACCTTGCAGGGGTCCGCGCGGGCGCGCAAGACGTGATGCGGCCGGGCGCGGCCGGCCCGGCCCGTACGGCGGGGTGGTCACCGGGCTCAGCGGGGAGGCTGCTCCCGTGCCTCGTCGGGGGCGTGCGCCGGGCCGGGCAGCCGGGCCGGGCCCTCGATCGCGGGCCGCGGCACCGCGGCGGGCGCGCGGGGCAGCACCCGGGCGCGGTAGAGCCAGTTGACGGCCACGGCCGACGTCAGCCCGAAGCCCACGCAGCACAGCCAGGGCAGCCAGCGCCTGCCGGTGCAGTCGGCGAGGTCCATCGCCCAGCCGACGACGGCGTTGCCGCCGACCGCCGCCGTGCCCGACAGCATGTAGAAGAGCCCGAAGTACGTTCCGGTCAGCCGCTCGCGGCCGAACCGGGGGATGACCTCCATGGCCGACGGATAGGCGATCATGCCCCCGGCGTAGAGCAGCAGCGCACCGGTGATCATGACGGCGAGCCTGGCGATGCCCTGCCCGGGGCCGTCCGGCCGGGTCGTGGCGCAGACCAGCAGGGGCGGCACGAAGCCGGCCCCTATCAGGGCGATCCCGGCCCCCAGCCAGCGCGCGCCGCCGCCGCGTCTCTCCAGCGTTCTGGTGATCGGGAGTTGGAAGAGCAGGTGGACGACGGCGCCGGAGGCCAGCAGCAGCCCGGCCGCGCCGTTCCAGCCGGACACGGTGCGCGCGCCCTCGGGCAGCAGGACGAAGAGCTGGTTCTCCATGACGACCATGCCGGTGGCGGCGAGGGAGAAGCACAGGAAGCGGCGGTTGCCGAGCACCTCGCGCCAGTCCGCGAGGACCGTCTCGGGCGCGTGGACGGTCTTGCGCGCCGGGAGAGTGAGTGCCTGGGCGATCGTCAGCAGGGTGAAGAAGCCGGAGACGGCCAGCGCGCAGACCCGGATGTCCGCGAGGAACAGCAGGCTGCCGAGCAGGAGTCCGATCAGCCAGCCGCTGGTGGCGAAGACGTTGAGCAGCGCGAACGCCTCGGCCTGACGCTCCCCCATCTCCTGGGCGACGTAGGCGCGTACGGCGGGATAGAACAGCGCCCCCGCCAGGCTGCTGAGCACGGAGGCGGCCAGCAGCAGGGGCAGGGAGTTCCCGAAGGCGAAGAGGGCGAAGCCCGCGGTCCGCAGGGCGCACCCGGTGACGATCACCGTGCGCGCGCCGAGCCGGTCGGCCGCGGTGCCGCCGACGACGAACAGCCCCTGCTGGCTGAGGTTCCGTACGGCGAGCACGAGTCCGACCAGGGCCGCCGACATCCCGAGATCCTGTTCCAAATACTTTGCGAGAAAAGGGATCAGGACGCAGAAGCCGATGTCGACGCCAAACTGATTGATGAATAGCAACCGCAATGCCAGAGGGAAATCCCGCACCGCCCGAAACATTCTCATGCGCGCCCCTGTACGGGCCCGACCGGCAGGCGACCGCGGTCGGGGAAACAACCATGATTTCGGCCCGATCACAGGCCGGGATGCCCCGGTGTACGGCTCGTCGGCTCGCTGTTCCGGTCAGTGGAAGGTCGCGTTCGACGACCTTGGGAAGCGGCCGATCATATGTATTTGCGGTCCATCCCCGATGACCCCCGGCCGTGTTCCTGACGGACACTTCGCCAGACACTTTAGCAAAGCAGACCCCTTGCCGACAGGGCTCGTTGGTGGGGCATTTGCATTTGCGCGGCAGCACAGGAGGTGACGGCGCACAGCGCCGCGCTCTCCCCCGCACCCCGCTTCGCGCCCCGGTCCGCGCCGCCGGGCGGACCCGGATTCCGCGGGCCGACCCGCATCCTTCGCCGCCCCGGATCGTCATACAGTCCCGGGGGCCGGGACGGACCGGCCCCGCCCTCGACTGGCGGAGGCGTTCACGTGCTCACCCACACCGCTGCCGATCTGGCCGTCAACCCCCTGGACGCCTCCTCGTTGCTGGCGGCCTTCGGAGCACTCGGGATCGCCGTGGTGCTGTTCGCGGAGACGGGGTTGCTGATCGGCTTCTTCCTGCCCGGGGACTCGCTGTTGTTCACCGCCGGGCTGCTGGCGAGGGCGGGCACGCACTCCGGTCCCCGGCTCGACCTGACGCAGGTGCTGGTCGCCGCCGCCGTCGGGGCGCTGGCCGGTGCGCAGTGCGGATACGTACTCGGGCGGCGGGGCGGCCGCACCCTGCTCGGCCGCTCCCGCAACCGCCGGCTGCACGAAGGGGCCGCGCGGGCCGAGGAGTTGCTCGACCGGTACGGCCATGCCCGCGCGATCGTGCTGGCGCGCTTCGTGCCGGTGGTCCGCACGGTCCTCAATCCGCTCGCGGGAGCCCTGGGCGTGGCACCGCGCACGTTCGCGCTCTGGCAGACGGCCGGCGGGCTGGTGTGGACGGTGGGCCTGGTCCTGGCGGGATACGGTCTGGGGTCGGCGGTGCCGAACGTCGACCGCTATCTCCTGCCCCTCGTCGGGCTCGTCGTCGCGCTGTCGCTGCTGCCACTGGCGCTGGAACTGCTGCGCAGCCGCCGCACCGGCTGAGGTGACGGCGGGCACGCCCTCACAGTCGCGAGCCCGCCAAAGGCGCGTAAAAATTATGCACAGTCATCCGGAGTGATGCAGTGCAGCGGGGCACCTTCACACAGCAACTGCTGTCCCTACCAAGGAGTTTGACGGGACGGGGGCGGCAGTCTAGGTTTACGCCGAGACTGGAAGACCTCGCCCTTCGCCCGCCCCGGCGCATCGACGATGATGCGCGCGCCGTCCTCAGCCGACTCCGATCCACCCCTGGGCTGCCCATACAGCGCGCTCATGACACAGGGCGCCCCGAGCGGCCGCAGTTGGACACACCGCGGCAACGCACAGGCAACGTGCGCCAAGTATGCCGGAGAACAACCTGCTCGTGAAGTGCTCGGCAAGCAGAAATCTCGGGGGTGCTCAACATCATGATATTCGCCGAAAGAGGAGCGGAATTAGAGATACTCCAGGCGGCGCTCGCCGAGAGCGTCTCCTGCGGAAACGGCGGCGGAACCAGAACCATTCTCATCGAGGGCGGAGTGGCATGCGGGAAGAGCGAGACGCTCGCCCTGACGGGTGATCACGCCTCATCGGCCGGAGCGATGGTGCTCGGCGCCACGGGCTCCCCGGCCCCGGACAGCCCGCCGTTCGACGTGCTGCGCCAGTTGATCGATCACCCGTCCTTTCCCCGCGACGCCCGCGAACGTCTCCGTCCGGTCGACGACCGGCACACCCGGACACCGATATCCCAGCGGTTCTCGGCCGCTCTTCAGGAACTGGCCCGCGAGGTCCCGGTGGTGGTCGCCATAGACGATCTCCAATACGTCGACGGCGACTCCCTGCATTGTCTGGCGCACCTGATCCACCATTCCCGGAAGAGCCGGATACTGGTGCTCCTGGCCCAGTCCCTCGACTGCCCTCCGCAGGACCCGACGTTCGACACCGAACTGCTCCGGCAGCCGGGCTTCCGGCGGATCCGGCTGGAGCCGCTGGGGCTGCCGGGCGTGGCCCAGATCCTCGCCGCGCAGCCGGACGTGCCGGCCGACCCCCGGCTGCCGGCCGAGTTCCACGCCTGCAGCGGGGGGAACCCGCTGCTGTTACGGGCGTTGATCGAGGACCACCGCCTGTCGGGGACCTGCCGGGAGCCCGGCACCGCCCTCGGCGTGGTCCCCGGCGCCCGCTTCGGTCAGGCCGTCCTCACCTGCCTGCACCGGGGCGGCGCCGGGATGCCGGCGGCCGCCAAGGCACTCGCCGTGCTGGGCGACCCGGCCCGCCCCGAGCGCCTGGGTCAACTGGCGGGAATGACACCGGCGTCGGCATCCCGCGCCCTGCACGCCCTGGCCGGTGCCGGGCTGCTCACCGAAGGGTTCCGCTTCCGGCACCCACTGGCCAGGGCGGCAGTGATCGACAGCATGCCCGCCACCGAACGCCGTTCGCTGCACTGCCTCTCCGCGGCGCTGCTGCACCAGGAGGGCGCGCCCGCCACCGAGGTCGCCGGGCACCTGCTGGCCGCGCGCGACGCGATCGGCCCCTGGGGCGTCGCGGTGCTCCAGGAGGCGGCCGAGCAGGTGCTGGCGGAGGACGAGGTGCGGCAGGCCATCGCGTATCTGGAGCTGGCCTGCGAGAGCTGCGCGGACGACGGGCTCCGGGCGGAGATGCGGATCCGGCTCGCCGCCATCACCTGGCGGATCAACCCGGCCGCCGCGGAGGAGCGCCATCTGGCCGAGCCGATCTCCGCGCTGCGGGCCGACCGCCTCCCGGTGGCCTCCGTCGGCCTGCTGGCGAGGCTGCTGGCCGCGCACGGCCGGCTCGACGAGGCCCGGCACGCCCTGGGGAGGATCAAGGAGTTGTCCGGCCCCGAGGCGGAGTGGGCGGTCGGGTCCGAGTGCGAGGTCCTGATGCCGTGGACCTGGCACCCGCAGCGCTCCGAGTGCGTGGGCGCCACGGTCGGGTCCGCCCGGCCACAGGACCCGCCGGTGGTGCCCGGCAGCGCCCAGGAGTACGAGTGCACCCTCGCCGGGACCGAGCACTTCCTGCGGGTGTCGCCGCTGACGGACACGACGCTCGGCCCCATCGTCACGGCGCTGAAGTCACTGCTGTACAGCGACCGGGTGGACCTGGCGGATCCGTGGTGCACCTGGTTCCTCGAGGAGGCCGCGCGCCGGGGCGCCCCGGGCTGGCAGGCGGTGTTCGCCTCGCTGCGGGCCGAGATCGCACTGCGCCAGGGCCGGCTGCCGGCCGCGGAGGACCACGCGCGCCGCGCGATGCGGGCCTTCCCCGAGCGCACCGGCAGCCTGTTCATCGGCGGCCCCATGTCGAGCCTGATCCTCGCCTACACCGCCATGGGGAACTACGGGGCGGCGGCCCGGCAGCTCAACCAGTCGGTGCCGAACGCCCTGTTCCGGACCGTGTACGGGCTCGGCTACCTGCGGGCGCGCGGACGCTACCACCTCGCCACCAACCGGATCCACGCCGCGCTCGGCGACTTCCTCGCCCTGGGCCGGCTCGCCGCCCGCTGGGGGGTCGACCGGCCCGTCCTGCTGCCCTGGCGCACGGACGCCGCCGAGGCGTGGCTCCAGCTCTCCGACCGCGACCAGGCGGCGCGGCTCGTCACCGAGCAGCTCCGGATGAGCGACTCCGACAACTCCCGTGTCCGGGGCGTCTGTCTGCGGATCCGGGCGATGACCGGGGACCTCGCACAGCGGCCGCGCGCGCTCGCCGGGGCCGTGGAGGCGCTGCAGCGCTCCGGTGACCGGCTGGAGCTGGCCCGCGCGCTGGCCGCGCTCGGTGAGGCGCACGAGCTGCTGGGCGACTCCGCACGGGCGGCCGTGGTGAAGAGCAGGGCGTGGCGGATGGCCGAGGAGTGCGGGGCCGGGACACTGTGCGAGTCCATACGGCCCGACCTCGGGGACCGGCATCCGGCGGTCGTGTTCGGCGGCCCCGACAACCGGGCCTTCCGGGCCGCGGCCGAGGCGAAGCTCAGCGACTCCGAGAAGCGGGTGGCCGTCCTCGCGGCGTGCGGCTACACCAACCGCGAGATCTCGGAACGGCTCACTGTCACGGTGAGCACCGTGGAGCAGCATCTCACCCGGGTCTACCGGAAGTTGAACATCTCCCGGCGCGAGCAGCTGCCGCCGGATCTCCAGGTCGGCATGGGCGAGATCGCCTGACGGCCCCGGGCACGGCGGGACCGCGGCACCGCGTCCACAGGGAGACGCGGTGCCGCGGCGCCGAGGGGCCCGCACGGTGGTCAGGCCGGCGAGCCGGGGGCCTCCGCCTGGTCGCCGAGGCCCTCCTGGGCCGGTTCCTTCTCCGGCGGCAGGGCCGCGCGCCTGGGCATGAAGGCCAGGGCCAGCAGGGCGGCGACGACGCCGATGCCGGAGCAGACGAACAGCAGCGTGTGCATGGCGTCCACGAAGGCGTCCCGCACGGCGCCGAGCATCACAGTGTCGTGCATCTTCTCGGCCACGGCGACGCCGGTGGACACGCTCCGGCTGACCGCGTCCTCCACCTGCTGGGAAGCGTTCTTCAGGTCGAGGTTGTTGCGGTAGCTGGAGTTGGCGACGGAGCCGAGCACCGCGACGCCGATGGCGCCGCCGACCTGGCGGAGCGCCTGGACGACCGCGGAGCCGACGCCGCTGCGCTCCTTGGCCAGGGAGTTCAGGGCCGCCGCCATCGAGCGGGTCATGGCCAGGCCCAGCCCGGCGCCGATGACCACGATCCAGACGGCCACATAGCCGTAGCCGGTGTCGGTCTCGGTGTAGGTGCCCATGAACAGGCCGATGGCCACCAGGAGGAAGCCGAGCGCCGGTACGGCGCGGGGGCCGATGTCCGGGCGCATCTTGTTGATCGCGCTGGCGCCGACGAGGAGTCCGCCGATCATCGGCAGCAGCCGCAGGCCGGTGCCGAGGGCGTCGGTGCCCTGGACGGCCTGGAAGTACTGCGGCAGGGCGAAGATGAGCCCGAACATCGCGAAGCTGACGATGGTGCTGAGGACCGAGCCCCAGACGAAGCCGCGGGTGCGGAACAGGCGGAGGTCGACGAGCGGATTCCCGGTGACGGCGACGCGCAGCTCCCACAGGACGAACACGATCAGGGCGACCACGCCGCCGCCGAGCGACAGCAGGGCCTCGGCGCTCCCCCAGCCCTTCTCGCCGGCCTCGATCGCGCCGAAGGTCAGCGCCGTCAGGCCGACGCTGGAGATCACCACGCCCAGGAAGTCGATGCCGACGCCCTCCGAACCGCGCGACTCCGGCACCACTTTGGCCACGGCGAGCGCGCCGATGACGACGAGCGGGACGTTGATGAGGAAGACCGAGCCCCACCAGAAGTGGTTGAGCAGCGCGCCGCCGACGACGGGACCCAGCGGGAGGCCGAGCATCGTGGAGACGGCGATGACGCCAATGGCCTTGGTGCGTTCCTGCTCGGTCTCGAAGAGGTTCAGCAGGACGGAGGTGCTCATCGGGACGATGAAGGCGGCGCCGAGCCCGAGCACCGCGCGGGCGGCGATCAGCTGCCCGGAGGAGCCGGAGTAGGCGCACCACAGGGATGCGCCGCCGAAGAGGATCAGCGCCGCGACGAGGAACTTCTTGCGGCCGTACTTGTCGCCCAGCAGGCCCGCCGGCAGCAGCGCCGCGGCGAGGACCAGGGTGAACGCGTCCACGATCCACTGGAGTTGGCTGGTCGAGGCGTCGAGGTCGGCGCTGATGGTGGGCACCGCGACGTTGAGGATGGTGGCGTCGACACCGACGACCAGCAGGCTCAGTCCGATGGCGCCGAGCGCCCACGCCTTGCGGGTGGCCTCAGTGCTGCTCATAAAGACATCCCTTCTTCTTCCCCTTCCACGGCCTGGTCACCGGAGTTCACGGCGTCCCAGCGCTTCCACATCGGCCCGGCCTCGGAGCTCAGCCACGCGAACATCCGGTGGGCCTCCCGCATCCGGCGGGCGCGCACGGCGTCGTCCGGGAACAGGTGCAGGCCCTCACTGGTGATGTCCACGAACGAGGTGAGGCTTTCGAGCCGCCGTTTGAGCACGCCCGACCAGGCGTCCTCGGTGATCTGGTAATACGTCGCCCGGCGTCCGGCGCGGGTGACGGCCTGCACCATCCTGGCCTCGGTCAGCAGCCTGAGCGTGGTGGTGAGCGAGGCGCGGCTCGCCTGCACGGCTTCGGCGATTTCCGCGGCGGTCTGTTCGGGTGGATCGCTCACCATGAGCCAGGCCATGGTGCGCCCCATGATCGGTGGCCAGCCCGCCTGTTGCATGAACCAGGTGGTCACCCGCTCCATCCAGGCCAGCACTTCCTCGGACTGGGGGGCGGGCCCCTCGTCGGCGCTCGATGACATACAGCTTCTCCTAGGCGAAACAGCAACTTCTAGAAGTTTCAGTCATCACTGTAATCCAGGAGCGGGGGGCAGGGAACGGAATCGACGCCGCCGGAAGGTTGATTCACCCCCGGCGGCATCAAAGTTCCGTCAACTCGTTCCCTATTCGGACTGGTTGGCGACGACCAGCGCCGCCGCGCCCCGCTCCTCTTCGGTCAGCGTCGGCCCGTCCGGCCGCACCCCGCCTGCGGGTATCCGGCCCAACGCGGCCCGCACCTCGGGCGATTGCAGGGCGTCGGCCGCACCCGAGAGCGTGTTGACCTGCATCGCGGCCGCGCAGACGACCGGATCGCCCAGTGCCGCCTCACCGATCAGGTCGGCCTGCGCCCGCCGCTCCCCGGCGTACCGCGTCAGCCGTGGATCCCGGGTCTCGATGTAGACATCGGGGTAGCAGATGTCCTGGGAGGTGCCGAGCGACCAGGGCGTGTCGACCACGGCGCCGATCGCCCGCTGGGCGCCGCGCGCCATCCCCGGCCCGACCCCGCTCTCCTCCAGTGCCGCCCCCAGGGCGGCCGCGCCCAGGGCCGCCGCGCTCATGCCGTGCCCGTAGACGGGGTTGAAGGCGGCCACCGCGTCGCCGACGACGACCAGCCCCTCCGGCCAGTCGACGAGCCGGTCGTAGAAGAGGCGGCGGTTGGCCGTGGAGCGGGACGCCTGGACCCCGGTCAGCGGCTCGGCCCGGGAGACGAGTTCGGCGAGGAGCGGGTGGCGCAGGGTCTCCAGATAGGCGGTGAAGCCGTCCTCGGTGTTCGGCGGTTCGCCGCCGCGCGTACCGGACAGCGTCACCATCCAGCGGCCGTCCTCGATCGGCAGCAGGATGCCGTTGCGGCCCGGCACCCCGGCGCGGTGGTCGGCGTAGACGCTCACCAGGGGGAACCTCTTGGCCGCACCCTCGGGCGCCCGGAAGATCCGCGTCGCGTACGCCATCCCGGAGTCGACGACGTCCTCCTGCACGGCGGGCATCCCGAGGCCGGCCAGCCAGCGCTTCATCGGCGAGCCCCGGCCGGCGGCGTCCACCACGACGTCGGCGTCGAGCACCGACACCGTGCCCTGGCGGCGGGGCTTGTACGTGACGCCGGTGATCCGTTCCGCGTCGCCGCGCAGCCCGATGATGTCGGTGTCGCCGATCACGGTGATCCGCGGATCGGCCTGCGCCTGGTCGCGTACGGTCCAGTCGAGCAGCGGACGGCCGGCCGCGATCATGAACTGGGTCTCGGGGAAGCGCTGTTGCCAGCCGTAGGCGGTCAGCGACACGAGGTCCTCGGGCAGGCCGATGCGGTGGGCGCCCGCCTCCAGCAGCCGTTCCGTCGTGCCGGGCAGCAGCGACTCGATGACCCGCGCCCCGCCCGACCACAGCACGTGGGTGTGCCGGGCCTGCGGTACGCCCTTGCGCGGGTCCGCGTCGCCGGGGAGCCGGTCGCGGTCCAGCACGGTGACGGTGTCGACGTGGCGGGCCAGCGCGGCGGCGGCGAGCATGCCCGCCATCCCCGCGCCCAGGACCACCGCACTCGTTTTCTCGCCCATGGTTTCTCGGGATTCCCTTCGTGTGCGCGCGGAAAGAGAGAAGCGGCCTGCCGGGGGCCCGTCGGGCCGGGCCGCCGGTCGGTCAGACCAGGTCACGGAGGAATTTCTCGACGGCCCCGGCCGTCGCCGCCGCGTGGTCCGCCTCCAGCATGGAGAAGTGGTCGCCGGGAACCTCCGCGAGCGTGTGGGTCTGCTCCCAGGTGACCCGCCACCCGTCACCGGCCCCCGGGGCGGCGGCGCCGAGCGGTTCGGTGGCCCGTACGAGCAGGGTCGGGGTGGTGAGCGGCGGCACGGTGTAGTCGAACGTGGCATACCGCGCACGGGCGGTGATCCACGCCTCCCCCGCCCCGTCGCCCGCCTGCCCGATGCGTTCCCCGCGGTCGAGCAGCGACGCCTGGAGGGCCTCGCCCCATTCCGGGCCCAGGCCGTGCCCGCCGCCCCAGGTCGGGGTGTCGAGCAGCACCAGGGCGGCGGGGCCCGCCCCCCGGCTCTCCAGGTGCGCGGCCGTCGCACTCGCGACGGAGCCGCCGCCGGAGTGGCCCAGCAGAGCGAACCGCCTACCGCCGGCGGCCCGTCGGGCCGCGTCCGCCAGGACCTCCGTCAGCGCCCGGACTGATGCGGGCAGCGGCTCGCCCCGCAGGAAACCGGGCAGGCCGACCATGGCCACGTCACGCTTGCCGCGGAGCCAGGAGGCGATACGCGCGTATTGGTAGAAGTTCTGCTGCCACACGAAGGACGGGAAGCAGATCAGGACCGGTTCCTCCGGGCCGTCGCACAGCCGGACCGTGCGGGGCGGCCGCCCGAGGGCGGCGGCCGAGTCGAACTGCGGCCTGAAGCGGGCGAGTTCGGTCATCAGTTGGTGGACCTCCGCGGCCCGGCCGTCCTGGCAGGCCCGCAGGAAGAGTCCGCCGAGCCCTTCGGGTGCCGCGGCGGGGGCGGGCCCGGCGCCGGACCCGCGGGCGAGCTCACCGTCGAGGAAGGCCGCCAGGTCCCGGGACGTGGGGTGGTCGAGGACGAGGGTGGCGGGCAGCGCGAGTCCGATGGCGGCGCCGAGCCGCTCGGAGAGCTCGACCGCCGACATCGAGTCGAAGCCCAGGTCGGCGAAGTCCCGCTCCGGAGCCACCGCGTCGGCCGAGGCGTGGCCGAGGGTCCCGGCGACGTACTGCCGCACAGCCTCCACCAGCCGCTCGCGGCGCTCGTCGCCGTCCAGGCCGCGCAGGGACTCGCGCAGGGCGGGCCGCCCGGCGTCCGGAACGGGCGCGGTGGCGGGAATGGAACGGGCGCCGGGAAGGGCGGGCCCGGCACCACCGGTCCCGGCATCCGTGCCGTTCTCCAGCCAGAACCGCTGCCGTTGGAAGGCGTACGTCGGCAGGCCCACGCGGCGCGCGCCGGTGCCGGTGAACACCGCGTCCCAGTCCGGGCGGACGCCCCGGACGTGGGCGGCGGCCACGGCGGAGAGCGCCGTACGGGTCTCCGGGCGCGCGCGGCGCAGCGTCGGGATCAGGGCGGTGCCCTCGGCACGGACGCCCAGGCAGTCGCGGGCCATCGCGGTGAGCACGGCGTCGGGGCCCAGTTCGACGAAGGTGGTGACGCGGGCGTCGGCCAGGGTCTGCATCCCGTCCCGGAAGCGGACGGCCGAGCGGATGTGCCGCACCCAGTAGTCCGGTGAGCGGAGGTTCTCTCCGGTGGCCGTGCCGCCGGTGACGTTGGAGACGACGGGGATGCGGGGCGGCGCGTAGGAGAGGGTGCTCGCGGTCAGCCGGAACTTCTCCAGGATCCCGTCCATCCGCGGGGAGTGGAAGGCATGGCTGGTCCGCAGCCGCCGGGTCCTGCGGCCCTGTCCGGCCCAGTGCGCGGCGAGTGCGGCCACGGCCTCCTCGTCGCCGGAGACGACGGTGGACCGGGGGCCGTTGACCGCGGCGACGGACATCTCGCGCTCGCGGCCCGCCAGCAGGGGCGCGATCTCGTCCTCGGACGCCTGGAGGGAGTACATCGCACCGCCCCCGGGGAGCCCCTGCATCAAGGTGGCGCGGGCGGCGACCAGTTCGCAGGCGTCGTCCAGTGACAGCACTCCGGCGACGTGGGCCGCGGTCAGCTCGCCCACGGAGTGGCCGATCAGGTGGGTGGGGGTGATGCCCCAGGACTCCCACAGCCGGTGCAGCGCCACCTGGAGGGCGAAGGTCGCGGGCTGGGTGAACTGCGTGTCGTCCAGCAGGGCGGCCTCGGGCGAGCCCTCCACGGCGAGGACGATCTCCCGCAGGGGGCGGCCGAGGTGCCGGTCCAGGCTCGCGCAGGCGCGGTCGAAGGCGTCGGCGAAGACGGGGAACGCCCCGTGCAGTTCCCGTCCCATGCCGGGCCGCTGGGCGCCCTGTCCGGTGAAGAGGAACGCGATGCCGCCCGGCTCCCCCGCCGTGCCGGTGACGACGGCCGGGTCGGGCCGTCCGTCGGCGAGGGCGCGCAGGCCGCGGAGGGCCTCGTCCCGGTCCTCCGCGACGACGACGGCGCACTGTCCGAGTGCGGCGCGGGTGGTGGCCAGGGAGAAGCCCACGTCGGCGAGCGGCGCTCCGGGGTGCTCGGCCAGGTGGTCCGCCAGTCGGCGGGCCTGGGCGCGCAGGGCCGCCGCGCTCTTGGCGGCGACGGGCAGCAGCACCTGCGCGGGGTGGACGCCGGCCGGGGGCCGCTCGTCCCGCGTGTGCCCGGCCGGCGCCTCCTCCACGATCACATGGGCGTTGGTGCCGCTGATGCCGAACGCGGACACGGCGGCGCGCCGGGGGCGCCCGCCGGTGTCGGGCCAGGGCCTGGCCTCGGTGAGGAGCCGTACGTCGCCCGCCGACCAGTCGACGTTGCGGGAGGGCTCGTCGACGTGCAGGGTCATGGGGAGGGTGCCGTGGCGCATCGCCTCGACCATTTTGATGAGCCCGGCCGCTCCGGCCGCGGTCCCCGCGTGGCCGAGGTTCGACTTGACGGAGCCCAGCCACAGCGGGCGGCCTTCGGGGCGCCCCTGGCCGTAGGCGGCCAGCAGTGCCCCGGCCTCGATGGGGTCGCCGAGCCGGGTGCCGGTGCCGTGCGCCTCCACCGCGTCGACGTCCTGTGCCGTGAGGCCGGCGCTGTCCAGGGCCGCGCGGATCACCTTGCGCTGGGCCCGGCCATTGGGCGCGGTCAGGCCGTTGCTGGAACCGTCCTGGTTGAGTGCGGAGCCGCGGACGACCGCCAGCACCCGGTGTCCCGCGCGCTGCGCGTCCGAGAGCCGTTCGACGACGAGCACGCCCGCGCCCTCGGCCCACGCGGTGCCGTCGGCGGCCTCGGCGAACGCCTTGACCCGGCCGTCGGAGCCCATGCCGCGCTGCCGGGAGAACTCCACGAACAGCGCGGGCGTGGGCATCACGTTCGCCGCGCCGACGAGGGCGAGCGGGCAGTCGCCGGAGCGCAGGGCGTGTGCGGCGTGGTGCAGTGCCACCAGGAAGGAGGAGCACGCCGTGTCGATGGACACGGCCGGTCCCTCCAGGCCGAGCGCGTAGGCGATGCGGCCCGAGGCGACGCTGGGGACGTTGCCGGTCATCGCATAGCCCTGGACCTCGGCCGGGACGTGGGTGACTCCGCTGCCGTACGCGGCGTACGAGACGCCGATGAACACGCCGGTCCGGCTGCCCTTCAGTGCCAGCGGGTCGAGGCCCGCCCGTTCGCACGCTTCCCAGGCGACCTCCAGCAGGATCCGCTGCTGCGGGTCCATGGCCAGCGCCTCGCGGGGGGAGATGCCGAAGAAGTCGGCGTCGAAGTGGGAGGCGTCGGGCAGGAATCCGCCCTGCCGCACCCGGGGGGCGCCGGGCAGCCCGCCGTCGGCGCCGAAGAGGGTGTCGAGGTCCCAGCCCCGGTCCTCGGGGACGTCGGTCATCAAGTCCGCCCCGGCGGCCAGGCGTTCCCAGAGGCGTTCCGGGGAGTCGGCGCCGCCGGGGAAGCGGCAGGCCGTTCCGACGATCGCGATCGGCTCGGTCGCGGCCGACAGGAGCTGCCGGTTGTGTCTGCGCAGCCGGTCGGCCTCGGTCAGGGCCGCGCGCAGAGCCTCGACGATCTGTTCCGTCGACGTGGCCATCACGTACTCCGTTTCGTGTTCTCGGTCCGTCCGCGCGTCAGCCGGCGTCGCCGAGGGCCGCGCGGACGAGGTCGTCGACGTCCATGTCGGCGATGGCTCCGGCCTCTTGGGGCCCGGAGGGTTCAGGGGCCCGGTCCGCCGGGTCGGCGGCGAGCTCCAGCAGGGTGTCCAGCACACCGGCACCGCGGAGCCTGGCCAGGGGGATGGACGTCAGTGCCTGCCGGATGCGGAGCTCCTCGGCGGGGACGGCGGGCCGCGCCTCGGCGTCGGGTACGAGCGCGTGGTGCAGGTGCTCGGCCAGTTCGGCGGGCGAGGGGAGGTCGAAGACGAGGGTGCTGGGCAGGCTCAGTCCGGTGACGGAGTTGAGCCTGTTGCGGAGTTCGACGGCGGTGAGCGAGTCGAGTCCCAGCTCCTTGAACGCCCGGCCGGCTCCGACGGCGGACGGGTCGCCGAGCCCCAGCACCGCGGCCACGTGGGACTGCACGAGGTCCGTCAACAGCTGCCGTTGCTCGGCCGCCGGCCGTCCGGCGAGCCGGGCCTCCAGGGAGCGTGCCTCGACCTCGGCGCCGGCCTGCGCGGCCTTGCGGGCCGACGTCCGCCGCCCGCCGGCCAGTTCGCGCAGCATGGCCGGGAGCGGGGCCTTCCCCGCCTGCTGCCGCAGGGTGGCGAGGTGCAGCCGGGTGGGCACCACCAGGGCCTCGCCGACGGAGCGGCCCGCGTCGAAGAGTGCCGTGCCCTCCTCGGCGGAGATGGGCAGCACTCCGGACCGTGTCATGCGTGCCACGTGCGACGCGTCGAGCCGGCCGGTCAGTTCGCTGGTCTCCGACCAGTAGCCCCAGGCCATGGACACGGCGGGCAGCCCCTGGGCGCGGCGGCGGTGGGCGAAGGCGTCGAGGAAGGCGTTGGCCGCGGCGTAGTTGCCCTGGCCGGGGTTGCCGAGGACACCGGCGCCCGCCGAGTACAGCACGAAGTCCGCCAGGTCGAGGTCCCGGGTCAGTTCGTGCAGGTTGACCACGGCGTCGACCTTGGGCCGCAGGACGCGTTCGAGGTGTCCGGGGGTGAGCGAGCCGATCAGCCCGTCCTCCAGGACGCCCGCGGTGTGCACGACCGCGGTCAGCGGCCGCCCGGCGGGGACGGCGGCCAGCACGGCCGCCAGGGCCTCGCGGTCGGCCGCGTCGCAGGACGCGATCTGCACGCTCTCGGCGCCCAGTGCGGCCAGTTCCGCGGCCAGCTCGGCGGCTCCGGCGGCGTCCGGGCCCCGGCGGCTGGTGAGCAGCAGGTGCCGTACGCCGTGCTCGGTGACCAGGTGCCGGGCGGCGATGCCGCCCAGGGTGCCGGTGCCGCCGGTGATGAGCACCGTGCCCGCCGGGTCGAGCGGTTTGGGTACGGTCAGGACGAGTTTGCCGGTGTGTTGTGCCCGGCTCATGAAGCGGAAGGCCTCCGGTGCCCGGCGCACATCCCAGGTGCGTACGGGCAGCGGCCGCAGGATCCGCCGGCGGAAGAGGGCGACCAGTTCGGCGAGGATCTCGCCGATCCTGTCGGCGCCCGCGTCGATGAGGTCGTACGCGAGGTAGTGGACGCCCGGGTGGCCGGCGGCGACGGTCCGCGGGTCGCGGGGGTCGGTCTTGCCCATCTCCAGGAACCGGCCGCCGCGCGGCAGGAGCCGCAGCGAGGCGTCCACGAACTCCCTCGCGAGGGAGTTGAGCACGACGTCCACGCCCTGCCCGCCGGTGGCCTCCCGGAACCGCTCTTCGAAGTCCAGGGTCCGCGAGGAGGCGATGTGCGCCGCGTCGAAGCCCATCTTGTGCAGGGTGCCCCACTTGCCCTCACTGGCGGTGGCGAACACCTCGGCTCCCCAGTAGCGGGCGAGCTGTACGGCGGCCATGCCGACGCCGCCGGTCGCGGCGTGGACGAGCACCCGGTCGCCGTCGCGGAGCCCGCCGAGGTCGGCGAGGCCGAAGTAGGCGGTGAGGAAGGCCGCGGGGACCGCCGCGGCCTGCTCGAAGGACCAGCCGCGCGGCATGGCCACGACCAGCCGCCGGTCGGTGACGGACACCGGTCCGAAGGGGTCGTGCAGCAGGCCCATGACCTTGTCGCCGACCGCGAGGCCGGTCACGCCGGGGCCGGTGGCGGTGACCACGCCGGCGCCTTCGCTGCCCAGCCTCGCCTGGCCGGGCACCATGCCGAGGCTCACCAGCACATCGCGGAAGTTGACGCCTGCCGCCCGTACGGACACCCGGATCTGCCCCTCCTTCAGGGGGGCGAGGGCCTCGGGGTGCGGCAGCAGCTCCAGGTTGTCGAGCGTGCCGGGCCCGGTGGTGTCCAGCCGCCAGACCGGTTCGCCCGCGGGCGGGGTCAGGAGCCGGTCCGCTCCGGCCCGGACGAGGCGGGGGGTGAGCGCGGTGCCGGCCCGCAGGGCGAGTTGTGGTTCGCCGGCGGCGAGGGCGGTCCGTACGGCCACGCCGAGGCGGGCCCGCGACTCGTCGCGGCCGTCGAGGTCGACGAGGAGGAAGCGTCCGGGGTTCTCGGCCTGCGCGGACCGGATCATGCCCCACAGCGGGGCGTGCACCAGGTCCTCGACGTCCTCGCCGTCCAGGACCGGCACGGCGCGGCGGGTGGCCAGGACCAGTCGGCAGTCGTCCAGTCGCTCGTCGGCCAGCCATGCCCGCACGGTGGCGAGCAGTTCGGTGACCGTCCGGTGCACGGCCGGTGCGAGGTCGCGGGTGTCGGGTGCGGCGTACGACAGCAGGGCCACCCGGGGGGCGGGGGCTCCGGCCTCGATGGCCGCGGCCAGTTCCCCGGGGCCGGGGTGGGTGGCGGCGAGGGTGCCCGCGTTCCGCAGCGAGGGGGCCAGGCCGTGGGGGTCGTCGCCGAGGAGGACCCAGCTGTCCGGGTCCGGGGCCCCGCCTTCGGGCGGCAGCGGGTTCCAGCCGACGCGGAACAGCGCGTCCCGTGTCGCGTCGTGCGCGCCGTCGAGCCGTTCGGCGCGCACGGGGCGGAACACCAGCGACCCGACGGACGCCACGGGCGCGCCCTGGACGTCGGCGAGCGTGACCGACAGGGTGTCGTCGCCCTGTGCGGTGATGCGGACGCGTACCGCGGTCGCGCCCACCGCGTGGAGGGTCACATCGCGCCAGACGAACGGCAGATGGGTGCCGTCGCCCAGGAAGTCGCCGAACCCTGTGGCGTGCAGGGCGGCGTCCAGCAGGGCCGGGTGGATCCCGAACCGGCCCGCTTCCTGGTGCAGTTCGTGCGGCAGCGCCGCCTCGGCGTACACGACGTCGCCGAGCCGCCAGGCCGAGCGCAGGCCCTGGAAGGCGGGGCCGAAGCGGTAGGCGGTGTCCTGGGCCCGTTCGTACACGCCCTCGGTCTCCAGTGGCCGTGCCCCCGTGGGCGGCCAGTCGGTGAGGGGTTCGGCACCGGGCCCGGTGCCGGGGGCGAGCGTCCCGGTGGCGTGGCGGGTCCAGGGCGCGTCGGGCCCGGCGTCGTCGGCGCGTGCGTACACGTCGAGGCCGCGCCGCCCTCCGCCGTCGGGGGCGGCGACCCACAGCTGTAGGTGCAGGCCGCCCCGCTCGGGCAGGACGAGGGGGCTCTCCAGGGTCAGTTCGGCCACCCGGTCGCAGCCGGCCTCGGCGGCGGCGCGCAGGGCGAGTTCCGCGAAGGCCGCGCCCGGGAAGAGGGCGGCGCCGCCGATGGCGTGGTCGGCCAGCCAGGGGTGGGTCTTCAGGGACAGCCGTCCGGTGAGCAGGATCCGGTCGTCGTCCGCGGCCCGGACGACCGCGCCGAGCACGGGGTGGCCGGTGCCGTCGAGGCCGAGGTCCCCGGCGTCGCCGGTGGCGTATTCGGCGTCCAGCCAGAAGTGCTGGCGCTGGAAGGCGTAGGTGGGCAGGTCCACCCGCCCGGCGTCCGCTCCGGCGAACACCGCGTCCCAGTCGACGGGCAGGCCGCGTACGTAACCCTCCGACAGGGAGGTGAGGAAGCGGGCCGGGCCGCCCTCGTCGCGGCGCAGCGTGCCGAGGGCCACAGCGTCCTTTCCGGAGTCCTCGAAGGTCTCCTGGAGGCCGACGGTGAGCACGGGGTGGGCGCTCGCCTCGACGAAGAAGCGGTAGCCGTCGTCCAGGAGCGCGCGGACGGTGTCGTCGAAGCGGACGGTCTGCCGGAGGTTGGTGTACCAGTAGGCGGCGTCCAGGCCGGTGGTGTCGAGGGGGCCGGCGGTGACGGTGGAGTAGAAGGGGATCTCCGAGGCGCGCGGCTCGATGTCCTCGAGCGCGTCGAGGACCTGCTCGCGGACGGCGTCGACCTGCGCGCAGTGGGAGGCGTAGTCGACGGCGACGCGCCGGGCCCGTACGCCGTCGGCCGCACAGTCGGCGAGCAGTTCGCCGAGCGCCTCGGGCTCTCCCGAGACCACCGTCGAGGACGGTCCGTTGACGGAGGCCACGGAGAGCCGCCCGCCCCACTTCCCCAGCCGTTCACGGACCTGTTCTGCGGGCAGCGGTACGGACGCCATGCCGCCGCGCCCGGAGAGTCCCTCGGCGATGGCCCGCGCGCGCAGGGCCACGCCCTTGGCGGCGTCCTCCAGGGACAGGGCGCCCGCCACCACGGCGGCCGCGAACTCGCCCTGGCTGTGGCCGACGACCGCCGACGGCTCGACGCCCACCGACCGCCACAGGCCGGCGAGCGACACCATCACGGCCCACAGCGCGGACTGCACGAGGACCACGTCGTCGAGGGCGGCCGCGTCGCCGTCGCGGAGCACGTCGGCCACCGGCCGGTCCACGTACGGCCGCAGGGCGGCGTCGCACTCGGCGAGCCGCCGCGCGAACTCCGGTGAGGCGGCGAGCAGTTCGGTCGCCATTGTGGCCCACTGCGAGCCCTGCCCGGGGAAGACGAAGGCGACGCGGGCGGCGCCCGTGCGGGCCCGGCCGGTGATCACCTGGGCGGCCGCTTCCCCCGAGGCCAGGGCCGCGAGTCCGGCGAGCGCGCCCGCGCGGTCCGCGGCCAGTACCACGCCGCGTTCCTCGAGCGCCGCCCTCGTGGTCGCCAGCGCCCGGCCCACCTCGGGCAGGGCGAGCTCACCGCGGTCCGCGACGTGCGCGGCGAGCCGCTCCGCCTGGGCGCGCAGGGCGGGGGCGGTCCGGCCGGAGACCGCCCAGGGGACGGCGGTCAGCGCCAACGGGCCCACGCTCTGCGGACGTTCGTCGGCGCCTTCCTGCGGGGGCGCCTCCTCCACGATGACGTGGGCGTTGGTGCCGCTGATGCCGAAGGAGGAGACCCCGGCCCGGCGCGGGCCGCCGTCGCTCTTCCACGCCACGGGCTCCGTGAGCAGCTCCACGGCGCCCAAGGACCAGTCGACGTGCGGCGAGGGGGCGTCGACGTGCAGCGTGCGCGGCAGCGTCTCGTGGTGGAGTGCCATCACCATCTTGATGACGCCGCCGACGCCGGCCGCGTGCGCGGTGTGTCCGATGTTCGACTTGAGCCCGCCGAGCCGCAGCGGCCTGTCCGCCGGGCGGTCCTGCCCGTAGGTGGCGAGCAGCGCGTGGGCCTCGATCGGGTCGCCCAGGTTGGTTCCGGTGCCGTGGGCCTCGACGGCGTCGACCTGGTCGGGCGACAGGCGCGCGTCGGCGAGCGCGTCGCGGATGACTCGTTCCTGCGAGGGGCCGTTGGGGGCGGACAGGCCGTTGCTGGCGCCGTCCTGGTTGACCGCGCTGCCCCGGATGACGGCGAGGACGCGGTGGCCGTTGCGGCGGGCGTCCGAGAGCCGTTCCAGGAGCAGCAGTCCGGCGCCTTCGGAGGGGCCGAAGCCGTCGGCGCCGGCCGCGAACGCCTTGCAGCGGCCGTCGGCGGCCAGTGCCCGCTGGCGGCTGAACGTGATGAAGCCGGCGAGGGTGGGCATGACGGCGACGCCGCCGGTCACCGCGAGCGAGCAGTCGTCCGTGCGCAGCGCCTGCACGGCCAGGTGCAGTGCGACCAGCGACGAGGAGCAGGCCGTGTCGACGGTGATCGCGGGGCCCACGAAGCCGTGGCTGTAGGCCACCCGGCCCGAGACCACGCTGGCGAACGAGCCGGTGCCCGAATAGCCCTCCAGGCCTTCCGGGATGCGCTGCCTGCCGGTGATGTAGTCGATGGTGGCGGCGCCGACGAAGACTCCGGTGCGGCTGCCCCTCATCGTGGTGGGGTCGATGCCGGCCCGTTCGAAGACCTCCCACGAGGTCTCCAGCAGCAGGCGCTGCTGCGGGTCCATGGCGAGGGCCTCGCGCGGGTTGACCCCGAAGAAGTCGGCGTCGAACTCGCCCGCCTCGTGCAGGAATCCGCTCTCACGGACATAGGTCCTGCCCTCGGCGTCGGGGTCGGGGTCGTAGACGTGGTCGAGGTCCCAGCCGCGGTTGTCGGGGAAGGCCGAGACGGCGTCGCCGCCCGAGGCCACCAGGTCCCACAGCGCCTCGGGGGACGCGGCGCCGCCGGGGTAGCGGCAGGCCATCCCGATGACCGCGACGGGCTCCGGCTCCTCCAGCTCCCGTATCCGCCTGCGGGCCTTGCGCAGGTCCGTGGTGGCCCGCTTGAGGTATTCCCGGAGCTTGTCCTCGCTGTCCATCAGCCCTCACAGCCCTTCATGATCGAGTCCAGCCGGATCCGGAGCGGCGCGCCGTGCGCGGTCACGGGGTGTCCAGTTCGTCGTCGAGCAGTGCGAACAGCTCGCTGTCCGTGGCGGAGTCGACGGCCCGGTCCTCGTCCGCCTCGGCCGACCCCGTGTCGTTCCACCTCGACAGGAGGGCGTGCAGCCGGGTCGTCACCTTCTTGCGGGTGTCGGTGTCGTCGGCCGCAACCGCGAGGAGGACGGACTCCAGCCGGTCCAGCTCTTCGAGGGCGGGCGGGAGCGCGGCGGGCTCCTCGGGCGTGATCTGCTCCCGCAGGAACCCGGCGGTGGCATTGAGGGTCGGGTGGTCGAAGACCAGGCTCGCGGGCAGTTGCAGGCCGGTGGCCGCCTGGAGGCGGTTGCGCAGTTCCAGCGCGGTGAGCGAGTCGAAGCCGAGCTCCTTGAAGGCCCGGTCGGGCTCGATGGCCTCGGGCGTGCCGTGGCCGAGGACCGAGGCGACGTGGCCGCGGACGAGCTCCACCAGCGTGTGGTGCCGGTCGGCCGCCGGTATCGCGCCCAGCCGGACCGCGAGGTCCTGCGCCGCGGGCCGTTCCTCCCGCGCGTCGGCCGTGCGCCGTGCCGGAGCGGCGCGCACCAGACCGCGGAGCAGGTCGGGCAGGGTGCCGTCGGCGGCGCGGGTGCGCAGGGCCGTGGTGTCGAGGCGTACGGGCACGAGCAGCGCCTCGTCGAGGGCCATGGCGGAGTCGAAGAGCGCCGTGCCGTCGTCCTCGGACAGCGGCAGGATCCCGGCCCGCGCGAACTTGGCCGTGTCGGCGGCCTCGCCCATCGCGCCGCTGCCCGCCCACAGGCCCCAGGCCAGGGAGCGGGCGGCGAGTCCTTCGGCCCGCCGGGCCTGCGCGAGCGCGTCGACGAACGCGTTGGCGGCCGCGTAGTTGCCCTGCGCGAGGCTGCCGAGGACGCCCGACGCGGAGGAGAACAGCACGAACGCCGACAGGCCGGCGTCCGCGGTGAGTTCGTGCAGGTGCACGGCCGCGGCGGCCTTGGGCGCGAAGACCCGGGCCACGTCCTCGGGCGTGAGCGCTTCGAGGGGGGCGTCGGCGAGGGCGCCCGCGGCGTGCACCACACCGGTGAGGGGGTGGTCGGCGGGGATGCCCGCGAGCAGCTCGCCGAGGGCGTCCCGGTCGGAGACGTCGCAGGAGGCCAGGGTGACGGCCGCGCCGAGTGAGGTCAGTTCACGCTCCAGGTCCCCGGCTCCGGGGGCCCGTCGGCCGCTGCGGCTCGCCAGGAGCAGGTGGCGTACGCCGTGCTGTTTCACGAGGTGCCGGGCGAGGACCGCGCCGAGGTCACCGGTGCCACCGGTGATCAGTACGGTCCCTTCGGCGCTCCATCGCGGGGCCGTTGCGGCGGCGGCGGCGGCCCGCACCATCCGGGGCACCAGGACCGCCCCGGCGCGCAGGGCGATCTGTGGCTCCCCGGAGGCGATCACCGCGGGGACGGCGCCGGGGAACACCGCGAGGGAGCCCTCGTCCGCGTCGAGGTCGAGGAGGGCGAAGCGTCCCGGGTGCGCGGACTGCGCGGAGCGCACGAGCCCCCAGAGCGGGGAGTTCGCCAGGTCGGTGATCGCGTCGGCGTCCCGCGCGGCGACGGCACCGCGGGTGACCACGAGGAGGCGGGAGGAGGCGAACCGCTCGTCCGCCGACCACTGCTGGAGGAGGGCCAGCAGCCGGGTCGTCGACTCCAGGGCGTCCCGGGCGAGCGTGTCACCGGTGCGCCGTGGGCCCGCGCAGGCCACGACGGCCAGTTCGGGCGCGGGCAGGCCCGCGTCGAGGGCCTCGGCCAGCGCGGCAAGGCCCTCGTACGTCTGCGGGTAGGCCCCGGACTCCTCCAGCGCGTCGGTCAGTTCGAGCGGGTCGTCGCCCAGGACGACCCAGTCGGCGCTCCGTCCGGGGGCGGGCACCGGTGTCCATTCGACGCGGTACAGCGAGTCGAGCGGGGTGCCGGCGACGCGCAGCTCCTCGGCGGAGACCGTACGGGGTGCCACGGCGTCGGCGGAGGCGACGAGGGCGCCGGTGGTGTCCGACACGGTGAGCGTCACCGCGCCGTCCTCGCCGACAGGGCGGAGGTGGACGCGCAGCGTGGTCGCGCCGACGGCCCGCAGCGTCACCCCGGTCCACTGCGTCCACAGGCTTCCGGACCGCGACTCCAGCAGGGCGGGCTGGAGGGCCGCGTCCAGCAGGGCGGGGTGGATCCCGAACCGGCCCGCTTCGCGCGCCGGGTCCTCGGGCAGGGTCACTTCGGCGAAGAGCTCCTTGCCAATGCGCCAGACGGCGCGCAGCCCCTGGAGCGCCGGGCCGTAGGACTGGCCGGCGCCGGCGAGGCGCGGATAGAAGTGGGTGACGCCGACAGGCTGCGCGCCGGCGGGCGGCCAGGCGGCCGGAGCGTCGTCGGGGGCGGCGGGCGCGGTGGTGAGCAGGCCGGTGGCGTGCCGGGTCCAGGGCGCGTCGAACCCGGCGTCCTCGGGGCGGGCGTGGACGCTCAGCGCGCGGGCGCCGGTGGCGTCGGCGGATGCCACCGTGACCTGGAGCCGGACGCCGCCCTGTGCGGGCGGGAGGAGCGGGGCGTCGAGCGTGAGCTGTTCGAGCCGGTCGCAGTCGACCGCTTCCCCGGCCCGCAGCGCGAGTTCCACGAAGGCGGAGCCGGGGACCACCGCGGTGCCCGAGATCGCGTGGTCGGCCAGCCAGGGGTGCGTGCGCAGGGAGAGCCGTCCGGTGAGGAGTGCGTCCCCGCTGTCCGCGAGCCGCACCGCCGCGCCCAGCAGCGGGTGTCCGGTGGCTCCGAGGCCGAGCCCCGCGGGGTCGCCCGCCCCGGTGGCCGCGGCCTCCAGCCAGTGGCGTTCGCGCTGGAAGGCGTAGGTGGGCAGGTCGACGCGCCGCGCGCCCGTACCGCCGAGTACCGCCTGCCAGTCGACGGGCAGACCCCGTACGTGGCCCTCGGCGAGCGAGGTCAGGAAGCGGTGGGGGCCGCCTTCGCCGCGGCGCAGCGTGCCGAGGGCCACGGCGTCCTTGCCGCAGTCCTCGAAGGTCTCCTGGAGGCCGACGGTGAGCACGGGGTGGGCGCTGGACTCCACGAAGAAGCGGAATCCGTCGGCGAGCAGCGCACGGACGGTGGCGTCGAAGCGGACGGTCCGGCGGAGGTTGGTCACCCAGTACTCGGCGTCCAGCTCCGTGGTGTCGATCGGTGCGCCGGTCACGGTCGAGTAGAAGGGGATCTCCGAGGCGCGCGGCTCGATGTCCTCGAGCACGTCGAGGACCTGCTCGCGGACGGCGTCGACCTGCGCGCAGTGGGAGGCGTAGTCGACGGGGACGCGCCGGGCCCGTGTGCCGTCGCTCCCGCAGAGCGCCAGCAGCTCGTCCAGAGCCTCGGGCTCTCCCGAGACCACCGTCGAGGACGGTCCGTTGACGGAAGCCACGGAGATCCGCCCGCCCCACGGACCGATGCGTGTCCGGACGTCGTCGGCGGGGAGGGAGAGGGACACCATGCCGCCCCGGCCGGACAGGCTCCCGGCGATGGCCCGGGCCCGCAGCACGACCACCTTGGCCGCGTCGCCGAGCGACAGCGCGCCGGAGACCGCGGCCGCGGCGATCTCACCCTGGCTGTGTCCGATCACCGCCGCGGGCTCCACACCCACCGAGCGCCACACAGCGGCCAGCGACACCATCACCGCCCACAGCGACGCCTGCACCACCACGACGTCGTCCAGCGGCGCCGCTTCCTCGCCGCCCCGCACCACATCGGCCACCGACCAGTCGACGTACGGGCGCAGCGCGGCGTCGCATTCGGCGAGCCGCTCCGCGAACACCGGCGAGGACTCCAGCAGTTCCGCCGCCATTCCCGCCCACTGCGATCCCTGGCCCGGGAACACGAACGCCACCCGGCCCCGCACATTGGCGACACCGGTCAACACCTGTGGTGCGGGGTCGCCTTGGGCCAGTGCGTCGAGCCCGGACAGTGCCTCGCCGCGCCCGGTCGCCAGCACCACGCCACGGTGGTCCAGTGCCTCTCGCGAAAGCGCCAGCGTCAGGCCGACGTCCGCGGCGGACGGCCCGGGGTGCTCCTGGAGGTGGGCGGACAGCCGCTCGGCCTGGGCGCGCAGTGCGGGGCCCGTCCTGCCGGACACCGGCCACAGGGTCACATCCCCGGCCGGGCCCGGGCGGCCCCGCTCGGGCCCGGCGGCCGGGGCGTCCTCGGCGGGCGCCTCTTCCAGGACGACATGGGCGTTGGTGCCGCTGATGCCGAAGGCCGAGACCCCGGCGCGGCGCGGCTGGCCGGCCGCCGCCCACGGCACCGGCTCGGTCAGCAGGCGCACGCCGCCGGACGACCAGTCCACCTGAGGGGTGGGGGTGTCGACGTGCAGGGTCTTCGGGAGCAGGCCGTTGCGCAGCGCCTGCACCATCTTGATGACTCCGGCGACACCCGCGGCGGCCTGAGTGTGGCCGATGTTGGACTTCACCGAGCCGAGCCGGAGCGGCTCGTCGGCGGAGTGTTCCCTGCCGTACGTGGCGATGAGGGCCTGGGCCTCGATGGGGTCGCCCAGGGTGGTGCCCGTGCCGTGCGCCTCGACCGCGTCGACGTCGCCGGCCGTGAGCCGGGCGTCGGCCAGTGCCGCCTCGATCACCCGCTGCTGGGCGGGGCCGTTGGGGGCGGTGAGGCCGTTGCTCGCCCCGTCCTGGTTGACGGCGGAGCCGCGTACGACGGCCAGCACCCGGTGGCCGTTGCGGCGGGCGTCCGAGAGACGCTCCAGGAGGACGAGCCCGGCGCCCTCGGAGAAGCCGGTGCCGTCCGCGGCGGCCGCGAACGCCTTGCAGCGCGCGTCGGCGGCCAGCAGCCGCTGGCGGCTGAACTCCACGAATTCCATGGGGCTCGGCATCACCATGGCCCCGCCGGCCAGCGCCAGCGAGGACTCCCCCGCGCGCAGCGACTGCACCGCGAGGTGCAGGGCGACCAGCGACGACGAGCAGGCCGTGTCGATGGTGACGGCGGGCCCTTCCAGGCCGAAGGTGTACGAGACGCGGCCCGAGACGACGCTGTTCGCGGACCCCGTCATGGTGTAGCCCTCGAGGCCGTCCGGGATCTGTCCGACGTCGGCTCCGTACCCGGTGTAGGAGGCGCCGACGAAGACGCCCGTACGGCTGCCGCGCAGGGTGGCCGGGGCGATGCCGGCCCGCTCGAACGCCTCGTAGGCGGATTCCAGGACCAGGCGCTGCTGCGGGTCCATGGCCAGGGCCTCGCGCGGCGATATCCCGAAGAGGCCGGCGTCGAATTCCGCGGCACCGTCGACGAATCCACCGGCGCAGGCGAGTTCCCTGCCCTCGGGGTCGCGCAGGCTCAGCCCGTCGAGGTCCCAGCCGCGGTCGGCGGGGAAGCCCGATATTCCGTCGCCGCCCTCGGCGACCAGCCGCCACAGCTCGTCCGGGGACTGCACACCGCCGGGATAGCGGCAGGCCATGCCGATGACCGCGACGGGCTCGTGCTCCCTGGCCTCCACCGACCGCAGCCGGCCCTGGGTCCGGCGCAGGTCGGCCATGACCTTGTTGAGGTATTCGCGCAGCTTCTGCTCGTCGTTCTTCGGCTTCTTGTGGTCGTTCGTCATCGTCAGCACTCTCCGCCGATAGCCAGGGAACTTGCGGTACTTTCCGGCGAGCGGGTCACAGAGTTCCCAGCTCTCGATCAATGAGGTCGAACATCTCGTCGTTGCTCACGGCCGTGAATTCGCTCTCCGCGCCTTCCGCCCCGGTGCCGGTGGATTCGCTCCCGGACCATTTCCACAGCAGCTTCTCCAGGCGTGCGGCCACCTTCGCCCGCGCCTCTTCGTCCGCCGGTTCCGCGGCGAACACGGCTTCCAGCCGCTCCAGTTCCGCGAGCCCGGGCAGGGTCGTCCCGCTCTCGTCGAGCCCCATCTCCCGGCGGAGGTGTCCGGCCACCGCCTCGGGGGTCGGGAAGTCGAAGACCAGGGTGGTGGGCAGGGCGAGGCCGGTGGCCGCGCCCACGCGGTTGCGCAGCTCGACGGCCATCAGGGAGTCGAAGCCCAGCTCCCGGAAGGGGCGGCCGGGATCGATGGCGTCGCGCGCGTTCTCGTCGAGGGTCACATGGCCCATGACCACGCCCGCGTGCGAGCGCACCACTTCCAGCAGTTCGTGCCGCTGCTCGGCGGCGGACAGCCGGCCGAGCCGCGCCCGCAGCCCGGCCGACGCCTCGCCACCGGTCGCGGGGTCGGCGGCCGGGGCGGCGAGGGCCTTCACGGCGGCCGGGATCTCCGTGAGGAGAGCGGTCGGGCGCTTGGCGTGGAAGACCGGCGCGAAGCGCTCCCAGCGCAGGTCGATGAGGACGGCGGTGGTCTCGTCCCGGTCGAGGAAGTGCCGCAGCGCCGCAGCGGCCTGTTCGGGTGCCATTTCGTGGATGCCTTCGAGCCGGCCCCGCGCGCCGACGGCGCCCGCGGCCATGCCGGTGCCCGCCCAGGTGCCCCAGGCCACCGAGGTGGCGGGCAGGCCGACGGCCCTGCGCCGCTCGGCGAGGGCGTCGAGGAAGGCGTTGCCCGGCGCGTAGTTGCCGAGCGCGGGCAGGCCGAACGTGGCGCCGAAGGACGAGCAGAGCACGAAGGCCGACAGTTCCGTGTCCCGGGTGAGTTCATGGAGGTTGAGGGCGCCCTGCGCCTTGACCCTGAGCACCCGGTCCATCTGTTCCGGTGTCAGGGAGTCGACGACTCCGTCGTCGAGGACGGCGGCGGCGTGGATCACCGTGGTCAGCGGGTACGCGGCGGGCAGGCCGGCGAGGAGCTTCGCGAGGGCCTCGCGGTCGGACACGTCGCACGCGGCGAGCGTGACCTTCGCCCCGAGGCCCGTCAGCTCGGCCTCCAACTCGGCGGCGCCGGGCGCCTGCCCGCCCCGACGGCCGACGAGCACCAGGTGCTCGGCACCGTCGCGGGCCAGCCGGCGCGCCAGGTGTCCGCCGATCCCGCCGGTGCCGCCGGAGATCAGCACGGTGCCCCGCGGGCTCCACTCGCGGCGTACGGGCGTGCCGGCCGCGGGGGCGTGGACGAGGCGGCGAGCGTACGTACCGGAGGCGCGTACAGCCACCTGGTCCTCGACGCCCTCCCCCGCGATCGCCGCCACGAGCCGACGGGCGCCGTCGGCTCCCACGGCCTCCGGGAGGTCGGCCAAACCGCCCCACAGCAAGGGGTGTTCCAGGGCCACGACGCGTCCGAGGCCCCAGACGTGCGCCTGCACCGGGCGGGTCAGGGGGTCCTCCGCGCCGACGGAGACTGCGCCCCGGGTGGCGCACCACAGCCTGGGCGGCTCGGCGCCCAGGCCCTCGGAGACCTCGACGACCGCCTGCGTGAGGGCCACGGTGGCGGACAGACCGACGGGCACGGCGGGGTGGGACGGGTGGCGGGTCTCGTCGAGCGCGAGCAGCGACAGCACGCCCACGACATCCCCGGCGCCCAAGGCGGCGCGCAGCAGTCCGGCGAGCTGCGCACGGTCCGCCCGTACGGGATCCACGGCGAGCCGGTGCACGTGCGCCCCGTGCTCCGCCAGGGCGGATACGGATCCGGTGGCCCATTCGGCCCCGGCCGCCGCCTCGGGCACGACCACGAGCCAACGACCGGACAGAACGGGTGGGGCGGGGGCCTCCGCCACGGGCCGCCACACCACCCGATAACGCCAGCGGTCGACCGTCGACGCCTCACGCCGACGGCGCCGCCACGACGACAGCGCGGGCAGCACCGCGCTCAACGGCTGGTCGGCGTCCAGCTCCAGCTCCGCGGCCACACCGTCCAGATCCTCCTGCTCGACCGCCGCCCAGAACTCGGCCTCCACGGAGTCGACGGCCGTCGTCCCGGGTTCGGTGTCGTCGGGGGTTCCCTCGGGCTCCTCCAGCCAGTAGCGCTGCCGCTGGAAGGCGTAGGTGGGCAGGTCGACGTGCCGCGCGCCCGTACCGGCGAAGACGGCACGCCAGTCGACGGACAGGCCGCGTACGTACCCCTCGGCGAGCGAGGTCAGGAACCGCTCGGGACCCCCCTCGTCACGGCGCAGCGTGCCCAGCGCCACGGCGTCGCTGGACGCGTCCTCGAAGGTCTCCTGCAAACCGACCGTCAACACCGGATGCGCACTGGACTCCACGAACAGCCCGAAACCATCGTCGAGAAGCGCCCGCACGGTCTCGTCGAAACGAACCGTCCGAC
Organism: Streptomyces blastmyceticus; assembly: GCF_039521185.1. Taxonomy (NCBI): domain Bacteria; kingdom Bacillati; phylum Actinomycetota; class Actinomycetes; order Kitasatosporales; family Streptomycetaceae; genus Streptomyces; species Streptomyces blastmyceticus. The sequence continues at coordinate 29,187 of NZ_BAAABW010000023.1, read as the reverse complement.
GCAGGTTGGAGAACCAGTACTCCGCACCCAACTCGGAGGTATCGATCAACCCGCCGGTCACCGTGGAATAGAAAGGAATCTCCGACGGCCGCGGCTCGATACCCTCCAGCGCGACTATCACTTGCTCGCGTATGGACTCCACCTGCGCCGAATGCGACGCGTAATCCACCGCAATGCGCCGGGCCCGTACGCCATCCGCCTCACACACGGCGAGGAGTTCATCCAACGCCTCGGGATCACCCGAAACCACCGTGGACGACGGCCCGTTCACCGAAGCAACCGAGATCCGATCACCCCAGGCCCCCAACCGCACCTGATCAACAGGCAACGGCACCGACACCATCCCACCCCGCCCGGACAACCCTTCCGCAATCGCCCGCGCCCGCAACACCACCACCTTCGCCGCATCCTCCAACGACAACGCCCCGGAAACGGCAGCAGCCGCAATCTCCCCCTGACTGTGACCGATCACCGCCCCAGGCACGACGCCCACCGAACGCCACACCGCCGCCAGCGACACCATCACCGCCCACAACGACGCCTGCACCACCACCACATCGTCCAACGACGCCGCCTCGCCACCACGCACCACATCGACCACCGACCAGCCGACGTACGCACTCAGTGCCTGGTCACACTCCGCCAACCGCCCCGCGAAAGCAGGCGAGGACTCCAACAACCCCGCCGCCATCCCCACCCACTGCGACCCCTGCCCCGGGAACACAAAGGCGACCTGGCCGTGTTCTCCCGTGACCCCGGTGACGACGCCGGGCGCGGGCAGGCCGTCGGCGAGTGCGTCGAGCCGGGTCAGCGCGCTCTCGGTGTCCGGTGCCAGCACGACGGCCCGGTGTTCCAGCGCCGACCGTGTGGTGGCCAGGGAGTAGCCGGTGTCCCGGGGGTCGCGTTCGCCGGGGAACGTGGCCAGCCGTGCGGCCTGGGCCCGCAGCGCGGCGTCCGAACGGCCCGAGAGCACCCACGGCGTCACGCCCGCCGTGAGACCGGAGGGCGTCGAGGTGTCGGTGGCTGGCTGGGGCGCCGGTGCCTGCTCGATGATCACGTGGGCGTTGGTGCCGCTGATGCCGAAGGCCGAGACGGCCGCGCGGCGGGGGCGGTCGTCGGGGGTCGTCCACTCGACCGGTTCCGTCAGCAGCTCGACCGCGCCCGACGACCAGTCGACGTGGGGTGTGGGCGCGTCCACGTGCAGGGTCTTCGGGAGCACCCCGTGGTGGATCGCCTGCACCATCTTGATCACGCCTGCCACGCCCGCCGCCGGACCCGAGTGCCCGAAGTTGGACTTGACCGAGCCGAGGCGCAGCGGTGTGCCGCCCTGCCGGCCCTTGCCGTAGGTGGCGAGGAGGGCCTGTGCCTCGATCGGGTCGCCCAGGGTGGTGCCCGTGCCGTGCGCCTCGACGGCGTCGATGTCGGCGGCGGTGAGCCGGGCGTCGGCGAGGGCGGCTTCGATGACGCGTTCCTGGGCGAGGTTGTTGGGGGCCGAGAGGCCGTTGCTGGCGCCGTCCTGGTTGAGGGCGGAGCCGCGGATCACGGCGAGCACCCGGTGACCGTGCCGCTGGGCGTCCGACAGCCGCTCGACCAGCAGGACTCCCGCGCCCTCCGCCCAGTTGGTGCCGTCGGCCCCGGCGGCGAACGCCTTGATCCGCCCGTCGGGTGCCAGCCCTCGCTGGCGGCTGAACTCCACGAAGGCGTCCGGCACCGGCATGACCGTCACACCGCCCGCGAGGGCCATCGAGGACTCTCCCGTGCGCAGCGACTGCACCGCCAGATGCAGGGCGACCAGTGAGGACGAGCACGCGGTCTCGACGCTGACGGCCGGGCCCTGGAGTCCCAGGGTGTAGGCGATCCGGCCCGAGGCGACGCTCGCCATGGTGCCGGTGATCACGTAGCCCTCGACGGACTCGGGGGTCCGCCGCAGCCGGGACACGTAGTCGGTCGCGACGATGCCGGTGAAGACCCCGACCCGGGTGCCGTGCAGGGAGCGGGGGTCGAGCCCGGCGCGTTCGAAGGCTTCCCAGGAGGTCTCCAGGAGCAGGCGTTGCTGCGGGTCCATGCCGAGCGCTTCGCGCGGGGTGATGCCGAAGAAGGCGGGGTCGAAGTCCCCGGCGCCGTGGAGGAATCCGCCGTCGCGCACATAGCTGGTGCCGCGGGTGTCCGGGTCCGGGTCGTAGAGCCGGTCGAGGTCCCAGCCCCGGTCGGCGGGGAAGGAGCCGATGGCGTCCCGTCCGGTGGCGACCAGCTCCCACAGGTCCTCGGGCGACTCCACGCCACCGGGGTAGCGGCAGGCCATGCCGACGACGGCGACGGGCTCGTGCGCTGCGGCCTCCGCGTCGCGCAGCTGCGCCCGGGTCCGGCTCAGGTCGGCCGTGACCCGTTTGAGGTAGTCGCGGAGCTTCTGTTCGTTGTCGACGTTGGCCATGTCCCCTGTGCTCCTTGGTGAACGGCTCCGTGCGGGGAGCCCGTGGAAGTCGCCGTGCCGGACCGGTTCAGGAGGTGCCGAGTTCCTTGTCGATCAGCGCGAACATCTCGTCGTCCGAGGCCGAGTCGAGGACGTCCCGCGCGATGACGCCCTCCGTGCCGCCGGGGTCACCGGTCCACTTCCGCAGCAGGGCCTCCAGGCGCTTGGTGATCTTGTTGCGGGTCTCGTCGTCCGGGTCCGCCGGCAGTCGCGCGAGGCTCGCTTCGAGCTGTTCGAGCTCTCCGAGTACGGGCAGGGCCGCGTCGGTGGCGGGTCGCAGCTCGTCCAGCAGGAAGCGCACGAGCGCCAGTGGGGTGGGGTGGGTGAAGACGAGCGTGGCGGGCAGTTGCAGGCCGAGGGTGGCGCCGAGGCGGTTGCGCAGCTCCACGGCTGTGAGCGAGTCGAATCCGAGGTCCTTGAACGCCCGGTCCGCGGCGACGTCGTCAACCGTGGTGTGCCGCAGCACGGCGCCCACCTCCGTGCGCAGCAGGTCCAGCAGGATCCGTTCCTGCTCGGGGCGGCGCAGCCCGGCGAGCCGGCGCGCCGGTTCCGTACGGTCGGGTCCTCCGGCCCCGGCGGCCGCGCGCCGCGCGGGGGTGCGGACGAGGCCGCGCAGCGCTCCGGGCAGGGCGCCCGAGGCGGCGGCCGCGCTCAGCGCGGGCAGATCGAGGCGTACGGGCAGGACGAGCGCCTCGTCGCCGTGGCGTGCCGCGTCGAACAGGGCGAGCCCTTCCGCCGTGGTGAAGGGCACGGCCCCCGGGCCCCGGGTGTCCGTGCCCGCCGCGGCTTCCCACGGGCCCCAGGCGAGGGAGACGGCGGGCAGGTGGTGCGCGCGGCGGTGCTGGGCGAGGGCGTCGAGGAAGGCGTTGGCCGCGGCGGAGTCGCCCTGTCCCGGGTTGCCCAGGGTGCCCGCGGCGGAGGAGAGCAGGATGAACTCCGCCAGGTCGTGCTCGCGGGTGAGCTCGTGGAGGTTGACGGCCGCGTCGGCCTTGGCCCGTAGCACGCCGTCGAGCCGCTCGGGGGTCAGCGCGCCGGTCGGGCCGTCGTCGGGCGCGCCCGCCGCGTGGACGACGGCGGTCAGCGGGTGCGCGGCCGGGATGCCCTTGAGGAGGGCGGCCAGCGCGTCCCGGTCCGCCGCGTCACAGGCCACGACGGTGGCCGAGGCCCCGGCGGCGGTGAGCTCCGCGACGGACTCGGCGGCGCCGGGGGCGTCCGGCCCGCGGCGGCTCGCGAGCAGCAAGTGACGTACGCCGTGCCGCTCGACGAGGTGCCGGGCGAGCAGGCCGCCGAGGGTGCCGGTGCCACCGGTGATCAGTACGGTGCCGTCGGGGTCGAGCCGCCCGGCGGCGCCCGGGGCCCGTGCCGCGCGGGTCAGGCGTGGCACGAGGACCTCGCCGGCGCGCACGGCGATCTGCGGTTCGTCCGCCGCCACGGCGGCCGCGACGGCCGCCGCCAGCACGCTCCTCGACGCTTCGAGACCGTCGGTGTCCACGAGGAGGAACCGTCCCGGCCGCTCGGCCTGGGCGGCCCGCACGAGCCCCCACAGCGGGGCGTGCACCAGGTCGGGGACGTCCTCGCCGGGCCGCGCGGCCACGGCGTCGCGCGTCACCACGACCAGCCGCCCCGGCTCCGGGTGCCCGTCGGCCGACCGGTCCCGCAACAGGGCGAGCGCTTCCGCCGTGGCCGCGCGGATCCGGCCGGGCAGATCCGCCGCGTCCGGCGGGGCCTGCCCGTACGACACGAAGGTCAGCTCGGTGCCGTCCTCCGGTGTGTCGGGGAGGCCGAGCGTCTCGGCGAGCAGCAGGTCGTCGGTCGCGGACACGCTCCAGCGGCCGGTGTCGGGAGCGGTGGCGGTTGTCGGCGCGGCCGGGACCCACGTGAGGTGGAAGAGCGCGTCGCGGGTGATGTCACCGGCGGCACGCAGCTGTTCGGGCCGGAGCGGGCGGGGCAGTACGGATGCGAAGGTCGCCACGGGGGCGCCGGTCGGGTCCGCGACCGCCACCGACACCGCGCCCTCGTCACCCGCCGGACGGATCCGGACCCGGAGCGCGGTGGCGCCCACGGCGTGCAGCGCGACGCCGTTCCAGTCCCCCGGGAACCATAGCGTTCCGTCCACGTCCCGGGTGGCGTCGAGCCGGAGGAGGAGGGACGGGTGGAGGGAGGCGTCGAGGAGAGCGGGGTGCAGGCCGTAGCGGGCGGCTTCCGTGTTCTCCTCCTCCGAAAGCTCCACCTCGGCGTACACCTCCTCACCCGCCCGCCAGGCGGCACGCAGCCCCTGAAAGGCCGGGCCGTACGCGTAACCGGTCCCGGCCGCACGGCCGTAGAAGCCGTCCAGGTCGATCCGCCGGGCGCCCGGCGGCGGCCAGGTCGTGCCCGGCAGCTCCTCGGGGACGACGGGGTCGGGGGCAAGGGTGCCGGTGGCGTGCAGGGCCCAGGGCCGGGCGTCCGCCCCGCGGGCGTAAAGCCGGAGTTCGCGGTGGCCGTCCCCGTCCGGCGCGGCGACGGACAGCTGTACCTGCACGGCGTCGTGCTCGGGCAGGACCAGCGGCGCTCGCTGCGTCAGCGTCCGCACCTGGGCGCAGCCCGCCTCCCGGGCGGCGGTCAGGGCGAGTTCGAGCAGTGCGGAGCCGACCAGCAGAGGTGTGCCGTGGGCCGCGTGGTCGGCGAGCCAGGGGTGGGTTTTCAGGGACAGCCGCCCGGTCAGCAGCAGTTCATCGCCCCCGGCCACCTCGACGGCGGCCCCCAGCAGCGGATGGCCGACGGCGGTGAGCCCGAGGCCGGCCGGGTCGGCGGGGGACGCGGTGTGGGCGTCGAGCCAGTAGCGCTGCCGCTGGAAGGCGTAGGTGGGCAGATCGACGTGCCGCGCGCCCGTACCGGCGAAGACGGCACGCCAGTCGACGGACAGGCCGCGTACGTACCCCTCGGCGAGGGAGGTCAGGAACCGCTCGGGACCGCCCTCGTCACGACGCAACGTACCCAGCGCCACCGCGTCGGCGGACGCGTCCTCGAACGTCTCCTGCAAACCGACCGTCAACACCGGATGCGCACTGGACTCCACGAAGAAGCCGAAGCCGTCGTCGAGCAGAGCGCGCACTGTCTCGTCGAACCGGACCGTCTGCCGCAGGTTGGTGTACCAATACTCCGCATCCAGCCCGGACGTATCGATCAGACCCCCGGTCACCGTGGAATAGAAAGGCACCTCCGACGGGCGCGGCTCGATGCCCTTCAAAGCGTCGACGACCTGTTCGCGAATGGACTCCACCTGCGTCGAATGCGACGCATAGTCCACCGCGATGCGCCGGGCCCGTATGCCATCCGCCTCACAGGCGGCCAACAGCTCGTCCAACGCCCCGGGATCACCCGAAACCACCGTGGAAGACGGGCCATTGACGGAAGCGACGGAAATTCTCTCACCCCAGGCCCCCAACCGCACCTCATCGACAGGCAACGGCACCGACACCATCCCACCCCGCCCGGACAACCCCTCCGCGATCGCCCGCGCCCGCAACACCACCACCTTCGCCGCATCCTCCAACGACAACGCACCGGACACCGCAGCCGCCGCGATCTCGCCCTGGCTGTGACCGATCACCGCCCCAGGCACGACGCCCACCGAGCGCCACACCGCGGCCAGCGACACCATCACCGCCCACAACGACGCCTGCACCACCACCACATCGTCCAACGACGCCGCCTCGCCACCACGCACCACATCGACCACCGACCAGCCGACATAAGTACGCAACGCCGCATCACACTCGGCAAGTCGCTCCGCGAACACCGACGAGGACTCCAACAACCCCGCCGCCATCCCCACCCACTGCGACCCCTGGCCCGGGAACACAAAGGCGACCTGGCCGGTCAGTGCGGTCTCCGCGTCGTCGGTCCTGGCCACGCCACGCAGCACATGTGGTGCGGGGTCCCCGGCCGCCAGGGCCGCCAGGCCCTCCATCGCGCTCGCGCGGTCTGTTGCCAGGACCACGGCCCGGTGCTCCAGTGCGGCCCGCGTGGTGGCGAGGGAGCGGCCGATGTCGGCGAGGGTCGCGTCCCGGTCCCCGGCGTACGCGGCCAGTCGCCCGGCCTGCGCGCGCAACGCGGCCTCGGACCGTCCGGACACCGCCCATGGCACCGCACCGCCCGTCGGCCCGGACGCCGTCGCGGTCTCCTCGGCCGGCCCGGTCGCCGGGTCGTCGGTCTCCTGGTCGGCGCCGGGGCGGAACTCCTCCAGGATCACATGGGTGTTCGTGCCGCTGATACCGAAGGCGGAGACGCCGGCGCGGCGGGGCCGGTCGTCGGGGGTCGTCCACTCGACCGGTTCCGTCAGCAGCTCGACCGCACCCGACGACCAGTCGACATGCGGTGTCGGCTCGTCGGCGTGCAGGGTCCGGGGCAGCACGCCGTGGCGCATCGCCTGCACCATTTTGATGACGCCGGCGACGCCCGCCGCCGCCGAGGTGTGCCCGATGTTCGACTTGACGGAGCCCAGGCGCAGGGGCCGGTCCTGGGGGCGGCGTCGGCCGTAGGTGGCGATCAGGGCGTGGGCCTCGATGGGATCGCCGAGCGTGGTGCCCGTGCCGTGGGCCTCGACGGCGTCGATCTGGTCGGCGGAGACCTTGGCGTTGCGCAGGGCGGCTCGCATCACGCGTTCCTGGGCGGGGCCGTTGGGGGCGGTGAGGCCGTTGCTCGCCCCGTCCTGGTTGACGGCGGAGCCGCGTACGACGGCGAGCACCCGGTGGCCGTTGCGGCGGGCGTCCGAGAGGCGTTCCACCAGCAGCAGGCCCATTCCCTCCGCCGGGCCGAAGCCGTCGGCGGACGCCGCGAAGGCCCTGCACCGGCCGTCGGGGGACAGCGCCCGCTGACGGCTGAACTCCGCGTAGCCGACGGCCGTGGACATCACCGTCACACCGCCCGCGATCGCGAGCGAGCACTCGCCGGCCCGCAGCGCCTGGGCGGCGAGGTGCAGGGCGACCAGTGAGGAGGAGCAGGCCGCGTCGACGGTGACGGCGGGCCCTTCCAGGCCGAAGGTGTAGGCGACCCGTCCGGACATGACGCTGGCGAAATTACCGGTGGCGAAGTAGCCCTCGACGGATTCGGGGATCGTGGGCAGTTCCCAGCCGTAGTCCATGGAGCTGAATCCGACGAAGGTGCCGGTGGGGCTGCCCTTCAGGGATTTCGGGTCCATGCCCGCGCGTTCGAAGAGTTCCCACGCGCCCTCCAGCAGCAGCCGCTGCTGGGGGTCCATGGCCAGTGCCTCGCGCGGCGATATCCCGAAGAATCCGGCGTCGAACTCGGTGGCGCCGTGCAGGAATCCGCCGCCGCGCACGTAGTTCTTCCCGGAGCGGGTGGGGTCGGGGTCGTACTGCCCGTCGGTGTCCCAGCCCCGGTCGGCGGGAAAGCCGCTGATCGCGTCCCCGCCGGCGGCGACCAGGTCCCACAGGTCGTCGGGGGACTCCACCCCGCCGGGGTAGCGGCAGGCCATCCCGACGACGGCGACGGGTTCACCGGCCGCGGCCTCCGCCGCCCGCAGGCGGCGCTGCGTCTGCCGCAGGTCGCCCGTCACCCGCTTGAGATACGCGAGCAGCTTTTCCTCGTTCTCTGCCATTGCCCCTATTTCCCCAGTAGCGCGTAGGAACCGTGCTGTGGCCAGGTCGTGGGTCAGGAGTCCCCGAATTCCTTGTCGAGCAGGTCGAACATGTCCTCGGCCGACGCCGCCGCGAGGTCGTCGGCGGTGGCCGGTGCCTCGCCCTGTGCCGTGTCACGGCCGTCCCGGAGCCTCCAGACGAGGGCTTCGAGCCGTTCGACGACCTTCGTGGTGCTCTCGCCGTCGCCGGTGAGGTGGGCGACGCTGTTCTCCAGCGCCTCCAGCTCGCCGAACACCGCCTCCGGCGCGCCGCCGCCGTCCGGCACCACCTGGCCGCGTACGTGGTCGGCCAGGGCCATGGGTGTCGGGTGGTCGAAGACGACGCTCGCGGGGAGCCGGAGGCCCGTCGCGGCGTTGAGCCGGTTGCGCAGCTCGACGGCCGTCAGCGAGTCGAAGCCCAGCTCCTTGAACGCCCGTCCGGCCCGGATGCCGTCGGTGGCGGTGTGGCCGAGCACGGCCGCCACCTCCGTGCGCACCAACTCCACGACGTGCTTGAGCTGTTCGTTCTCCGGCAGTCCGGCCAGGCGTGCGGTCAGCGCCGCGCCCGCAGCGGGGTCCGCGGCATCGGCCGCGCCCTGCTGTTCGCGCAGCGCGCGCCGGACCTCGGGCAGTTCCGCGAGCAGGGGGCTGGGCCGTACGGCGGTGAAGCCGAGGACGAAGCGCTCCCACTCGACGTCGGCGACGGCGACGCAGGTCTCGTCGTGCTCGACGGCCTGGACCATGGCGGCGACGGCCGGTTCGGGCGCCATCTCCACGACGCCGCGCCGCCCCATGTACTCGACGGCGCCGTCGAGCGCCATCATCCCGCCGCCGCCCCAGGCGCCCCAGGCGACGGAGGTGGCGGTGCGGCCGCGGGCCCGCCGCGCCTCGGCGAAGGCGTCGAGGAAGGCGTTGCCCGCCGCGTACGCGCCCTGGCCGCCGCTGCCCCAGACCGCCGCGTTGGACGAGAAGACCACGAAGGCGTCCAGCGGGGTGTCGGCGAGCACGTCGTCCAGGTGCACGGCGCCCGCGACCTTGCCGGAGGTGATGTCCGCGAAGGCGTCCGCCGTGGTGTCCGTGACGGGTGTGAACGTCTGGGGGACGCCCGCGGTGTGGATCACGGCGGTGAGCGGGTGTTCCTCGGGCACCCCGGCGACGAGTGCGGCGACCGCGGCGCGGTCGGCCATGTCGCAGGCGGCGACGGTCACGCGGGCGCCCAGCTCCCGCAGCCGTGCGGCGAGTTCGGTGGCGCCGGGCGCGTCGGGGCCGCGGCGGCTGGTGAGCAGCAGGTGCTCGGCGCCGTTCCCGGCGGCCCATTCCGCGACCCTCGCCCCGATCCCGCCGGTTCCGCCGGTGATCAGCACGGTGCCTTTCGGGTTCCACGTGCGGACGGCGGGCCCGGCGCCGAGTGGGGCGCGTACGAGCCTGCGGGCCCAGACCCCGGAGGCGCGTACGGCGAGCTGGTCCTCGTGCCCGGCGTCGGCCGCGCCGGAGAGCGCACCGGCCACGCGCGTCACCGCGGTGTCGTCGGCCGTGTCGGGCAGGTCGATCAACCCACCCCAGCGCGCGGGCTGTTCGAGCGCGACGACCCGTCCGAGGCCCCAGGCGTGCGCCTGGTGGGGCCGGGCTTCGGGGTCCGCCTGTCCCACGAGTACGCCGCCCCGGGTGGCGGCCCACAGCGGGCCCGCCGTGTCGATGTCGTCCAGTGCCTGGGCGAGGGCCAGGGTGGCGACCGCTCCGCCGGGGAGGGTGTGGTGGGTGGGGTGGGGGGTCTCGTCGAAGGCGAGCAGGGACAGCACGCCCGCGAGCCCCTCGTCTCCCGCGGCCTCGCCCAGCAGACCGGCCAGCCGCGTACGGTCCACGGTGCCCGCGTCCACGACCAGCCGCTCCACGCGTGCGCCGTGCTCTTCCAGGGCGCGTACGGCTCCGGTGGCCCATGCGTCCTCGGTCGCCGACCCGGGGACGACCACGAGCCAGCGTCCGGACAGGGCGGGCGGGACGGGGCCGGCCGCGACGGGCCGCCACACCACCCGATAACGCCAGCGGTCGACCGTCGACGCCTCACGCCGACGGCGCCGCCACGACGACAGCGCGGGCAGCACCGTGCTCAGCGGCTGGTCGGCGGCCACGTCCAGCTCCGCCGCCACGCCGTCGAGGTCCCCGCGCTCGACCGCTTCCCAGAATTCCGTCTCGACGGCGTCGGCGCCCGGCCCGGTCCCGTCGGCGCCGGGGGCGTCCGCGAGGAGGTCGTCCAGCCAGTAGCGCTGCCGTTGGAAGGCGTAGGTGGGCAGGTCCACGAGCCCGGCGTCCGTACCGGCGAACACCGCCTCCCAGTCGACGCCCGGCAGACCCCGTACGTACCCCTCGGCGAGCGAGGCCAGGAAGCGGGCCGGGCCGCCCTCGTCGCGGCGGAGCGAGCCGACCGCGACGGCCTCGGCGCCGGCGTCCTCGAAGGTCGCCTGCATGCCCATGGTCAGGACGGGGTGCCCGCTGGACTCGACGAAGAAGCGGAAGCCGTCGTCGAGGAGGGCGCGCACCGCGCCCTCGAAGTCCACCGGCCGGCGGGCGTTGTGGAACCAGTACTCCGCGTCGAGCTCCGTGGTGTCCCGCACGGTGCCCGTCACCGTGGAGTAGAAGGGGATCCCGCCCCGGCGGGGGGTGAGGTCCGCGAACATCTCCAGGATGCGGTCGCGCAGCGGGTCCACCTGCGCGCAGTGCGAGGCCACCGTCGAGCCGACGACACGGGCCCGGATGTCCTCGGCCCGGCATCCGGCGACGAACTCCTCCAGGGCCGCCACCTCGCCCGCCACCGTCACGGCACCGGGACCGTTGCGTCCGGCGATGACCAGCCGGCCGTCCCAGGCCGTCAGCCGCTCCTCCACCGCGTCCGCGGACATGGCCACCGAGGCCACCGCGCCCTTGCCCACCAGCTCCTCGGCGAACAGGGCGCTCCGCAGCACGACCACCTTCGCCGCGTCCGCCAGCGACAACGCACCCGCGACGCAAGCCGCCGCGATCTCGCCCTGGCTGTGGCCGACGACCGCGGCGGGCTCCACCCCCGCGGCCCGCCACAACGCCGCCAGCGACACGTTCACCGCGAACAGCACGGGTTGCAGCACCTCGATCGACTCCATCGACGCGGCGCCCGGCACCCCCCGCACCACGTCCGTCACCGACCAGCCCAGGTGCTCGCCCAACGCCGCGTCGCACTCGGCGAACCGCTCGGCGAAGACCGGCGACGCGTCCAGCAGCTCCGCGCCCATGCCCACCCACTGCGAGCCCTGGCCCGGGAAGACGAACACCACCCGGCCCCGTACATCCGCGGCGCCCGAGACCACTCCGGCCCCGGACACGCCCCGGGCCAGCGCGCCCAGCCCCGACAGTGCGGCCTCGTGCGCGGTGGCGAGGACCACGGCGCGGTGCTCCAGCGCCACGCGGGACGCCACCAGGGAACGGCCCACGCCGGTGAATTCGTGCTCGGGCCGCCCGTCGCGGTGGGCCGCCAGCCGCTCGGCCTGGGCCCGCAGGGCGTCCTCCGACTTGGCGGAGACCACCCACGGCACGACGTCCGCGACGAGCCCGGTGTGTGCCCGGGGCGAAGCGTCCCTCTCCTCCCGCGTCTCCTCCGACACCGCCGGAGGAGAGGGCGGCTCTTCGAGGATCACGTGCGCGTTGGTGCCGCTGATCCCGAACGAGGACACCGCGGCGCGCCTCGGGCGCCCGTCGGTCCGCCACTCGACCGGCTCGGTGAGCAGCTTGACGGCGCCGGACGACCAGTCCACCTCCGGCGACGGCTCATCGGCGTGCAGGGTGCTCGGCAGCACCCCCTGTCCCATGGCCATCACCATCTTGATGAGCCCGGCGGCGCCGGCGGCCGCCTGGGTGTGCCCGATGTTCGACTTGACGGAGCCGAGCCACAGCGGCCGGTCCGCGTCCCGGTCCTTGCCGTACGTCGCGAGGAGGGCCTGTGCCTCGATCGGGTCGCCGAGACGGGTGCCGGTGCCGTGGGCCTCGACCGCGTCGATGTCGCCGGGTGTCAGCCGGGCGTTGGCGAGGGCCGCGCGGATGACGCGCTGCTGCGAGGGGCCGTTGGGGGCGGTGAGGCCGTTGCTCGCCCCGTCCTGGTTGGTGGCCGAGCCGCGTACGACCGCGAGGACCCGGTGTCCGTGGCGGCGCGCGTCGGAGAGCCGCTCCACCAGGAGCACACCCACGCCTTCGGAGAAGCCCGTGCCGTCCGCACCCGCGCCGAACGCCTTGCAGCGGCCGTCGGGCGACAGCACCCGCTGGCGGCTGAACTCCACGAACCCGAACGGGCCGGGCATGACCGTGACTCCGCCGACCAGCGCGAGCGAGCACTCGCCCGAGCGCAGGGCCTGCGCCGCCAGGTGGAGGGCGACCAGCGAGGACGAGCACGCCGTGTCCACCGTGATCGCGGGCCCTTCCAGGCCGAAGACGTACGACACACGGCCCGAGACGACGCTCAGCACATTGCCGGTGACCGAGTAGCCCTCGACGCTCTGCCGGAGCCTGGTGTCCTGGCCGTATCCCGTGGTGATGGCGCCGATGAAGACGCCGGTGCGGCTCCCGCGCAGCGAGGTCGCGTCGATGCCCGCGCTCTCGAAGGCCTCCCAGGAGGATTCGAGGATCAGCCGCTGCTGGGGGTCCATCGCGAGTGCTTCGCGCGGTGATATCCCGAACAGCCCGGCGTCGAACAGCGTGGCGTCGCGGAGGAACCCGCCTTCGCGCGCGTAGCTCTTCCCGGAGCGCTCCGGGTCCGCGTCGTAGAGCCGGTCGAGGTCCCAGCCGCGGTCGTCCGGGAAGCCGGAGATCGCGTCCCGGCCGGAGGCCACCAGGTTCCACAGGCCCTCCGGGGAGTCGGCGTCGCCCGGGAAGCGGCAGGCCATCGACACGATCACGACGGGGTCTTCGTCGACCGCGGCCGCCGTGAGGGCCGGGGTGCCGGACTCCACCTGCCCGCCGACGCCCAGTTCGGACTCGAGGTGTGCGGCGAGCGCGTCGGGGGTGGGGTGGTCGAAGACGAGCGTCGCGGGGAGCCGCAGCCCGGTCGCGGCGCCCAGCCGGTTCCGCAGCTCGACGGACGTGAGCGAGTCGAAGCCGAGCTCCTTGAAGGCGCGTTCGGGCTGCACCGAGGCCGGTGAGCCGTGCCCGAGCACGGTCGCGACGTGGGCCCGTACGAGATCGGTCAGCGCGGCCGTGCGTTCCACGTCCGACAGGCCGGAGAGCCGCCGGGCGAGCGCCGAGCCCCCGGCGCCGGTGCCGTCGGCGGCCCGCGCGGCGAGGGTGCGCCGTACGGGGCCGCGGCTCACCAGGCCCCGGGCCGCGGCCCGGACGACCTCGCTGCTCGCGCCGGACGTCCAGGCGGCGGTGGCGAGGCGCGAGGTGATCACAAGGGGTTCGTCCAGCGAGCGGGCCGCGTCGAAGAGCGCGAGGCCCTCGTCCGACGACATCGGCACCACACCGGACCGCGCCATGCGGGCCCGGTCCGTCTGGTCGAGTCGTCCGGTGAGCTCGCTGGCCCGGTCCCAGTGGCCCCAGGCCACGGACACGGCGGGCAGGCCGGCCGCCCTGCGATGGGCGGCGAGCGCGTCCAGGAAGGTGTTCGCGGCCGCGTAGTTGGCCTGCCCGGGGCTGCCGAGGGCACCGGCGAGCGAGGAGTAGAGGACGAACGCGGACAGGTCGAGACCGCGGGTCAGCTCGTGGAGATTCAGTGCCGCGTCGACCTTCGGCCGCAAAACGCGAGCCAGCCGTTCCGGCGTCAGCGCGGGAATCAGCCCGTCGTCGAGCGCGCCCGCCGCGTGGACCACGGCGGTGAGCGGGCGATCGGCCGGGATGCCCGCGAGCACGGCCGCCAAGGCGTCCCGGTCCGCGGCATCGCAGGAGGCGACGGTGACAGCGGCTCCCGCCGCCGTCAGCTCCTCGGTCAACTCCGTTGCGCCCTCTGCCTCCAGGCCCCGGCGGCTGGTGAGCAGCAGGTGGCGTACGCCATGTTGGGCGACGAGATGGCGGGCCAGGAGGCCGCCGAGGGTGCCGGTGCCACCGGTGATCAGCACGGTGCCGTCGGGGTCGAGGGGCTTGGGCACGGTCAGCACGATCTTCCCGGTGTGCCGGGCCTGACTCATGAACCGCAACGCCTCCGGAGCCCGCCGCACATCCCACGTACGCACCGGCAACGGCTCCAGCACACCACGCTCGAACAGCCCCACCAACTCGGTCAGAATGTCACCGAGTCTGTCGGTCGATATCTCGGTGAGCGCATAGGGGTGGTAGCTGACGCCGGGGTGTTCGGCGGCGACGGCCTCGGGGTCACGGATGTCGGTCTTGCCCATCTCCAGGAACCGCCCACCGCGCGGCAACAGCCGCAACGACGCGTCCACGAACTCCCGCGCCAGCGAATCCAGCACCACATCCACACCACGGCCATCCGTGGCAGCGAGGAACTTCCCCTCGAAGTCCAGGGTCCGCGACGACGCGATATGCGTCCCATCGAAACCCATCGCCCGCAACGTGTCCCACTTCCCCTCACTGGCCGTGGCGAAGACCTCGGCACCCCAGTACCGGGCCAACTGCACCGCCGCCATCCCCACACCACCGGTCGCCGCATGCACCACCACCGACTCCCCCACCGACAGACCCGCCAGATCCACCAGCCCGAAGTACGCGGTGAGGAAGACGACGGGAACGGCGGCAGCTTGCTCGTACGACCAGCCGTCGGGGATACGGGCGACCAGCCGCTGATCCACCACGCACACCGGGCCGAACGCCTCGGGCAACAGACCCATCACACGGTCGCCGACCGTGTGGCCGGTCACTCCGGGGCCCACCTCGATGACGACGCCCGCGCCCTCGGTGCCCATGTAGGCGTCGGCGTCCGGGTACATCCCGAGGCCGATCAGCACATCACGGAAGTTGACACCACCGGCACGTACGGACACCCGCACCTGGCCCGCGCGCAGCGGCTCCAGTGCCCCGGGAGCGGGCAGCAGGGCCAGGTTCTCCAGCGTTCCGGCGCCGGTCGTGGCCAGCCGCCAGGCGCGCACTCCGGCCGGGGGGACGAGTGCACCGCCGGACGAAGCCGCTCGCGCGAGACGAGGCACGAATAACTCTCCTGCCCGTATGGCGAGTTGCGGCTCCTCGGCGGCGGCAGCCGCGGCGACCGCCCCGGTGAGGGCGGCGTGGGACGCCTCGTGGTCGTCGGTGTCGACGAGCAGGAAGCGGCCGGGGTTCTCCGCTTGCGCGGTCCGCAGCATGCCCCACAGCGGGGCGCAGGCCAGGGCCGTCACGTCCTCGCCGGGGCGGGCCTGCACCGCGCCCTGTGTCAGCACGACGAGGCGCGTCGACCCGAGCCGCTCCGTCGAGGCCCACGCCTGTACGAGCGCCAGCGCCTCGGCGGTCACCGTGTGGGTCATATCCGCGGCACCGGGGTCCGGTCCGGCCCGGCCGGTGCCGAACGGCGCGATGACGAACTCAGGTGCGGAAGCGCCGTCTTCGATCGCCGCTGCCAGCTCTGCCACGCTCGCATGGCGAGCACCCAGGTCGGCGACGAGCTGCGTACCGTCCCGGCCGAGCAGCGCGAAGGTGGAGGTGGCGGGGGTGTCGGCGGGCCGTGGGAGCGGGACCCAGTCCAGGCGGAACAGCGAGTCCCGTGTCGGGTCCTGCGCCTGGCGGAGCTGGTCCGGAGAGATCTCCCGCAGGGCGAGGGAGTCGATCGAGACCACGGGGGTGCCGGTCGCGTCGGCGACGGTCACCGACACCGTGTCCTCGCCCACCGGCCGCACGCGCACCCGGAGCGTGGTCGCACCCACGGCGTGCAGCACCACCCCGGACCACGAGAACGGCAACCGCAGAGCACCGGAGCCGGGCCCGTCCAGCAGGGCGGCGGGGTGGAGCGCGGCGTCGAGAAGCGCGGGGTGGATACCGAACCGTCCCGCTTCCTGGCGCTGCTCTTCGGGGAGTTCGACCTCGGCGTAGATGTCGTCCCCTGCACGCCAGGCGGTGCGCAGACCCTGGAAGGCGGGGCCATAACCGTAGCCGGACTCGGCGACCTGCGCGTAGAAACCATCGACAGCGAGCGGCTCCGCTCCCGCGGGCGGCCACGAGGAGAGGCCGGCATCCGGGGTACGGGCCTCCCCGCTCACCACACCCACCGCGTGACGGGTCCAGGGGCTGCCCTCCTCTTCGGAACGGGAATGGACCGTCAGCTCACGACGCCCCGTAGCATCCGGGGCACCGACGGACAGCTGCACCTGAACCCCACCACGCCCGGGCACCACCAACGGGGCCTCCAGCGTCAGCTCCTCGACCTGGACACAACCCACCTCATCAGCAGCACGCAACGCCAGCTCCACCAACGCCGCACCCGGAACCAGCACCAAACCCGACACCACATGATCAGCCAGCCACGCATGCGTCACCAACGACAGCCGGCCCGTCAACAACAACTGATCCCCACCCGCCACCCGCACCACCGCACCCAGCAACGGATGATCCATAACACCCAGACCAAAGCCCGACGCATCACCGACCGGAGCCACAGACGCCTCAAGCCAGAAACGCTCACGCTGGAAGGCGTAAGTGGGCAGGTCGAGCAGCCGACGGGCTCCGCTCCCGGCGAAGACGGCGTTCCAGTCGACCGGCAGACCGCGCACGTAACCCTCGGCGAGCGAGGTCAGGAACCGCTCGGGACCCCCCTCGTCACGACGCAACGTACCCAGGGCCACCGCGTCGCTGGACGCGTCCTCGAACGTCTCCTGCAAACCGACCGTCAGCACCGGATGCGCACTGGACTCGACAAAGAAACCGAAACCGTCATCGAGCAGAGCACGCACGGTCTCATCAAAACGAACCGTCCGACGCAGATTGGTGAACCAATACTCCGCATCCAGCCCGGACGTATCGATCAAACCGCCGGTCACCGTGGAATAGAAAGGAACCTCCGACAGCCGCGGCTCAATGCCCTCCAGCGCGCCTATCACCTGCTCGCGTATGGACTCCACCTGCGCCGAATGCGACGCATAGTCCACCGCAATGCGCCGGGCCCGTACGCCATCCGCCTCACACACAGCGAGGAGTTCATCCAACGCCTCGGGATCACCCGAAACCACCGTGGACGACGGTCCGTTCACCGAAGCAACCGAGATCCGATCACCCCAGGCCCCCAACCGCACCTGATCAACAGGCAACGCCACCGACACCATCCCACCCCGCCCGGACAACCCCTCCGCGATCGCCCGCGCCCGCAGCACCACCACCTTCGCCGCATCCTCCAACGACAACGCACCCGACACCGCAGCAGCCGCGATCTCGCCCTGACTGTGGCCAATCACCGCGGCGGGCTCCACACCCACCGAACGCCACACCGCCGCCAGCGACACCATCACCGCCCACAACGACGCCTGCACCACCACCACATCATCCAACGACGCCGCCTCGCCACCACGCACCACATCGACCACCGACCAGCCGACATAAGAACGCAAAGCCGCATCACACTCCGCCAACCGCTCCGCGAAAGCAGGCGACTCCAACAACCCCGCCGCCATCCCCACCCACTGCGACCCCTGACCCGGGAACACGAACACCACCCGCCCCGGCTCCACCGCTGCCACACCCGTCACCACATTCCCCGCGGGCAGGCCCTCGGCAAGCGCCGACAGACCGGACAGCGCGCTCCCACGGTCCGCTGCCAGCACCACAGCCCGGTGTTCCAACGCCGCTCGCGTCGAGGCGAGGGACCAGCCGATGTCCATGAGCGAGGGTTCCGGGCAGTCCTGTGCGAACGCGGCCAACTTCCCGGCCTGTGCGCGCAGTCCGGCCTCCGTGCGGCCCGAGACGATCCATGGCACGACGAGCGAGTCAAGAGGGCGTGTTGTGGCGGGGGCTTCCTCCGGCCCGGTTGCGGGCCGGGCGTCGGCCTCCTCGGCCTGTTCGAGGATCACGTGGGCGTTGGTGCCACTGGCTCCGAAGGCCGACACTCCCGCGCGGCGGGGGCGGCCGTCGTCTGCTGTCCAGTCGACGGGCTCGGTCAGCAGCTCGACCGCACCCGAGGACCAATCGACATGAGGTGTCGGCTCGTCCACATGCAACGTCCCCGGCAGCACACCACGCCGCATCGCCTCCACCATCTTGATCACACCCGCCACACCAGCAGCAGCCTGCGCATGACCAATATTCGACTTCACCGACCCCAACCACAAAGGACGACCCACCGGCCGACCCTGCCCGTACGTCGCCAACAACGCCTGCGCCTCGATCGGATCACCCAGCGTCGTCCCCGTACCATGCGCCTCTACCACATCCACATCCACAGCCGACAAACCCGCACCCGCCAACGCCTGCCGGATCACCCGCTGCTGCGACGGACCATTCGGCGCCGTCAGACCATTCGACGCACCATCCTGATTCACCGCACTCCCCCGCACCACCGCCAACACCCGATGACCATTCCTCCGGGCATCGGACAACCGCTCCACCAACAACACCCCCACACCCTCCGACCACCCCGCACCATCAGCCGACGCCGAAAACGCCTTGCACCGACCATCACGCGCCATCCCCCGCTGCCGACTGAACTCCACGAACAGCGTGGGCGTGGACATCACGGTGACGCCTCCGGCGAGCGCCATCGAGCACTCGCCGGAGCGCAGGGCCTGGACGGCGAGGTGCAGTGCCACCAGCGAGGACGAGCACGCCGTGTCGACGGTGACCGCCGGGCCCTCCAGCCCGAAGGTGTAGGCGACCCGTCCCGACACCGCCGCCGGCGAGGCTCCCATCAGGGCGTAGCCCTCGATCTCGCCCTGGATCTGTTCCACGCGGGCCGCGTAGTCGTGGTGCATGACTCCGGCGAACACGCCGGTCGGGCTGCCCTTCAGCGAGGCCGGATCGATACCCGCCCGCTCGAACACCTCCCACGACGTCTCCAGCAACAACCGCTGCTGCGGATCCATCGCCAACGCCTCACGCGGCGAAATCCCGAAAAACCCCGGATCGAACTCCCCCGCCCCGTACAGAAACCCACCCTCCCGCGCATAACTCTTCCCCACCACCTCCGGATCCGGATCATAAAGACCCTCCACATCCCACCCACGATCCGACGGGAACCACGACACCGCATCCCCACCCGACGCCACCAACCCCCACAACTCCTCCGGCGAACCCACCCCACCCGGGAACCGACACGCCATCCCCACAATCACCACCGGATCATCCGCAACACCGGCAGCCATAGCCACCGGCCCGGCCGCGACCGCCCCCACACCCAACACCTCCGACCGGAGGAAACCCGCGAGGGCGAGCGGGGTCGGGTAGTCGAAGACCAGCGTCGCGGGCAGGCGGAGGCCGGTCGTCGCGTTCAGGCGGTTGCGGAGTTCCAGTGCGGTGAGGGAGTCGAAGCCGAGCTCCTTGAAGGGGCGGCCGGCTTCCACCCTCTCGGCCCCGGAGTGGCCGAGTACAGTAGCGACGCGGCCGCGCACCAGGTCGAGCAGGAAGCGCAGTTGCTCCTCGTCGGACTTCCCGGCCAGGCTGCGGAGCAGTCCGCCCCCGCCGTCGTCGGTACCGGCCGTGCGGCGCGTCGTGATCCGTACCAAGGAGCGGTGGAGGGGCAGGAGTTCTCCGGCTTCGGCCTGTGCGCGCAGGGCGGCGAGGTCGAGGCGGCTGACGACGAGCGCCGCGTCGTCGCCGTCGGCGGCGAGGGCCGCGTCGAAGAGCGCCAGGCCCTGGTCCGAGGGCATCCGGGCGATGCCCATACGCAGGTAGCGCGCCACGTCGGTGTCGTCCAGGTGACCGGTCAACTCGCTTTCGCGGGCCCAGTAGCCCCAGATCAGGGAGAGCGCGGGGAGACCGGCCGCACGGCGGTGCTGGGCGAGGGCGTCCAGGAAGGCGTTCGCGGCCGCGTAGTTCGCCTGCCCGGGGTTGCCGAGCGTGCCGGCCATCGAGGAGAAGAGGACGAACGCCGACAGGTCGAGGCCCCGCGTCAGCTCGTGCAGGTTCACGGCGGCGTCGACCTTCGGCCTCAGCACCCGCTCGACCCGCTCCGGCGTCAGGGCCGCGATCAGCCCGTCGTCGAGCGCACCCGCCGCGTGGATCACGGCGGTCAGCGGACGCTCGGCGGGAATGCCCGCGAGTACGGCCGCCAGGGCATCCCGGTCCGCGGCATCGCACGCCACCACCTCCACAGTGGCCCCGGCCGCCGCGAGTTCCGCCGTCAGCTCCGCCGCCCCAGCAGCCTCCACCCCACGACGACTGATCAACAACAGATGACGCACACCACGTTCGGCCACCAGATGACGCGCCAGCAGACCACCGAGCGTGCCCGTACCACCCGTGACCAACACAGTCCCGTCACCCGCGAACGACCCGGCACCACCCGGCGTACGGGAGGCGCGGACGAGCCTGGGTGCCAGCACCGCGCCGTCGCGTACGGCCAGTTGAGGTTCCTCCGCCGCCAGGGCGATCGTCACGGCGTCCCGCGCGTCGGCAGGATCACCGTCGATGTCCACCAGGACGAAGCGGCCGGGGTTCTCCGACTGGGCGGAACGGAACAGCCCCCAGAGCGGTGCGTGGGCCAGGTCGGCGACATCCTCGCCCGGCCGCGTCGCCACCGCGCGACGGGTGACGACCACCAGGCGGGCGCCGCCGAGACGTTCGTCGGACAGCCACGTCTGTACGAGCGCCAGTGCCCGGTTCGTCGCCTCGCGCACGAGGGCGGGGAGAGCGGGACCGGCGCCGTGCGGGGCGGCTTCGAAGGGGACGACGACGGTGTCGGGGACGGTGTCCGTCCCGTTGTCGAGCCGTTCCAGGAGCGTGGGCAGGTCGTCGGATCCGATCGTCACCCAGCCGCTGGTGTCCGCCCCGGAGGCAGGGGGCAGCGGGGTCCAGTCCAGGCGGAAGAAGGCGTCCCGCGCCGGGTCGTTCGCCTGTCGCAGCTGCTCGGGGGCGATCGGGCGCAGGACGAGCGAGTCGACTTCGGCGACGGGCACGCCGGTCGTGTCCGCGACGGTCACCGATACCGTGTCCTCGCCCGTCGGGCGGATCCGTACGCGCAGCCTTGTGGCGCCCACGGCGTGCAGCGTCACTCCGGACCAGGAGAACGGCAGCCGCAGCTCGCCGGAGCCCGGTCCGTCGAGGAGGGCCGCGGGGTGCAGTGCCGCGTCCAGGAGCGCGGGGTGCAACCCGAACCGGGCGGCGGCCTTTTCCTGCTCCTCGAGCAGGGCCACCTCGGCGTGTATCTCGTCCCCGACCCGCCAGGCCGCGCGCAGACCGCGGAACGTGGGGCCGTAGCCATAGCCCGTGTCGGCGACCCGCTCGTAGAAATCCTCCACCGGCACCGGCCGTGCCCCGGCTGGAGGCCAGGCCGTCAGTGCGTCGGGGGCGGGGCCCTGGGCCATGGCGAGCACACCGGTGGCGTGCCGGACCCAGAGTGCGTCGACGGTGGCGTCCTCGGTGCGGGAGTGGATGTCCAGTTCACGGCGGCCGGTCGTGTCGGGGGCGCCGACGGAGAGCTGCACCTGGACGGCACCGCGCTCGGGCAGGGCGAGCGGCACCTCCAGCGTCAGTTCCTCGATCCGGGCGCACCCCACCTCGTCCGCCGCCCGCAACGCGAGCTCGACGAACGCGGCGCCGGGGACCAGCACCGTGCCGAGGGCCGCGTGGTCGGCGAGCCAGGGGTGGGTCTGCAGGGAGAGCCGCCCGGTGAGCAGCAGTCTGTCCGCGCCGGCCACTTGCACTGCGGCACCGAGCAGCGGGTGGTCGGCGGCGCCGAGCCCGAGTCCGGTGGCATCGGCCACCGTGAGGGAGCCGGACTCCAGCCAGTAGCGCTTGTGCTGGAAGGCGTAGGTGGGCAGGTCGAGCAGCCGACGGGCTCCACTCCCGGCGAAGACGGCGTTCCAGTCGACCGGCAGGCCGCGTACGTAACCCTCGGCGAGGGAGGTCAGGAACCGCTCGGGACCGCCCTCGTCACGACGCAACGTACCCAGCGCCACAGCGTCGCTGGACGCGTCCTCGAACGTCTCCTGCAAACCGACCGTCAACACCGGATGCGCACTGGACTCCACGAACAGCCCGAAACCATCGTCGAGCAGAGCGCGCACTGTCTCGTCGAACCGGACCGTCTGCCGGAGGTTTGTGTACCAATACTCCGCATCCAACTCGGACGTATCGATCAGCCCGCCGGTCACCGTCGAGTAGAAGGGGATTTCTCCCCGGCGTGGCTCGATGTCTTCCAGCGCGCCTACCACCTGCTCGCGTATGGACTCCACCTGCGCCGAATGCGACGCATAGTCCACCGCGATACGCCGCGCCCGCACACCATCCGCCTCACACACAGCGAGAAGTTCGTCCAACGCCTCGGGATCACCCGAAACCACCGTGGACGACGGCCCGTTGACGGAAGCAACCGAGATCCTCTCGTCCCAGGCCTCCAACCGCACCTGATCAACAGGCAACGGCACCGACACCATCCCACCCCGCCCGGACAACCCCTCCGCGATCGCCCGCGCCCGCAACACCACCACCTTCGCCGCGTCCTCCAACGACAACGCCCCGGACACCGCAGCAGCCGCAATCTCGCCCTGACTGTGACCGATCACCGCGGCGGGCTCCACACCCACCGAACGCCACACCGCCGCCAGCGACACCATCACCGCCCACAACGACGCCTGCACCACCACCACATCATCCAACGACGCCGCACCCGCACCACCTCGCACCACATCGACCACCGACCAGTCGACGTACGCACGCAACGCCGCATCACACTCCGCCAACCGCTCCGCGAAAGCAGGCGACTCCAGCAACCCCGCCGCCATCCCCACCCACTGCGACCCCTGACCCGGGAAGACGAACGCCACCCGGGACACACCGGGGCGCACGCTGCCGGACAGTGCCTCCGGTGCGGGCGTGCCCTCGGCGAGGGCCGTCAGGCCCGACAGCGCGCTCTCGCGGTCGGCGGCGAGCACCACACCGCGGTGTTCGAGTGCGGCCCGCGTCGAGGCCAGCGACCAGCCCAGATCGGTGAGACCGAGCGCGGGGACGTCCCGGACATGGGCGGCCAGCCGCCCGGCCTGTGCCCGCAGCGCGTCCTGGGTCCTGCCGGAGACCGGCCAGGGGACCACGGGGAGTTGCACGCGGCGCTCGCCCGGCCCGGCGGGCGCGGCCGTCGGGTCCGTCGGGTCCGTCCGGTCGGTGGCCTCGCCGTCCGGCTCCGCGGTCGGCTGTGGTGCTTCCTCGATGATGACGTGGGCGTTGGTGCCGCTGATGCCGAACGAGGAGATGCCGGCCCGGCGGGGGCGGCCGTTGCGGGTCCACTCGACCGGTTCGGTGAGCAGCTCGACCGCGCCCGACGACCAGTCGACGTGCGGCGAGGGGGCGTCGACGTGCAGGGTGGGCGGCAGGGTGCCGTTGCGGAGCGCGAGCACCATCTTGATGACGCTGACGACACCTGCGGCGTGCGCGGTGTGGCCGAGGTTGGACTTGACCGACCCCAGCCACAGGGGCCGGTCCTCGGTGTGCGCCCTGCCGTACGTGGCCAGCAGGGCCTGCGCCTCGATCGGGTCGCCGAGCGTCGTGCCCGTGCCGTGTGCCTCGACGGCGTCGACCTCGTCCGCGGACAACTGCGCGTTGGCGAGGGCGGCACGGATCACGCGTTGCTGCGAGGGGCCGTTGGGGGCGGTGAGGCCGTTGCTCGCCCCGTCCTGGTTCAGGGCGGAGCCGCGTACGACGGCGAGTACCTCGTGGCCGTTGCGGCGGGCGTCCGAGAGGCGCTCCACCAAGAGCGTGCCCACGCCTTCGGACCAGACGGTGCCGTCCGCCGCGGCCGCGAAGGCCTTGCAGCGGCCGTCGCGTGCCAGCCCGCGCTGGCGGCTGAAGTCGACGAATACCCAGGGGGTCGGCATGACGGCGACACCGCCCGCGACGGCGAGGGAGCACTCGCCGGAGCGCAGCGACCGTACGGCCATGTGCAGCGCGACCAGGGACGAGGAGCACGCGGTGTCGACGGTGATGGCGGGGCCTTCGAGACCGAGGCTGTAGGAGACCCGGCCGGAGACGACGCTGACGAAGGAGCCGGTGCCGGTGTATCCCTCGACGCCGTCGGGCACGCGCTGCATGTTCGTGAGGTAGCCGGTGCCCGCGGCGCCGACGAAGACTCCGGTCCTGCTGCCCTTCAAGGAGGTGGGGTCGATGCCCGCGCGTTCGAGGACCTCCCAGGAGGATTCGAGGATCAGCCGCTGCTGGGGGTCCATCGCGAGGGCTTCGCGCGGTGATATCCCGAAGAGGTCGGCGTCGAAGTCACCAGCCCGGTCGAGGAATCCACCCTTGCGGAGATACGTTTTTCCGGGTGCCTCCGGATCCGGGTCGTAGATTCCCTCGTTGTCCCAGCCCCGGTCGGTCGGGAAGTCCTCGATCGCGTCGGCGCCGGATTCCAGCAGGCGCCACAGGTCCTCGGGCGAGCCGACTCCGCCGGGGAAGCGGCAGGCGAGGCCGACGATGGCGATCGGCTCGTTCTCCCGGTCCTCGGCCTCGCGCAGACGTTGACGAGTCTCGTGCAGGTCAGCTGCCACGCGCTTCAGGTAGTCAACCAGCTTGTCGTCGTTCGTCATCCGACGCGGTCCTCCTCGGAGCCGGTGCAGGGATTTCGGGGTACGGGATCCCGGCGGAGGATCCGCCGGGGGCTTTCCTTCAGGAAATCCCGAGCTCGTTGTTGATGAAATCCAGGACTTCGTCGGTCGATGCCGACTGAAGGCGACCCGCCGCGGTGGCCCGGGGCCCGTTCGTGGCCAGGCTCTTCCAGGACGCCAGCAGGTTCTCCAGGCGCCGGGATATCGCGGTGTGTTCTTCGTCGTCCGCGGCGACGGTGGTGAAGGCGGATTCGAGCCGGGCCAACTCGGCGAGCAGGCTCTCCGCTCCGGCCGCCGCGTCGCCCGCGGGCGCGATCTCCGTCAGGAGATGAGCGGCGAGGGCATCGGGTGTGGGGTGATCGAAGATCAGTGTCGAGGGCAGTCGCAGGCCGGTCGCGGCGCCCAGCCGGTTGCGCAGTTCGACCGCCGTCAGCGAGTCGAAGCCCAGCTCCTTGAACGCCCGCTCGGGCTCCACCGCCGCCGGTGAGCCGTGGCCGAGGACGGTGGCCGCGTGCCTGCATACGACATCGACCAGCGCGGCAGTGCGCTCCACCCCGGACAGTCCGGCCAGCCTCTGCGCCAGCGCCGAACCGCCGTCCGTCCCGGTCGCACCGTCCCCTTGTGCCGCCTGCGCGCGGCGCGCCGGGCCGCGGACCGCCAGCCCGCGGGCCAGGGCCCGGACCACCTCGCCGCTCGTGTCCGACGCCCAGGCCGGCACGTCGAGCCGTGCGGTCACCACGAGCGGCTCGTCCATCGAGCGGCCCGCGTCGAACAGGGCCAGCCCCTCCTCCGAGGGCATCGGGACGATCCCCGAGCGCGCGAGCCGCACCAGATCCGCCTGGTCGAGTCGCCCGGTGAGCTCGCTGGACTGGCCCCAGTGGCCCCAGGCCATGGACACGGCGGGCAGGCCGGCCGCCCTGCGATGGGCGGCGAGCGCGTCCAGGAAGGTGTTCGCGGCCGCGTAGTTGGCCTGCCCAGGGTTGCCCACGACCCCGGCGAAGGACGAGTAGAGGACGAACGCGGACAGGTCGAGACCGCGGGTCAGCTCGTGGAGGTTCAGCGCCGCGTCGACCTTCGGCCGCAACACGCGCGCCAGCCGCTCCGGCGTCAAGGCCCCGATCAGCCCGTCGTCGAGCGCCCCCGCCGCGTGGACCACGGCGGTGAGCGGGCGCCCGGCGGGAATGCCCGCGAGCACGGCCGCCAAGGCGTCCCGGTCCGCGGCATCGCACGAGGAGATCGTCACCCCGGCGGCACCGAGCCCGAGCAGTTCGGCCTCCAGCTCTGCGGCGCCTTCGGCGGCACGACCATGACGGCTCGTCAACAGCAGGTGGCGTACGCCGTGTTCGGTGACCAGATGGCGGGCCAGGAGGCCGCCGAGGGTGCCGGTGCCACCGGTGATCAGCACGGTGCCGTCGGGGTCGAGGGGCTTGGGCACCGTCAGCACGATCTTCCCGATGTGCCGGGCCTGACTCATGAACCGCAACGCCTCCGGAGCCCGCCGCACATCCCACGTACGCACCGGCAACGGCTCCAGCACACCACGCTCGAACAGCCCCACCAACTCGGTCAGAATCTTGGACACGCGGTCGGGGTCGACCTGCGCCAGGTCGTAGGCGTGGTAACCGACGCCGGGGTGTTCGGCGGCGACGGCCTCGGGGTCACGGATGTCGGTCTTGCCCATCTCCAGGAACCGTCCACCGCGCGGCAACAACCGCAACGACGCGTCCACGAACTCCCGCGCCAGCGAGTCCAGCACCACATCCACACCACGGCCATCCGTGGCAGCGAGGAACTTCCCCTCGAAGTCCAGGGTCCGCGACGACGCGATATGCCTCCCATCGAAACCCATCGCCCGCAACGTGTCCCACTTCCCCTCACTGGCCGTCGCGAAGACCTCGGCACCCCAGTACCGGGCCAACTGCACCGCCGCCATCCCCACACCACCGGTCGCCGCATGCACCACCACCGACTCCCCCGCCGACAGACCCGCCAGATCCACCAGCCCGAAGTACGCGGTGAGAAACACCGCCGGTACGGCGGCGGCCTGCTCGTACGACCAGCCGTCGGGGATACGGGCGACCAGCCGCTGATCCACCACGCACACCGGGCCGAACGCCTCGGGCAGCAGGCCCATCACACGGTCGCCGACACTGTGGCCGGCCACTCCGGGGCCGACCTCGATGACGACGCCCGCACCTTCGCTCCCGAGCGTCTCCTGTCCGGGGACCATGCCCAGACTCACCACGACATCGCGGAAGTTCACGCCGGCGGCCCGTACGGACACCCGTACCTCGCCGGCACCCAGCGGTGCCGAGGCCTCGGGCACGGGCAGCAGGGCCAGGCTCTCCAGGGTCCCCGCGCCGGTCGTGGCCAGCCGCCAGGCGCGCGCTCCGACCGGGGGTACGAGCGCACCGCCTGCCGAGGCCGACCGCACCAGCCGGGGCACGAACAGTTCGCCTTCGCGCACGGCGATCTGCGGTTCCTCGGCGGCGAGCGCGGCCGCCACGCCGAGGGGCACCGCCGCGTGGGACTTGTCCTCGCCGTCGATGTCGATGAGCAGGAACCGGCCCGGGTTCTCCGTCTGCGCGGCCCGTACGAGACCCCACAGCGGGGCGTGCGCCAGATCGGCCACGTCGTCGCCCGACCGGGTCGAGACAGCGTCGCGCGTCACCAGGACCAGGCGGGACGAACCGAACCGCTCCTCCGCCAGCCACGCCTGCACCAGCTCCAGTGCCTGCTCGGTCGCGGCGTGAACCGCGCCCACCGGCTCACCTTCCGCCAGGGCACCGAACGACGCGAACACGAACTCCGGCAGCGGAGCACCCCCTTCGACCGCGGCGGCCAGCTCCGCCACGCTCCCGTAGGGCGACGCCTCCGATACCTGGAGGTCGTCGGCGCCCACGACGGCGAACTCGTCGGCGTCCGCCGGGGCGTCCGGGATCGTCGGCAACGGCGTCCAGTCCACCCGGAAGAGGGCGTCCCGTGTCGGGTCCTGCGCCTGGCGGAGCTGCTCGGGAGAGATCTCCCGCAGGGCGAGGGAGTCGATCGAGACCACGGGGGCGCCGGTCGCATCGGCGACGGTCACCGACACCGTGTCCTCGCCCACCGGCCGCACACGCACCCGGAGCGTGGTCGCACCCACCGCGTGCAGCACCACCCCGGACCACGAGAACGGCAGCCGCACGCGCTGCCGACCGGCCGACGCCAGGAGAACCGGCTGGACAGCAGCGTCCAGCAGAGCGGGGTGGATGCCGAACCGTCCCGCTTCCTGGCGCTGCTCTTCGGGGAGTTCGACCTCGGCATAGATGTCGTCCCCTGCACGCCAGGCGGTACGCAGACCCTGGAAAGCGGGGCCATAACCGTAGCCGGACTCGGCGACCTGCGCATAGAAACCATCGACAGCGAGCGGCTCCGCTCCCGCGGGCGGCCACGAGGAAAGGCCGGCATCCGAGGTACGGGCCTCCCCGCTCACCACACCCACCGCGTGACGGGTCCAGGCGCTGCCCTCCTCTTCGATACGGGAATGGACCGTCAGCTCACGACGCCCCGTAGCATCCGGGGCACCGACGGACAGCTGCACCTGAACCCCACCACGCCCGGGCACCACCAACGGGGCTTCCAGCGTCAGCTCCTCGACCTGGACACAACCCACCTCATCAGCAGCACGCAACGCCAGCTCCACCAACGCCGCACCCGGAACCAGCACCAAACCCGACACCACATGATCAGCCAGCCACGCATGCGTCACCAACGACAGCCGGCCCGTCAACAACAACTGATCCTCACCCGCCACCCGCACCACCGCACCCAGCAACGGATGATCCGCGACACCCAAACCAAAGCCCGACGCATCACCGACCGGAGCCACAGACGCCTCAAGCCAGAAACGCTCACGCTGGAAGGCGTAAGTAGGCAGATCGACGCACTGCCCGCCCGTACCGGCGAAGACGGCGTTCCAGTCGACCGGCAGGCCGCGCACGTAACCCTCGGCGAGGGAAGTCAGGAACCGCTCGGGACCGCCCTCGTCACGACGCAACGTACCCAGCGCCACCGCGTCGCTGGACGCGTCCTCGAACGTCTCCTGCAAACCGACCGTCAACACCGGATGCGCACTGGACTCCACGAAGAAGCCGAAGCCGTCGGCGAGAAGCGCCCGCACGGTCTCGTCGAACCGGACCGTCTGCCGCAGGTTGGTGAACCAATACTCCGCATCCAGCCCGGACGTATCGATCAGCCCGCCGGTCACCGTGGAATAGAAAGGAACCTCCGACAGCCGCGGCTCGATACCCTCCAGCGCGCCTACCACCTGCTCGCGTATGGACTCCACCTGCGCCGAATGCGACGCATAGTCCACCGCGATACGCCGCGCCCGTATGCCATCCGCCTCACACACAGCGAGGAGTTCGTCCAACGCCTCGGGATCACCCGAAACCACCGTGGACGACGGCCCGTTGACGGAAGCAACC
>NZ_BAAABW010000022.1:0-181715 GCF_039521185.1 Streptomyces blastmyceticus | reverse complement strand
CCCAGCCCGTCCGGCGATTGAGGACCGGGGTCCGGGGCGGAGCCCCGGTTTCGGGAAGGGGCGGGACAGGGGAAAACCGCCCTCACTCCGAGCCGCGCCAGTCCGTCCCCGACACGATCAACCCCGCCACCATCGCGCCCGACATCCCCGCATGGGCCAGCCCCCCGCCCGGGTGGGCGAAGCCGCCGGCGAGGTACAGGCCCGGGACCCGCGTCACATTCCCGGGCCGCAGGAAACGCCCGTCCGCACCGGCCAGCACGGGCGCCGGCACGCCGCCGCCCTCGGCGCCGGTCGCCGCCTCGACATCGGCCGGAGTGCGGACCTCCCGCCACAGCACCCGCTCCCGCAGGCCCGGCAGCACCGCTTCCGCAGCGTCGGTCATGCGGTCCGCGAAGCTCGTGGCCGTCACCTCGTCGCTCCAGTCGACCTGCCCGTGCGGGGCCACCGTGGCGGTCAGGGTGACCGCCTCGTGCCCGTCGTCGGGACGCGTGGCCGGGTCGTCCGGCCGCAGCACGGTCACCGTCGGGCGGTAACGCCACGGGCCGGGCTCGCGCACCCCGGCGCCCGCGGCGCCCGCGCGGAAGACCTCGGTCAACTCGGCGTCGCGGTCCGGCCCGTGGACCACCGTGCGGTGCGCCGCGGCGGCGGGCCGGGCGCCCCGCAGGGCGAGGCAGACCGTGAACCTGCCGGGCGGCACGTCCGCATTCCCGGCCGCGCCCGGCGCGATCGCGGCCAGCCGCCCGGGGGACACCCCGGCGACCACCGTCTCCGCCTCGGCCACCGCGCCACCGGCCAGCTCCACACCGGCGGCACACCCGTCCTTCTCGAAGAGGCCCACGACCTCCTCGCCGAAGCGGAACTCGACCTTGCGGGCCACGCACCGCTCGTACAGCGCGTCGGCGAGCCCCCGCATCCCCCCGCGCACATACCAACTGCCGAAGGTCTGCTCCATGTACGGCAGCACCGTCGCGCTCGCGGGGGTGTGCCGGGGGTCCAGCCCGTACGCCAGGGCGTGGCTCTCCAGGAGCGCGACCAGCCGGGGGTCCCTCAACTCCCGCTCCGCGACGGAGGCGAGCGTGACCGGGGCGCTGCGCCGGAACAACCCGCGCCTGCGCACCGCCGGATAGGGGTCGCGCCCCAGCGGCGCACGGGCCGCGGGGTCCGCGCGCAGCGGCTCCTCCAGCAGCGGCCGCCGCGTGGCGTCCCAGACCTCGCGCGCCCGGTTGACCAGATCGCTCCAGCGCTCGCCCGCGCCCGCGCCGACCGCCTCGTCCAGCGCCTGGACCACACCGGCACGCGAGGCATTGGGCAGCGCGACGACCGTGCCGTCGGCGAAGACGTGGCTGCTCGCCGGGTCGACCTGCACGAGGTCGACGCACCGCTCCAGCGGCTCCTTGCCCGTCTTCACGAACAAGTCGCGGTAGACGGCGGGCAGATGCAGCAGCCCCGGCCCCGTGTCGAAGGCGAAGCCGTCCCTCGTCAGCCGCCCGACGCCGCCGCCGTACGTAGCCGCCCGCTCGTACACCACCACCCGGTGGCCCGCGACGGCCAGCCGGGCAGCAGCCGCCATCGCGCCCATCCCGGCGCCGATCACCGCAATCCGTGCCATGGGAGCGACTTTATCCGGCGCCACCGACAGCTCAGGCCGACGGCGGCCGGGCCCCTTCCGGCCAGGCGCCGCTCTTCTCCGCGCGCCGCTGCCGCCTGCGCCGCCAGTAGCGGCGGATCCGCGTCCAGAAGAACGCCACCAGGGCGATCCCCAGCCCCAGCAGCACCGCCGCGATGATCGCCGCGGCCAGCGGGTGGAACAGCGCGAAGACCACGATCCCGGCGACGCCCAGATCCTCGACGGTGCTCATCACGAAGTTGCTGGCGGGCTCGGGCGAGGTGTTGATCGCCGCCCTGGTGCCCGCCTTGACCAGATGGCTCACCAGCGCCGTCGAGCCGCCCACCGCGCCCGCCGCGAGGTCCGACAGCGAACCGCTCTGCCCGGCCAGCAGCGCCCCGACCACCGCGCCGGCGACCGGCCTGATGACCGTGTGCACCGCGTCCCAGGCCGAGTCCACGTAAGGGATCTTGTCGGCGACCGCCTCGCAGAGGAAGAGCACACCGGCCGCGATCAGGACGTCCGGGCGCTGGAGCGCGTCCGGCACCTGGTCACTGGCGCCGGTCGCGCCCAGCACGCCGAGCAGCAGGACCACGGCATAGGCGTTGACACCGCTCGCCCAGCCACTCGTGAAAACCAACGGGAGTACCGACACGCCCGTGATCGTATCCGGGGCGTCCGACTGCGTCCGAACGCTCAGGGCTGAGTACACGTACTCAGAAGAGGAGATGAGTAGCTGCGCGGATGGGGCATGCCCCGGGGGAAGGAAGAGTGGTGTCCACGGAAGGGGCGTCCGCGCCGGCACCGCCGACACGGTGCGGCGGAACGGTGCGGCGGCCCTGACGTGACCGGGGGGTCTGGGGGCTCCCGGACGAAGAGACGGGGGCTCGGGGGAGCACGGGGGAACGCCGCTCCGGCGTCGGCCGAGGGGGATCGGCCGGCGCCGGAGCGGCGCCTTTTCCCGTACGCTCCGGAAGCTTTCCCGTACGTTCCGGAAGCCGCGGACCCCGGCCGGGTCAGACGCCGCCCTGCGGCTGGCGGATGCCGCCGCCCACCCGTCCCTGCAGCAGCTGCGACAGCGCCGCGTGCACCTCGTCGACCGACCGCTCGGGCTGGAACGACTGCCGGTCCAGCGCGGCCACGAGCACCATCCCGAACAACGCGGCCGCCGTCAGCGGGACATCGAGCTCCGAGCTCAGCTCGCCCGCCTCCACCGCCTCCGCGAGGACGCGCTCGATCACGGCGAGCGCCCGCCGCCGTACCTGCGCCAGCGTCGGCTGCCAGGCCCGGTTGGTGCGCCACAGCTCGGCCGCGTACAGCTGGGCCAGCGCGGGATAGCGGGAGATGAAGTCCAGGCCGGCGCGGACCATCGCGTCCAGCGCCTCGACCCGGCCGCCACCGCGCCCGGCCGTCTCGTCGGCGGCCCGTTGGAGAGCGTCGCTCAGCAGCTCCACGCCGTGGCGCAGCAGCTCTTCGAAGAGGACGGTCTTGCTCGCGAAGTTGTAGTAGACCGTGCCCTTCGCGACTCCGGCACGTTCGGCGATCTCGTCCACGGTGGTGGAGGAGAAGCCCTGTTCGGCGATGAGGGTGACCGCGGCTTCGAAGAGCTTTCGCCGGGTGTTCTGACGGCGCGTACTGCTGCTGTCGCTGCTGTCCATGAAGAGATTCTCCCTGCCACCGCCCGGCCGCCGGAGGCGCAGCCGGTCCCGCGCCCGCCCACGGGCGTTCGCCAGGGCCGGAACCGGCCGGTGGGAGCGCCCTGTTCACCGGTACTCGCGGAGCGCGCGGAGCCGTCGCCTCCGGGGAGCGGGGGCCCGCCCGGGCGGCGCGGGGCGGGTTGGGGAGAGAACCCCCGGACCAGGCCCTAGGCTGGGGGCACCGAGAACCACCGGGCCGCCTTCGCCCGCTTCCTGCCCCACGTCACCGCCGAGGAGCCACCCGCCGTGTCAGACCCGCTGCGCCCCCGGGCGTCCCTCCGTACCGCCGTGGTCTGGGAGGTCCTGCGAGATGCCCTGGACCGCCGGGTCAAGGCCGCCGGACGGGAGGACGGAGGCGTCCTCGAGGTCCTCGACACCGGTGGCGGCTCGGGCAACTTCGCCGTGCCCGTGGCCCGCCTGGGCCACCGGGTCACCGTCGTCGACCCCAGCCCCAACGCCCTGTTCGCGCTGGAGCGCCGGGCCGCCGAGGCGGGGGTCGCCGACCGGGTGCGCGGTGTCCAGGGCGACACCCACGGCCTGTTCGACGTGGTCGGGCGCGGTGCCTTCGACGCAGTCCTGTGCCACGGCGTGCTGGAGTACGTGGACGACCCCGCCGAGGGCGTCCGCAACGTCGTCGAGGCGCTCCGCCCCTCCGGCACCCTCAGCCTGCTGGCCGCGGGCCTCGGCGGTGCCGTGCTGGGCCGGGCCCTCGCCGGTCACTTCAGCGAGGCCCGCCAGGTCCTGGCCGACCCTGCTGGGCAGTGGGGCGCCGGTGACCCCGTCCGCCGCCGGTTCACCGCCGAGCAGCTCTCCGAGCTGGTCACCGCGGCCGGTCTGGAGGTCGGCGCGGTGCACGGCGTGCGCGTCTTCGCCGACCTCGTGCCCGGTGTGCTGCTGGACGCCGAGCCCGGCGCCATGGACGCGCTGCTCCGGCTGGAGGCCGCCGCGGCCGAGCTGCCCGCCTTCCACTCGGTGGCCACCCAGCTGCACGTACTGGCCGAGCGTGGCTGACCGTACGCGGTAGGTGACCGGCCACCCGATCAGCGGCTTCGCCCCGTATGATCGGGGGACACCGTCCGGCATGGCGCATCGGCGGAGAGGGAATGTACGTCCCGACACCACCGATCGCCACACTGATATCGGTGGGCGAATTGGCGCAGAGGGGCGGGTTTCATGGGGGCGATTCCCTGCCTATCCTGAAAGGGTCGCACCCCGGTCGCCCCCCGCGACCGACGAGTAGGAGGACTCCGTGCCGCTCTCGGAGCACGAGCAGCGCATGCTCGAGCAGATGGAGCGAGCGCTGTACGCCGAAGATCCCAAGTTCGCGACAGCGCTCGAGGGCAGCGGCCTGCGCACGTACACCCGGCGACGGGTATACCAGGCGGCCGCCGGGTTTCTGGTGGGCATCGCGCTCCTGATGGCCGGCGTGATGATTCCGGGACAGTACTGGATCAGCGTGGTGGGCTTCCTGGTCATGCTGGGCTGCGCGGCGCTCGCCGTCACCGGCTGGCGCAAGGCGCCCCGGCCCGGTGCGCAGCCCGGTGGTGCCGGCCCGGCGGGGGGAATGGGCGGCCGTGGTCAGGCCCGGCAGCGCCGCACCGTGATGGACCGCATCGAGCAGCGATGGCAGCGCCGTCGCGACGAGCAGGGCCACTGAGCTTTTCCGCCGCGGAAGCGGCATGACGCGGGGCCAGGACGGATGTCCTGGCCCCTTGTCGTTGCCCGCTCGCCGATGCGGCCCTTGGTCCTGAGCCGCCCCCGCTCCGGGGCGGCCCGCCCGGCTACCGGCCGCCGCCCCCACCTTCCTGACTGGCCGTCAACTCCGGTCGCGGGCCGTACGGAGCGCACCGCCCGCGCGGCGCCAGGCCGTGCCCAGCCGTCCGGACCGCAACCGCTCTCCCGCCGCAGCGCGCCGCCGGGAGAACCCCCACAACAGCCGGGCCGCGGAACGCGGAGCGACCACGGCCCGCACCCGGGCGGACCGCCCCACCGAGGCGCGCAGGCCCGCCCGTACGCGCTCGACGTCGTCCGCCAGACCCGCGGTCGGCTGGGGCCGCCGCGCGTACAGCACCTGCTCGACCGCGGTGGCGACGCGGTGCGCGGACTCCTCGGCCGCGCCCGTCAGCCCACCGAGCCGCACGATGCGCGCCGCCGTGCTCCGGGGCGTCCGTGAATCGTCGGGCGGGACGCCGTAGTCCCAGGCGGAGTCGGTCAGTTCGGCCCAGGCGGCCAGGGTGCGCTCCATGGCGGCCTCGGGTGAGGACGCGGCTTCCCCGGGGGCGCCCGGTGCGTGTGCCCGGGGTGCATCCGCGTGCCGTCCGGCGTCCGCGAGCCGCCGGGCCCGCAGCCTTCGCCGCCACAGCGGCGCCAGCAAGGGCAGCGCCAGCACGGCGAGCCCGCCCACCGCGACGCCTGCCACCGCCCCCGGCGACAGCCCCCCGTCATGACCCCCGCCCGCGGCGGACGCCTCGCCGGCCGCCGGGCACTCGCCCAGCCGCCGCAGCTGCGGGGTGCAGCCGCCCGCCGCGGGCGGGCGTGCCGACGGCGCGGCGCTCCGGTCCGGCAGCGGCGCGGGCACCCCCGGATCAGCCGCGGACGGCTCCTGCGCCACGGTGTAGTCGGGGGCCGTGCCCCGGCTCGGCGTCGGCTCGAACCGGGTCCAGCCGACACCCTCGAAATACAGCTCCGGCCAGGCGTGCGCGTCCTTGGAGCCGACCGACATCGAGCCGTCCGACTGCGGGGTGCCCGGGGTGAAGCCGACGGCCACCCGGGCGGGGATGCCCAGCGTCCGTGCCATGGCCGCCATGGAGAACGAGAAGTGGATGCAAAAGCCCCGCTTGGCCTCCAGGAACTTCGCGATGGCGTCGCTGCCGCCGCCCGACGCGACCTCCGTGTCGTAGGCGAAGCCGCCGTCGACCGCGAACCAGTCCTGGAGCTTCACCGCCTGCTGATACGCGTTCGCCGAACCGGCGGTCACCTTTCTGGCCGTCGCCCCCACCACCTCCGGCAGCGACCCCGGCACCTTGGTGTACTCCCGCAGCACCTCCTCGCGCGGCGCGGGCGCGCCCGCGAGCTGCGCGGCCGTCGGCTGCACGAGGAGGCTCGACACCTGATAGCGGACGCCCCGGGTGGTCTGCCCGCGGTCGCCGGCGATGGTGCGGCCCTCCGGTTCGTACCGCCACCGGCCGTCCACCCGGACCCGCTCGGAGGGGTAGGGGAGCGGCAGATAGTTCTGCGCGTACGAACCGGCGGCGGCGATCGAGGTGTTCACCGGATCCGTGCGCACCCCCGGGGCGAGGCCCGTGGGGGTGGGCAGCACGTCCGGGACGTCGGTGACGCGGCGCTCGGACGGCTGCCACGACGCGCCGTCGAACCGGTCGAGCGCGACGATGCGCAGATACAGCTCCCGGGTGCTCTCCGTGGACGTGCGGTAGCGCATGACCTCGCGGTTCTCCGGCTGGTTGAGGCTGTCGCGGAGCGAGACCAGCGGGCGGACGGCGTCGAAGCCCGAGCCGTCCCCCCGGCCGGGACCGGCCGCCCGGTCCCGCGGCTCCAGCAGCCCGCCCTCCATCGTCGGCAGCACGGCGGGCACCGCCAGCGCGATCCCCAGCGCGAGGGCCCCGATCCTGCGGCCGGTGCGCACCGGCGCGAGGGCGGGGCCCGCGCCGGAGGCCAGGAACCCCGGGGACCGCGACCGGGCACCGCCGCCGAAGACCCGGCCCCACCGGGCGAGCCGGTCCCGGCCCTCGGCCAGGAGCAGCAGCAGATAACCGGCCGCCGCCACCAGGAACCACAGCCAGTCCTTGCCGCTCTGGGCCAGCCCCGCCGCGATGGAGTAGAGCGCGAGCAGCGGCAGCCCGGCGGGCGCCGCGCTGCGCCAGGTCACCGCGACCGCGTCCACGATCAGGCCGATCGCCAGCAGGCCCCCGACCAGCATCAGCCGGATGCCGGCCGTCGCCGGCGCGGGGATGGCGTACCTCCCGACGTCGTCCGCGCCCTCCTGGAGCAGCTGCCCGAACTCCCGGAAGACATCGGGGCCCGGCAGCAGCCCGCCGAGCGCCTGGGAGCGGGCGAAGACCACAGTGAGCAGCACGAGCGTGACCAGCGCCTGCACGGCCACCGTCAGCGCCCCGGCGAGCGGCACCCGGCGGGCGAGCGCGCCCACCGCGGTCTGCACGGTGAGCAGGATCGCGGCCTGGAGCATCCACGTGGTGGTGTCGATCAACGGCAGCAGCGCGCAGGACGCGGCCAGCGTCGCCACCGCAGAGCAGACGGCGAGCCGCACGCTCCCACTCATCCGAACCCCTTTGTCGACGGCGGCCCGGAGGGCCATGGCGGAACGGACGGCATGGGCGGCACGGTCGGGCGCAGGGGCGGCCCGGAGCGGCCGGAGCCTGCTCCCGGTGGCCCGGCCGGCCGGCTGTCATCCACGTCCGTCACCCCGCCGTACGGCCCGCCCTGCGGCCAACCGCCCGACGAGCCCGCCACGGCGGCACCGGGCGCGGGACGCGCCGCCGCGCCGCCCGGGAGACCGGTGGCCCCGGCCGCGCCCTCGGGCGGCCGGTTCGCCGGCCCGGCCGCCGCATGGCCCGTACGCTCCTGCGCCGCCTCACGTCCCCCAGGAGCTCCCGCCATGCGCCACAGCTCCGCCAGGGACGCGCCCGGTGTCACGGCCAGAGCCGTCCAGCCCGCCTCGCGCAGCGCGCGCAGCCGCTGCTCGGCGCCCTGCCCGGGGCCCGTGGGGCGGTCGTCCTGCGGCCATGCGGAACGGTCGAGCACGAAGGCGACCGCCGTGCCGCTGCGCCGGCGCATCTGTCCGGCCAGCGCCGTCTGCTGTTCGTCGAGGTCGCCGAAGAACGCCACGAGCAGCCCGCCGCCGCCACCGCGCAGCGCCTCATGGGCGGGGGAGAGGCTCTCCCCGTCGGAGTGGTCCACCACGGCCAGGGTGTCGAGCAGCAGACCCACCGCCTCCGCCGGGTCGTGGGAGGAACCGGAGTGGCCGCCCATGCCGTCCGGCCCCGGCACCGCGCTCCCGGCGTCGGTGAGCAGCCGCACCGAGAAGCCGCGCTCCAGCAGGTGCGCCGCGGCGGAAGCGGCCCCGGACACGGCCCACTCGAAGGGGGAGTCGGGCCCCATGCCGTCGTAGGCGATGCCCCGGGTGTCCAGCAGCACGGTGCAGTGGGCGCGTTGGGGCTGCTCCTCCCGGCGCACCATCAGCTCGCCGTAGCGCGCGGTGGAGCGCCAGTGCACCCGGCGCAGGTCGTCGCCGTGGCGGTACCCACGCGGGATGATGTCGTCCGCGCCGGCCAGGGCCAGCGACCGCTGCCGCCCGTCGCCGTAGCCCGTGGCCTCGCCGCCCAGCCGCACCGGCGGCAGGGGAACGACGCGCGGCACGACAGTCAGCGTGTCGAAGGCGCTGAACCCACGGGTCAGCTCGCACATCCCGAAGGGGTCCGTCAGCCGCAGCTGCAGCGGCCCGAGCGGATAGCGGCCGCGCAGCTCGGACCGGACGCGGTAGGTCACCTCGCGCCGCCCGCCCGGCTCCACCCGGTCCAGCACGAAGCGGGGGCGCGGCCCCAGGACATACGGCACGCGGTCCTGGAGCATCAGCAGCCCCGTGGGCAGCCGCGAGACATTGTCGACCCGCAGGTGCACCCGCGCCTCGGACCCGGCGGGCACCCGGGACGGCGACAGCCCCCGGCTGCCGGTGACCCGGTGCCGGGTGCCGTGCAGCACGACCACGCACACCAGCGGCAGCACCGTCAGCAACAGCCCGACCCGCAGCAGATCGGACTGGCCCAGGACATAGGAACAGCCCGTCGCCGCGATCCCCGCGGCCAGGAAGGAGCGGCCGCGGGTGGTCAGCCCGCCGAGGGAGGCCCACAGCCCGCCCCCCGCTCCGTCCCCGCCGCCGGTCCGCGGGCCAGCCCCCCGGCCCGCCTCCCCCGAGGCCATCACAGCCGCCGCGCGCCCGGCTGATGACGGCCGTGCGACTGCTGCCCCCAGGCCTGCGCGGACAGGTCGGGCACCGGGGTGCGCTGGAGGATCTCGAAGACGACCTGCTCGGCCGTGCGCCGGTTCAGCTGGGCCTGGGCGGTGGGCAGCAGCCGGTGCGCGAGCACCGCCACGGCCAGGGCCTGCACGTCGTCGGGGAGGACGAACTCGCGGCCGGCCATGGCCGCCGCCGCCTTCGCCGCCCGCACCAGGTGCAGCGTCGCTCTCGGCGAGGCGCCGAGTCTCAGATCGGGGTGGTGCCGGGTCGCGGTGACCAGATCCACCGCATACCGCCGCACGGGGTCGGAGACGTGCATGCCGCGGACCGCGTCGACGAGCTTGACGATGTCGTGGGCGTGCGCGACGGGCTGGAGGTCGTCGAGCGGGGGCACCACGCCGTGCGTGTCGAGCATCCGCAGCTCGGCCTCCGGGCTCGGATAACCCATCGAGACCCGGGCCATGAAGCGGTCGCGCTGCGCCTCGGGCAGCGGATAGGTGCCCTCCATCTCGACCGGGTTCTGCGTGGCCACCACCATGAAGGGGCTGGGCAGCTCATAGGTGTGCCCGTCGACGGTGACCTGCCGCTCCTCCATCGACTCCAGCAGCGCCGACTGGGTCTTGGGGGAGGCGCGGTTGATCTCGTCGCCGATCACGATCTGCGCGAAGATCGCGCCCGGCTTGAACTCGAAGTCCCGCCGCTGCTGGTCGAAGACGCTCACGCCCGTGATGTCGGACGGGAGCAGGTCCGGCGTGAACTGGATGCGCCGCACCGAGCAGTCGATCGACCGGGCCAGCGCCTTGGCGAGCATGGTCTTGCCCACCCCCGGCACATCCTCGATCAGCAGATGCCCCTCGGCGAGCAGCACGGTCAGCGAGAGCCGTACGACCTCGGGCTTGCCCTCGATCACACCCTCGACCGCCCGGTGCACCCGCTCGGCGGTGGCGGTCAGATCGCTGAGGCTCGCTCGCTCTTCATAGGTCGTCACCCGGCCCTCCTCGGCCCGTCCCGTGGGCCGCGTCCGACCACGGACCCGGCCCACCCCGACATACGGACACCGCGCCCCGCGGTGGCGGAGGCGGCTTCCACCTACGCATTCTCGCCGCCCGGGCGGCGATCCGTCACCGCCTGTGGATAACTCAGTGCCGTGGGTCGATCTCGCGCAGCAGACCCGTCGTCACATCGAAGACGAAGCCCCGCACGTCGTCGGTGTGGGGGAGGAACGGCGAGGTCCGTACCCGTTGCATGGACTGGCGGACGTCCTGGTCCAGGTCCTTGAACGCCTCCACCGCCCACGCCGGACGCTGGCCGACCTCGGCCTCGATCTCGTGCCGGAAGTCCTCGGTGAGGGTCAGCAGGCCGCAGCCGGTGTGGTGGATCAGCACCACCGAGCGGGTGCCGAGCGCCCGCTGGCTGATCGTCAGCGAGCGGATGATGTCGTCGGTGACCACGCCGCCGGCGTTGCGGATGGTGTGGCAGTCGCCGAGCTCCAGGCCGAGCGCGGCGTGCAGGTCGAGGCGGGCGTCCATGCAGGCGACGACGGCGACCTTGAGGACGGGACGGGCGTCCATCCCGGGATCGGTGAAGGCGGAGGCGTACTCGGCGTTGGCCTGAACGAGACGGTCGGTGACGGTGCCCGGTTCGAGGGCACGGGCCCCGGTGGAGCTCCGGGGCGTCGGCTGGGACGCGGATATCGACATATGAACGAAGGTAGTCGGCCGGGGGCCCGACGGCCCGTCCCGCCATGGTAAAAACGCCGCTGACATGCCCTTCTGTGAGGTAAGCCACAAGGTCGCGGCCCATGCCGCCATACGGGTGAGAGGGGCGTGGTCCATGATCGGCCGGCCCCTCCCCGCCGCCCGCGCACCGCTGCCGGGACGCGCTGGCCGGTTGGTTGACCAGGGGGACGAGTGGACTAAAGTGGCGCGAAGTGGGAGGCCTGACGCTCCCCTTGGAACCGAATACCCGCAACGGCGCGACGCGTACGTACCTCTCGGCCTCCTCCCGCTCCCCGGTCGCCCGGCGCCACTTCCCCGGTGCCGGATCCGGCCGCTTCCCCTTGGGGCGGGCGGGGACCCGGCGGTGCGTACGCCCGTGCCCGCACCCGGGCCCGCCGAATTTTCAGAAGGGCGCATGAGCAGCAACGCGCGACACGTCCCCGTCATGCTCCAGCGCTGCCTGGACATGCTCGCTCCCGCCCTCACCGAGCCCGGCGCCGTCGTCGTCGACTGCACCCTGGGCGCCGGCGGGCACAGCGAGGCGCTGCTCGCGCGGTTCCCCGGGGCCCGGCTCGTCGCCCTCGACCGCGACCCCACCGCCCTCGCCCTCGCCGGGGAGCGGCTGGCCCCCTACGGCGACCGCGCCACCCTGGTCCGCGCCGTCTACCACGAGCTGCCCGACGTGCTGGAACGGCTCGGCATCCCCAAGGTCCAGGGCGTCCTCTTCGACCTCGGCGTCTCCTCCATGCAGCTCGACGAGGCCGACCGCGGCTTCGCCTACGCGCAGGACGCGCCGCTGGACATGCGCATGGACCAGACGGCCGGCATCAGCGCCGCCGAGGTCCTCAACACCTACGCGCCCGGCGAACTGGTGCGCATCCTGCGCGCGTACGGCGAGGAGAAGCAGGCCAAGCGGATCGTCTCGGCCATCGTCCGGGAGCGTGAGAAGGAGCCGTTCAGCAACAGCGCCCGGCTCGTCGAGCTGATCCGCGACTCGCTGCCGCAGGCCGCCAAGCGCACCGGCGGCAACCCCGCCAAGCGCACCTTCCAGGCCCTGCGGATCGAGGTCAACGCCGAGCTGGCCAGCGTCGAACAGGCCATCCCGGCCGCCGTCGCGGCCCTCGCGGTCGGCGGCCGGATCGCCGTGCTCTCCTACCAGTCGCTGGA
This sequence comes from Streptomyces blastmyceticus, assembly GCF_039521185.1. Taxonomy (NCBI): domain Bacteria; kingdom Bacillati; phylum Actinomycetota; class Actinomycetes; order Kitasatosporales; family Streptomycetaceae; genus Streptomyces; species Streptomyces blastmyceticus. The sequence continues at coordinate 169,535 of NZ_BAAABW010000022.1, read as the reverse complement.
GGACCGGATCGTCAAGCAGGTCTTCGCGGCCGGCGCCGCCAACACTGCGCCCCCCGGGCTGCCCGTGGTCCCCGAGCGCTACCAGCCCCGCCTGAAGCTGCTCACCCGCGGCGCGGAGCTGCCGACCGAGGAGGAGGTCGCCGAGAACCGGCGGGCCGCCCCCGCCCGGCTGCGGGGCGCCGAACGCATCCGGGAGGACGCCCCGTGACGCCCGCCGCCCGCGGCCGGGGCACCCGGCTCGGCCGGCTGCGGGCAGCGGGCCCGGCCGGGGCGAAGCGCACCCCGTTCGTCTTCCTCGTGGTGGTGCTGCTCGGCTCCGGGCTGATCTCGCTGCTGGTGCTCAACTCCGCGCTCAACCAGGGCTCCTTCGAGCTCACCAAGCTCCAGCGCAAGACCACCGAGCTCACCGACGAGCAGCAGGCGCTCCAGCAGGAGGTCGACCGGCTCGCCGCCCCGGACGCCCTGGAGCGCCAGGCCCGCAAGCTCGGCTTGATCCCCGGCGGCACCCCCGCCTTCCTCAGCCCCGACGGCACCGTCCGCGGCTCGCCGGCCCCGGCCGGCCAGGAGGACACCGCGAACCTCGCCGCGCAGCTGGCCCCCGCGCCCCGGCCCGCACCGGCCGCCGTCCCCGCTCCCGGCCTGCCGCCCGGCCCCGGTGTCCCGGCCACCCCGGCCCCCGGCCCGGACGCGCTGCCGCACGTCCCGTATCCCCCCGGCACCGGGCCCCTGCTCGTGCCCCCCGCCCGTACGGCAGAGAAGACCGCTCCGACCACCGGCAGGTGACGCTGTGCCGCTTTCCTCCGGGGCCCTGCCCCCGAGCCTCCCGCGCCTCCCGCGGGCCCGAGCCGCGGCCGGTGCGTCATGACCGCCCCCAAGGCCCCCAGACCGCCCCGGCAGTCGGGCGCCGCCCGCCGCAGCGTGCCCGGCCCCGCCCGGCCCGCCGCCCGCCCCGGGGCGCAGTCCCTGCGGCTCGGCAGCCCGCGGCCCCGGCTGCGGCTGGTCGGCTTCGGGCTCACCCTCGTCCTGCTGGCCTTCACCGTCCGGCTCCTGCAGGTGCAGGCCGTCGACGCGAGCGCGTACGCGGCCCGGGCCAATGTCAATCGCTACATCCCGGTCACCCTCGCCGCCGAGCGCGGCACCATCACCGACCGCACCGGGGTGGACCTGGCCACCACCGTCGACGCGTACGACATCACCGCCGCCCCCGACCTGCTGACCCCCGAGCGGATCAAGGCCGACGGCGCCGCCCGGAAGGCCGCCGGGCTGCTCGCCCCCGTCCTCGACGAGCGGCCCGCCGTCCTGGAGCAGAAGCTCACCGCCAACCCCCGCTCGAAGTACGTCGTCCTCGCCCGCCAGCAGAGCCCCCAGGTCTGGAACCGGATCAAGGAGCTGAAGAAGACCTCCGCGCAGAAGGCGGCGAAGAAGAAGGGCGCCGACGTCCTCGCGGGCATCAACCGCGAACCCCACAGCAAGCGCGTCTACCCCAACGGCGACCTCGCCGCCGGGATACTGGGCTTCGTCAACTCCGAGGGCCGGGGCGGCGGCGGTGTCGAGGCACAGCTCGACAAGGCGCTCGCGGGCCGGGACGGCAAGCTCGTCTACGCCCAGTCCGGCGGCCGCCAGGTGCCCACCGGGGACGTCAAGGAACAGCCCGCCGTGCCCGGCTCCGACATCGAGCTGACCATCGACCGGGACATCCAGTGGGCCGCCCAGAGCGCCATCACCCAGCAGGTGCAGGAGTCGCAGGCGGACCGCGGCTACGTCGTCGTCCAGGACACCCGCACCGGCGAGGTCCTGGCCATGGCCAACGCCCCCGGCTACGACCCCAACGACCTCGCCCACGCCGACAGCGGCGCCCTCGGCAACGCCGCGCTCCAGGACGCCTACGAACCGGGCAGCGTCAGCAAGGTGATGACCATGGCGGCCGTCCTGGAGGAGGGCAAGGCCACCCCGGAGACCGGGGTGGAGGTCCCGAACCGGCTGCTGCGCGCCGACCGGTCCTTCGCCGACGACATCGACCACGCCACCTGGCACCTCACCCTCAACGGGGTGCTCGCCAAGTCCAGCAACATCGGCACGATCCTCGCCGCCGAGCGGCTCGGCGCCACCCGGCCGCAGGCCAACGAGGTCCTCGACTCCTACCTGCGGAAGTTCGGCATCGGGGCGCCCACCGGGCTCGGCTTCCCCGGCGAGACCCCGGGAATCCTGGCGAAGCCGGGCAAGTGGAGCGAATCCCAGCAGTACACGATCCCCTTCGGCCAGGGCCTGTCCCTGAACGCCGTGCAGGCCGCCTCCGTCTACTCCACGATCGCGGGCGGCGGCCAGCGCGTCCAGCCCACCCTCGTCCGCGGCACCAAGGGCCCCGACGGCCGCTTCGCCCCCGCACCGGCCCCGCAGCGGACCCGCGTCGTCAGCGAGAAGACCGCCCGGGAGCTCTCCACCATGCTGGAGTCCGTCGTCGACGACCGGGAGGGCACCGGAACCAAGGCGAAGATCCCCGGCTACCGCGTCGCGGGCAAGACCGGCACCTCCAACCGGGTGGACCCGCACACCGGCCGCTACCACGGCTACACCGCCTCCTTCGCCGGCTTCGCCCCCGCCGACCAGCCCCGGATCACCGTCTACTGCGCCATCCAGAACCCCACCAAGGGCAGTTACTTCGGCGGCCAGATCTGCGGCCCCGTCTTCAAGCAGGTCATGGAGTTCGCGCTCAAGACCCTCCAGGTACCGCCGTCCGGCACCGAGCCCCCTCGGCTGCCGGTGAGCTACGACGGCCAGTGACCCGGGGCAGGCCGTGACGACGATCACTCCGGATCCCGGGAACCGCGGCGCGGTGCGCCCCTCGCTTCGCGACGGGGCGGGTGCGCCCGGTACGCTCACGGCCGTGCCCCACGCTGATCAGTCCCACACCAGCCCCAAGGACGCCCCCGCCGTACAGCCCGTACAGCCGGGAGCGCCCCGCCCCACCCAGGTCCGCCCCGTGTCCCTCGCGGAGCTGGCCGGTCAGCTGGGCATCCCCGCTCCCGAGGTCCAGGGCGGCGCCGTCACCGGCATCACCCACGACTCGCGGGCCGTACGGCAGGGCGACGTCTACGCCGCCCTGCCCGGCGCCCGCTTCCACGGCGCGGACTTCGCCGTCCAGGCCGCCGGCCTCGGCGCCGCCGCGGTACTGACCGACCCGGCGGGCGCCGGGCGCGCCGCCGCCACCGGCCTGCCCGTCCTCACCGTGGACGACCCGCGCGGCCGGATGGGTGAGCTCGCGGCCACGATCTACGGACAACCCGGCCACGACCTGCTCCAGATCGGGATCACCGGCACCTCGGGCAAGACCACCACCGCGTACCTCATCGAGGGCGGCCTCAAGGCCCTCGGCGGCCTCACCGGCCTCATCGGCACGGTCGAGTCCCGCATCGGCGACGAGCGCATCAAGTCCGAGCGCACCACGCCCGAGGCCACCGACCTCCAGGCGCTCTTCGCGGTGATGCGCGAGCGCGGCGTCCGCTCGGTCGCCATGGAGGTCTCCAGCCACGCGCTGCGGCTCGGCCGGGTCGACGGCTGCGTCTTCGACGTCGCGGTCTTCAACAACCTCAGCCCGGAGCACATGGAGTTCCACTCCGGCATGGAGGACTACTTCCAGGCCAAGGCGGAGCTCTTCACCAAGGCCCGCAGCCGCGCCGGCGTCGTCAACCTCGACGACGAGTACGGCCGCAGGCTCGCCGAGGGCGCCTCCGAGGTGCCCGTCGTCACCTTCTCCGCCGAGGGCCACCCTGACGCCGACTGGCGCGCGGCGGACGTCGAGATCGGCCCCTTCGACTCGGTCTTCACCGTCCTCGGCCCGAACGGCGAGTCCGTACGGGCCCGGTCCCCGCTGGCCGGCCCGTTCAACGTCGCCAACGCCCTCGCCGCCGTCACCGCCCTCGTCGCCGCCGGGGTCGGCCCGCAGGCCGCCGCCGACGGCGTCGCCGCCGTCCCCGGCGTCCCCGGCCGCCTGGAGCGCGTCGACGCGGGCCAGCCCTACCTCGCCGTCGTCGACTACGCGCACAAGACGGACGCCGTCGAATCGGTTCTCCGCGCCCTGCGCAAGGTCGGCACCGGCCGCGTCCACGCCGTGCTCGGCTGCGGCGGCGACCGCGACACCACCAAGCGCGCCCCCATGGGCGCCGCACTGGCCCGGCTCGCCGACACCGCCGTGCTGACCTCCGACAACCCCCGCTCCGAGGATCCCCTCGCGATCCTCGCCACCATGCTCGCGGGCGCCGCCGAGGTGCCCGCCCACGAGCGCGGCACGGTCCTCCTCGCGGAGGAGCGGGCCGACGCCATCGCCGCCGCGGTCGCCCGGGCCGAACCCGGCGACACCGTCGTCGTCCTCGGCAAGGGCCACGAACAGGGCCAGGACATCGCCGGAGTCGTCCGCCCCTTCGACGACCGCCTGGTGCTGCGAGAGGCCATCGAGCGCCGCCACGCGGCCCCCACGCACCGGAACGACCAGGGATGACAGACCGCCATGCGCGCACAACCCTCCCCCCGGCAGCACTCCCGAACGGACGGAGGTAATTCCCAGTGATCGCTCTGTCCCTCGCCGAGATCGCCGCCATTGTCGGCGGGCAGCAGCACGACATACCGGACCCGGGCCGCACGGCCGACGGCCCGGTCGTGATCGACTCCCGTGAGGTACGGCCCGGCAGCCTCTTCGCCGCCCTGCCCGGGGACAACGTCGACGGCCACGACTTCGCCGAGCGCGCCGTCGCCGCGGGCGCCGCGGCCGTGCTGGCCGCCCGGCCCGTCGGCGTCCCCGCCATCGTCGTCGACGACGTGGTCGCCGCCCTGGGCACGCTCGCGCGCGCCGTCGTCGAGCGCCTCGACGCCACCGTCGTCGCGCTCACCGGCTCCGCGGGCAAGACCAGCACCAAGGACCTGATCGCACAGCTCCTGGAGCGCCTCGGCCCCACCATCGGCCCGCCCGGCAACTTCAACAACGAGATCGGCCTGCCCCTCACCGCGCTGCGCGCGGACGAGGACACCCGCCACCTCGTCCTGGAGATGGGCGCCCGCGGCATCGGCCACATCCGCTACCTCGCCGAGCTCACCCCGCCGCGCATCGGACTCGTCCTGAACGTCGGCACCGCCCACATCGGCGAGTTCGGCGGCCGCGAGCAGATCGCCCAGGCCAAGGGCGAGCTGGTCGAGGTGCTGCCGTCGGCCGAGGAGGGCGGCGTCGCCGTGCTCAACGCCGACGACCCGCTGGTGCGCGCCATGAGCAGCCGCACCAAGGCCCGCGTCGTCCTCTTCGGCGAGGCCGCCGACGCGGACATCCGCGCCGAGGACGTCCGCCTCACCGCCACCGGACAGCCCGCCTTCACGCTTCACACACCCACCGGGTGCGGGGACGTGACCATGCGGCTGTACGGTGAGCACCACGTGTCGAACGCGCTCGCCGCCGCCGCCGTCGCCCATGAGCTGGGCATGCCCGCACAGGAGATCGCCACCGCGCTCTCCGGGGCGGGCCAGCTCTCCCGCTGGCGGATGGAGGTCACCGAGCGTGCGGACGGCGTGACGATCGTCAACGACGCCTACAACGCGAACCCCGAATCCATGCGAGCCGCGCTGCGCGCGCTGGCCGCCATGGGGCAGGCCGCCACGGCGAAGGGGGGCCGCACGTGGGCCGTGCTCGGTCAGATGGCCGAGCTCGGTGACGACGCGCTCGCCGAGCACGACGCGGTCGGACGGCTCGCCGTCCGGCTCAACGTCAGCAAGCTCGTGGCAGTCGGGGGCAGGGAAGCGGCCTGGCTGCAGATGGGCGCCTATAACGAGGGTTCGTGGGGTGAGGAGTCGGTGCACGTGTCCGACGTGCAGGCGGCGGTCGACCTGTTGCGCAGCGAGCTGCGTCCGGGTGATGTCGTGCTGTTGAAGGCGTCCAGGTCGGCCGGACTGGAGCGGGTCGCCCAAGCGCTGCTCGCGGGCGACGGCGAGGGTGCCCGCTGATGAACCAGATCCTCTTCGCGGGTGTCATCGGTCTCGTCCTGACCCTGGTCGGCACCCCGCTGCTGATCAAGTTCCTGGCCCGCAAGGGCTACGGCCAGTTCATCCGTGACGACGGCCCGCGCGGCCACGCCGGGAAGAAGGGCACACCCACCATGGGTGGCATCGCCTTCATCCTGGCCACGCTCATCGCGTACGCCGTCACCAAGGTCATCACCAGCAAGGAGCCGACGACGTCGGGCCTGCTGGTGCTGTTCCTGACGGCGGGCATGGGCCTCGTCGGCTTCCTCGACGACTACATCAAGATCGTCAAGCAGCGGAGCCTGGGCCTGCGCGCCAAGGCGAAGATGGCCGGACAGCTGATCGTCGGCATCGCCTTCGCCGTGCTGGCGCTCCAGTTCGCGGACACCCGCGGCCAGACCCCGGCCTCCACCCGGCTCTCCTTCACCCAGGACTTCGGCTGGTCGGTCGGCCCGGTCATCTTCGTCGTCTGGGCGCTGTTCATGATCCTCGCGATGTCGAACGGCGTGAACCTCACCGACGGCCTCGACGGCCTCGCCACCGGCGCGTCCGTGATGGTCTTCGGCGCCTACGTCTTCATCGGCACCTGGCAGCACGGCCAGTCCTGCGGCAACCCGCTGACGGCAGGCGCCGCCTGCTACGAGGTGCGCGACCCGCTCGACCTCGCCGTGGTCGCCTCGGCCCTGATGGGCTCCTGCTTCGGCTTCCTGTGGTGGAACACCTCGCCCGCCAAGATCTTCATGGGCGACACCGGCTCGCTCGCCCTCGGCGGCGCGCTGGCGGGACTGGCCATCTGCTCCCGCACCGAGCTGCTGCTGGCCCTCCTCGGCGGCCTGTTCGTCCTGATCACCATGTCCGTGGTCATCCAGGTCGGCTCCTTCCGCATGACCGGTAAGCGTGTCTTCCGGATGGCCCCGCTCCAGCACCACTTCGAACTCAAGGGGTGGAGCGAGGTCCTTGTGGTGGTCCGGTTCTGGATCATCCAGGGCCTGTGCGTCGCCGTCGGACTCGGAATCTTCTACGCCGGATGGTTGGCCATCAAGTGACCCCCGCCCCGAACAGCACGGCCTGGACCGGCAGGCACATCACCGTCGCCGGCCTCGGCGTGAGCGGCGTCAGCGCCGCCCGCGCCCTGGCCGGCCTCGGCGCCCTGGTGACCGTCGTGGACGGCGGCGACAGCGAGGCGCTGCGCGAGCGCGCCGCCTCCCTCCGGGCGGAGGGCATCACCGTCCGCCTCGGCGACGCCACCACCCTGCCCGAGGGCACCGCACTGGTCGTCACCTCGCCCGGCTGGAAGCCCGACAGCCCGCTCTTCACGGCCGCGGCCGGGGCGGGCGTCGACGTGGTCGGCGACGTCGAGATCGCCTGGCGGCTGCGCGGCGAGGGCGCCGCGCCGTGGCTCGCCGTCACGGGCACCAACGGCAAGACCACGACCGTCCAGATGCTCGCCTCCATCCTGGAGGCCGCCGGACTGCGCACCGCCGCCGTCGGCAACATCGGCACGCCGATCATCGACGTCGTGCTCTCCGACGAGCCCTACGACGTCCTCGCCGTCGAGCTCTCCAGCTACCAGCTGCACTGGGCGCCCTCCGTGCGCGCCCACTCCGCGGTTGTCCTCAACCTCGCGCCCGACCACCTCGACTGGCACGGCTCCATGCAGGCGTACGCCGCCGACAAGGGCCGCATCTACGAGGGCAACCAGGTCGCCTGCGTCTACAACGTCTCCGACGCCCGCACCGAGCACCTGGTGCGCGAGGCGGATGTCGAGGAGGGCTGCCGCGCGATCGGCTTCACCCTCGGCCCGCCCGGTCTGTCCATGCTCGGCGTCGTCGACGGCATCCTCGTCGACCGGGCCTTCGTCGCGGACCGGCAGAAGAACGCCCAGGAGCTCGCCGAGGTCTCCGACATCAAGCCGGCGGCCCCGCACAACATCGCCAACGCCCTCGCGGCCGCCGCCCTCGCCCGCGCCTTCGGCGTCCAGCCCGCGGCCGTACGGGACGGGCTGCGCGCCTTCCGGCCGGACGCCCACCGCATCGCCCACGTCGCGGACGTCGACGGCGTCGCCTACGTGGACGACTCCAAGGCCACCAACACCCACGCCGCCCAGGCGTCCCTGGCGGCCTACGACTCGATCGTGTGGATCGCGGGCGGCCTCGCCAAGGGCGCCACCTTCGACGACCTCGTGGCCAAGTCCGCGAAGCGGCTGCGCGGAGTCGTCCTCATCGGCGCCGACCGGGCCCTGATCGCCCAAGCGCTGGCGCGACACGCCCCGGATGTCCCGGTGGTCGACCTCGACCGGACCGACACTGGGGCGATGGCCGCGGCGGTGCAGGAGGCCGCGCGGCTCGCCGGCCCGGGGGACACCGTACTCATGGCCCCGGCCTGCGCCTCGATGGATATGTTCGTCAACTACAACAAGCGCGGCGAGGCATTCGCCGAGGCGGTCCGGGCCCTGGCCGGGCCGGAGCCGGGCAGCGGCACGGACGAGTAGCCGCACGGTCCCCTCGGTCCTCGGCGATCTCCCGGACGTCACCGGAAGATCCCGGCGGCGCGACCGGGCGGCGCGGGAGACCAGCGAAGGGGACACCCGGATGCACGCGGATCACATCGCGAGGCCGCCCGGCGCGTGGACGGCGCTGCGCGGCCCCGTCGCGCGCTCCCGGCCCGCGGGGACGGCCCGCCCCCGCCCCTCGGCGGGCCGTGGGCGCACGGGCGGCCCCGGCGGACCCCGGCGGCCGCGGGGCACCCTGCTGGGCGGCCTGCGGACCCTCCACGGCCGCGCCAGGCGCGCCTGGGACCGCCCCCTGACGGCGTACTACCTCGTCCTGGGCGGCTCCCTGCTGATCATCGTCCTCGGCCTGGTGATGGTCTACTCCGCCTCCCAGATCAAGGCGCTGCAGAACGGCCTGCCCCCCAGCTTCTTCTTCCGCAAGCAGCTGCTCGCCGCCGCCATCGGCGCCGTGCTGCTGCTCGCGGCCGCGCGGATGCCCGTGCGGCTGCTGCGGGCCTTCGCCTACCCCGCGCTCGCCGGGTCGCTCTTCCTGCTCTGCCTGGTGCAGGTGCCCGGCATCGGGGAGACCATCAACGGCAACACCAACTGGATCGCCCTGGGCGGGCCCTTCCAGATGCAGCCCAGCGAGTTCGCCAAGCTGGCGCTGGTGCTGTGGGGCGCCGACCTGCTCGCCCGCAAACAGGCCAAGAAGCTGCTCACTCAGTGGAAGCACCTGCTCGTGCCCCTGGTGCCCGTCACCTTCGTGCTGCTCGGGCTCATCATGCTGGGCGGTGACATGGGGACCACCGTCGTCCTCACCGCGGTGCTGCTGGGTCTGCTGTGGATCGCGGGCGCCCCCACCCGGCTCTTCTCCGGGGTGTTCGGCGTCACCGCCCTGCTCGCGGTGCTGTTCATCAAGACCAGTGCCAACCGGATGTCCCGCCTCGCCTGCATCGGCGCCACCGACCCCGGCACCAACGACCAGTGCTGGCAGGCCGTGCACGGAATCTACGCGCTGGCCAACGGAGGCTGGTTCGGTGCCGGCCTCGGTGCGAGTGTGGAGAAATGGGGCGAACTACCGGAACCCCACACCGACTTCATCTTCGCGATCACCGGCGAGGAGCTCGGTCTGGCGGGGACGCTGTCCGTACTCGCCCTCTTCGCGGCTCTAGGCTATGCGGGTATCCGCGTGGCCGGACGCACGGAGGACCCCTTCGTGAGGTATGCCGCGGGAGGTGTGACCACCTGGATCATGGCTCAGGCCGTGGTCAACATCGGTGCGGTGCTCGGCCTGCTGCCGATCGCCGGTGTCCCCCTGCCGCTGTTCTCCTACGGAGGGTCCGCCCTGCTGCCGACCATGTTCGCCATCGGACTGCTGATCGCCTTCGCGCGCGACGAACCCGGTGCGCGGGCGGCACTGGCCATGCGGCAGCCTGGGGTGAGATGGAAGACGATGAGACGGCGCGTCAAGAAGCGACCGTCCGGAGAGCGGTGAATTTCGGTGCATGTCGTACTCGCCGGCGGGGGGACCGCCGGCCACATCGAGCCCGCGCTCGCCCTCGCGGACGCCCTGCGCAGGCAGGACCCGACCGTGGGGATCACGGCGCTCGGCACGGAGCGGGGTCTGGAGACCCGGCTCGTGCCCGAGCGGGGCTATGAGCTGGGCCTGATCCCCGCCGTACCCCTGCCGCGCAAGCCCACACCAGAGCTGATCACCGTCCCCGGGCGGCTGCGCGGCACGATCAAGGCCGCCGAGCAGATCCTCGAGCGCACCAAGGCGGACTGCGTGGTCGGCTTCGGCGGCTATGTGGCGCTGCCCGGCTACCTGGCCGCCAAGCGGCTCGGCGTGCCGATCATCGTGCACGAGGCCAACGCGCGCCCCGGCCTCGCCAACAAGATCGGCTCGCGCTACGCCGCCGGGGTCGCGGTGTCCACGCCGGACAGCAAGCTGCGCAACGCCCGCTATGTGGGCATCCCGCTGCGCCGCACCATCGCCACCCTCGACCGCGGCGCCGCCCGGCCGGAGGCGCGGGCGTACTTCGGCCTCGACCCCAGCCTGCCGACACTGCTGGTCTCCGGCGGTTCGCAGGGCGCCCGCAGGCTCAACGAGGTCGTCCAGGCCGTCGCCCCGGCGCTCCAGCGCTCCGGCATCCAGATCCTGCACGCGGTCGGTCCGAAGAACGACCTGCCGCATGTGGACAACATGCCCGGTATGCCGCCCTATGTCCCGGTACCGTACGTGGACCGGATGGATCTCGCGTACGCCGCGGCCGACATGATGCTCTGCCGCGCGGGTGCGATGACCGTCGCCGAGCTGTCCGCCGTCGGGCTCCCGGCCGCCTATGTCCCGCTGCCCATCGGCAACGGCGAACAGCGGCTCAACGCCCAGCCGGTGGTCAAGGCGGGCGGCGGCCTGCTGGTCGACGACGCCGAGCTGAGCCCCGAATGGGTGCAGAGCCAGGTGCTCCCGGTGCTCGCCGACCCGCACCGGCTGTACGAGATGTCCCGCGCCGCCTCCGAGTTCGGGCGGCGCGACGCCGACGAGCTGCTCGTCGGCATGGTCTATGAGGCGATTGCCGCACGCAGGGCGGGCTGAGGGCCCGCGGGAGCAGGAGGCTGGGGAGCGTGGCCGGACCGACGACCGCTCAGCGCGGTGGCTCGAAGAGCAAGAACGCGAAGAGCGGGAAATCGGCGCGGTCCGGCCCCTCCCGGCCCGCCGCCGGGCGCGCCCCGCGCCGCCCCCGGCCCACGCGCCGCCGCCGCATCGTCTTCTGGGTGGTCGTCATCACGCTCACCGGCTCAGCCGTCGGCTGGGCGTTCTACGGCTCCAGCTGGCTGCGCGCGACGCAGGTGGACGTCAGCGGCGCGCGCGTGCTGACCCCCGAAGAGGTACGGGCGGCGGCCGCCGCCCCCCTCGGCGAGCCCCTCGTCTCGGTGGACACCGACGCCATCGCGGACCGGCTGCGCAAGGCGCTGCCGAGGATCGACACCGTCTCCGTCGAACGGTCCTGGCCGCACACGATCGATCTGAAAGTGGTCGAGCGACAGCCCAGGGCGATCGTCGAAAAGGGCGGAAAGTTCATCGAAATCGACGGTACGGGCGTGCGGTTCGCCACAGTCGACCGCGCCCCGCAGAACGTCCCGCGGCTGTCCGTGGAGGCCGCCGACTCGCCGAGCCTGCGCCGCTTCGGCACCGGGCGCCTGGAGCGGGAGGGCGTACGGGTGGCCGAGTCGCTGCCCGACGGGGTGCGCGCGGACACCCGCGTCATCCACGTACGCTCGTACGACTCCATCACCCTCGATCTGACGGGTGGTCGGACGGTGGTCTGGGGGAGCGGTGAGCGGGGCGACGCGAAAGCCCGTACGCTCACGGCATTGCTGAAAGCGGCGCGGGGTGCCGATCGGTTCGATGTGAGCGCCCCCAGCGCTCCGGCGGTGTCGGGGAGTTGACGGGCCGAAGGGTCGGGCAGCACCCTGACTGGCTACGGCTATGGGTGATCACATAGGGTGAAAAGAAAAACGGGAGGTTCGGCGTGTTCGTTGAACACGCGCCACTTGTCGACTTAGTGTCCTGTTCGGAGAACCCCGGCGAACAGCGGCACCGGTAACCCTAAACTTCACGTTGAGGGTTCGGGTCGGCATGAGAACCGTCCCCCAGGCATACGTAACTCGAGGCGAGAGGCCTTCGACGTGGCAGCACCGCAGAACTACCTCGCAGTCATCAAGGTCGTCGGTATCGGCGGCGGTGGCGTGAACGCCATCAACCGGATGATCGAGGTCGGTCTCAAGGGCGTCGAGTTCATCGCGATCAATACCGATGCGCAGGCCCTGCTGATGAGCGACGCCGACGTCAAGCTGGACGTCGGCCGTGAGCTCACCCGCGGCCTCGGCGCCGGCGCCAACCCCGATGTCGGCCGCAAGGCGGCCGAAGACCACCGCGAGGAGATCGAGGAGGTCCTCAAGGGGGCCGACATGGTCTTCGTGACCGCGGGCGAGGGCGGCGGCACCGGCACCGGTGGCGCCCCCGTCGTCGCCAACATCGCCCGCTCGCTGGGCGCCCTGACGATCGGTGTGGTCACCCGGCCGTTCACCTTCGAGGGCCGCCGTCGGGCGAACCAGGCGGAGGACGGCATCGCGGGTCTGCGCGACGAGGTCGACACCCTCATCGTGATCCCGAACGACCGACTCCTGTCCATCTCGGACCGTCAGGTGAGCGTGCTCGACGCGTTCAAGTCCGCGGACCAGGTGCTGCTGTCGGGTGTCCAGGGCATCACCGACCTCATCACCACCCCCGGCCTGATCAACCTCGACTTCGCCGACGTCAAGTCCGTGATGTCCGAGGCCGGATCGGCGCTCATGGGGATCGGCTCCGCCCGCGGCGACGACCGCGCGGTGGCCGCCGCGGAGATGGCGATCTCCTCGCCGCTCCTGGAGGCGTCCATCGACGGCGCCCGTGGCGTGCTGCTCTCCATCTCCGGCGGCTCCGACCTCGGTCTCTTCGAGATCAACGAGGCGGCGCAGCTGGTCAGCGAGGCGGCTCACCCCGAAGCCAACATCATCTTCGGCGCCGTCATCGACGACGCCCTCGGTGACGAGGTCCGGGTCACGGTCATCGCGGCCGGCTTCGACGGCGGGCAGCCGCCGGCCAAGGGCAGCCGCGACAAGGTGCTCGGCTCCTCCTACGGCAACGGCCGCGAGGAGAGCACCGCGTCGGCCGCGGCCCCGCGCCAGACCCCCCAGGCCGAGCCGGTCCGCTCCTCCTTCGGCGGTCTCGGCAGCGTGACCCCGCGCACCGAGGAGCCCTCGGCCGCCGAGTCGCCGGTCGGCGAGGTCCCCCCGCCGCCGGTGTCCTCCCCGCAGGTCCCGCCGGCCCGGCCCTACCAGGACTCGACGGCCGAGGAGCTCGACGTCCCGGACTTCCTCAAGTAGGACCCGCGACCGAGCGGCCCAAAGTGATAGGGCATCAACACGCAGTGACATCCGAACAGCACGCGAGCGGCGCGCACTTCGCCTTCACCGACAGGTGGGGCGGGGTGAGCGCCGCTCCGTATGACGAGCTCAACCTGGGCGGCGCGGTCGGTGACGACCCCGCCGCCGTGCGCACCAACCGGGAGCGGACCGCGAAGTCGCTCGGCCTCGACCCGGCGGCGGTCGTCTGGATGAACCAGGTGCACGGCCGGGACGTGGCCGTGGTCGACGGACCGTGGGGCACCGGCGGCACCGAGGAAATTCCCGCGGTCGACGGAGTGGTGACGGCCCGTCGCGGCCTGGCCCTCGCGGTGCTCACCGCGGACTGCACCCCGGTCCTGCTCGCCGACCCGGTCGCCGGGATCACGGGCGCGGCCCACGCCGGCCGCCCGGGACTGGTCGCCGGAGTCGTCCCCGCCACCATCGAGGCGATGATCGCGCTGGGCGCCGACCCCGCCCGGATCGTCGCCCACACCGGCCCCTCCGTCTGCGGCTTCTGCTACGAGGTGCCCGAGACGATGCGCGCCGAGGTCACCGCGGCCGTGCCGGAGGCCTGGGCCACCACCCGCAAGGGCACCCCGGCGGTGGATGTCGCCGCGGGGGTTTGTGCCCAACTGCACCGACTTGGCGTGAATATCAGCGGACAATCTCACATTTGTACGCTGGAGTCGGCAGACCACTTCTCGTACCGACGCGAGCACGTCACCGGGCGGCTCGCGAGCTATGTCTGGTTGGACGCTGAGCTGTGACGGACCGCAGAACGGAACTGGCCGCCAATCTGGCGCGCGTGGAGGAACGTATCTCCGCAGCGTGCGCCGCGGCCGGACGCAAGCGTGAAGAAGTGACCCTCATCGTGGTCACCAAGACCTACCCCGCGAGCGATGTGCGCCTCCTCTCGGAACTGGGGGTCCGGCACGTCGCGGAGAACCGCGACCAGGACGCCGCCCCCAAGGCCGCCGAGTGCGCGGATCTGCCACTGACCTGGCACTTCGTCGGGCAATTGCAGACGAACAAGGTCCGCTCGGTGGTGAGTTATGCCGATGTGGTGCACTCTGTCGACCGAATCAGACTGGTCACCGCCCTCTCCGCCGCGGCTGTTCGAGCCGGACGCGAGCTGGACTGCCTGATCCAGGTGGCTCTTGACGCGGAGTCGGGAGAGCGGGGCGACCGGGGCGGCGTCGCGCCGGACGGGGTCGCCGTCCTCGCGGACGCGATCACCGCCGCCGAAGGCCTGCGCCCCGCCGGTCTGATGACGGTTGCTCCGCTCGCCGGCCCTTACGCGGGACGGCCCCGGGCGGCATTCGACCGGCTGATGGAAATCTCAACGGGCCTGCGCGCGGCCCATCCTGCTGCGAACATGGTGTCAGCAGGGATGAGCGCGGACCTGGATGACGCCGTGGCAGCCGGGGCGACACATGTACGTGTCGGATCGGCGGTACTCGGAGTCCGACCCGGGCTCGGGTAACGTCGCCAAGAAGTCGGACCACAGCAGAAAATATGGTCAATCCCACCAGAAGGTGGGCAGACCAAGTGGATCCAAGGCGCCGTTGACGGAGCCGATCCACCACAGAGCGGAGGACGCAGAGAATGGCCGGCGCGATGCGCAAGATGGCGGTCTACCTCGGCCTCGTGGAGGACGATGGGTACGACGGCCCGGGGTTCGACCCCGATGACGAGTTCGAGCCCGAGCCGGAGCCCGACCGACGCAGGCAGCAGCATCAGTCCCAACAGACGCAACCGGACGAACCGGTTCGAGTCGCCCAGCCGCCGGCACAGCGCGAACCCGCTCCGCTCGTAGCGGAAACGGGACGACCCGCCCGAATCGCCCCCGTGGCGTCCATCACACCCGAACGCCACTCTCTGGAGAAGAACGCACCGGTGATCATGCCCAAGGTTGTGTCCGAGCGGGAGCCCTACCGCATCACGACATTGCACCCCCGGACCTACAACGAGGCCCGTACCATCGGGGAACACTTCCGCGAGGGCACCCCCGTGATCATGAATCTCACGGAGATGGACGACACGGATGCGAAGCGACTTGTCGACTTTGCCGCCGGTCTGGTCTTCGGACTCCACGGCAGCATCGAGCGGGTGACGCAGAAGGTGTTCCTGCTGTCTCCTGCTAACGTCGATGTCACGGCGGAGGACAAGGCCCGCATCGCAGAGGGTGGGTTCTTCAATCAGAGCTGAGACGCAAAACCGGTCAATGCCGGATGAATGACGGCCCGACAGGCCGGGTACGAGCAAGGGGAGAGGGAAGCGCGAGATGGGCATCGCACTACAGGTGATCTACATCGCGTTGTACTGCTTCCTGTTCGTGCTGATCTTCCGGCTGGTGATGGATTACGTCTTCCAGTTCGCACGCTCATGGCAACCCGGTAAGGCGATGGTGGTCGTCCTTGAGGCCACCTACACTGTCACCGATCCGCCACTCAAGCTTCTGCGGCGGGTCATCCCGCCGCTGCGTCTCGGGGGCGTGGCGCTCGACCTGTCCTTCTTCGTACTGATGATCATCGTCTACATCCTGATCACCGTCGTGAGCCGGCTGTGAACGCGGCTGTGAACGATACGGTCTTGCCGATTGCCGACGACTACGTTGAGGTGAAGAAGAGATGCCGTTGACCCCCGAGGACGTGCGGAACAAGCAGTTCACGACCGTCCGTCTCCGAGAAGGCTATGACGAGGACGAGGTCGATGCCTTTCTGGACGAGGTCGAGGCCGAACTGACCCGACTGCTCCGGGAGAACGAGGACCTGCGCGCCAAGCTGGCCGCCGCCACGCGTGCCGCCGCGCAGAACCAGCAGCAGGGAATGCGCAAGCCCGAGCCGCAGGACCAACGGCCCGGCGCTCCGGTGCCCGCCGCCATATCCGGACCGCAGCCGGTGCCGCAGCAACAGCAGATGGGCGGCCCGCCGCAGCTGCCGGGCGGTGCCCCGCAGCTTCCGGCAGGCCCCGGCGGTCACGGCCACGGTCCCCAGGGCCCGCACGGTCCCGGCCCGATGGGACAGAACGGTCCGATGGGTGGCCCGATGGGCGGCCCCATGGGACAGAACGGCCCGATGGGCCAGAACGGCATGGGTCAGAACGGGATGGGGCAGAACGGCCCCATGGGTCAGAACGCCATGGGCCAGAACGGTCCGATGGGTGGCCCCGGCCCGCAGCTGCCCCAGCCGGGTCAGGGACCGGGCGGTGACAGCGCCGCTCGTGTGCTGTCGCTCGCTCAGCAGACCGCCGACCAGGCGATCGCGGAGGCCCGTTCCGAGGCCAACAAGATCGTCGGCGAGGCGCGCAGCCGGGCCGAGGGTCTGGAGCGGGACGCCCGCGCCAAGGCCGACGCCCTGGAGCGGGACGCGCAGGAGAAGCACCGTGTCGCGATGGGCTCCCTGGAGTCCGCCCGCGCCACGCTGGAGCGCAAGGTCGAGGACCTGCGCGGCTTCGAGCGTGAGTACCGCACGCGTCTGAAGTCCTACCTGGAGAGCCAGCTGCGTCAGCTGGAGAACCAGGCGGACGACTCGCTGGCCCCGCCGCGCAACCCCAACACCCCGTCGCTGCCCGCGGCCCCGTCGATGAGCGGGTCCATGGCCTCGGCAGGTGCGGGCATGGGTGGCCACAGCATGGGCGGCAACCCGTCCATGGGCGGTAACACCTCCATGGGTGGCAACACCTCGATGGGTGCCCCGTCGTACGGCGGTCAGCAGCAGATGTCCCCGGCGATGACCCAGCCGATGGCACCGGTCCGGCCGCAGGGCCAGCAGCCGATGCAGCAGGCGCCGTCGCCGATGCGCGGCTTCCTGATCGACGAGGACGACAACTAAGCCGCGGCGCCGCCGTCGGCAATCAGCGGGCCGGGCCCGGGACATCTGTCCCGGGCCCGGCCCGTTTTCCCGTATGTCCCCCATTGGGTGGAACAAACCGGTGGAAGACAGCAAAGAGCCGGTTGTCCGGGAGTGTGCAACTCCCGGACGACCGGCTCTTGTGGGTTCGTTACGCCTTGCGGAGGCGGAACGTCAGACCGAGACCCTCGTCCTCGAACGACTCGCCGTAGGAGCCGTCGGCCTCGCCGGATGCGCTGTGCTCGTTCAAGAAGTCCGTGGCGAGCACCTCGTCCGCGATGAGTCCGGAGTGCTCGACCAGCGCGGTGGTGGTCTCCTCCTCCGAGGAGACCCAGCGCAGGGCGATCCGGTCGGCGACGTCGAGGCCGCTGTTCTTGCGGGCCTCCTGGATCAGCCGGATCGCGTCACGGGCCAGGCCCGCGCGGCGCAGCTCCGGGGTGATCTCCAGGTCGAGGGCCACCGTCGCGCCCGAGTCGGAGGCCACCGACCAGCCCTCGCGCGGGGTTTCGGTGATGATGACCTCGTCGGGGGAGAGCGGCACGGTCTCGCCGTCCACGACCACGGACGCGGTGCCCTCGCGCAGGGCCAGCGACAGCGCCGCGGCGTCCGCCTCGGCGACGGCCTTGGCCACGGCCTGGACGCCCTTGCCGAACCGGCGGCCGAGCGCCCGGAAGTTGGCCTTCGCGGTGGTGTCGACCAGCGAACCCCCCACCTCCGAGAGGGAGGCGAGCGAGGAGACGTTCAGCTCCTCGGTGATCTGGGCGCGCAGCTCAGGGCCCAGGGCCTCGAAGCCGGCGGCCGCGACCAGCGCGCGGGACAGCGGCTGCCGGGTCTTGACGCCGGACTCCGCGCGGGTGGCGCGGCCCAGCTCGACCAGGCGGCGCACGAGCAGCATCTGCTGGGACAGCTCGGGGTCGATCAGGGCGGTGTCGGCCTGCGGCCAGGTCGCCAGGTGCACCGACTCGGGGGCCTCCGGGTCCACCGGGACCACGAGGTCCTGCCACACGCGCTCGGTGATGAACGGCACGAGAGGCGCCATCAGCCGGGTGACCGTCTCGATGACCTCGTGCAGGGTGCGCAGCGCGGCCGCGTCACCCTGCCAGAACCGGCGGCGGCAGCGCCGCACGTACCAGTTGGACAGGTCGTCCACGAAGGAGGACAGCAACTTGCCCGCGCGCTGGGTGTCGTAGGACTCCAGGGCCTGGGTGACCTGGTCGGTCAGCGCGTTGAGCTCGCTGAGCAGCCAGCGGTCGATCAGCGGTCGGTCGGCCGGGGCCGGGTCGGACGCGGAGGGCGCCCAGCCGGACGTACGGGCGTAGAGCGCCTGGAAGGCGACTGTGTTCCAGTAGGTGAGGAGCGTCTTGCGGACGACCTCCTGGATCGTGCCGTGCCCGACGCGGCGCGCGGCCCACGGGGAGCCGCCGGCGGCCATGAACCAGCGGACGGCGTCGGCGCCGTGCTGGTCCATCAGCGGGATCGGCTGGAGGATGTTGCCCAGGTGCTTGGACATCTTCCGGCCGTCCTCGGCGAGGATGTGGCCGAGGCAGACCACGTTCTCGTACGACGACTTGTCGAAGACGAGGGTGCCCACGGCCATCAGGGTGTAGAACCAGCCGCGGGTCTGGTCGATGGCCTCCGAGATGAACTGCGCCGGGTAGCGCTTCTCGAAGAGCTCCTTGTTCTTGTACGGGTAGCCCCACTGCGCGAAGGGCATGGAACCCGAGTCGTACCAGGCGTCGATGACCTCCGGCACGCGGACGGCGGTGTGCGAGCAGCCGTCGGCGGTGCAGGTGAAGGTGACGTCGTCGATGTACGGGCGGTGCGGGTCCAGCGCGCTCTGGTCGCTGCCGGTGAGCTCGGTCAGCTCGGCCAGCGAGCCGACACAGGTGAGGTGGTCGTCCTCGCAGCGCCAGATCGGCAGCGGGGTGCCCCAGTAGCGGTTGCGGGAGAGCGCCCAGTCGATGTTGTTGTTCAGCCAGTCGCCGAAGCGGCCGTGCTTGACCGACTCCGGGAACCAGTTGGTCTTCTCGTTCTCCTGGAGCAGCCGGTCCTTGACGGCCGTGGTGCGGATGTACCAGGAGGGCTGCGCGTAGTAGAGCAGCGCGGTGTGGCAGCGCCAGCAGTGCGGGTAGCTGTGCTCGTACGCCACGTGCTTGAAGAGCAGGCCGCGCGCGGACAGGTCCTCGACCAGCGCCTCGTCGGCCTTCTTGAAGAACTGCCCGCCGACGAGGGCGAGGCCCTCCTCGAAGGTGCCGTCCGGGCGGACGGGGTTGACGACCGGCAGGCCGTAACCGCGGCAGGTGCGGAGGTCGTCCTCACCGAAGGCGGGGGCCTGGTGGACCAGACCCGTGCCGTCCTCGGTCGTCACATACTCGGCGTTGACGACGAAGTTGGCGCCCTCCAGCTCGACCAGGTCGAACGGGCGGCGGTAGGCCCAGCGCTCCATCTCACGGCCGGTGAAGGACTCGCCGGTGGCCGTCCAGCCCTCGCCCAGGGCCTTCTCCAGCAGCGGCTCGGCGACGACGAGCTGCTCCGTGCCGTCCGTCGCGACGACGTAGCGGACGTCGGGGTGCGCGGCGACGGCGGTGTTGGAGACCAGGGTCCAGGGGGTGGTCGTCCAGACGACCAGCGCGGCCTCGCCCGCGAGCGGGCCCGAGGTCAGCGGCAGGCGGACGTAGACGGAGGGGTCGACGACCGTCTCGTAGCCCTGCGCGAGCTCGTGGTCCGACAGGCCGGTGCCGCAGCGGGGGCACCACGGGGCGACGCGGTGGTCCTGGACCAGCAGGCCCTTGTTGAAGATCTCCTTCAGCGACCACCACACGGACTGGACGTACTCGGGGTCCATCGTGCGGTACGCATCGTCGAGGTCGACCCAATAGCCCATGCGGGTGGTGAGCTCGGCGAAGGCGTCCGTGTGCCGGGTTACCGACTCGCGGCACTTGGCGTTGAACTCCGCGATGCCGTACTTCTCGATGTCCTGCTTGCCGTTGAAGCCCAGCTCCTTCTCGACCGCGAGCTCGACCGGCAGGCCGTGGCAGTCCCAGCCGGCCTTGCGGCCGACGTGGTAGCCCTGCATCGTGCGGAAGCGGGGGAAGACGTCCTTGAAGACGCGGGCCTCGATGTGGTGGGCACCGGGCATGCCGTTGGCGGTCGGGGGGCCCTCGTAGAACACCCACTCGGGGCGGCCCTCGGACTCTTCGAGGCTACGGGCGAAAACCTTGCTCTCGCGCCAGAAATCGAGCACGGCGTGCTCGAGCGCGGGCAGGTCCACCTGAGCGGGTACCTGGCGGTACTGCGGCTGCGGACTCATCGGGTGCTTCCTCCGGCGGGACGTCATTGCGCTGTCCGTCGGAGGGACGAGAGCCGTTGCACGGTGCTCCCGCGGTACCACCCTCCTTGGCCGCGGGCTGGCGCCCGTGGCCCCCTCATTGGGCCGCGATGCCGGTTCTACTGACCTGCCGGGCAGGACCCGGGGCGTTCTTCCGGCGGCTCAGGGCTGATCTTCACACCGCGCACGCCCCCGGGCTCCCACCGTCCCCGAGTCGCTCCTGGCTGCGTGCGGCGCTACTCGTCCCTTCCACGCCTCTCGCTGCGCCCAGTGTACGGGCCCGCGACGACAACGGCCCACCGGATATCGGCGGGGGCCGTGCGGGCGCCGATTACAGGGCCGGGGGCGGGGCACAACGGTGGAGACCGGCGTGCCCCGTTGCCGCGTGCCCGATGGAGACTTATCGTTCCGGCACGATTCGCGCGCTAGATCATAAAATGTGAAGGGGTCGCGGCCATGGTGGCGAAGAAGACCGCTCCAGCTAAGAAGGCCGCCCCGGCGAAGGCGGCCGGGACCGCGCCCGCGGAGAAGGCCGCGTCGGCCGGGAAGACGGCATCGGCGAAGAAGGCGAAACCCAAGAAGACGACGGCGAAGAAGGCCGCGGTGGCGAAAAAGGCCGCACCGGCGAAGGCGGCGGCCAAGAAGACGGCACCCGCCAAGAAGGCCGGCGCTCCGGCGGCGGGCGCACCCGCCAAGAAGGCCGCCAAGGCCGCGCCCGCGCGGAAACCCGTCGCGCCGTCCGCCCCAGGGGAGCTCGCCGTACGGCCCGGGGAGGAGCCCTGGTCGCCCGCGGAGGTCGCGGAGGCGCGCTCGGAGCTGCAGAGCGAGGTGCTGCGGCTGCGGGCCGAGATCGCCGCCTCCGGGGAGGCGATCAGCGGGCTGATGCGCGACTCCGGCGACGGCGCCGGCGACGACCAGGCGGACACCGGCACCAAGAACATCACCCGGGAGCACGAGCTGGCCCTGGCCGCCAACGCCCAGGAGATGCTGGTGCAGACCGAGCACGCCCTGGAGCGGCTCGACGCCGGTACGTACGGGCTCTGCGACAACTGCGGCAAGCCCATCGGCAAGGCCCGCATGCAGGCGTTTCCGCGGGCCACCCTGTGTGTGGAGTGCAAGCAGCGCCAGGAACGCCGCTGACCCGCGCCCGCGCGCGTGCCGTACCCTCGTCCTCAGTCAGGGTGGCCCTGACAACCCCATCGAGCGCGGGACGACGTCGAAGGACTCACGTGACAGAGGCGGAACAGACCACCGGCACGCCCGGAAGTGGGGCGGCGGCCGACGCGCCCGGCGGGGTCAAGGGCGGGCGGCGCATCGGGGCGCTCCTCGTGGTGGCGGCCTTCGCCTACCTCCTCGATCTGGGCAGCAAGCTGCTCGTGGTCGCCAAGCTGGAGCACCACGACGCGATCGAGGTCTTCGGCACCTGGCTGCAGTTCGAGGTGATCCGCAACCGTGGCGCGGCCTTCGGCATCGGTGAGGCCATGACGATCGTCTTCACGGTCATCGCCTCCGCCGTGATCGTGGTCATCGCCCGCATCGCCCGCAAGCTCTACAGCCTGCCCTGGGCGATCGCGCTCGGCCTGCTGCTCGGCGGCGCGCTCGGCAACCTCACCGACCGGCTCTTCCGCTCGCCCGGCGGCTTCCAGGGCGGCGTGGTGGACTTCATCGCCCCCGCGCACTTCGCGGTCTTCAACCTCGCGGACTCCGCGATCGTCTGCGGCGGCTTCCTGATCGTGATCCTCTCCTTCCGCGGCCTGGACCCGGACGGCACGGTCCACACCGACTGAGAGCGTCCCCGCCGGGGTCCGTACGGATGCTGCCGTGCGGGCCTGTCGGACCCGTCCGTCATACTCGACGGGTGAGCACCATTCCCGAGATCCGCGCCCTGCCCGTACCCGATGGCCTCGAAGGTGAGCGTGTCGACGCCGCCATCGCCCGTATGTTCGGCTTCTCCCGCACCAAGGCGGCCGAGCTGGCGGCCGCGGGCAAGGTCCAGCTCGACGGGGCCGAGGCCGGGAAGTCCGACCGGGTGACCGGCGGTGCCTGGCTGGAGGTCGAGATGCCGGCTGCCCCCGCGCCCGTGCAGATCGTCGCCGAGCCCGTCGAGGGCATGGAGATCATCCATGACGACGACGACATCGTGGTGATCGTCAAGCCCGTCGGCGTGGCCGCGCACCCCAGCCCCGGCTGGACCGGCCCCACCGTCATCGGCGGCCTCGCCGCCGCGGGCTACCGCATCTCCACCTCGGGCGCGGCCGAGCGCCAGGGCATCGTGCACCGCCTGGACGTCGGCACCTCCGGCCTGATGGTCGTCGCCAAGTCCGAGCGCGCCTACACCCTGCTCAAGCAGCAGTTCCGCGAGCGCACGGTCGACAAGCGCTACCACACGCTGGTCCAGGGCCACCCGGACCCGATGAGCGGCACCATCGACGCCCCCATCGGCCGCCACCCCAACCACGACTACAAGTGGGCGGTCACCGCCGACGGCAAGCCGTCCGTGACGCACTACGACCTCATCGAGGCGTTCCGCGCCGCCAGCCTCCTCGACGTCAAGCTCGAGACCGGGCGCACGCACCAGATCCGCGTGCACATGGCCGCGCACCGGCACCCCTGCGTGGGCGACCTCACCTACGGCGCCGACCCCACGCTCGCCAAGCGGCTCAAGCTGACCCGCCAGTGGCTGCACGCCGTCCGGCTGGGCTTCGAGCACCCCGAGGACGGGCGCTGGGTGGAGTTCGAGAGCGAGTACCCGGAAGACCTGCGGCACGCCCTGGAGATCATCCGGGCCGAGAGCTCATGAGCGCGGCGGCGCCCGTGACCGTCCGCGTCGTCGCCCCCGACGACCTGGGCGGCTGCCACGCGGTGCGCCGTGAGGTCTTCGTGGCCGAGCAGGGCGTCCCGGAGGCCGAGGAGATGGACGCGTACGACGCGCACGCCGTCCACTTCCTGGCCTCCGGCCCGGCCGGGCCCGTCGGCACGGTCCGCTTCCTGCACGGTGCGCCCGCCCGGAAGAAGTACGGCCACGCGGGTGTGACCGACGACGCCACGGCCGTCCTCGGCCGGCTCGCGGTCGGCCGTGCGGCGCGCGGCACGGGGCTGGGGGCGATCCTCGTCCGGGCCGTGGAGGAGGAGGCCCGGCGGCTGGGGCTGACCCGGGTCTATCTGGAGGCGCAGACGCACGCGCTCGGCTTCTACGAGCGGTTGGGGTACGAGGCGTTCGGGCCCGTCTTCGACGAAGGCAGCGGGATTCCGCACCGGGCGATGGTGAAGGCGCTCTGACGCCTGGCGCCCGGCCGCCGGCCGCTCCCGTCGCAGGCGGCAATCGGCCTGCGCCGACCCTCCCGAGCCGCCTCACGGAGCCCATGACAGGCTGGGCCTGATCGAAATATGGTCATATCGCCCGGAGGGCCCCCGTGGATCAGCTCGCCCTGTTGTTCGTCCTGCTCATCGGGGCGGTCGTCATGGTGCCGCTCGCGGACCGGCTGGGGCTGCCCTCGCCGGTGCTGATGACGCTGGCCGGGATCGTCCTCGCGCTGCTGCCCTTCGTACCCAATGTGGACGTACCGCCGGAATTCATTCTTCCGCTGTTGCTGCCGCCCCTGCTCTACGCCTCGGTGCAGCGCACTTCGTGGCGGCAGTTCACGGCCAACGTGCGGCCCATCTTCCTGCTCGCCGTCGCGCTCGTGTTCGTCACCACAGCGGCCGTCGCCGTGGTGGCCAACGCCGTCGTCCCGGGGATCTCGGTGGCCGCGGCCGTCGCGCTCGGCGCGCTCGTCGCCCCGCCCGACCCGGTCGCCGCCACCGCCGTCGCGGGCTCACTCGGACTGCCGCGTCGCCTCGTGTCGATCCTGGAGGGCGAGGGCCTCTTCAACGACGTCACCGCCATCGTGCTCTACCACGTGGCCATCGCCGCGGCCGTGAGCGGCAGCTTCTCGATCCCTGGCGCGTTCGGCGAGTTCGTGCTGTCCGCCGTGGTCGCCGTGGCCGTCGGACTGGCGCTCGGCTGGGCGGCCAAGCGGCTGATGGACCTGCTCGGCGACGCCACGCTCCAGATCGGCCTGACCCTGCTGGTCCCCTTCGTCTCGTACGTCCTCGCCGAGGAGTTCAAGGGCTCCGGCGTTCTCGCGGTGCTCACCTCCGCGCTCTTCCTCGCCGAGTACGCCATGGACGCCGACGACGTCCTCGGACGGCTCGCCGGCCACACCTTCTGGGAAGTCGTCGACACCCTCGTCACCGGTGTCGCCTTCGGCCTCATCGGCCTCGAACTCCACCACGTCGTCGGCGTCGCCGCGGGCCGCTGGGGCGAGATGCTGAGCATCAGCGCCGCCGTCGTCGGGGTCGTCGTGGGCGTACGGCTGCTGTGGCTGCTGCCCGCCGCCTGGCTGGCGAAGAAGCTGCACAGCCGCCGGGACATCGACGAGGACATCCCGCTGAGCTGGCGCGAGACCGTGATCATGTGGTGGTCCGGGATGCGCGGGGTCGCGTCCGTCGCCCTGGCCCTCGCCATCCCGCTGACCATGGACGACGGCTCGCCCTTCCCCGCCCGCGACGAGATCCTCTTCATCGCCTTCGCCGTCATCATGGCCACCCTCGTCGTCCAGGGCCTGACCCTGCCCTGGCTGGTCCGGCTGCTGGGCGTGCAGTCGGACACCGACGCCGAGCGGGAATTCGCCCGTCGGCTCGCCGTCCGCGCCGCCAAGGCCGCAAAGCTCCGGCTCCTGGAGATCGAGCAGGGCGAGGAGCTCCCCGACGACCTCGTGGAGCAGCTCAAGCGGCGCGCGTACGACGTCGGCGCCCGCATCAGCCCCGACATGCTGGACGAGGAACGGCGCGAGGCCCACGCCCAGCGCGTCGAACGGATCCGCACCGTCCAGCGCATCCAGAGCGAGATGCTCTCCGCGGCCCGCCACGAGGTGCTCGCCGCCCGCAGCGAACCCGGAGCCGACCCCGAGGTGGTCGACCGGGTGCTGCGCCACCTGGACGTACGGAGCCTGCGCGGCGGCTGACGGTCAGGACGCCCCGGGGCCCTCCGGAGCGTCCGGCACGCCGGGCGCGGGCGCGGTGTTCACCCGCGGCAGCGCGTACGGGTGCTCCCGCCGCAGCCACGCGATCAGCTGCTCCCGCACCACACAGCGCAGGGCCCATATGTCGTCGGCGTCCTTCGCGGTCACCAGCGCCCGCACCTGGATCGTGGTCGGAGTGGTGTCGGTGACCACCAGGCTCCAGTTCCGCTCGTCCCACTCCAGGGACGCCTTGAGCACCTGGTGCAGGTGCTCGCGCATGAGGTCGATGGGGGCCGAGTGGTCGAGGTGGAGGAAGACCGTGCCGGTCATCCGGGGGTTGTTGCGCGACCAGTTCTCGAACGGCCTGCCCGTGAAGTACGACACCGGCATCGTGATGCGCCGCTCGTCCCAGGTGGTCACCACCAGATAGGTGAGCGTGATCTCCTCGACCTTGCCCCACTCGCCGCCGACCACGACCGTGTCGCCGATGCGCACCACGTCGCCGAAGGCGATCTGGAGCCCCGCGAAGATGTTCCCCAGCGTCGACTGGGCGGCCACACCGGCGACGATGCCGATCAGACCGGCCGAGGCCAGCATCGACGTCCCCACCGTCTTCATGTCGGGGAAGGTCAGCAGCATCGCCGCCACCGCCACCACACAGACGGCCGCGGTGACGATCCGCTGGATCAGCGTCACCTGCGTACGCACCCTGCGCACCCGGGCCGGGTCGGGCGCCGCGGCGGCGTAGCGCGCGTACATGGCCTCGACGACGGCCACCGCCAGCCGCACCACCAGCCAGGCGCACGCCCCGATCAGCACCAGGCTCAGCACCTGGCCGACCGCCTTCTGATGCCAGGCCGTGAGCCCGGCCGCGGGGTAACTGGCACGCAGCAGGGCCGCGCACAGCACCAGCCGGAACGGGAGCCGGGCGCGGCGCAGCAGGCCCCACAGCGGGGTGTCGGGTCTGCGCGCGTCGATCCGGCGCAGCACCTGGTCCGCGATCCACCCCACGATCACGGTGACGACCAGTGCACCGCCGATGACGGACAGCGGACGCAGTACGCCCTCCATGGACACCTCAGCTCCTTCCGGCCGGGCCGCGGCTCACCGGTGGGCGCTCGACTCCGACCGTAACTGGCACGATGGGGGCACGCGATCCACCTGTAAGGGAAGTGACTCCAGTGGCGTCCTCTACCACGATTGTCCTTTTTCATTCGGCCTACGGCCTCCGCCCGGCCGTGCACGCCGCCGCGGAGCGGCTGCGCGCCGCCGGGCACGAAGTGCACGTACCGGACCTCTACGACGGCCGGACGGCCGACACCGTCGAGGAGGGCATGGCGATCAAGGACGAGATCGGCAAGGAGGAGCTGCTGAAGCGTGCCATCACGGCGGTGGCGCCCCTGTCGGACCGCGGACTGGTCTACGCCGGGTTCTCGCTCGGCGGGTCGATCGCGCAGAACCTGGCCCTGGGCGACGAGAAGGCGCGGGGGCTGCTGCTCCTGCACGGCACGTCCGATCTCGCCGAGGACGCGTCCGTGGACGAGCTGCCCGTGCAGTTGCATGTGGCGGACCCGGATCCGTTCGAGCCGCATGACTGGCTGAACGCTTGGTATCTGCGGATGCGGCGGGCGGGGGCGGAGGTTGAGGTGCATCGCTATGCGGGGGCGGGGCATCTCTTCACGGACCCGGAGCTGCCGGATTACGACGCGGAAGCGGCGGATTCGGCTTGGCGGGTCGTGCTGGGGTTCTTGGCGGAGGTCGCGGGCTAGGCTGCGGGCCGGTTGCCGCCTGCGGCGGGCTTGTTCCCCACCCCGCCCCTTCCCGAACTGGGGCTCCGCCCCAGACCCCGGTCCTCAAACGCCGGACGGGCTGGATTTCGCGGACCGTAGCCAGCGAAATCAGCCCGTCCTGAGTTCGAGGACCAAGCGTCAGCGCACCGGCGCCTTCACCCGTTCCACCTGCTGGGTCCCCGACAGGGTCCGGTACGAGCGGGCCCAGGACACCGTCGCGTCCCGCTTTCGTTTGTCGGACAGGACGTAGTAGTCCATCTGTGCCCGCTCGGCGGTGACGTCGAGGACGCCGTAGCCGTGCGAGTCCATGTCCAGCCACTTCACATGCCGGTTGGCGGCCTTGATCGCGCCGGCCGCGGGCAGCGAGACCGTGTGCGGCAGCACGTGGAGGGTCTCGTCGAGGTTGTCGGCGGTCACCGAGGTCACCACGAACTCGGTGGCGACGGAGGGGGAGAGGGGATAGGTGGCGGCCTGCTTCGGCACGTCGTTGGCCCAGGCCATGTGGATGTCGCCGGTCAGGAAGACGGTGTTGCGGACGGCGTGGCCGGAGAGGTGGTCCAGGAGCTCGCGCCGGTCGTGCGTATAGCCGTCCCACTGGTCGGTGTTGACGGTGATGCCGCCCGTCGGCAGGCCGAGCAGCTTGGCTATCGGCTCCAGGAGGTGCGCGGGCAGGGCGCCGAAGGCGACGGGGGCCATCATCACGGGGTTGCCGACGAGGCGCCATGTGGTGTCGGAGGAGGCCAGCCCCGCCTTGAGCCAGTCGAGCTGGGCGCGGCCGGTGAGCGTGCGCTCCGGGTCGTCGACCTTGCCGCTGCCCGCCTTGACCTGCTGCGAGCGGAAGGACCGCAGGTCCAGCAGGTGCAGATCGGCGAGCTTGCCGAAGCGCAGCTTCCGGTAGGTGGTGCCCTCGACCGAGGGCCGTACGGGCATCCACTCGAAGTACGCCTGCTTCGCCGCCGCCATCCGCTGCGACCAGTCGCCCTCGGCGCCCGGCGTGTGGTTCTCGGCGCCGCCCGACCAGGCGTCGTTCGCGAACTCGTGGTCGTCCCAGATGGCGACGATCGGGTGCGCGTGGTGCAGCGCCTGGAGGTCGGCGTCGGTCTTGTAACGGCCGTGCCGGGTGCGGTAGTCGGCGAGCGTGACGATCTCGTGGGCCGGCTCGTGCGGGCGCACGACGTACTTCGCGGCCGGGTACTCGCCGGACTTGTACTCGTAGATGTAGTCGCCGAGGTGCAGCACCGCGTCCAGGTCGCGGCGTGCGGCGAGGTGGCGGTACGCGGCGAACCAGCCCGACTCCCAGTTGGCGCAGGACACCACGCCGAAGCGGATGCCCGCGGTGGCCTCGTCGCGCGCGGGCGCCGTGCGCGTACGGGCGGCGGGGGAGCGCACCTCGCCCACGCCGAAGCGGAACCAGTAGGTGGTGGCCGGACGCAGGCCGCGCACATCGGCCTTGACGGTGTGGTCGCCCGCGGCCGAGGCCGTGGCGGTGCCCCGGGCGACGACCCGGCCGAACGACTCGTCCTCGGCGACCTCCCAGCCGACCTCGACGGCGGGCCCGCGCCCGGAGCCGGGGACGGCGTCCGGGGTGGGGGTGACGCGCGTCCACAGCAGGATGCCGTCGGGGAGCGGGTCTCCCGAGGCGACACCGTGCAGGAACGCGGGGCCGCCGGCCGCGGCGTGGGCCGAGGGGCCCGTGGCGAAGGGGAGCAGCGCGGCGGAGGCGGCGACGGCCGTGACGGCGGTGCGGCGCGATATCCGGTCGTTTTCGATCACGGGCGATCACCTTACCTCCGGGTAAGGCGCAGGACGTACGAAAGCTGACAGTTCGTCCGGGCTCTGGACTGTTGGCCGCGGGTCCGCTACGACCTAGGTGCGGGCCGCCGTACGCGCGCCCCGCGCCGGGAGGGACCATGTCGAAGCGCACCCGCAAGCGCCGCTGGCGCCTGAAGAAGAACAAGGCCAACCACGGCCGACGCCCCGCTTAATCAGGGGGCCGCGCCGGACGGGCCGCACGGACGACGACACGACCGGGCCCGTCCGGCACTCGGCAGCAGGCGGCCTTGCGTCAGTGCGGGTCGACGGCCGGGCCGGTGCCGGGGCCGGCGCTCGGCCAGTGCGGCTCCGGCTCTTCGTCACGCGGCCCGAACGCCGCCGTCAGACACAGGTGCACGGCCATCGCCGCCAGCGGCCACGCGAGCAGGACGCCCTTGGCGCCCAGCTTGAGCGGGGCGTCGAAGACCACGCCCTTGCCCACGGCCTTCGCGGTCGCGACGACGTCGGAGGACGGGCCGAGCCAGACGCCCAGCCGCCAGCCGATCAGCGAGGCGAGAAGGGAACCGGCCGCCAGCCCGGCGACCAGCGGGATGCCGCCCCGGCGGCGGAACCAGAACACCACCGCCGAGCTCAGCACGCCGAAGCCCAGCGCCAGCAGCGCGAACGTGCCGTCCGCACCGATCGCCTGCTCGCCCTCGGAGTTCTTCAGATAGACGGCCTTGCCGTCCGAGATCAGCGGGACGCGCGGCGCGATCCACACCCACAGCAGCCCCAGCAGCACCCCGGCCACCGCCACCACCGCGGCGACGACCGCGGCCTGCCGCAGCTCGGCGCGCAGCCCCGGATCCCGCTCGTCGGCGGGCGGCTCCGGGTCGAAGGGCCCGTGCACAGGCTCGTGCGGCGGCGGGTCGTGCGGCGTCAGCGGTGCGGTCACCCCGCCATCGTGCCAGGTGGACGGCGTGCCGTCGGCGGCAGGACGCTCGCTGCGGCGCGTCACCGGACGGCCGCCCGGCGGTACGCCCAGGTCGCCGCCGCCAGCGACACCACACCCACGGCCGCGCACACGCCCAGATCCGCGGCGATCAGCAGCCAGTCGGGCCGCGGGTCGAAGCTCCGGGCCAGCGCCTCCACGCCGTAGGTGGACGGCAGCAGGTCACGCGCGTACGCGATCAGGGCGGGCATCCGGGCCGCGGGCAGCACACCCAGCAGCAGCGCCGCGGACATGCCCAACTGGCCGCACAGCGTCGCCAGTTCCTGCCGGGGCGCGAGCAGCCCCAGCGCCGCGCCCAGCCCGGCGAGCGCCGCCCCGGACAGCGGCACGACCGCCGCGAGGACCCACAGGTGCCCCAGCGGCAGCTTGAACAGCACGCTGCCCACCACCGCCGTCACGGCCGTCCCGGGCACGGTGAACGACGCGTACGCCGCCGCCGCCCCCAGCACCACGGCCGCGGGCGGCACCGGCAGCGTCGCGTAGTGGTCGAGACCGCCGCTCGCGCGCAGCTGACCGAAGTACTGGGCGAGGAGGTTCAGCGCGACGAACGCGACGACCAGCACGCTGGACCCGGCCACGACGGCCCGCGCCTCGTCACCGCCGTCGACGACACCGCGCATCAGGATCATGATCCCGACGGACTGGAACGTCGCCACGAACAGCAGCGGTATCCGCGCCACCCGGGCCCGCGACAGCTGCGCGCGGTAGACCGCGGCCAGCGACGGCAGCAGCCGTGCCCTCGGCGCGAGCGGAGCGGCCGCCCCGCCGTCCGGCCGCGGGCGCGCCCGCCCTTCGGCCCGGGTCTGCCCGGGTGCCGCTTCTGCGGATACAGCAGTCACGCCGCGATGCTCCTCTTCGGTACGGACCGGCGCCCGGCCGCACGGCTCGGCCCCGTGGTGCGGGCGTTCACCCCTTGACCAGCCCTTCCGCACGGCCGCCCAGAGCCAGATAGACATCCTCCAGGCTCGGGGTGGCGAGGGTGAAGTCGTCCAGCGCGGCGAAGGCGGGACCGCCGGTGACGGCGGCGACGGCCGCTCGCGCCTCGGCGGGGCCGAGCCGCAGCGACCAGCGGCGGCCCGTCTCGGTCGCCGCGCTGCGCAGCGCGGCGACCTCGGGGACGTGCAGCGGCGGCTCGGAGCGCCACACCAGCTCGACGCGCACCTCGTCGCCGACCAGCTCCTTGAGCCCGGCGGGGGTGTCGCAGGCGATGATCCGGCCCCGCTCCAGCACCGCGACCCGGTCCAGGACCGTCTCGGCCTCGATGACGTTGTGGGTGACGAGCAGGACGGTCGCGCCGCGCTCGGCGCGGCGGCGGTCGACGGCCGCCCACACCGCGCGGCGCGCGACGGGGTCCATGCCGGTGGTGGGCTCGTCCAGGACGAGGACCGGCCGGTCGCCGACCAGCACGGCGGCGAAGCAGGCCAGCCGGCGCTGCCCGCCGGAAAGCTTCTTGAGCGGCCGCCCGGCGATCGGCCCCAGGCCGAGCTCCTCGATGACGGCGTCGCGCTCGGCACGGGCCGTGCGCAGGTCAAGACCGCGCAGCCGGCCGGTGGTCTCGGCGGCGAGGGCGACGGTCAGCTCGTCCAGGGCCGTCGACTCCTGGCCGAGGTAGCCGACGAGGCGCGAGGCGCGCTCGGGGTGGCGGACCAGGTCGTGGCCCAGGAGGTCGACGCTGCCCTCGTCGGGGCGGAGCAGCCCGGTGAGCTGGCGCACCAGCGTGGACTTCCCGGCGCCGTTGGGGCCGAGCAGTCCGAAGATCTCGCCGCGCAGGACATCGAGGTCGATGCCGTCGCTGGCCCGTACGGCGGCCGTTCCGGGCGCTCCGCGGCGGCCGCGCGCGGCGGGATAGGTCTTGACCAGGCCGCGCACGGTGCATACCGCGCTGCCCGTCGCCGCCTGTTGTGCACCCGTCCTCACGAGCTATGAGGGTACGCGGTTGGCCGTGCGCCCTCGCGCTTGGGGCCGCGCGGCACGGCGCCCGGTGGCGTCAGTCCCCGGCGGGCGCGTGCTCCGCGGCGGTCCGGGCGTCGATCTCGCGCCAGAAACCGGCCCTGATCGCATAGCGGTCGTGCTCGTCGATCTGGTCGTCCTTGTGCGCCAGCAGCCCGAACCGCGCCGCGTAGCGCAGCAGCTCGCCGTCGATGCGGTGCGGGATCCGCGGGTACTCGGTGGACAGGTGCTGCAGGTGCACGGAGTCGGTGAGCCGCTCCGTCCAGCGGCGGGCGAAGACCTGGCCCACCTCGAAGGGGTCGCCGCCGACGGTGGTGATGTCCTCCTCGCGGTCGGCCCAGCGCTGCTCGGCGCTGGTGAGCTGGGCGAGCATCGGCAGCGAGGCGGTTTCGGGCGGCTCGCCGATCCCCGCGCCCGCGCCGCGGTCGACCCAGCCCTTGTCGGAGGACCAGCGCAGGGTGGCGCTGGGGGCGAGGCCGGATGTGCCCTGGCCCGGCTGGCCCGGGGCGGCGGGCTGGCCGGAGGCGGGGCCCTGGGACTGCCCGGCGAGGCCGCGGGCGAGGCCCGCGAGGTCCTTCGGGGTGGGCACGCCGCGCGCCGCGGGCGTCTCGCCGTTCTCCTGCCCGCGCTCGGTGGTGCAGGGCGCGGCCGGGGCGGCGGGCCGGGTGCCGTTGCGCTCGGCGGGACGGGCGTCCGCGGGATGGGGCGCGGCCGCGGCCGCGGCGGCCGCCGCGGTCTCGGGCAGCGGTGCGGAGAGGATCGCGGCGATCTCGGGACGGGGCGCGGGGGAGGGCGCGCAGGCGCCGGTGAGCTCCTTGGCGCGGACGGCCCGGGTGATCCACGTACGGTCCAGGACGCGCCGCTCGTCGGCCTCGGCGACGAGGTCCTCGGACTGGTTGTAGTCGCCGTCGGCGGCCTGGACGGCCCAGAGGTGGACGGCGACGCCGTGCTCCTTGGCGGACATCAGGCCCGGCAGGAGGTCGCCGTCACCGGTCACGAGCACGATGTCCGAGCACGCGCGGTTGCGGGCGAGCTCGGTGAGCTCGGCGTGCATCGCGGCGTCGACGCCCTTCTGTGCCCAGCGGCCGTCGCTGCGGGTGAGGGCGCCCAGCCGGACGGTGACCCGGGGCATGACGCGCAGCCTGCGGTGCTCGGGCTGCGGCACGCGGTCCGGGGCGCCGTCGAACCAGTAGATCCGCAGCAGGGGCTGTTCCGTCTCGGCCTCGGCGCGTTCTCGGAGCCCCTGGATGAGGGTCGCGTGGTCCACGGTGATGCGGGACCGGGCGGGCTCCCCCGCCAGCAGGCTCGCGGCGGCGCCCAGCAGATAACCGGCGTCCACCAGGACGACGCAGCGGTCCACGTTCCACCCTCTTTCTGTCCGTCCAGAAGTGCGGTCGCCCCCCGGCACTGCCGTGCCCCGTTTTTCCTTGGCTTTCCTGGAGTCTGCCCGACCGTGCGGGGGTTATCAGTCCGAACTGGATCTTCGGCGTGGCGGATACGGGCTGACCGCGATAAGTGCACCTATCACGCACGGTAATTACCCGAAATGCACGGTTCGCCTGTGCGTGCGAGGGTGACGGCAGGGGGTCGCACGGAAGTGGAGGCACTTCAGCATGGCCAAGAACAAGAACCGGAAGCAGCCGCAGCAGTCGAGCGCGGCCGAGCGCGGGCAGCAGCAGGCCAAGAGCTCCTCGTTGGAGACTCAGAGCGAGCAGCGGCAGTCCCAGGTCACCCCGGGCGACATGGCCCGCAAGGGCAAGCAGAAGCGCTTCGGCCACAACTGACCGGCGCCCCGGCGGCATCCGGCCGGCAACGGACGGTGCCCACCGGCGCCTTGATGCAGCGAGGGGCGCGCCCGGGTGATCCGGGCGCGCCCCTCGTGCGCGATCGCGGGCCCGGCGGGCCCTCGGCGGTCTCCCGCCGGTGCTCAGCCGGCCAGGCAGGACGGGCCGAGCAGCACCTTGAGGTCGCCGAAGAGCGCCGGGTCGGGCGTGACCCGGTGCCGGTCCAGGCGCAGCACGGTGGTCTTCCGCGGCCCCTGGAGCTTGATCCGCACCTCGGTGGAGCCACGGTGGTGGGTGAGCACCTGGCCCAGCTTCTCCACCATGGGCGGGGTGACCTTCACGGTGGGGATGGTGATGATCACGGGGGCGTTGGTGCCCGCGTTGGAGAGGTCGGGGACCATCAGCTCCATGGCGACCAGGCGCGGAATGTCCTCGCGCTTGTCCAGGCGGCCCTTGACGAAGACGACGGCGTCCTCGACGAGCTGGGTGGAGACCAGCTGATAGGTGGCCGGGAAGAACATGCAGTCGATGGAACCGGCCAGATCCTCGACGGTGGCGATGGCCCAGGCGTTGCCCTGCTTGGTCATCTTGCGCTGGAGGCCCGAGATGATGCCGCCGATGGTGACGATCGCGCCGTCCGCGTGCTCGCCGCCGGTCAGCTGGGAGATGGCGGCGTCGGCCTTGTCGTTGAGGACGTGCTCGATACCGAAGAGCGGGTGGTCGGAGACATAGAGGCCGAGCATCTCGCGCTCCTGCGCGAGCAGATAGGCCTTCTCCCACTCGATGTCGGAGAACTCCACGTCCAGGCCGAAGCCGGGCCCGTCGTCGGCGGTCTCGTCGCCCATCCCGCCGAAGAGGTCGAACTGGCCCTCCGCCTCCTTGCGCTTGACCGCCACCACGTTGTCGATCATCGGTTCGTAGTGCGCGGTGAGGCCCTTGCGGGTGTGGCCCATCTCGTCGAAGGCGCCGGCCTTGATCAGCGATTCGACGGTGCGCTTGTTGCAGACGACGGCCTCGACCTTGTCGAGGAAGTCCGGGAAGGAGCTGTACTTCCCCTTGGACTTGCGGGAGCGGATGATCGAGTCCACCACGTTCTGCCCGACGTTGCGGACGGCGGTGAGGCCGAAGAGGATCACGTCGTCGCCCTGGGCCGCGAAGTTGGCCTCGGACTCGTTGACGTTCGGCGGGAGCACCTTGATGCCCATGCGCCGGCACTCGTTGAGATAGATCGCCGACTTGTCCTTGTCGTCGCGCACGGAGGTGAGCAGCGCCGACATGTACTCGGCCGGGTAGTTGGCCTTGAGGTAGGCGGTCCAGTAGGTGACCAGGCCGTACGCCGAGGAGTGGGCCTTGTTGAAGGCGTAGCCGGCGAAGGGCACCAGGACGTCCCACAGGGCCTGGATGGCCTGCTCGGAGAAGCCCTTCTTCTGCGCGCCCTCCTTGAAGAACACGAAGTTCTTCGCCAGCTCATCGGGCTTCTTCTTGCCCATCACCCGGCGGAGGATGTCGGCCTCGCCGAGGGAGTACCCGGCGATGATCTGGGCGGCCTTCTGCACCTGCTCCTGGTAGACGATCAGACCGTAGGTGACGCCGAGGACCTCCTTGAGGGGCTCCTCCAGCTCCGGGTGGATCGGCGTGATCTCCTGCTGGCCGTTCTTGCGCAGCGCGTAGTTGGTGTGCGAGTTCATGCCCATCGGGCCCGGCCGGTACAGGGCCGAGACGGCGGAAATGTCCTCGAAGTTGTCGGGCTTCATCAGGCGCAGCAGCGAGCGCATGGGCCCGCCGTCGAACTGGAAGACACCGAGCGTGTCACCGCGGCAGAGCAGTTCGTACGTCGTCGGGTCGTCCAGCGGGATCTTCAGCAGGTCCAGCTCGACGCCCTTGTTGGCCTTCACCATCTTGACGGCGTCGTCCATGATCGTGAGGTTGCGCAGGCCCAGGAAGTCCATCTTCAGCAGGCCGAGCGACTCACAGCTCGGGTAGTCCCACTGCGTGATGGTGACGCCGTCCGAGGCCCGGACCCAGACCGGGACGTGGTCGGTGATCGTCTCGCTGGACATGATCACGCCGGCCGCGTGCACACCCATCTGCCGCACGAGGCCCTCGACGCCGCGGGCGGTGTCGATGACCTTCTTCACATCCGGCTCGTTCTCGTACATCCCGCGGATCTCGCCGGCCTCGCCGTAGCGCGGGTGGGCGGGGTCGAGGATGCCGGAGAGCGGGATGCCCTTGCCGAGGACGTCGGCGGGCATCGCCTTGGTGAGGCGGTCGCCCATCGCGTACGGATAGCCCAGCACGCGGGCCGAGTCCTTGATGGCGTTCTTGGCCTTGATGGTGCCGTAGGTGCCGATCATGGCGACCTTGTCGGCGCCGTACTTCTCGGTCACATAGCGGATCACCTCGGCGCGCCTGCGCTCGTCGAAGTCGATGTCGACATCGGGCATGGAGATGCGCTCGGGGTTGAGGAACCGCTCGAAGATCAGGCCGTGCTCGATCGGGTCGAGGTCGGTGATGCCCATGGCGTAGGCGACGATCGAACCGGCCGCGGAGCCTCGGCCGGGGCCGACCGCGATGCCGTTGTTCTTCGCCCACATGATGAAGTCGGCGACCACGAGGAAGTAGGCCGGGAAGCCCATCGAGATGATGATGTCCATCTCGTACTCGACCTGCTTGAGCCGGTCCTCCGGGATGCCGCCGGGGTAGCGGCGGGCCATGCCGCGCATGGTCTCCTCGCGGAACCAGCTGGTCTCGGTGTGCCCCTCGGGCACATCGAACTTCGGCATCAGGTCGCGCTTCTCGAACCAGCCCGTGGTGTCGACCTGCTCGGCGACCAGGAGGGTGTTGGCGCAGCCCTCCTGCCAGGCGTCGGAGGAGTCGATGGCGTACATCTCGTCCGTCGACTTCAGGTAATAGCCGGTGCCGTCGAAGCGGAAGCGGTCCGGGTCGGAGAGGTTCTTGCCGGTCTGGATGCACAGCAGCGCGTCGTGGGCGGTCGCCTCGTGCGCATAGGTGTAGTGCGAGTCATTGGTGACCAGCGGCGGGATGCCGAGCTTCTTGCCGATCTCCAGCAGGCCGTCGCGGACCCGGCGCTCGATCTCGATGCCGTGGTCCATCAGCTCCAGGAAGTACTTCCCCTCGCCGAAGATGTCCTTGTAGTCGCTCGCGGCCTGCACGGCCTCGTCGAACTGGCCGAGCCGCAGCCGGGTCTGCACCTCGCCGGACGGGCAGCCGGTGGAGGCGATCAGGCCCTCGGACCACTGGGCGATCGTCTCCTTGTCCATGCGGGGCCACTTGGTCAGCCAGCCCTCGGCATAGGCGTCGGAGGACAGCCGGAAGAGGTTGTGCAGACCGGTCTTGTTCGACGCCCAGATCGTCTTATGTGTATAACCACCCGAACCGGACACATCGTCGCGCTTCTGGTGCGGCTGGCCCCACTGGATGCGCCGCTTGTTGCGCCGGGACTCCGGCGCGACATACGCCTCGATGCCGATGATCGGCGTGACGCCCGCCTTCTTGGCCTGATGGAAGAAGTCGTACGCGCCGTGGAGGTTGCCGTGGTCGGACATCGCGATATGGGTCATGCCCATCTCGTTGCACGCGTTGAACATGTCCTTGAGCCGCGCGGCACCGTCCAGCAGGGAGTACTGCGTGTGTACGTGCAGGTGCGTGAAGGGCGGCTTGGTCACGGTGGAAGACCTCCGGCGAACGGTCGGCGACAGCGGGGAGACAGCATTGAAGGTTACCGGCCCCCACTGACAGACGAGGGCGCGCTGCGACCTCCCGGGGCTTTAGTCGGCGTTTACCGGGGCCCATGACAGACTCGTCCCTCATGGACATTTCGGCGGCAGGACCGAGGACGGCGCGGGCGGTGCTCTTCACCGCGCTGTGCGTCCTGCTGTCCGCCGCCTCCCACGTGCTGCTGTCCGGCGTGGCCCTGCCCCTGCCGGTCGTCGCCGTGACCTCCGCGGCCGTCTTCGCGCTCGCCTACGCCCTGGCGGGCCGCGAGCGCCGCTTCGCGCACATCGCCGCCCTGCTCGTCCCGCTGGAACTGGCCGCCGACGCCGTGTTCACCACCGGGCAGCGCACCTGCTTCGGCACGGACGGCCACCCCGTCCCCGGAGCGCTCACCGCGCTCTGCGGCGGGGGCGCACTCCATGGCCCCTTCGCGCCCGTCACCGGACCGGACACCGCCTCCTGGCTGCTCCTCGCCGCGCACGTCACGGTGGCCCTGCTGGCCGCCGCCTGGCTGCGCCGCGGCGAGGCCGCGTTCGGCAGACTGCTGGCCGCGGCCGCGGCGGCCGCCTTCCGGCCCCTGCGCACGGCCGCCGCCTCCCCGGCCGTACGGCCGGGCAGCGCGCGCGTCCGCCCCGCGCGCCACGCGCGCGTGCCCGCCACCCCGCCCGCGCTGACGCACTCCGTCGTCCGCCGTGGCCCGCCGCCGCTCGGCACCGCCCTCGCCTGAGCAGTCACGGACCACAGCAGCACACACGGAGAAGTCACCCCATGAGCAAGCGCAACAGCCACGAGAACAAGCAGGCCGCCCGCGAGCGGCTGCGCGCCGAGCGGGAACGCCAGGCCAAGAAGGACAGGACGCGCCGCCAGCTCGTCGTCGGCGGGTCTGTCGTCGCGATCCTCGCGGTCGCCGCGGGCATCGGCGTGGCCGTCAGCCAGATGGGCAAGAGCGGCTCGGACTCCGCCTGGACGGCCGCCGCGAAGAAGGACCTCGTCAAGCCCGCCAACACCGCGGGCGACAAGGGCACCGAGATCGTCATCGGCGACAAGAAGGCCAAGCACACCCTGGACCTCTTCCAGGACATGCGCTGCCCGATCTGCTCGGTCTTCGAGCAGAACGTCGGCGGGACGATCGACAAGGACGTGAAGGACGGCAAGTACAAGGTCTCGTACCACGTCGCCACCTTCCTCGACCGCAACTTCGGCGGCGTCGGCTCCAAGAACGCCCTCAGCGCGCTCGGCGCCGCCCTGAACGTCAGCCCCGAGGCCTTCAGCGCCTACAACAAGGCCCTCTACGCCAAGGACAACCACCCGCAGGAGACGAAGGACGACTACGCCAAGGACGACGTCCTGCTGAAGATCGCGGACGGGATCCCGGCGCTCAAGGGCAACGCCGATTTCCGCAAGAACGTCGAGGACGGCACCTTCGACAAGTGGGCCCTGGAGGTGTCCGACGCCTTCGACACCAACAAGGACGTCACCGGCACCCCGACGGTCAAGCTCGACGGCAAGAAGCTGACCGCGCCGGACGGCAAGAACGCGCCGATCACCCCGGACCAGTACAACAAGGCCGTCGACGAACAGCTCAAGTCCTGACCTCTTCGTCCCCATCCGCACCGGGCGTCCCGTCCCCGCCACCGATGCCGAATCTTGACACGACACTTACCCGAGAGCGTGGCAAACTTCGGCCTCATGGAGGGGACGGGAGTTCGACTGAGGGCGTTGCGTGCGACGTTCTTCACGGCGCTCTGTGTCACGCTCTCCGCCGCCTCCCACGTCCTGCTCTCGCGGACGCCGCTGCCCGTCTCCACCGTCGCCGTGCTGTCCGCCGCGTTCTTCGCGATCGCCTACGCACTGGCCGACCGTGAGCGCGGATACGGACGGATCGCCTCCCTCCTCGTCCCGCTGGAGCTGACGGCCGACACCGTCTTCACCACCGGCCAGCACGCCTGTTACGGGCGGGCCGGCGGCCCGATAGCCGGCCCGCTGCACTCGATCGGCGTCGACCTGGTCTGCCACGGCGGCGGGTTCGGCACCCCGCTCGCCCGCATGGCCGCCCAGGGCGGCACCGCCCCCGCCGCGGACTCCGCCGCCCTGCCCTGGCTGCTCCTCGCCTGCCACATCACGGTGGGCCTGCTGGCCGCCGCCTGGCTGCGGCGCGGCGAGGTGGCCCTGGCCCGGCTGCTGCGCGCGGTGGCCGCGTTCGCCTTCCGGCCGCTGCTGCTGGCCGTCGCCGCACTGGCCGCCGCGGCCCGGGGGCCCCACCGGGCGCCCGTACGGCCCGCGCGCCGCGTCCCGCCCCCGCGCACCCTCCCGCTCCTCGTCCACTCCGTCGTACGGCGCGGACCGCCCCTCTGCCCGGCAGCTGCCTGACGCACTGCCCGCAGCAACAGCGGTCCCCCCATCCGTACTTCACCGGAGAAGACATCATGAGCAACCGCAACAACCCGCAGAACAAGCAGGCCGCCCGCGAGCGGCTGCGCGCCGAGCGCGAGCGCCAGGCCAAGAAGGACAAGACGCGCCGCCAGCTCGTCGTCGCCGGGTCGATCGTCGTCGTCCTCGCGATAGCCGGCGGCATCGGCGTCGCCGTCAGCAACATGAACGACGGCGGCTCCGGCAAGGGCGAGTGGGCCGCCGTGGCGAAGAAGGACCTCGTCAAGCCCGCCAACACCACCGGCGACAACGGCAACGAGATCGTCATCGGCGACCCGAAGGCCAAGGAGACCCTCACCGTCTACGAGGACGTGCGCTGCCCGGTGTGCGCCATGTTCGAGCAGAACTCCGGCGAGCAGCTGCGCAAGGACGTCAAGGACGGCCGCTACAAGGTCCGCTTCGTCATGGTCAACTTCATCGACGACGGCCCGGCCGGCGGCACCGGCTCCAAGAACGCCGTCAGCGCGCTCGGCGCCGCGCTGAACGTCGGCCCCGAGGCGTTCGTCGAGTACAAGGAAGCGCTCTACTCCAAGCAGAACCACCCCGACGAGCAGAACGACGCCTACTCCGACGACAAGAAGCTCATCGAGGTCGCCCAGCAGGTCCCGGCCCTCAAGGGCAACAAGGACTTCGAGAAGAACGTCACCGACCGCACCTACGCCAAGTGGGGCCTGGAGATGGGCAAGCTCTTCGGCAAGAACGGCATCAACGGCACGCCCACGCTGCTGCACGGCGACAAGAAGCTGACCAGCCCCGGCACGCAGAACCCGCCGATCGCCAAGGAGGACTTCGCCTCGGTGATCGACAAGGAGTTCGGCCCGAAGAAGTAGCGGACCGACGGCGGGCGGACGGGCCCCCGAGCCCCGTCCGCCCGCCCTCAGTCCCGGG
Organism: Streptomyces blastmyceticus; assembly: GCF_039521185.1. Classification (NCBI taxonomy): domain Bacteria; kingdom Bacillati; phylum Actinomycetota; class Actinomycetes; order Kitasatosporales; family Streptomycetaceae; genus Streptomyces; species Streptomyces blastmyceticus. The sequence goes on along the minus strand of NZ_BAAABW010000022.1, from coordinate 128,571 downwards.
CGATCGGCGCGACCACCGCGTCCGTGAGAGCCGCCAGGTCGGCGGGGGAGAGCTCGACCTCCAGGCCGCGGCGGCCCGCCGAGACGCAGATCGTGGGCTGCGAGCGCGCGGACGCGTCCAGCGCCGTCGGCAGCTTCTTCCGCTGCCCCAGCGGTGAGATGCCGCCCCGTACGTACCCCGTCGTGCGCTCCGCGGCCGCCGGGTCGGCCATCGCCGCGCGCTTGCCGCCCACCGCCGCCGCGAGGGCCTTGAGGTCGAGGGAACCGGCGACCGGCACCACCGCCACCGTCAGCGCGCCGTCCACCTCCGCCACCAGCGTCTTGAAGACCTGCCGGGGATCGACGCCCAGCGCCTCGGCCGCCTCCTGGCCGTACGAGGCGACGGCCGGATCGTGCTCGTAGGCGTGCACCGTGAACGAGGCGCCCGCCCGCTCCAGGGCGACGATCGCCGGGGTCGAACCGGACTGCTGCTTCTTCGGCTTCTTCACCGCGCCCTCCCGGCCGGGTTCAGTTGGGGCTGGTCGGCTGCTGGGTGAGGTCCACCGCGGGCAGCGACGGCAGCTTGGCGATCACTGCGGTCTCGGCGCGCAGCACCTTCAGCTCCTCCGCGAGCCTGCTCGCGGTGTCGGGGGCCTGGAGCAGCCGCTGCTTCGCGGGGGTGTCGAGCATCGCCGCCGCCGCGACCAGATAGGACAGCACGGACGGCTCCCCCGGCAGGTCGGCCTGCCCGGCCAGGGAGCTCTCGGCCGCGCCCGCCAGCCGCTTCTGGTACGCGCGGAACGCCCGCACGACCCCGGTGGCCAGCGCGCCCGCCTCGTCGCCCTGCTCCTCCTCCAGATACTCCACCTCGCCCGTCAGATACGGGCCCGAGGCGTCGACGGACAGCAGCCGGAAGCGGCTGGTCCCGGAGGAGAGGACCTCGTACGTGCCGTCCGGGCGCTCGCGGATCGTGGCCGCCTCCGCCACGCAGCCGACCGAATAGAACGACTTCAGCGGGTCGGCACCGAAACCGGACGCAGGTCCCGGCTCCGGCCGCGCCCCCTCCGGCAGGCCCGGGGCGGTGCGCGCGACCTCGTGGCCGTCGCGGATGGCGACGACCCCGAAGCGGCGCGGCTCCTCCTCCGGCAGCTCCGACAGATCGCGCATCAGAGCGCGGTAGCGCTGCTCGAAGACGTTCAGGGGGAGCACGAGGCCGGGGAACAGCACGGTGTTGAGGGGAAAGAGGGGGAGGCGTGCGGTGGTCACAGCCCGTAGCCTAATGGCCTGGGCGGTCGGCTGGTCGGGGGTTTTCCCCGGCCCGTACGGATGCGCCCGCCGCGGGCCGGCATGTGGTCACTGGCGGCGGAGCAGGCGGGACGCTCCCGCCGCCACCGTGGTCGCCAGTATCCAGCCCAGGAGGATCAGGGCCGCCACCACCCACTGCGCCACCCCCGTCGGTCTCCAGGCCTGCCCCTGGCCCAGGTCGATCACCGGCAGCAGCAGGTCCAGGGCGTACAGCTCGGGGTTCCACGCGGGACCCTCGTGGTCCTTGATCGGCGTCAGCGGGTGACAGGTGAAATAGACCGTGGCCGCCGCCCACAGCACCGCCATCCACACCGCCGCCCGCCCCGGGCGGTAGCCGTACGCCACCGTCCAGTCCTGGAGATACCCCCACGCCTTGCCCGCCAGCGGCAGCGTCTCGCGCCGCCTGCGCTGCTTGGCCAGCAGCACCTCCCGCGCCTCGGCGTCCTCCCCGCTGTCGCGCAGGGCGCCCGCCAGCTTTTCGTACGGCTCCGGCGCGTACTCCGGGGTCGCGGCGGCCACCCACTCCAGCCGTCTGCTCAGCGGGAAGGGGCCGAGCGGTATCAGGTTCTCGTAGGAGAAACCGGCCATCACCAGCCCGCCGGGGCCCGGCCAGCTCTCCGCCCGGTCGACGAGATTGACGATCCTGGCCCCCGACAGCACGACCCGCCCGCGCTGCCCCCACTCGCCGAGGAAGCGCAGCTCCGGCGTCTGGATCCGGCGCAGCGACAGCTCCTGGTCCGCCTCCAGGACGAACCGCGCCTGGCTGAAGTCCACCGCGTCACCGAACCGCCCGTCGTCCAGGCGCACCCCGCCCCGGCACTCGAAGCGCTGCACCCGCGTGCCCCGCTCGGGCGTGGTGACGATGCCGTACGGGGGAGTGAACCCGCTGGCGAAGGCGGCGCTGCTGTAACCGGCCGCCGTCAGATAGAGGGTGCGCTCGACCGTCATCTGCGGGGCGTTGAGGGCGCGCCGCCCGTACGGATTGCTCAGGGTGCTGCCGCGCAGGCTGAGCGAGACCCCTATGGTGGCGCCCCGCATGCTCAGCTCGCCGTACGACCGCATCAGCTCCGCCTGGAGGTCCTGCCCGACCGACATGCCGTCGGCGGCGACCGACAGGCCCCGCCGGTCCTGGCGCACCACCACCTGATTGAGCAGCAGGTCCGTCCCTATGTGGGCGTCGGTCAGGCGGATGCCGTTCTGCACGACGCAGCGCGGCAGGTGCAGATCGCCCTCCGTGCGCAGCCGGGCGGCCTCCAGCCGGGGGATGGCGCAGCCGACCAGCCGCAGCGTGGTGAAGTGGCACTCCGGCAGCAGCACCTGCTGGTCGAAGCGGCAGTTCAGCATCTCCACGTACGGGACGACGGTCCCGCCCGACAGGTCGAGCGAGCCCGTGATCCGTACGCCGTTGAGCTTGAGGGCCGACACCCTCCCCGGCTGGGCGGGCGGCCCGTCGAGGAGGAGCAGGGCGACGATCCGGGCGCGCACGCTGCGCTCGGGACCCCAGGGGTGCGGGCCGGAGGGGTCGTTCCACTCGGGCTGCGCCACGCGCAGATCGTGGGTGGCGCCCATCCGGAACGCCCGCCACATCCCCCATTCGGCGGTGGTGAGATCCAGCCCGGCGGGTGGTTCGCTGTCGTGCGGTTCGGTCACGGACCGTACCCCCTTCCGCCACGCATACCACTCGGTACCGTCCCCATTCCCGCCGTGTGACGGATTGAACACCCATGGTGAGAGGTTCGTGCGGCCCGGCGGCGCGTATCACCGGTTGGTACAGGGAGCCGTGTGCCGGGACGGGTCTGAGACAATTGACCCTGTGATCTCCCGAATCGATCTGCGCGGCACCGCCTCCGGCGTCGACCGCGACCTGCTGCCCCGAGCCGAACTCGACGTGGAGGCCGCCCTGGAGAAGGTGCGGCCCATCTGCGAGGACGTGCATCATCGTGGCACCGCGGCCCTGATCGACTACGCGGAGCGGTTCGACGGCGTCACCATCGACCGGGTGCGTGTCGCGCCCGAGGAGATCACCGGCGCCCTGCGGGAGCTGGACCCGGCCGTGCGCGCCGCGCTGGAGGAGTCCATCCGCCGCGCCCGCATCGTCCACCGCGAGCAGCGGCGCACCGACAAGACCGTCACCGTCGTGCCCGGCGGCACCGTCACCGAGCGCTGGGTCCCCGTCGACCGCGTCGGCCTCTACGTCCCCGGCGGCCGCTCGGTCTACCCCTCGTCCGTGATCATGAACGTGGTGCCGGCCCAGGAAGCGGGCGTCGGCTCGATGGCCGTCGCCTCCCCGCCCCAGGCCGACTTCGGCGGGCTGCCCCACCCCACGATCCTGGCGGCCTGCGCGCTGCTCGGCATCGACGAGGTCTACGCCGCCGGCGGCGCCCAGGCCATCGCGATGTTCGCCTACGGCACCGAGGACTGCCGCCCGGTCAACATGGTCACCGGCCCCGGCAACATCTGGGTCGCCGCCGCCAAGCGGCTGCTCAAGGGCCGCATCGGCATCGACGCCGAGGCCGGCCCCACCGAGATCGCCATCCTCGCCGACGCGAGTGCCGACCCCGTGCACGTCGCCGCCGACCTCATCAGCCAGGCCGAGCACGACCCGCTGGCCGCCGCCGTGCTCGTCACCGACTCCGAGGAGCTGGCGAAGGCCGTCGAGAAGGAGCTGGAGACCCAGGTCGCCGCGACCAAGCACATCGAGGACCGGATCGTCCCCGCCCTCGCGGGCCGCCAGTCCGGCATCGTGCTCGTCGACGACATCGAGCACGGCCTCGCCGTCGTGGACGCCTACGGCGCCGAGCACCTGGAGATCCAGACCGAGAACGCCTCCGAGGTCGCCGCCCGCGTCCGCAACGCCGGAGCGGTCTTCGTCGGCCCCTACGCCCCCGTCTCCCTCGGCGACTACTGCGCCGGCTCCAACCACGTCCTGCCCACCGGCGGCTGCGCCTGTCACTCCTCCGGCCTGTCCGTGCAGTCCTTCCTGCGCGGTATCCATGTCGTGGACTACACCCGCGACGCCCTCGCCGAGGTCACCCACCACGTGGTGACGCTCGCCGAGGCCGAGGACCTGCCCGCGCACGGAGCCGCGCTCAAGGCGAGGTTCGACTGGAAGGTGCCACAGAGCAAGTGACCGGGATCGACGACCTGCCCATCAGGGACGAGCTGCGCGGCAAGTCCCCGTACGGAGCGCCCCAGCTCGACGTGCCCGTACGCCTGAACACCAACGAGAACCCCTACCCGCTGCCCGAGCCCCTCGTCGCCCGCATCGCCGAGCGCGTCGCCGAGGCCGCCCGGCACCTCAACCGCTACCCCGACCGGGACGCGGTCGAGCTGCGCACCGAGCTCGCGAAGTACCTCACCCGCACCGCGGGCCACGAGGTCACCGCGGGCCAGGTCTGGGCGGCCAACGGCTCCAACGAGATCATCCAGCAGCTGCTCCAGACCTTCGGCGGGCCCGGCCGCACCGCGATCGGCTTCGAGCCCTCGTATTCGATGCACGCCCTGATCTCGCGCGGCACCGGCACCGGCTGGATCCCCGGCCCGCGCCGCGCCGACTTCACCATCGACGTCGACGCGGCCGTCACCGCCATCGCCGAGCAGCGGCCCCACGTGGTCTTCATCTGCTCGCCCAACAACCCCACCGGCACCGCCGTCGGGGCCGGCACCGTCCTGCGGCTGTACGAGGCGGCGCAGGCGGCCAGGCCCTGTCTGGTCGTCATCGACGAGGCGTACGGCGAGTTCAGCCATCGCCCCTCGCTGCTGCCGCTCATCGAGGGACGGCCGAACCTCGTCGTCTCCCGCACCATGTCCAAGGCCTTCGGCGCCGCCGGGCTGCGGCTGGGCTATCTGGCCGCGCACCCCGCGGTGGTCGACGCCGTCCAGCTCGTACGGCTGCCGTACCACCTGTCCTCCGTCACCCAGGCCACCGCGCTCGCGGCCCTGGAACACACGGACACGCTGCTCACCTATGTCGAACAGCTCAAGGCGGAGCGCGACCGCATCGTCGCCGAGCTGCGGGCCATGGACTTCGAGGTGACGGAGTCCGACGCGAACTTCGTCCAGTTCGGCCGCTTCGCGGACAGCCACGAGGCGTGGCAGGCCATCCTCGACCAGGGCGTCCTGGTCCGGGACAACGGCGTACCGGGATGGCTGCGGGTCACCGCGGGCACCCCCGCCGAGAACGACGCCTTCCTCGACGCGGTGCGCACCATTCGCAAGGAGAACAACTCATGAACCGCGTGGGCCGCATAGAGCGCACCACCAAGGAGACCTCCGTCCTCGTCGAGATCGATCTCGACGGCAGCGGGCAGGTCGACGTGTCGACCGGGGTCGGCTTCTACGACCACATGCTCGACCAGCTCGGCCGCCACGGGCTCTTCGACCTCACGGTCAAGACCGACGGCGATCTGCACATCGACACCCACCACACCATCGAGGACACCGCGCTCGCGCTCGGCGCCGCCTTCAGGCAGGCCCTCGGCGACAAGGTCGGCATCTACCGCTTCGGCAACTGCACGGTCCCCCTGGACGAGTCCCTCGCCCAGGTCACCGTGGACCTCTCCGGGCGCCCCTACCTCGTGCACACGGAGCCCGAGAACATGGCGCCCATGATCGGCTCGTACGACACGACGATGACCCGGCACATCCTGGAGTCCTTCGTCGCGCAGGCCCAGATCGCCCTGCACGTCCACGTCCCGTACGGGCGCAACGCCCACCACATCGTCGAGTGCCAGTTCAAGGCCCTCGCCCGCGCGCTGCGCTACGCCAGCGAGCGCGACCCGCGCGCGGCCGGAATCCTTCCCTCCACGAAGGGCGCGCTGTGACCGGCCTGTCCACCATCCTGATCGTCGTCGGTCTCTTCCTCCTCGGCGGGATGATCTCCTTCGCCAAGCAGGGCGTGCCCAAGGGCGTGATCGTGCTGCTCGGCATCGGCTGCGCGATGTGCCTCGTCGCCGGAGTGATGCGCCTGGAGGTCTGGGCATGAGCGACCGCAAGAAGGTCGTCGTCTTCGACTACGGCTTCGGCAACGTCCGCTCCGCGGAGCGCGCCCTCGCCCACGTCGGCGCGGACGTCGAGATCACCGGCGACTACGACGCGGCCATGAACGCCGACGGGCTGCTCGTCCCCGGCGTCGGCGCCTTCGAGGCCTGCATGAAGGGCCTGCGCGCCGCCCGCGGCGACTGGGTCGTCGGCCGCAGGCTCTCCGGCGGCCGCCCCGTCATGGGCATCTGCGTCGGCATGCAGATCCTCTTCGAGCGCGGCATCGAGCACGGAGTGGAGACCGAGGGCCTCGACGAGTGGCCCGGCACGGTCGAGCCGCTCAAGGCGCCCGTCGTCCCGCACATGGGCTGGAACACCGTCACCCCCGCCGAGGGCTCCCGGCTCTTCGCCGGCCTCGACGCCGACGCCCGCTACTACTTCGTGCACTCCTACGCGGTGCGCGAGTGGGGCTTCGAGATCACCGCGGACCACATCCGGCCGCCCCAGGTCACCTGGGCCACCCACGGCGAGCCGTTCGTCGCCGCCGTGGAGAACGGCCCGCTGTGCGCCACCCAGTTCCACCCCGAGAAGTCCGGCGACGCCGGCGCCCAGCTGCTGACCAACTGGATCGAGACCCTGTGAGCCCCGTGATGCCGAAGCTCGAACTCCTCCCCGCCGTCGACGTCCGCCACGGCCAGGCCGTCCGCCTCGTCCACGGCGCCTCCGGCTCCGAGACCTCCTACGGCGACCCGCTCTCCGCCGCCCTCGCCTGGCAGCGCTCCGGCGCCGAGTGGCTGCACCTCGTCGACCTCGACGCCGCCTTCGGCACCGGCGACAACCGGCCGCAGATCGCCGAGGTCGTCCGCTCCATGGACATCAAGGTCGAGCTGTCCGGCGGCATCCGCGACGACGCCTCGCTCGCCGCGGCCCTCGCCACCGGCTGCACCCGCGTCAACCTCGGCACCGCCGCCCTGGAGACCCCCGAGTGGGTCGCCAAGGTCATCGCCGAGCACGGCGACCGGATCGCCGTCGGCCTGGACGTCCAGGGCACCACCCTGCGCGGCCGCGGCTGGACCCGCGACGGCGGCGACCTCTACGAGACCCTCGCCCGCCTGGACGCCGAGGGCTGCGCCCGCTACGTCGTCACCGACATCGCCAAGGACGGCACGCTCCAGGGCCCCAACCTGGAGCTCCTGAAGAACGTCTGCGCCGCGACCGACCGGCCGGTAGTCGCCTCCGGCGGCGTCTCCTCCCTTGACGATCTGCGGGCGATCGCCAACCTGGTACCGGAGGGCGTCGAAGGCGCCATCGTGGGGAAGGCCCTCTACGCCAAGGCGTTCACCTTGGAAGAGGCCCTGGAGGCTGTTTCCGTATGAGCGAAGCCGTGCAGCGGGTGCAGAGCGACGACAGTCCCTGGGAAGAGACGTTCGGTTGTGCGCGCGCTGTCGCGGCGGGGGACCGGGTGCTGGTGGCCGGAACCCTGCCGTTCAACGGCTCCGTGCTGCACGGCGAGGGCGACCCCTACGAACAGGCCAGAGCGGCCTTCGGGAACGCCGTCGCCGCCCTGGCGGACTTCGGCCTCGGCCCCGAGGCCGTCATCCGCACCCGCATGTACCTGACCCACGCGCGGGACGTCGACGCGGTCGGCCGCGCCCACAAGGAGTTCTTCGAGGCGGTGCGGCCCGTGGCGACCCTGGTGGTCGTCTCCGGCTTCGTCGACTCGCGCGTGCTGGTCGAAGTAGAAGTAGAAGCGTACCGAGGAGCAACGAACACATGACCCTGGCGGTCCGAGTCATCCCCTGCCTGGACGTGGACAACGGCCGGGTCGTCAAGGGCGTCAACTTCCAGAACCTGCGCGACGCCGGCGACCCCGTCGAAATGGCCAGGATCTACGGTGCGGAAGGCGCGGACGAACTCACCTTCCTCGACATCACCGCCTCCTCCGGCGACCGTGAGACGACCTACGACGTGGTGCGCCGCACCGCGGAGCAGGTCTTCATCCCGCTGACCGTGGGCGGCGGCGTCCGCACCGCGGGCGACGTCGACAAGCTGCTGCGCGCCGGCGCCGACAAGGTCGGCGTCAACACCGCGGCCATCGCCCGGCCCGAGCTGATCCAGGAGATCGCCGAGCGCTTCGGCCGCCAGGTGCTGGTGCTCTCCGTGGACGCCCGGCGCACCGGATCCGGGAGCTTCGAGGTCACCACGCACGGCGGCCGCCGCGGCACCGGCATCGACGCCGTCGAGTGGGCCCACCGCGCGGCGGAGCTCGGCGCGGGCGAGATCCTGCTGAACTCCATGGACGCCGACGGCACGAAGGACGGCTACGACACGGAGATGATCGCGGCCGTGCGCAAGCACGTGACCGTGCCGGTGATCGCGAGCGGGGGCGCCGGGCGGCTGGAGCACTTCGCCCCGGCCGTCGAGGCGGGCGCGGACGCGGTGTTGGCCGCGTCCGTCTTCCACTTCGGCGACCTGAAGATCGCCGAAGTCAAGAGCAGCCTCCGCGAAGCGGGCCACCCGGTCCGCTGAGGGGCACCCGGGGGCCGGGGCGCCTAGAGGCCCAGCGCCGCTTCCTGGAGCTTGGCCACGGCATTCTCGTCGCCCGTCAGCTCCACCCGCGCCGCCGCCTGGCGGCCGAACGCGAACAGGGTCAGCTCACCCGGCTCGCCCGTCACCGTCACCACGGGCGCGCCCCGGTGGGCCACCGCCGTGCGGCCGTCGGGGCGGCGCAGGACCAGGCCCACCGGCGACTTCCGGCCGAGCATCCGCGCCACCCGCTCCAGCCGGGCCCACAGCGCGTCCGCGAACACCGGGTCCAGCTCGCGCGGCGCCCAGTCCGGCTGGGCGCGCCGTACGTCCTCCGTGTGCACGAAGAACTCGACGGTGTTGGCGGCCTCGTCGACCTGCTTGAGGGCGTACGGCGACAGGCGCGGCGGCCCGGTGCGGATGAGCTGGAGCAACTCCTCGTACGGCTTGGCGGCGAATTCGGCCTGCACCCGCTCGAGCCGCGGGGCCAGTGCCTTGATCACCAGACCCGCCGCCGCGTCGGAGCGGCGCTCCCGCACGACGACATGGGCGGCCAGGTCACGGGTCTGCCAGCCGGTGCAGAGCGTGGGGGCGCCGGGGCCCGCGGTCTCCAACAGATCGGCCAGGAGCAGGCGTTCGCGCTGTGCGTGGGTCGACATGCGGCCACCCTACGGCCGGGGACCGGTCCGTGCCACGGCGCCGCGACGGGCCGCGTCAGTCCGGCAGCGGCTCCGTCAGCTTCGAGCCGCCCGGTGTGATGCTGCGCGTGATCGTGCACGTGATCTGGTTCTGGCCACGGTCGTACGTCCGCTTCGCCGGATACAGCACATACGAGTAGTACGTACGGCCGTCGGATATGGAACCCACCCGCTTCCGCGCGGTGGACTCGCACATGTCCTTCGCCTTGTCCTGGATCGCCTGCTCGCTGTCGAACGAGCCCATCAGCGTCGCGTTGGATATCACCTCGCCGTCGTGCGTGCCGCTGCACAACATCGTGACGACCGTGGAGATGCCGGTGGTCAGGCTCGGGTGGTCGAAGCACTGGCCGGGCTTGAGCACCACATAAGGCACCTGCTGGTCCCCGGGCAGCGACGGGCCCGAGGACGCGGAGGGCCTGGGGTCAGCCAGGTCGGAACCGGGCCCGGAGGCATCCGCGGACGGCGCGGACGACGTCACCGACGGGCTCGGCGAGCTCTTCCCCTTCGCCTTCGTGTCACCGCCGCCGCCCTTCGCCGTGAGGATGATGCCGCCGACGACCAGCCCCGCCACCAGCACGACGGCGACCACGATCGCGGCGACCTTCGCGCCGTTGCCACCCGACGGCGGCGGGGGCGGCGGCACCGGCGGCGCGAACTGCTGCCCGTACTGCTGCTGTCCGTACTGGCCGAAACCCTGCGGCTGTCCATAACCCGGACCGCCGGCCGGCCCGCCCTGCGGCGGGCCGTAAGGCTGACCGTAGGGCTGCGCGGGCGGCTGGACGGGAGGCTGCGCGGGCGGCTGGGCCGACGGCGGCCCGAAACCCTGGGGCGGGCCGAACCCACCGCTGTCGCGGGGCGGTTCCGGGGAGTTCGGCGGCGGCGGAGACGTCATGGTCGAAGCATGCCGTACGCCACTGACAACCCGTCCGCCGGGCTCCTGATCAAGACCGTGACCAGGGACCCGGCCCCCGTCAATGCCACGGGCGCCACCCGGCCCGCCGCGCATGGCGGCAGAATGGACACCATGACCGGCACCACTCGCCCCGCCCCCGGGACCACCGCCCTCGACCCCGCCCTCGCCGCCCGCCTCAAGCGCAGCGCCGACGGGCTGGTTCCCGCCATCGCCCAGCAGTACGACACCGGCGAGGTGCTCATGCTCGGCTGGATGGACGACGAGGCCCTCCACCGCACTCTGACCACCGGCCGCTGCACCTACTGGAGCCGCAGCCGCCAGGAGTACTGGGTCAAGGGCGACACTTCCGGCCACTTCCAGCACGTGAAGTCCGTGGCCCTCGACTGCGACGGCGACACCCTCCTCGTCAAGGTCGACCAGGTCGGCGCGGCCTGCCACACCGGCGACCGCACCTGCTTCGATGCCGATGTCCTGCCGCTGGGCCAGTAGGCTCCGCTGCCATGGCTGCCACGACCACGGGTGACATCACGCCCGACGCCGATACCTTCCGTACGCTCGCGAAGGACCGCCGGGTCATCCCGGTCACGAGGCGATTCCTCGCCGACGGGGACACCCCCGTCGGCCTCTACCGCAAACTCGCGGCGGAACGCCCCGGCACCTTCCTGCTGGAGTCCGCCGAGAACGGCCGCACCTGGTCCCGCTACTCCTTCGTCGGCGTCCGCAGCTCCGCCACCCTCACCGTGCGCGACGGGCGGACCCACTGGCTCGGCACCCCGCCCGTGGGCGTCCCCACCGAAGGCGACCCGCTCCAGGCCCTGCGCGCCACCGTCGCCGCCCTCCACACCCCCCGCGACCTCATAGAGGGCACCGGACTGCCGCCCTTCACCGGCGGCATGGTGGGCTACCTCGGCTACGACATCGTCCGCCGCCTGGAGAAGATCGGCGAGCACGGCGAGGACACCCTGGGCCTGCCCGAACTGACCATGCTGCTCACCTCGGACCTCGCCGTCCTCGACCACTGGGACGGCACGGTCCTGCTGATCGCCAACGCGATCAACCACAACGACCTCGACACCGGCATCGACGAGGCCTACGCCGACGCCGTCGCCCGCCTCGACGCCATGGCCGCCGACCTCCGCAGGCCGGTCCCCACCGACCCCACCGCCCTGCCGCCCTCCGAACTCCCCGAGTACACCGCCCGCTGGGGCGGCCCGGACTACATGGCGGCCGTCGACGACATCAAGGAGCGCATCCGCGCGGGCGAGGCCTTCCAGGTCGTGCCCTCCCAGCGCTTCGAGACCCCCTGCACCGCCTCCGCGCTCGACGTCTACCGCGTCCTGCGGGCCACCAACCCCAGCCCGTACATGTACCTCCTGCGCTTCGACGGCTTCGACATCGTCGGCTCCAGCCCCGAGGCACTGGTCAAGGTCGAGGACGGGCACGCCATGGTGCACCCGATCGCCGGCACCCGCCCGCGCGGCGCCACCCCACAGGCCGACGCGGCCCTCGCCGAGGAGCTGATGGCCGACCCCAAGGAGCGCGCCGAGCACCTCATGCTCGTCGACCTCGGCCGCAACGACCTCGGCCGGGTCTGCGAACCCGGCAGCGTGGAGGTCGTCGACTTCATGTCCGTCGAGCGCTACAGCCACGTCATGCACATCGTCTCCACCGTCACCGGCCGCCTCGCCCCCGGCCGCACCGCCTTCGACGTGCTCACCGCCTGCTTCCCCGCCGGCACCCTCTCCGGCGCGCCCAAGCCCCGCGCCATGCAGATCATCGAGGAGCTGGAGCCCGCCCGCCGCGGCCTGTACGGCGGCTGCGTCGGCTACCTCGACTTTGCGGGCGACTCCGACACCGCCATCGCCATCCGCACCGCGGTGCTGCGCGGGGGCACCGCGTACGTCCAGGCGGGCGCCGGCGTCGTCGCCGACTCCGACCCGGCCGCCGAGGACGCCGAGTGCCGCAACAAGGCCGCGGCCGTCCTGCGCGCGGTGCACTCCGCCAACCGCCTTGCACCCCGCGCCTGACCCCGTACCCCGGCGCCCGGGAAGCCCCTGAGGGGACCCCCGGGCGCCGGGGCGGGCGGCACAAGAGATAGTGGTAACCGTGAGCGCAGCCGTACCCCACCCCCGTCCCCAGGCCGAGCCCGCCCCCCGCGCCGGTGGCGCCGGGCGGCGCAGCGTCGGCGCCGCCCTGCTGTTCGGCGCCGCCGGAGCCGCGCTCGTCCTCCTCGCCGGGGGACGCACCTGGGCCGAGGGCACGGCCGCGGCCGACATCGCCCAGAGCGCCGTCTCCAAGCAGGTCACCGGCCAGGACGTCAACGGCCTGCCCGGCGCCCTGGCCGTCGTCGGCCTCGCCACGCTCGTCGCCGTCTTCGCCGTCCGCGGCGTGTGGCGCACCGTCGTCGCCGCGGTCCTCGCACTCTGCGGCGCCGGGATCGTCGCCGGCGCCGCCACCGGCGCCTTCGACACCAGCGCGCTGGAGGAGAAGGCCGCCAAGGCCCAGGGCCTCACCAGCGCCGCCGTCGACCACGTCAGCCACACCCCCTGGCCGTGGGTCGCCCTCACCGGCGGAGTGCTGCTCTTCCTCGCCGGGCTGCTCGCCCTGCGCCACGGACGGCACTGGCCCGCGATGTCCGGCCGCTACGAGCGCGACGGCACCCCCCGCCCGCGCCGCCCCCGCACCGCCCCCGACCCCGAACGCCCCGAAGAGCTCTGGAAGGCCCTCGACCGCGGCGAGGACCCCACCGGCGAGCCCGGCGGAGCGCAGCCGACCGCCCCCGGCGACAGCCCGGGGAAGCGGCCGTGAAAGACGGCAGGGAACACGCCCACCCCCAACTCAAGGCACCCCCGGGCGTCGGGGACAATGACCATGAGCGTTCTCCGCGCCCGCGGGCGCGCCACAGCAACGAGGAGTCATAGTCATGGCGGGTAGCAGCCACGGACACACCCCGGCCGCCTGGACCGGTGTCATCATTTCCTTCATCGGCTTCTGCGTCGGCGGTGCGTTCATGGTGATCGCCAACCCGGTCGGGTTCTGGGCCGGCATCGGCATCATCCTGCTCGGCGGCGTCGTCGGCGGCATCATGCGCCTGATGGGCTACGGCGCGGAGCCCAAGGGACGCGCGAAGGTCCAGCCCCAGACCCAGGGCTGATCCACCCCGCTCGCCCGCCAAGGCGCGGCCCGGGCCCGTACGGACGAACGTACGCGGGCCCCGTGCTGCGCCTTCGTGCTGTCCGGCGCAGACTGCGACGTGTGACGGACCGCGCCGACGGCCTGCCGGATGGCCGTACGACGGGCCGCGTGGACGACCACGCGCCCGCACCTCCCCGCACCGCCGCGCCCGCCCCGGGCCCGGTGCGCCGCCTCACCGCCCCCGCCTGCGTCGCCGCCGGGCTCGCCGCCGCCGTCACCTGGATCGGCGCCGTCGACCCCAACCGGCCCGGCCACTACCCCGCCTGCCCACTGCTGCGCTGGACCGGCCTGTACTGCCCCGGCTGCGGCGGGCTGCGCGGAGTCCACGCCCTCGCCCACGGCGACCTCGGGACGGCACTGCACGCGAACGCGCTCGCCGTCGCCGGGTACGCGGGCTTCCTCGCGCTGTGGATCGCGTGGGTGGCCGCCGCGCTGCGCGGGAAGGACGGCCTGCGACTGCCGCTGCGCGCGCCCCACTGGTGGGCGGTCGGGGCGGCGGTGCTGGCGTTCACGGTCCTGCGGAACCTGCCGTGCTGCCCCTGGCTGACGCCGCAGCCGTAGCGCGGGAGAAACCCGCGAAACCCGGGAATGACGCCATGTGACAGGACCGGCGTCAACCGGATGCGAATCCTTCGGTCTGTGGCAAGTACCATCACAATGCCTGGTGAGGAGATTCCGCCGCACCAGCCCAGACCATCCGAGTCCGGAAGGGGGCCGCTCGCGTGAGTGTGCTCGACGAGATCATCGACGGAGTCCGTGCCGACCTCGCGGAGCGGCAGGCGCGCGTCACCCTCGACGAGCTCAAGCAGCGGGCCGCCAAGGCTCCGCAGGCCAAGGACGGCGTCGCCGCCCTGCGCGGCGAGAACGTCAGCGTGATCTGCGAGGTCAAGCGCTCCAGCCCCTCCAAGGGCGCCCTCGCCGCGATCGCCGACCCCGCGGGGCTCGCCGCGGACTACGAGGCGGGCGGCGCGGCCGTCATCAGCGTGCTCACCGAGCAGCGCCGCTTCGGCGGTTCGCTCGCCGACCTGGAGGCCGTCCGGGCCAAGGTCGACATCCCGGTGCTGCGCAAGGACTTCATCGTCACCGCCTACCAGCTGTGGGAGGCCCGCGCCTACGGCGCCGACCTGGTCCTGCTGATCGTCGCGGCCCTGGAGCAGGAGGCCCTGGTCTCCCTCATCGAGCGCGCCGAGTCCATCGGCCTCACCCCGATCGTGGAGGTCCACGACGAGGAGGAGGTCCAGCGCGCCGTCGACGCGGGCGCCCGGATCATCGGCGTCAACGCCCGCAACCTCAAGACCCTCGAGGTGGACCGCGGCAACTTCGCCCGCGTCGCGCCCGAGATCCCGGACCACATCATCAAGATCGCCGAGTCCGGCGTCCGCGGCCCGCACGACCTCATCGCCTACGCCAACGACGGCGCCGACGCGGTGCTCGTGGGGGAGTCCCTGGTGACGGGCCGCGACCCCAAGGGCGCGGTGGCCGACCTGGTCGCCGCGGGCGCGCACCCCGCGCTGCGGCACGGGCGGGGCTGACGCCCCGGATGACCACCCGCCGCAGCCGCCGCACGGGGCCGGGCCGCCGCCCGGCCGTCGTCGGCGTGCCCGCGGCCGGGTCGTCCGCCCAGGACGCTTACGCGCGCCTGGCCCGGGGCTGCCGTCCCCGCGGCTGCCGCGCGCCGGCCCGCCGCGTCCGGGGCCGCAGAGTGAGGTACCACATCGGCTGCGAGCCGGGTCAGGTCAACGGGCGCCGATGGCGTGGCTGAGCGTCAGCTCAGCGATCACGTCAACTCACTCATCTCCTGAGGAGACCGGCATGCCCAGCGAATTCTTCATCCCGGACCCGGAGGGTCAGATTCCGAGCGCCGAAGGCTACTTCGGCGCGTTCGGCGGCAAGTTCATCCCCGAGGCCCTCGTGGCCGCCGTGGACGAGGTCGCCGCCGAATACGAGAAGGCCAAGGCCGACCCCGCCTTCGCGGCCGAGCTCAACGACCTGATGGTCAACTACACCGGGCGCCCCAGCGCCCTCACCGAGGTGCCGCGCTTCGCCGAACACGCGGGCGGCGCCCGGGTGTTCCTCAAGCGCGAGGACCTCAACCACACCGGCTCGCACAAGATCAACAACGTGCTGGGCCAGGCGCTGCTCACCAAGCGCATGGGCAAGACCCGCGTCATCGCCGAGACCGGCGCCGGCCAGCACGGCGTCGCCACCGCCACCGCCTGCGCGCTCTTCGGCCTGGAGTGCACCATCTACATGGGCGAGGTCGACACCGAGCGCCAGGCGCTCAACGTCGCCCGGATGCGGATGCTCGGCGCCGAGGTCATCGCCGTGAAGTCCGGCAGCCGCACCCTCAAGGACGCCATCAACGAGGCGTTCCGCGACTGGGTCGCCAACGTCGACCGCACCCACTACCTCTTCGGCACGGTCGCCGGGCCGCACCCCTTCCCCGCGCTGGTCCGCGACTTCCACCGGGTGATCGGCGTCGAGGCCCGCCGGCAGATCCTGGAGCGGGCCGGCCGGCTGCCGGACGCCGCCGTGGCCTGCGTCGGCGGCGGCTCCAACGCCATCGGCCTCTTCCACGCCTTCCTGCCCGACACCGGCGTCCGCCTGATCGGCTGCGAGCCCGGCGGCCACGGCCTCGCCAGCGGCGAGCACGCGGCCACCCTCACCGCGGGCACCCCCGGCATCCTGCACGGCTCGCGCAGCTACGTCCTCCAGGACGAGGACGGCCAGATCACCGAGCCGTACTCCATCTCCGCCGGACTCGACTACCCCGGCATCGGCCCGGAGCACTCCTATCTGAAGGACACCGGCCGCGCCGAGTACCGCGCCGTCACCGACGACGAGGCCATGCAGGCGCTGCGGCTGCTCTCACGCACCGAGGGCATCATCCCGGCCATCGAGAGCGCGCACGCGCTCGCGGGCGCGCTGGAGGTCGGCAAGGAGCTGGGCCCCGACGGCCTGCTCCTGGTCAACCTCTCCGGGCGCGGCGACAAGGACATGGACACGGCGGCCCGCTACTTCGGGCTGTACGACGGCGAGCAGGGCGAGGGGGCCAACTGATGGCGGGCAACATCGAATTGCTGGGCTCCGTGCTGGCGACGGCCGAGGCGGAGAACCGCGCGGCCCTCGTCGGCTATCTCCCGGCCGGCTTCCCGACCGTCGACGACGGCGTACGGGCGATCACCGCGATGCTCGAGGGCGGCTGCGACATCGTCGAGGTCGGGCTGCCGCACAGCGACCCGGTCCTGGACGGCCCGGTCATCCAGACCGCCGACGACATCGCCCTGCGCGGCGGCATCAGGATCGTCGACGTGATCCGTACGGTCCGCGAGGCGCACGCCGCGACGGGCGCGCCGGTGCTGTGCATGACCTACTGGAACCCGGTCGACGCCTACGGGGTCGAGCGGTTCGCCGCCGACCTCGCCGCCGCCGGGGGAGCGGGCTGCATCCTGCCCGACCTCCCGGTCGAGGAGTCCGAGGTCTGGCGGAAGGCCGCCGAGCAGCACGGCCTGGCCACGGTCTTCGTGGTCGCGCCGAGCAGCCGGGACGAGCGGCTCGCCAAGATCACGGCGGCGGGCAGCGGCTTCGTCTACGCGGCGTCCCTGATGGGCGTCACCGGCACCCGCGAATCCGTCGGGCAGGAGGCACAGGAGCTGGTGCGCCGCACCCGCGCGGTGACCGAACTGCCCGTCTGCGTCGGGCTCGGCGTCTCCGACGCCCGGCAGGCACAGGAGGTCGCGCAGTTCGCCGACGGCGTCATCGTCGGCTCGGCCTTCGTCAAGCGCCTGCTGGACGCCCCCGACCTGGAGTCCGGCCTCGCCGCCGTCCGCACCCTCGCGGGTGAACTGGCCGCGGGCGTACGCAAGCGCGGCTAACTCTTTTGGTGGAACCGGCGACCGGGGGCGCGCAAGCCGCGCCCCCGGTTCGTTTACGGGGACGTGAGCCAGAAGAACTCTGATGGGAAGCGCAGCGCCCGCGAGCGACTGCAGGAACAGCGCCAGCAGGAGGAGTCCCGCGCCAAACGCAAGCGGACCCTCATCGCGGGCGTGATCGTGGTGGCCGTCCTCGGCGCCGGGGCCGGCATCGGGGCACTGGTGGCCCACTCCGGCAAGGGCAAGAAGCAGGAGAAGGCCGGCCCGCTGGTCGCCCCCCAGGGCGCCACCGGCAAGGACACCGTGATGATCCCGGTCGGCAAGTCCACGGCGAAGGCCACCCTGACCGTCTACGAGGACTTCCGCTGCCCCGGCTGCGGCCAGTTCGAGAACGCCTTCCGCGACACGGTCCACGACCTGGAGGGCAAGGGCGAGCTCAAGGCCGAGTACCACCTGGTCACCCTGATCGACAACAACCTCGGCGGCAAGGGCTCCCTCAACGCGGCCAACGCGGCGGCCTGCGCCCAGGACGCCGGGAAGTTCGCCGCGTACCACGACGTGCTCTACAAGAACCAGCCGGAGGAGACCGACGACCAGTACGGCAAGAAGCCGCGCCTGCTCGAGCTGGCCGGGCAGGTCCAGGGGCTGGACACCCCCGACTTCCGCAAGTGCGTCGACGACGGCACCCACGACAGCTGGGTCAAGAAGTCCCAGGAGACCTTCAGCAAGTCCGCCTACCACGCGACGCCGACGATCCTCCTCGACGGCAAGAGCATCTACGGGGACCAGGCCAATCCGCTCACCCCCGACAAGCTGCGGCAGCTGGTCGCGGCCGCGCAGGGCTAGGGGCGTTACGCAGCTGTTGTGCCGGGTGGGTTGCCGTCCGCGTGGCCCGGCAGGGTAGCGTCAGTGCTGCCATGGACATCGCTTACATTCCCAGCCCGTCGACCGGAGTGATCCATCTCGGACCAATCCCGTTGCGCGGCTATGCCTTCTGCATCATCATCGGCGTCTTCGTCGCCGTCTGGCTCGGCAACCGGCGCTGGATCGCACGGGGCGGACGGGCCGGGACGGTCGCCGACATCGCCGTGTGGGCGGTGCCGTTCGGGCTTGTCGGCGGCCGGCTCTACCACGTCATCACCGACTACGAGCTGTATTTCGGTGCCGGGCGCGACTGGGTCAACGCCTTCAAGATCTGGGAGGGCGGGCTCGGCATCTGGGGCGCGGTCGCGCTCGGCGCGGTCGGCGCCTGGATCGGCTGCCGGCGCCGTGGCATCCCCCTGCCGGCCTGGGCGGACGCGCTGGCGCCCGGCCTCGCCGTGGCCCAGGCGATCGGGCGCTGGGGCAACTGGTTCAACCAGGAGCTCTACGGCAAGCCGACGGACCTCCCCTGGGCCCTGAAGATCGACGCGGACCCCGCGATCGGGCGGCTCGCCGGTACGTACCACCCGACGTTCCTCTACGAGTCCCTCTGGTGCCTGCTCATCGCGGGCCTGGTGATCTGGGCCGACCGCCGCTTCACGCTGGGACACGGGCGGGCGTTCGCGCTCTATGTCGCGGCCTACACGGTGGGGCGCTTCTGGTTCGAGTACCTCCGTGTCGACGACGCGCACCACATCCTCGGCCTGCGGCTCAACGACTGGACGTCGATCGTGGTCTTCCTCGGCGCGGTCGCCTACATGGTCATCTCCGCGAAGCGGTGCCCTGGTCGGGAGCAGGTCGTGGAGCCGGCGGCGGTCGAAGAGGCGGCTTCCTCGGAGGAACCGGCGAAGAAGGCCTGACGCCTGCGGCGGGCTTTGTTCCCCAGCCCCGCCCCTTCCCGAAACCGGGGAGACCCCGGACCCCCTGAAGCGGCTGCGCCGCTTGTCCTCAAACGCCGGACGGGCTGGAAAATCCAGCCCGTCCGGCGATTGAGGACCGGGGTCTGGGGCGGAGCCCCAGTTCGGGAAGGGGCGGGGCTGGGGAACAAAACCCGTGAGGCAGGGCTCAGTCGGGCATCCGGCAGCCCCGGCTCCCCACCCAATTTCTCGGCCCGCACCACAAAGCCGCAGGTCACAGAGGTAAGTTCGGCCTTCCTTGCTAGCGCGGGCCATGCGTTCGTGCGTACCTTCGACGCAGGGGGCGAGCGAACGGTGCCCGCCCCGAGGGGAAGGGAGCACCCGGAGCAATGTCTGTCCTCGATGCGGTTGAGGCACCCCACGTGGCCCATCGCGACAATCACACGCACCGCGATGTGAACGGCGGTTGGCTGCGCCCCGCGGTCTTCGGTGCCATGGACGGACTCGTCTCCAACGTCGCCCTGATGACGGGCGTCGCGGGCGGCTCCGCCTCCTCGCAGACCGTCGTCATCACCGGCCTGGCCGGGCTCGCGGCGGGCGCGTTCTCGATGGCCGCCGGTGAGTACACCTCGGTCGCCTCGCAGCGTGAACTCGTGCTCGCCGAGCTGGACATCGAGCGCCGCGAGCTGCGCAAGCACCCCGCCGACGAGCAGGAGGAGCTCGCCGCGCTGTACGTCTCGCGCGGCGTCGAGCCGGAGCTGGCGCGCGAGGTCGCCCGGCAGCTGTCGAGCGACCCCGAGCAGGCGCTGGAGATCCACGCGCGCGAGGAGCTCGGCATCGACCCGTCGGACCTGCCGTCGCCCATGGTCGCCGCGGTCTCCTCCTTCGGCTCCTTCGCCCTGGGCGCGCTGCTGCCCGTCCTGCCGTATCTCCTCGGCGCCACCGAGCTGTGGCCCGCCGTGCTGCTGGCCCTGGCCGGCCTCTTCGCCTGCGGCGCCGTCGTGGCCCGGGTGACGGCGCGCAGCTGGTGGTACAGCGGACTGCGCCAGCTGCTGCTCGGCGGTGCCGCGGCGGGTGTGACTTACCTCCTCGGTATTGCTTTCGGCACCGCGTTGGGGTGATGCTTATGCGGGCTGCCGCATAACGTGCGCGTTACCTCGCGGTTTCAAGCCCTTGACGATCGGGCACAATCCGGAAGCGCAGCGGGCAACGCCGCCCTCGCCGCGCTGTGTCCGGCGCTGCCGGGCCGGGTGATCCCACGGCTTCCGGGGCTCGCCACCTCGTCAGCAGAGTCCACATGCTGGACCCGAGCATCCGCTTTCCGAGAAGCGGGCCATCATGTAACCTGCACCAAATTTCTTTCGCAGAGGGCCAACGTCGTCCCTCGGCACATGCACATGCCATGACTGCCATGACGACGACGGGAGAGCCGATGCGCCCCATGTTTGCCGCATCCCACCCCGCCCAGCAGGGGATGTACGACCCGCGCAATGAGCACGACGCCTGTGGCGTGGGCTTTGTCGCGACCCTGACCGGCGAGGCGAGCCATGCGCTCGTGCAGCAGGCGCTCACCGTCCTGCGGAACCTCGAGCACCGGGGCGCCACCGGCTCCGAGCCCGACTCGGGCGACGGAGCCGGCATCCTGCTCCAGATCCCCGACGCCTTCCTCCGCGAGAACGTCGCCTTCGGCCTCCCCGAGGCCGGTGCCTACGCCGTCGGCATCGCCTTCCTCCCCGCCGAGACGCCCGCCGCGGACGCGGCCGTCTCGCAGGTCGAGACGATCGCCGCCGAGGAGGGCCTGACCGTCCTCGGCTGGCGCGAGGTCCCCGTCACCCCCGACCTGCTCGGCAACGGCGCCCGCGCCACGATGCCGGCCTTCCGCCAGCTGTTCGTCACGGACGGCGCCAACGCCGGCCTCGCCCTGGACCGCAAGGCATTCGTCCTGCGCAAGCGCGCCGAGCGCGAGGCCGGCGTCTACTTCCCCTCGCTGTCCGCGCGGACCATCGTCTACAAGGGCATGCTCACCACCGGCCAGCTGGAGCCGTTCTTCCCCGACCTCTCCGACCGGCGCTTCGCCACCGCCATCGCCCTGGTCCACTCCCGCTTCTCCACCAACACCTTCCCCAGCTGGCCGCTCGCCCACCCGTACCGCTTCGTCGCCCACAACGGTGAGATCAACACCGTCCAGGGCAACCGCAATTGGATGCGCGCCCGCGAATCCCAGCTGGCCGGCGACCTGTTCGGCACGGGCGGCCCGGAGCGGACCTTCCCCGTCTGCACGCCCGACGCCTCCGACTCCGCCTCCTTCGACGAGGTCCTGGAGCTGCTCCACCTCGGCGGGCGGTCACTGCCGCACAGCGTGCTGATGATGATCCCCGAGGCCTGGGAGAACCACGCCTCCATGGACCCCGCCCGGCGCGCCTTCTACCAGTACCACTCCACCCTGATGGAGCCCTGGGACGGCCCCGCCTGCGTCACCTTCACCGACGGCACCCTCGTCGGCGCCGTCCTCGACCGCAACGGCCTGCGCCCCGGCCGCTACTGGGTCACCGACGACGGCCTCGTCGTCCTCTCCTCCGAGGTCGGCGTCCTCGACATCGAGCCCGCCAAGGTCGTCCGCAAGGGCCGCCTCCAGCCCGGCCGGATGTTCCTCGTCGACACCGCCGAGCACCGCATCATCGAGGACGACGAGATCAAGGCGCGGCTCGCCGCCGAACAGCCCTACACCGACTGGCTGGAAGCCGGCCTGATCGACCTGGCCGACCTCCCCGAGCGCGAGCACATCGTGCACACCCACGCCTCGGTCACCCGCCGCCAGCAGACCTTCGGCTACACCGAGGAAGAGCTGCGCGTCATCCTCGCCCCCATGGCGGGGTCCGGCGCGGAGCCCCTCGGCTCGATGGGCACCGACTCACCGATCGCGGCCCTCTCGGAGCGCCCCCGGCTGCTCTTCGACTACTTCACCCAGCTCTTCGCACAGGTCACCAACCCCCCGCTGGACGCCATCCGCGAGGAGCTCGTCACCTCGCTGATCTCCTCCCTCGGCCCGCAGGGCAACCTCCTGGAGCCGACCGCGGCCTCCTGTCGCAGCGTCACCCTGCCGTTCCCCGTCATCGACAACGACGAGCTCGCCAAGCTCATACACATCAACGCCGACGGCGACCTGCCCGGTCTGAAGGCCGCCACGCTCTCCGGCCTCTACCGCGTCGGCGGCGGGGGCGAGGCGCTCGCCGCCCGGCTCGCGGAGATCCGCGCCGAGGCCGACGCCGCCATCGCGGGCGGCGCCCGCCTCATCGTCCTCTCCGACCGCCACTCGGACGCCGAGCACGCCCCGATCCCCTCCCTGCTGCTCACCTCCGCCGTCCACCACCACCTCATCCGCACCAAGCAGCGCACCCAGGTCGGACTGATCGTCGAGGCAGGCGACGTCCGCGAGGTCCACCACGTCGCCCTGCTCATCGGCTACGGCGCCGCGGCCGTCAACCCGTACCTGGCCATGGAGTCCGTCGAGGACCTCGTCCGCGCGGGCACCTTCCTGCCCGGCCTGGAGGCCCAGGACGCCATCCGCAACCTCATCAAGGCCCTCGGCAAGGGCGTGCTGAAGGTGATGTCCAAGATGGGCATCTCCACCGTCGCCTCCTACCGCGGCGCCCAGGTCTTCGAAGCCGTCGGCCTGGACGAGGAGTTCGTCGACACCTACTTCCAGGGCACCGCCACCAAGATCGGCGGCGCCGGCCTGGACGTCGTCGCCCGCGAGGTCGCCGCCAGGCACGCCAAGGCCTACCCCGCCACCGGCATCGCCGCCACCCACCGCCGCCTGGACATCGGCGGCGAGTACCAGTGGCGCCGCGAGGGCGAGCCCCACCTCTTCGACCCCGACACCGTCTTCCGGCTCCAGCACTCCACCCGCGCCCGCCGCTACGACATCTTCAAGCAGTACACCCAGCGGGTGAACGACCAGGCGGAGCGGCTGATGACGCTGCGCGGACTGTTCTCCCTCAAGAACGGCCGCACCCCCGTGCCGCTCGACGAGGTCGAGCCCGTCAGCGAGATCGTCAAGCGCTTCTCCACCGGCGCCATGTCCTACGGCTCCATCTCGCGCGAGGCCCACGAGACCCTCGCCATCGCCATGAACCAGCTCGGCGCCAAGTCCAACACCGGTGAGGGCGGCGAGGACCCCGAGCGGCTCCACGACCCGGCCCGCCGCTCCAGCATCAAGCAGGTCGCCTCCGGCCGCTTCGGCGTGACCAGCGAATACCTGGTCAACTCCGACGACATCCAGATCAAGATGGCGCAGGGCGCCAAGCCCGGCGAGGGCGGCCAGCTGCCCGGCCACAAGGTCTACCCCTGGGTCGCCAAGACCCGGCACTCCACCCCCGGCGTCGGCCTGATCTCCCCGCCCCCGCACCACGACATCTACTCCATCGAGGACCTCGCCCAGCTCATCCACGACCTGAAGAACGCCAACCCCGCGGCCCGCATCCACGTGAAGCTGGTCTCCGAGGTCGGCGTGGGCACGGTCGCGGCGGGCGTCTCCAAGGCCCACGCCGACGTCGTCCTGATCTCCGGCCACGACGGCGGCACCGGCGCCTCCCCGCTGACCAGCCTCAAGCACGCGGGCGGCCCCTGGGAGCTCGGCCTCGCCGAGACCCAGCAGACCCTGCTGCTCAACGGCCTGCGCGACCGCATCGTCGTGCAGACCGACGGCCAGCTCAAGACCGGCCGCGACGTGATCATCGCCGCGCTGCTCGGCGCCGAGGAGTTCGGCTTCGCCACCGCGCCCCTGGTCGTCTCCGGCTGCGTCATGATGCGCGTCTGCCACCTCGACACCTGCCCCGTCGGCATCGCCACCCAGAACCCGGTGCTGCGCGAGAGGTTCTCCGGCAAGGCCGAATTCGTCGTCAACTTCTTCGAGTTCATCGCCGAGGAGGTCCGCGAGCTCCTCGCCGAACTGGGCTTCCGCACCCTGGAGGAGGCCGTCGGCCGCGCCGAGCTCCTCGACACCGCCCAGGCCGTCGACCACTGGAAGGCCCAGGGCCTCGACCTGGCCCCCCTCCTGCACGTCCCCGAACTGCCCTCCGGCGCCGTCCGGCACCGCGTCACCGAGCAGGACCACGGCCTGGCCAAGGCCCTCGACAACGAACTCATCGAGCTCGCCGCCGACGCCCTCGCCGCCGACAGCGCCGAGGACGCCCGGCCCGTACGCGCCCAGGTCCCCATCCGCAACATCAACCGCACCGTCGGCACCATGCTCGGCCACCGCGTCACCAGGAAGTTCGGCGGCGCCGGGCTGCCCGACGACACCGTCGACATCACCTTCACCGGCTCCGCGGGCCAGTCCTTCGGCGCGTTCCTGCCGCGCGGCATCACCCTGCGCCTGGAGGGCGACGCCAACGACTACGTCGGCAAGGGCCTCTCCGGCGGCCGGATCGTCGTCCGCCCCGACCGCGGCGCCGACCACCTCGCCGAATACTCCGTCATCGCGGGCAACACCCTCGCCTACGGCGCGACCGGCGGCGAGATGTTCCTGCGCGGACGCGTCGGCGAACGGTTCTGCGTCCGCAACTCCGGCGCCACCGTCGTCTCCGAGGGCGTCGGCGACCACGGCTGCGAATACATGACCGGCGGCCGAGCCGTCGTCCTCGGCGAGACCGGGCGCAACTTCGCGGCCGGCATGTCAGGCGGCGTCGCCTACGTCATCGACCTGGCCCCCGACAACGTCAACAAGGAGCTGGTCACCGCCGTCGACACCCTCGACGCGGACGACCGGCGGTGGCTGCACGACGTGGTGCGCCGCCACCACGAGGAGACCGCCTCCACCGTCGCGGCCACCCTCCTCGCCGACTGGGACACGGCCGTGACCCGCTTCGGCAAGGTCGTCCCGGCCACCTACAAGGCAGTGCTCGCCGCCAAGGACGCCGCCGAGCGAGCGGGTCTCTCCGAGACCGAGACCCACGAGAAGATGATGGAGGCGGCGACTCATGGCTGACCCCAAGGGCTTCCTGACCACCGGCCGCGAGGTCGCGCGGACCCGTCCCGTCGGCGAACGCGTCAAGGACTGGAACGAGGTCTACGTCCCCGGCTCCCTGCTCCCGGTCATCAGCAAGCAGGCCGGCCGCTGCATGGACTGCGGCATCCCCTTCTGCCACAACGGCTGTCCGCTCGGCAACCTCATCCCCGAGTGGAACGACTACGCCTACCGCGAGGACTGGCGGGCGGCCAGCGAACGACTGCACGCGACCAACAACTTCCCGGAGTTCACCGGGCGGCTGTGCCCCGCACCCTGCGAATCCGCGTGCGTCCTCGGCATCAACCAGCCCGCCGTCACCATCAAGAACGTCGAAGTCACCATCATCGACAAGGCCTGGGACCACGGCGACGTCACCCCCCAGCCCCCGGAGCGGCTCTCCGGCAAGACCGTCGCCGTCATCGGCTCCGGCCCCGCCGGCCTGGCCGCCGCCCAGCAGCTGACCCGGGCCGGCCACACCGTCGCCGTCTACGAACGCGCCGACCGCATCGGCGGCCTGCTGCGCTACGGCATCCCCGAGTTCAAGATGGAGAAGCGGCACATCAACCGCCGCATCGAGCAGATGCGCGCCGAGGGCACCAAGTTCCGCACCGAGGTGGAGATCGGCCGCGACATCGACGCCGCCAAGCTCCGCAAGCGCTACGACGCCGTCGTCGTCGCCGCGGGCGCCACCACCTCCCGCGACCTGCCCGTCCCCGGCCGCGACCTCAAGGGCGTCCACTTCGCGATGGAGTACCTGCCCGTCGCCAACAAGGTGCAGGAGGGCGACCTCACGGTCTCCCCGATCTCGGCCGAGGGCAAGCACGTCGTCGTCATCGGCGGCGGCGACACCGGGGCCGACTGCGTCGGCACCGCCCACCGGCAGGGCGCCGCCTCCGTCACCCAGCTGGAGATCATGCCCAGGCCGGGCGAGGACCGCGCACCGCACCAGCCCTGGCCGACCTTCCCCATGCTCTACAAGGTCACCTCGGCCCACGAGGAGGGCGGCGAGCGGGTCTACTCCGTCTCCACCACCCACTTCGAGGGCGACGAGGACGGCAACGTCCAGTGGCTGCACCTGACCGAGGTCGAGTTCACCGGCGGCAGGCTCACCCCCAAGCCCGGCACCGAGCAGCGGATCCCAGCCCAACTGGTCACCCTCGCCATGGGATTCACCGGCACCGACGTCGACAACGGCCTCGTCGAGCAGTTCGGCCTCGGCCTCGACGAGCGCGGCAACATCGCCCGCGACGCCGACTACGCCACCAACGTCCCCGGCGTCTTCGTCGCCGGCGACGCGGGGCGGGGACAGTCCCTCATCGTCTGGGCCATCGCCGAAGGACGCTCCGCGGCCCGCGGCGTCGACCGCTACCTCACCGGCGCCAGCACACTGCCGGCCCCGGTGCGCCCCACGGACCGGGCACTGACGGTCTGACCGGCCCCCACAAGCCCGCGGCACCCGCCTCCACCCCGACCGGGAGCGGGTGCCGCGTCGTCTCCCGGACTCAGCCGGCCGGCGATTCCCCCGCCTGCACCGACAGGCCGCCGAACTCCACCCGCGCGTCCTCGGTGTACACCCCGACGCTGCCCTTCAAATACGGGTGCTCCCGGTCCTCGTACGCCACCAGGCCCCGGCCGTCCACGCTCACTTCCATCCGCGCGCCCTGCTGCGCGATCCGGACGTCCGACCACTTGCCGATCGGGAACTCCCCGTCCCCCGTCGCCAGGAAGCGCTGGCCGCCCGCGTACGCCGGATCCCGCTTGCCCAGCTCCCAGCCGTTCGGCTTGAGGGTGATGTAGTAGAAGTGCTCGGGGTCGGTGTACGCCCAGACCAGCCACGGCACCTCCCACGGATTCGGCTTGGGGGTGCGCAGCTGGGCCACCGTCCGCATCCGGGCCCGGAAGTCCACCGATCCGTACACCTCGGTGGAGACGATCAGACCCGCGTGCGTCTCTCCCGGCGTCCGCGCCGCCTCGGGGGAGAGCTCCAGGCCGTCGTGGCGGCCGATGTTCTCCCCGTGGCCGTCGAACACCGAACGCCACGGGCCGTGGACCGAACCCTCGGCCCACGGCCGTTCGGGCTTGCCGTCACCGGCCCCCCAGATGCCGCTCACCGCGAGGGCGACGCCCGCCACCACGGCGGCGGCGAGCAGAGCGAGGCCGAGCAGCCGGTGAACTCTCGTCATGCCGTCGAGTATGACCCCGGACCCTCGGGACGGGAGGCGACCAGTGGGACGACGCCCCGATCGGGTCCGGCGTCCGCGCCGAAGTCCTCCGCGAGCTGCGCGACGATGCGGTCGGTGGCGTGCCCGTCACCGAAGGGGTTCCCGGCCGTCGCCATCCCCTCGTACGCGGCCGGGTCGTCCAGCAGCCGCATCGCCGCGTCCAGGATGGCCTCGGGCTCGGTGCCCACCAGCCGCGCCGCGCCCGCCTCCACCGCCTCGGGCCGCTCGGTGGTCGTCCGCAGCACCAGCGCGGGCTTGCCGAGGGTGGGCGCCTCCTCCTGGATGCCGCCGGAGTCGGTCAGCACCAGGTCGCAGGCGGCCAGGGTCGCGGAGAAGTCCACGTAGCCGAGCGGCTCGACGACCCGGATGGCGGGGTGGCCGGACAGCTCGGGGAGCAGTGCCTCCCGCACGGCGGGGCTCTTGTGCAGCGGCACCACCATCTCCACGTCGCCGCGGTCGGCCAGCCTGCACATGGCCCGGCCCATCGCCCGCATGGTGGCGCCCTGGTTCTCCCGGCGGTGCAGGGTCAGCAGGACGCGCCGCCGGTCGCTCTCGAAGAGGTTGCGCCCCGTGCCCTGCGCCAGGACCCACAGGAGGTTGTCGATGACGGTGTTGCCGGTGGTGAACACCTCGGCCTCCGGCACGCCTTCGGCCGTCAGATGGGCTGCGGCGCGCGGGGTGGGGGCGAAGTGCCAGCGCGCCATGCGGCCTATGAGGCGTCGGTTGAGTTCCTCGGGGAAGGGGTTGTCGAGGACGCCGGTGCGCAGGCCCGCCTCGACGTGGGCGATGGGGAGGTGTTCGTAGAACGCGGCCAGCGCGCCGGTCAGCGCGGTGGTGGTGTCGCCCTGGACGACGACGAGGTCGGGGCGTTCCGTGCGGACCACCTCGCCAAGACCGTCCACCAGCCGTGCGGTGAGGGTGGACAGCTGCTGCCGCTCGCGCATCACGTCGAGCTCGGTGTGCACGGGCACCTGGAGGAGGTCCAGCATCTGGTGGAGCATCTCGCGGTGCTGGCCGGTGGTGACGACGACCGGGTCGAAGAGCGGGGAGCCGGCCATGGCGCGGGCCACGGGCGCCAGTTTGATGGCTTCCGGCCGGGTGCCGAGGACGAGCATGGCGCGGACGGGGGCGGTGATGATGTCCGGGGACATGGTTCTCCCTAGGAAGGGTGTGCCGATGGGCGGAGAGGGGCGCCGCGTTCAGGTGCGCGCGGTCTTCAGCCAGGTCTGTTTGCCGGTGAGCATCCGCCACAGGCCCCACCATCCGGCGGCGAACCAGATGTAGCCGTAGAGGATGAAGACGTGGGAGAGCAGGACCGCGCGCAGCAGCCCGAGTCCTTTCTCGCGCCGGGAGTAGACGAAGGCGTAGATGTACGCCGCGGTGAAGGACAGGACGTAGGGGCCGAGCACCCACCACGGGGAGATCAGCGCGTGTCCGGCCTCGACGGAGCCGACGACCGTGCCCCCGAGGGCGACGAGGAAGGACAGCGGGAGCAGCGAGGTGAGCAGGATCAGCACCGGGCTGGAGAGGTGGTAGAGCAGGTCGAGGGCGGCGCGGGTGGGGACCTCGCGCAGGATCAGCGGCACCAGGCCCGCCGACTGGAGGTGGCCCTGGAACCAGCGCGAGCGCTGGCGCACCAGGCGCCGCACGTCGAGCACGGCCTGCTGGGAGACCGCGGCGTGGGTGCAGTGCTGGTTGACCCAGCCGCGGGCGATCAGCCGGACGCCCAGGTCGAGGTCCTCGGTGAGCGAGTCGCTCCAGGGGCCGCCGCCGTCGTCTCCGATGAGCGAGTCCAGGGCGGCGAGCCGCATGAACTGCCCGTTGCCGCCCATGCCGACGCTGCCGATGTAGCGCCGGGCACTCTGGAAGATGTCGCCGTAGATGACGAATTCCATGTCCTGGAGCCGGGCCAGCAGACCCTTGTCGCGGTTGTACATCCGCACACCGATCTGGGTGCCGCCGGTGCGCGGGTCGTCGAAATAGGGGTCGACGGCCTGGACCACGTGCTGGTCGAGGCGGCCGTCGGCGTCCACGACACAGACGATCACCTCGCTCGGGTCGTAGCCGTCGAGCAGGCCGGAGACGCGCAGGTGGCGGATCCCGGC
The DNA here is from genome assembly GCF_039521185.1 of Streptomyces blastmyceticus. Lineage (NCBI taxonomy): Bacteria > Bacillati > Actinomycetota > Actinomycetes > Kitasatosporales > Streptomycetaceae > Streptomyces > Streptomyces blastmyceticus. The sequence goes on along the minus strand of NZ_BAAABW010000022.1, from coordinate 98,989 downwards.
GTTGAGGGCGGCGCCCTTGCCCTTGCGGGCGTTCGGCAGCTGCCGCTGGAGGAGCTGGACCTTGCCCGGCGCGGCGCGTTCGGCGGCGGCGCGGGCGATGGCCGCGGTGCCGTCGTCGGACGCGTCGTCGATGACCAGGGCCATGAAGTTGCCCGCGGGCAGGGCGGTGATCCTGGCGAGGCTCTCACCGAGGACCCGCTCCTCGTTGAGGCAGGCGAGCAGGAAGACGTAGAGGCGCGGCCGGCGCGGGCCGCGGCCGCGGCGCATCCGTCGCCTGGACAGGACGAACAGGGTGGTGTTGTAGCAGCCGGCCATCACGATGATGGCGATGGCGGCCCAGAGCAGAACTTGGCCGATCAAGGCCGGTCACCGGCGTTCCGCAGCTGGAACCAGAGCTTGATCGACAGCATGGCTATCGCGGTCGCGCAGTAGAGCAGGAATCCCGCCCCCGCGGCCTCCTGCAATCCCTGGGCGAAAGGCAGGCCCGGGAGCACTTTCGGTGCCGCCGTCAGCCCGGCCATGGGCAGGACTGTGCCCAGAACAGGTTTCCCGTACATGAGTTCCCCCCGAATTCGCCTCGTCATGAGGCGTGCGGACGGAAGGTATCAGAGTTGACGGGTACGGCTGTCCGACTTGGTGGGAGTTGTTTGATCGGAATCCCAAATTCGATGGAACGACTGTTTGTTAGGGCTGGTCAGCGCGGTGTGTGACGGGTGTGATCAATAGTCCGAACCAATTCCTGTGAAAGGAATTGCCTGCCGGGGATCGAGTTTGTCTATTGACAGCAGTTGTTATAGGCCAGAAGGATTGGCCAACTGTCGGGCCTTGATCTGCATGGGGTGACGACAAAGAAAGCATCACCCAGGGGGAAACACAATGCAAAAAAGGAGAAGGAGGTCCAGGATTTCCCGGACCTCCTCCGTCATCATGGTCGTCGCCGCCCTTCTGGGCGGCCTGGGAATCGCCGGAATCGCCGCCACCGCCGAGGCCGCGAAGACCCCGATACCCAAGCCGACCGGCAAAGAAGGCATCCACGCGATCTCGCTCTCCCCGCGGAGCGCGAAGGATCTGACCGCCTGGACGAAGTCCCGGCTGGCGCTGGAGAAGCAGCGGAAGGCCCACACCCTCGTCATCCGCCCGGCGGTCGCGGCGGATGCCACGAAGGCCGCCCCCTCGGGGGCCACCGCCCCGCTGTCCGCCCCGGCGAAGACCGCTTCCACGCGGCCCGCAGTCGCACGGACCACCAGAACCGCGCAGGCGCGGCCCGCCGCACTGAAGCAGGCCGCCGCGTCCGCGGGCGCCTCCGCGCTCGTCCTCTACGACACCACCGGCCCCTACGGGCAGCTGGGCGAGCTCTACGCCATGGCCGTCTCCAACCTCGCCGGCCACTTCGGCACCGTCACCGCCAAGCCCGTCTCCTCCTACACCGCGGGCATGACCGAGCAGTACACCGCCACGTTCTACATCGGCTCGACGTACTACGGGGGTTCCGTCCCCGACGCCGTGCCCGCCGCCTTCTACCGGGACGCGCTGGCCACCGGCCACCCCGTCACCTGGATCGGCGACAACATCTGGAACATGGCCAACTCGGTCGGCATCACCCAGTTCGAGCAGCACTACGGCTGGGACCCGACCAACTCCTACTTCGCGCCCAACGGCACCGTCGGGAACATCAACCAGGTCGCCTACAAGGGACAGACGCTGACCCGCTCCATCCCGGCCGGACAGGACGGCGGCGTCCTGCACCCCGCCCTCCTCACCGGCCCCGGCTATCCGCAGGTCAACCAGCTGGCCCAGGCCACGGACGCCAACTCCGGCACCACCAGCCCCTGGGCGATCCGCTCGGGCAACCTCACCTACGTCGGTGAGATCCCCTTCACCTATGTCTCCGAGAGCGACCGCGTCGTCGCCTTCGAGGACCTGCTCTTCGACTCGCTCGCCCCGGCGACCGCCGAACGGCACCGGGCGTTCGTGCGCCTGGAGGACATCAGCGCCAAGTCGGACCCCGCACAGCTGCGGGCCATGGCCGACTACCTGTCCTCGCAGAACATCCCGTACGGGATCAACGTCATCCCCATCTACACCGACCCCAAGGGCGTCTACAACAACGGGACCCCCGAGACCGTCACCCTGGCCCAGGCCCCTCAGGTCGTCGCCGCGCTCCAGTACATGCTCGCGCACGGCGCCGTCCTGATGAACCACGGCGACACCCACCAGTACAGCAACGTCAACAACCCCTACACCGGCGTCACCGGCGACGACTTCGAGTTCTTCAAGGCGCACGTCGACACGTCCAACAACGTCGTCTACGACGGGCCGCCACCCGAGGACTCCACCGCCTGGGCGCAGATCCGCATCACGCAGGCCCTCGCCGCCTTCACCGCCGCCGGGCTGCCCAGGCCGACGCTGTGGACCACCCCGCACTACGCCGCCTCCGCCGCGGACTACCGGGTCTTCGGGCAGAACTACTCGGCCCGGCTTGAGCGTTCGCTGTACTTCGCGGGAACGCTGAACGGCGGGACGGTGGATTCCAGCCGCTATATCGGGCAGTTCTTCCCGTACGCGGTGAAGGACGTCTACGGTACGACCGTGCTGCCAGAGAACCTCGGCAACTACGAGCCCCTGCCGTACAACAACCACCCGGCCAGGCTCCCCGCCGACCTCATCGCCTCCGCCAAGGCCAACCTGGCCGTGCGCGACGGCGTGGCGAGCTTCTTCTACCACCCCTATTACGCGGTGGATCCGCTGAAGCAGACGATCGACGGCATCCGCGCCCTCGGCTACACCTTCGTCGGCCCCACGGACCTCGGCCGGTGAACGCGATGAGGAGGGCGGCCGCCGCTCTGGCGGTCACGGCCGCCCTCTTCCTCGCGGGCTGCTCCTCCACCAGCGGCTCCCCGGACGGCTCCGCGACCGGCGGCCCGACCGGCACCCGGCCCGACGACAGGAAGGTGAGCGGATTGCGCGGCATCACGCTTCCCTCGTGGAACACCGACGACTACGACCGGCCCGAAGCGGGGCAGTTCCTCCGGCAGATCGCCGACACCGGGGCCCGCTGGGTGACCTTCACCCCCACCTGGTACCAGGACGGCCTCACCGACTCCGGCATGCACACCACCGAGGAGACCGCCGGGGACGACAGCCTCCGCCACATCATCGGCCTGGCCCACTCCACCGGCCTCAAGGTCATGGTCAAGCCGCACGTCGACCTGGTGAAGGGCCAGGACCGCGCGGAGATCCGGCCCGCGGACCGGGACGCGTGGTTCGCCGCGTACGGCCGCTTCATCACCCACTACGCGCGGCTCGCCGCGGACACCGGGGCCGAACAGCTCGCCGTGGGCACGGAGCTGGCCGGCACCTCGCAGGACGGCGCGCGCTGGAGCCGCGTCGTCGCGGCGGTCCGCAAGGTCTACGGCGGACCGCTGACCTACGCCGCCAACTACGACGAGTACAAGAAGGTGCCCTTCTGGGGCGACCTCGACGTCATCGGCATCGACGCGTACTGGCCGCTGGCGGAGAAGGCCACCACGGACGCGACCGGGCTGCGGGAGGCGTGGAAGCCGATCGGCGACGAGCTCGCGGCCTTCTCCGCCCGGTGGCACCGCCAGATCCTCTTCACCGAGGCGGGCTACGTCAGCCAGCGCGGCACGACCACGGCGCCGTACTCCTGGACCGTCTCCAAGAGATCCGGCGACGACGAACAGGCCGCGGCGTACGAGGCGTTGCTCGCGGCGTTCGACGGCAAGCCGTGGTGGGCGGGCGTCTGCTGGTGGATGTGGGACGACTGGCCGGGCAGCGGCGAAACGGCGAAGCGCCTCGCGTACACCCCGCACGGCAAACCGGCGGAACGCGTGCTCCGGCAGTGGTGGGGCGCGCACTGAGTTCCGGCCGCAGGCCGTGCTACGTGTCGCATTCGAGGACCGAGCCGCACAGCCCGCACCTGGCCCGCAGACGGCCCTGTACCGGCACGCGCAGCCGCTGGTGGCACGTGGGGCAGGGGAAGCTGACGCGCAGCGGGTCGTGGCCCTCGAACGCGTAGCCCCCGGTGGGGGAGCTGTGCGCCGAGCGCCGGTCGCGCGCGTAGCGGTGGCGGCCGAGGCGGCCCGCGGCGGCCAGCGGGGGGCGCTGTTCGTCGCGGCGGGCCCGCGCCATGCCCTTGGTGTACGCGTCGTACGCCTGCGGGCTGGTGAACCACGGCGCGGGGTCCTCCCCGAAGGCCAGCGCCCGCTTGGCGAGGACGTAGCCGAACTCCTCGGGCGTGAGATAGCCGAGCTTCTGCGTGGTGACGGACGACTCGCGGTACGCGTCGAGCAGCAGCCAGCCCGAACCGAGGTACGCGGCGGCGGTGTCGGTGAGGATCTCGTTGTCCCGGGTGCCGGGGAAGCTCAGGTCGAGCCGGTGCAGATAGACGTGCATGACCTCGTGCGCGAGGGCCGCGCCGATGTCCTTGCGGTGCTTCTTGAAGCGGGAGTTGAGCTCGATGAAATACTCCGGCCCGGCGGCCAGCTCGACGCTCCCGGCGTGCTGCATCTCGCGGAAGCTGACGATCATCCGCGCGTCGGGCAGCCGGAGGTGGCGGACCATCGCCCCGGCGACCCGCTGGACGCCCAGATAGGGGTTCTCGTCGTCGGAGAAGGCGACGTCCACGGGGAGCACGCTCGCCGCGAAGGAGTGCACCGTGTCGTAGGAGAGCCGTTTGTACAGCGCGGTGATCGCGGAGTGCACGGTCTCCAGGTGCGGAAACCCGTGCGCGATCTCGATGCCCGAGCCCACGCGACCACCCCCTAGGTCCGTCATGCGCCTCCCACTGTACGTGGGGGCCCGGCCGGGTGCGGGTCCGTTGCCCCCGCCGCGGGGTGCCGGGCCCTGGCCGAAACGGAACGCTTGTCGCCCCTTCGTGCGCTCCCCATAATCACAGCGCGCCGCAAGGACTCATGTTCGAATATCGGATTGACATGAGCCTGTCATTCGTCGGTGCAACCCTCCACGAAGGGAAGTCCGTTGCGCACCTTCCTCAAGACACTGAAGAGAACCGTGGCCGTCGCCGCGGTCGCCGCCGCCACGTTCACCCTCCAGCCACTGACCGCCGCCCACGCCCACGACCACGCCCCGCAGACCCGCCCCGGCGCGTCCGTCGTCGGCGGCACCCCCGCCCAGCAAGGCGAATTCCCCTGGATGGTGCGGCTGTCCATGGGCTGCGGCGGCGCCCTCTACACCCGGCAGATCGTCCTGACCGCCGCCCACTGCGTCGACGGCAGCGGCCCCAACACCTCGATCACCGCCACCGCCGGGGCCGTCGACCTCCAGTCCTCCCAGGCCGTCACCGTCAACTCCACCCAGGTCCTGCAGGCCCCCGGCTACAACGGCACCGGCAAGGACTGGGCACTGATCAAACTCGCCCAGCCCATCGACCAGCCCACCCTGAAGATCGCCGACACCACCGCCTACAACAACGGCACCTTCACCATCGTCGGCTGGGGCGCGGCCACCGAGGGCGGCCCCCAGGAGCGCTACCTCCTCAAGGCCACCGTCCCCTTCGTCGACGACGCCACCTGCCAGAAGGCGTACGGCGGCGCCCTCACCCCCGGCGACGAGATATGCGCCGGCTACCTCCAGCAGGGCGGCGTGGACACCTGCCAGGGCGACTCCGGCGGCCCGATGTTCCGCAAGGACGGCGCCGGCGCCTGGATCCAGGTCGGCATCGTCAGCTGGGGCCAGGGCTGCGCACGCCCCGGCTACCCCGGCGTCTACAGCGAGGTGAGCACCTTCGCCGCGAACATCAAGGCCGCGGCGGCCGGCCTCGGCGGCTGACGCCGCGGGTTGGGCTCCTGGCTCAGCCTGAACCGGGCCTCCTGGCTTGTCGGGTGCCGGTCCGCTGCGCCTGCGGCGGGCGGCCTCAAACTCCCCCAGCTACCGCTGGGAGGTGCCCCCACGGGCTGGATTTTCCGGCGCCCGGCAGCCTCGGACCGGCTTTGGTTCCGGTCCCGGGGCGTGAGCCCGATCCGCCGAATGGATCTCTCCGCTGCGCCGTCCGGTGGGTTGCGCCTACCCGGACGGCGCAGTCGGGCACTCTGCCCGGTACGGCTTTCCACGGCCCGTTCACGCGACCCCGGTATGACGTGGGCGGGCCACTGTCATCCTTTCGGCCGAGGCAGGAATGGTCGGACAGTCGACGTGTGGAGCCCATAAAGGTCCGTAACGTGAGAGCTGTGGCCGATCGCCGGCCGCGCCGACCCGTCCGTACGAAAGGGACCTCCGTGTCCGCCAAGCACCGCCTCGCCGCCGTCACCGTCCTCACCGCCGCCGTCGGTGCGGTGGTCTGGCCGACGGCCGGCGCCTTCGCCGCGGGCGCCGCGGACAAGGACGGACACCCCGGCCGCCCCACCACCACCGTCCGCCAGATCCAGCTCCCGGACGGCAGCCACGCCCGCCTCACCTCCGGCGAGGGCGGCACCAAGGCCACCGTCACCACCCAGGGCAAGCAGCAGCGCACCATCGACACCACCCGCCCCGCCGCCGACATCGACCGGCTGCACCTGCGGATCATCGGCGGCGACACCGCCCGCCCCACCCTGCGCGCCGCCCTCGACGGCACCGAGCAGCCCAGCTACTACGACTTCACCTCCGGCTCCCTGCGCCACACCCCGGACGCCACCACCGCGGGCGACGCGACGAAGGACCACCAGCGCGGCACCAAGGCCGCCCAGGGCCACGGGGCCAGGCCCGCCCACGAAGGCCGCTCCCCGCACTCCACCCCGCACGGCCACCACCCCACCCCGCCGACCGCCACCGAGCGCCACGGCAAGGTCCGCGCCGCATCCAGCAACCCCGTCAAGCGCGTCGTCGAGGCGGGCGAGGCCATCAAGGGCCGGCACGACATCGGCACCCCCGCCATCGCCGGAGCGGCCCTGCTCGCCGCGGGCGGCGGCGCCTACGGCGTACGCATCGCGCTGCGCCGCTCGGGCCGCACGGAGAGGGACGCATGACCGAAGCGGTCGCGGCACCCCGCCGCCACCGCCGACATGGACAGACCTCGGCAAGCACACGCAACGCGTCGCAGCGGCAAGGAACAGGGCGAGGGAACAGCATGGCGATCACCGTGGTCATCGCGGACGACCAGGAGATGGTCCGCACCGGCTTCCGGATGATCCTGGAGAGCCAGTCCGACATCGACGTCGTCGCCGACGTCGTGGACGGCGAGGCCGCCCTGGCGGCCGTCGAGGAACACCAGCCCGACGTCCTCCTCCTCGACATCCGCATGCCCAAGCTCGACGGGCTCGAGGTCACCCGCCGCCTGTCCGCCCTCTCCGCCGCGCACCCCGAGCGCCGCCAGCGCCCCCGCATCGTCATCGTCACCACCTTCGACCTCGACGAATACGTGCACACCGCGCTCCGTAACGGCGCCTCCGGCTTCCTTCTCAAGGACGCGAGCCCCGCCATGCTCGTCGAAGCCGTGCACGCCGCCGCCGTCGGCGACTCCCTCATCTCGCCCGCCATCACCGTCCGCCTGCTGCGCGACATGGCCCCGGCGGGCACGGCCCCGACCGCCCGCACCCCCTCCGAGCCGCTCACCGACCGCGAGGCCGACGTCGTCCGCTGCCTGGCGCGCGGCGCGACCAACGCCGAGATCGCCTCCGAGCTCTTCGTCTCGCTGTCCACGGTCAAGACCCACCTCGCCAATGTGCAGCTGAAGCTGGACGCCCGAAACCGCGTGGAGATCGCCGCCTGGGCCTGGGAGAGCGGGCTGGCCACGGGCGGCACATGAACAGACTGGCCGGGTGGGCCACCCGGTACCCCCGCAGGGCCGCCGTGGCGAAGGGGGCCCTCGGCGCCGTCCTGCTCTGCCTGGTCGGCTTCGAGGGCTTCGCCCTTGCCCGGCAGCCCAGCCAGCCGCACGCCATGGTCCTCGCCTCGGGCGTCGCCGTCTGCCTGTGCGCCGTCCCCTACGGCTGGATCCCCCTGACCGTACGCGCCACCGTCGCCGTCGCGGTCTCCCTGACCACCTCCGCCGTCCTCATGGCCACCGACCACCCCTCCGTCGTCTGGGGCATGGGCGAGGCCATCGCCCTGCTCGTCCTGCTGACCGCCGTCGTCCAGCAGGCCCCCGCCCGCGTCGCCGCCACCCTCGGCCCGATGCTCGGCCTCGCCTGCGTCGCCGCCCCCATACGCGACCTCGCGCCCGGACGCTTCACCGCCGTCTTCGCCACCCTCACCGTCGTCGTCGCCGCGTACTCCCTGCTGCTGCGCAACCAGTCGGGCCAGCGCGTACGCGACATGGCGGCCGTACGGACCGCCGAGCGGCTCGAACTCGCCCGCGAGCTCCACGACCTCGTCGCCCACCACGTCACCGGCATCGTCGTCCAGGCCCAGGCCGCCCGCTTCACCTCCCTCGACGGGCCCGCCGCCGCGGCCGCGTTCGAACGGATCGAGACCTCGGCGAGCGAGTCGCTCAACGCGATGCGCCGCCTCGTCGGAGTCCTCCGCGAGGGCGACGCCCAGACCCAGCCCCTCGCCGGCCTCCCCGAAGTGCGCGCCCTCACCGAAGCCTTCGTCCGCACCGGCCCGCCCGTCGTCCTCTACATCGAACAGGGCCTGGAGGACTGGATCCCCGGCGACGTCGCCGCGGGCGTCCACCGCGTCGTCCGCGAGGCCCTCACCAACATCCGCAAACACGCCGCCGACGCCACCGCCGTACGGATCGGAGTACGCGGCGTCGCCGCCGGCATCGAACTGCGCATCGCCGACGACGGCAAGAACGCGGCCACGCTCTCCGAACAGGCCAGAGGAGGAGGCTTCGGCCTCGTCGGCCTCAGCGAGCGGGCGAAGGCGATGGGCGGCCTGCTGCGCGCGGGCCCCGCACCGGAAGGCGGCTGGGAGGTCACAGCCCTCTTCCCGGCCACCCGCCCCCACCCGCCGCGCTGACCGGCGCTCCGGATCCTGCCCGCTCGCGGCCGTTAGTCCAACACCCGCCCGCCCTTTGTCCATGGTCGGCCGCGCGCCCGCACCGCAGGGTGGCGCCGTACGGACCGTGCGGAGGGAGCGAGCAGCATGACACCGGAAGGACCGCGGCACCCCGCGGACCCCGGCCCCACCCGGCGGGCCGTCGTCCTCACCACCGCCCTCGCCGGGCTCACCACCGCCCTCCCCGGCGGCACCGCGAACGCCGCACCCCGCGAGGCCGTGCTGCGCTCCGCCGCGCTCGACGTCCGCGTCGACACCGCCTTCCCCCGCGTCGTCTCCTACACCGACCGCGCCACCGGAGCCACGCTGTACGGCCAGGAGGACCCCGTCACCACCCTCCTCGTCGACGGCGTCACCCACACCCCCCACGTCACCGCCACCACACGCGGCGACCGCGCCCACTACACCCTCGCCCTCCCCGGCGGCACCCGCATCGACGTCGAGATCCACGCCGACGCCTGGCTCGTCCACTGGCGCGTCACCCGCATCACCGACACCCCCGCCCTGCGCGTCGGCACCCTCCAGATACCCGCCCTCGCCCTGCTCAGCGTCCGCAGCACCCAGCCCGCCGCGACCCTGCTCGCCGCCCGTATCCAGCTCGACAAGAGCAAGGACGGCGACACCTTCGTCCACCCCACCCCCACCACCCCCGCGGACGACCGGCCGACCGGCTGCGCCTACGCCGTCGTCAGCGCGGGGACCCTCGCCGCCGCCGTCGAGACCAACACCAGCTACGACCGGCCCGACGCCCAGAGCGCGTGGGAGAACGGGCGGCTGTGGCGGCAGACCCTGCGGCGCGACGGCTACACCAAGGCCCAGCTCACCTGCGGCCAGTGGACCCACCGCGCCGCCGGAGCGGCCGTCCGCGACACCGAACCGCTGCCGTACGCGACCGTCGTCCTCACCCGCGACCGCAACGGCGACGGCAAGGCCGACTGGCAGGACGCCGCCATCGCCTTCCGCGACATCATGACCGACCCGCCCGGCGCCGACGGACAGCACCTGTGCGTCGTCCCGCACATCCCCTTCAACTTCGCCAGCCAGGCCACCAACCCGTTCCTGGCCACCCTCGACCACGTCAAACGCATCGCCCTGGCCACCGACGGACTACGGCAGTTCACCCTCCTCAAGGGCTACCAGTCCGAAGGCCACGACTCCGCCCACCCCGACTACGGCGGCAACTACAACGAACGCGCCGGAGGACTCGCCGACCTCAACACTCTCCTGCGCACGGGCAGGAAGTGGAACAGCGACTTCGCCGTGCACGTCAACACCACCGAGTCCTACCCCGTCGCCCACGCCTTCTCCGAGACCCTCGTCGACAGAAACGACCCGCAGTGGGACTGGCTCGACCAGTCCTACCGCATCGACGCCCGCCGCGACCTCCTCTCCGGCGGCATCGCCCGCCGCTTCCGGCAGCTGCGCGACGAGACCGACCCCGCCCTCGACACCCTCTACATCGACGTCTACCGCGAATCCGGCTGGACCTCCGACCGGCTCCAGCGGGAACTGCGCGCACAGGGCTGGCGCATCACCACCGAATGGGGCCACGGACTGGAACGCTCCAGCCTCTGGTCGCACTGGGCGGCCGAGACCGACTACGGCCCCGACACCTCACGCGGCATCAACTCCCGGCTGATCCGCTTCATCCGCCACCACCAAAAGGACGTCTTCGCCGACAAATGGCCCCTCCTGGGCACCGCGAAACTCGGCTCCTTCGAAGGCTGGCAGGGCAAGACCGACTGGGAACCCTTCCACCGTCAGCTGTGGACCGAGAACCTCCCCGCCAAATACCTGCAGGCGTTCCCGATCCACACCTGGAACGAACACCGCATCGAACTCGCCGGCGCCACCACCGTGTCCGACGAGGACGGCACCCGCCGCATCACCACCGACGGCCGCACCGTCTACGAGGGCGGCACCTACCTCCTGCCCTGGGAACCCCGCACGGCCACCGACCCCGCCAAGCTCTACCACTACAACCCCCACGGCGGCAGCACGACCTGGACCCTGCCGCGCGGCTGGTCCCGGCAGCGCACCGTCGTCCTCCACCGCCTCACCGACCGAGGGCGCGCCGACGCCCTCGAACTGCCCGTGCGCGACGGCAGGATCACCATCGAGGCCACCGCCGCACAGCCCTACGCCGTCACCCGGAACCGCACCTCCACCCGCCTCCCCGAGAACCCCTCCTGGGGCGAGGGCACACCCCTGCACGACCCCGGCTTCCACTCCGGCACCCTGGACGGCTGGCAGGTCACCGGACCCGCCACCGTCGCCCCCGGCGCCGTGGGCGACCGGGAACTGCTCATCGGCGCCGGGGGAGCGGCCGCCGTCGCCCAACGGCTCGCCCGCCTCGAAGCGGGCACCTACGCCGCGTCCGTCCAGGTCGAGGTCGGCGACACCGCGGGGGAGCGGCGCCGGGCCCGACTGGAGATCCGCACGGCCGACGGAGTCACCGCGACGAACTGGACGGACACCTCCACGGCCGTCAACCACGTCGCCGCGGACCGCAAACACGGCACCCGCTTCCAGCGGATGACCACCCGGTTCACCGTGCCACCCGGAGGCGGCCCCGTCACCCTGGCCCTGACCGCCGAGGCGGGCAGCGCCCGCGTACGGTTCGACGCCGTGCGCGTCGTACGCACCGCACACCCACCCGCCACGGCCGAAGGCACCTTGGTCCACGAGGACTTCGAGGACGTGCCCCAGGGCTGGGGCCCCTTCGTCAAGGGCGACGCGGGCGGCGCCACCGACCCCCGCACCCACATCGCCCAGCGGCACGCCCCCTACACCCAGCGCGGCTGGAACGGCAAAGCCGTCGACGACGTCATCGACGGCACCCAGTCCCTCAAATCCCGCGGCGAGAACCAGGGCGTGGTCTACCGCACCGTCCCCCACACCGCCCGCTTCACCGCCGGACACCGCTACCGCGTCGCGTTCCGCTACGAGAACGAGACGGCCGGGCAGTACGCGTGGATCACCGCCGTCGACGAACCCGCACCCCGCGAAATCTGGCGCATGCCTCTGCCGGCGGCGACCTCGCCCACCACCCACACCTACGAATTCACGGCACCTCAGAACGGCGAGACCTGGGTGGGCCTGCGCAAGGTGGGCGACAGCGGCACGGCGGAATTCGTCCTGGACGCCTTCACGGTGCACGATCTCGGAGCGTAGGCCTCCACGCCCCCTGGCACGAAGAAGCCATGTACACGAAGATCGGTCCAGGCGAAGCCGACACGGCGGGAGACCCGGACGCATGTATCACACATGGATGAGGTACTTCACCCCCGGCCCGGTCCACCACCGGCTCGGACTCGTCTGCCTCGGCGTCGGACTCCAGCACGGCGAACTCCCCGCCGTCGGCCCCCGCACCCTCGACCACCACGTCGCCGTCGTCATCAGCGCGGGCACCGGCTGGCTCCGCACCCCCGACGGCCGCACCCGCACCGTCACCGCCCCCGCACTCCTCTGGCTCGCCCCCGGCACCCCCCACCACTACGGAGCCGCCCCCGGCACCGGCTGGGACGAGAGCTTCGTCGACTTTACCGGCCCCGCCACCGGCGCCTACACCGAACTCGGCTACATCGAACCCCACCGCCCCCTCGTCCCCCTCACCGACACCGCGGGCGCCCGCGCCGCCGTCCACCGCATCGTCCGCGCCGCCCGCCGCGGCAACCCCCACCTCGAGGTCGAGACCTCCGCCGCCGTCCACGAACTCCTCGTCGCACTCCACGGCGCCCGCGCCGACACCGCACCCGGCACCGACCCCGTCCTCGCGGCCCTCGCCCGCGACGCCTTCCTGCCGCTCTCCGTCACCCAGCACGCCGCACGCCACGGCATGACCCCCACCGAGCTGCGCACCGCCGTACGCCGGGGCGCCGGATGCAGCCCCAAGGACTACCTCCTGCACATCCGCCTCGGCCGCGCCAAGGAACTCCTCGCCGCCACCGAACTGCCCGTAGCCGCCGTCGCCCGCCGCGTCGGCTACGACGACCCCGCCTACTTCAGCCGTCTCTTCGCCCGCCGCGTCGGCACCGCCCCCGTACGCTTCCGCCAGCGCCAGGGCCGCGCGGTGCCCGGCGGCTGGAGCGACCGGATCCCCGATCCGGAGCACCCACCGGTCATCGGACCTCGTCCTTCCGCATAGGCTCGGTAGTCATGAGCGACAGTGCCAACGACGAGTTTGTCAGCGCCGAGCTGGGACGGCTGCGCGACAGCATCGACAACATCGACGCCGCGGTGATCCACATGCTCGCCGAGCGGTTCAAATGCACCCAGCAGGTCGGCCACCTCAAGGCCGCCCACAAACTGCCACCGGCGGACCCCGCCCGAGAGGCCCGCCAGATCACCCGCCTGCGCGAACTGGCCGAGAACGCGAAGCTCGATCCCGCGTTCGCGGAGAAATTCCTGAACTTCATCATCGCCGAGGTCATCCGCCACCACGAGACGATCGCCCGGGCGTAGCCCCTGCGGGCGCGTCCTCAAACGCCGGACGGGCTGGATATCCAGCCCGTCCGGCGTTTGAGGACAGCGCGCGAAGCGTGCTCCGGGGGTCTGGGGGCTTGCCCCCAGTTTCGGGAAGGGGCGGGGCTGGGGAACAAGCCCGCCGCAGGCGCGGAACGGCCCCGGGCCGTACAGCGAACCCGGCAGCAGACCACCCGGAACCACTCCGGCCCAGCGCCAGCGCTACGGCACGATGACCCCATGCCCGTACTGACACGCGAAGAAGCGCAAACCCGAGCCAAGCTCCTCGACGTCCACCGCTACGAGATCGACCTCGACCTCACCCGAGGCGACGACCTCTTCCGCTCCACCACCGTCATCCACTTCTCCACCCGCACCGCAGGCGACACCTTCGCCGAGATCAAGCCCGCTGCCCTGCACCGCGCCACACTCGACGGCCACGCCCTCGACCCCGCCGCACTCGACGGCAACCGCCTCCCCCTCACCGGCCTCACCCCCGGCCCCCACGAACTGCGCGTCGAGGCCGACATGCGCTACTCCCGCACCGGCGAGGGCATGCACCGCTTCACCGACCCCGCCGACGGCGAGACCTACCTCTACAGCCAGGCGTTCCTCGACGACGGCCAGCGCGTCTTCGCCGCCTTCGACCAGCCCGACCTCAAGGCCGTCTTCGACGCCACCGTCACCGCACCACCCGCCTGGACCGTCCTCGGCAACGCCGTCGCCACCCGCGTCGGAGACCCCGCGGAAGGACGCTGGAAGCTCGCCACCACCCAGCCCCTGAGCACCTACTTCGTCGCCTTCGCCGCAGGCCCCTGGCACTCCGTGCGCACCGAGCACGCCGGACTGCCCTTCGCCCTGCACTGCCGCCGCTCCCTCGCCGGACACCTCGACGCCGACGCCGAGGAAATCCTCGACATCACCCGCCGCAGCTTCGACCGCTTCCACGAGATCTTCGACGAGCCCTACCCCTTCGACTCCTACGACCAGGCATTCGTCCCCGAATTCAACGCCGGGGCCATGGAGAACCCCGGCCTCGTCACCTTCCGCGACGAATACGTCTTCCGCTCCGCCGTCACCGGCACCGAACGCCTCACCCGCGCCACGACCATCGCCCACGAGATGGCCCACATGTGGTTCGGCGACCTCGTCACCCTCCAGTGGTGGGACGACATCTGGCTCAACGAGTCCTTCGCCGAATACATGGGCGTCCAGATCATCGCCGAGACCACCCACCACACCGACACCTGGACCGACTTCGCCGCCGGCCGCAAGGGCTGGGGCTACGACGCCGACCAGCGCCCCTCCACCCACCCCGTCGCCCCCGACGCCGACGCCGTCCGCGACACCGCCTCCGCACTCCTGAACTTCGACGGCATCTCCTACGCCAAGGGCGCCTCCGCACTCCGCCAACTCGTCGCCTGGCTCGGCGAGAAGGACTTCCTCGCCGGCATCAACGACCACTTCGCCCGCCACCGCTTCGGCAACGCCACCCTCGCCGACTTCCTCGACTCCCTCGCCCGCGCCTCCGACCGCGACGTCCACACCTGGGCCGACACCTGGCTCCGCACCACCGGCGTCGACACCATCACCCCCGCCATCACCACCCCCGACACCGCCACCGGCTGGCAGGTCACCCTCCACCACGACGGCACCCGCCCCCACCACCTCGCCCTCGGCCTCTACGACCACCACCCCGACGACCCCCGCACCCTCACCCTCCGCGACCGCCCCACCACCGACCTCCCCGCGGACGGCGACCACACCCTCACCCTCCCCGGCCCCCGCCCCGCCCTGCTCCTCCCCAACGACGGCGACCTCACCTACGCCAAGATCCGCCTCGACGCCGCCTCCTGGGACACCGCCCAGCGCTCCCTCTCCGGCCTGCCCGACCCCCTCGCCCGCGCCGTCCTGTGGAACGCCGCCCGCGACATGGTCCGCGACGCCGAACTCGCCCCCGCCGCCCACCTCGACGCCGCCCGCGCCCACCTGCCCCACGAAACCGACACCGCCATCACCCGCGACGTCCTCGCCTTCGCCCGCCACCAGATCGCCGACCGCTACACCCACCCCACCGCCCGCCCCATCGCCCTCGCCACCCTCACCGACCTCTGCCACGACCTCCTCGACCGCACCACCCACCCCGGGACCACCCCCGGCCACGACACCCAGGGCCTGCGCCTCACCGCTGTACGCACCCTCATCGACAGCGCCACCACCCCCGACACCCTCCAGGACTGGCTCACCACCGGCACCGCACCCGGCGGACCCGCCCTCGACGCCGAACTCCGCTGGCGCGCCCTCGCCCGCCTCGCCGCCCTAGGCGCCACCACCCCCGCCGCCATCGACGCCGAACTCGCCCGCGACCCCAGCGCCACCGGCCGGGAAGGCGCCGCCCGCTGCCGCGCCGCCCTCCCCGACCCCACGGCCAAGGAAGCCGCCTGGGAAGCCATGTACGCCCGCGACGACCTCTCCAACTACCTCTTCATCGCCACCGCCCAAGGCTTCTGGCAGCCCGAACAGCTCGACCTCCTGACCCCCTACCGCGACCGCTACTTCCCCGCCGCCACCGCACTCGCCGCCCGCCGCGGCCCCGCACTCGCCGACGCCGCAGGCCGCCACGGCTTCCCGCTGCCCTTCGTCGACACCGACACCCTCCGCCTCGGCGAGGAATGCCTGAACACCGCCGACCTCACCCCCGCGCTGCGCCGCAAAATCGTCGACCAGATCGACGACCTCCGCCGCGCCCTGGCCGTCAGGACGGCCCGCCCGTAACACCCCGTAAAAACGCCGAGGCTCCCGTGACCCTCAACAGGGTCACGGGAGCCTCGGCACACTCACACGGCGCTCGGCGCCGCCCGCGTCAGTCGCGCTTGTCGCCCACCGCGTCCGACGGCTCGGCCGTACGCAGCTCCTCCAGGAAACGGTCCACGACGCCGCTCTGCGACGCGAAGTCCGCCACCGGCTCACCGGCGATCCGGCCCGCCAGCTCCGTCGCCAGCACACCGACCTGCTCACGCAGCTCGGCCTCCGCGACCGCACGCTCGGCGTCGATCACGGCGTGCCCGGCGGAGATGATCTCCTCGCGCTGCCGCTGACCCTCGGCCCGCAGCTCCGCGATGATCGCCGTACCCTGCTCCACCGACTCCTGACGCAGCCGGGCGGCCTCGTGCCGCGCCTCGGCCAGCAGCTCCTGGTACTCGGCGTGCACGCGCGCGGCCTCCGCACGCGTCGCCTCCGCCTCGTCGAAGCGCCCGCCCGTGGCCTTCTCGCGCTCGACGAGGACCTTGCTGATCCGGGGGAGCAGCACCTTCGCCATCACGGCGAAAACGATGAAGAAAAGGACGAACCCAAGGACGAGCGGCGCGGGCTCGGGCTTGAGCGGCCCTACGTCGATAGCGAGAAAGTTCATGGCCATGGGTGCAGATTAGTCGACGACGGGCCCGAAGTCCGCCCCGCACCCCATTAGCAGACCCGACTCCCCGCCGTCGCACGGCATACCACCATCGGGCGAAACCCCTCCGGACCCCGGTCACCGAACGTGCGCCGCCAGTAACTTGATGCAGTTACTGCCCACCCGGACCCGGCCACCCACCCCGACAGGACAACCCAAAAGGGGGCACAACCATGCCCGAGACCGCCCACCCGCCCCTCCCGCCCCTCGCCGGAGGCACCCAGGGCCCCTCGGCACTCCGCCCCCTCCTCGACACCGTCCTCGACGCCCTCACCCAAGGCGCCACCACCCGCGCCGGCCCCCTCCCCAAAGGCGGCCCCCACGCCGTCACCGCCCGCATCCGCGCCACCGTCACCCCCGCGATCCCCGACGACGGCACCGGCCCCCACGAATCCCTGCGCACACTCGTCCGCGCCCTCGCCGAAGGCAGCGCCGACCCCGCCGACCCGCACTGCGCCGCCCACCTCCACGCCCCGCCGCTCGCCCTCGCCACCGCCGCCGACCTCGCCGCCGGCGCCCTCAACCCCTCACTCGACTCCTGGGACCAGGCCCCCGCCGCCTCCGCCCTGGAAACCGAGGTGCTCCACGCCCTAGCCGCACTCGCCTACCCCACCCGCCCCGCACCCGACGCCGTCACCACCACCGGCGGCACCGAGTCCAACCACCTCGCCCTCCTCCTCGCACGCGAAGCGGCAGGCGCGACCCACCGCCGCACACACGAGGGCGCGCACGACCCGGCGGACGGAATCACCCGCGGAACCACGAGCGAGGGGGCCGCGTACGACGTGGCGTACGGCCCCTCAACCGCGACCGCCCCGCACCGCACCCGCCACACCCCGGGCACACCACCCCCGACCCTCCGCATCATCTGCGGAGCCAACGCCCACCACAGCATCCACCGCGCCGCCTGGCTCCTCGGCCTCCCCGCACCCCACGTCCTCGCCACCCCCACCGGCACCATCGACCCCGCACACCTGCACACCGCCCTCGACCACCACCACGCCACCCCCACCCTCGTCGTCGCCACCGCAGGCACCACCGACACCGGACGCATCGACCCCCTGCCCCACCTCGCCGACCTCTGCGACACCCACCACGCCCGCCTCCACATCGACGCCTCCTACGGCGGACCCCTCCTCTTCAGCGACACCCTGCGCCCCGCCCTCGACGGACTCGACCGCGCCCACACCATCGCCCTCGACCTGCACAAACTCGGCTGGCAACCCATCGCCGCAGGCATCCTCGCCGTCCCCGACACCACCGCCCTGCACCCACTGGCCCACCACACCGACTACCTCAACGCCCCCGACGACACCCACGCCGGACTCCCCGACCTCCTCGGCCGCTCCCTGCGCACCACCCGCCGACCCGACATCCTCAAGATCGCCGTCACCCTCCGCGCCCTCGGCCGCAACGGACTGGGCCGCCTCGTCGAACGCGTCTGCGCCACCGCACACCACCTCGCCGACCTCATCGACGCCCACCCCCGCTTCGAACTCCACGCCCGCCCCACCCTCAGCACCGTCCTCTTCCGCCCCACCGGCACCGACGACCACACCCTCGCCACCACCCGACGCCACCTCCTCCACAGCGGCCGCGCCGTCCTCGGCCGCGCCACCACCCCCGAAGGCCTCTGGCTGAAAACCACCCTCCTCAACCCCCACACCACCACCGACCACCTCCGCACCCTCCTCAACCTCGTGGAAGGCCACATCCACCGATGAGCAACGCCAACCCCCCGAAGAAGGCCGGCCGCACCACCCCCGACACCGCCACCCAACCCGGCCCCCGCACCACCCCCGAACAGCCCCTCGACATCGCCGGCATCGGCATCGGCCCCTTCAACCTCTCCCTCGCCGCCCTCGCCCACGGCATCCCCGCACTCCGCACCGCCTGCTACGACCAGACCCCCACCTTCCGCTGGCACCCCGGCCTCCTCATCGACGGCACCGCCCTCCAAGTCCCCTTCCTCGCCGACCTCGTCACCCTCGCCGACCCCACCAGCCCCTGGACCTTCCTCAACTACCTCAAGGACCGCGAACGCCTCTACCCCTTCTACTTCGCCGAGCGCTTCCACATCCAACGCGCCGAATACGACGCCTACTGCCGCTGGGTCAGCCAATCCCTCCCCGGCCTCCACTTCGGCCACCAGATCGACGCCCTCCGCTGGAACCCCGAACGCAACCTCTTCGAAATCGACTACACCCAACTCGACACCGAAGGAGAAGCCGAAGCACTCGGCCGCGCCTACGCCCGCAACCTCGTCCTCGGCGTCGGCACCACCCCCCACATCCCCGAACCCCTCCGCCCCCTCACCGAAGCCCCCGCCGTCCCCGTCATCCACTCCGCCGACTACCTCGACCACCGCGAAAAGATCCTCGCCGCCGACCACATCACCGTCATCGGCTCCGGCCAGTCCGGCGCGGAAGTCTTCCTCGACCTCCTCCGCAACCGCCCCACCGGCCGCGAAAAACTCCACTGGCTCGCCCGCACCCCCGCCTTCGCCCCCATGGAATACAGCAAGCTCGGGCTCGAACAATTCACCCCCGACTACACCCGCTACTTCCACGCCCTCCCCGAAGGCGTACGCAACCAACTCCTGCCCCAGCAATGGCAACTCCACAAGGGAATCGCCACCGAAACCCTCGCCGACATCCACGAAGAGCTCTACCGCCGCAGCCTCCACGGCGGCTGGCCCGACACCGTCCTCACCCCCGGAGTCTTCGTCCGCACCGCCGGCCGCGTCGGCACCACCCGCGTCGAACTCCACCTCGAACACGCCCAGCAAGGCACCCGCTCCCGCATCACCACCGACGCCGTCGTCCTCGCCACCGGCTACCGCGAACGCCGCACCGACACCCTCCTCGCCGCCCTCGACCCCTACATCCGCCGCGACCACAGCGACCGCCCCCGCATCGACGAGAACCACCGCCTCGTCCTCGACCCCCTGGTCAAGGGCGCCGTCCACGTCCAGAACGCCGAACGCCACACCCACGGCATCGGCACCCCCGACCTCGGCCTCGCCGCCTGGCGCAGCGCCGTCATCCTCAACGCCATCACCGGAAAGACGGTCTACCCCCTCCCCGAGCGGACCGCCTTCACCACCTTCGGCCTGGAGCCGCGACCACAGCCGCGACCCCGGACCACCACCTCAGAAGACCGGCGCACCATCCCGCGTCAACTTCCAGTCCACTGACGCGAAACGCCCCACATCGATCGCCCCCTGGGCCCGCACCCACGAGATGATCGTGTTCCGGATCTCCTCCGAATTCGCCCACACCTGCTTCGCCCGGGCGACATGCGGAAAATTCCCCCCGCCACTCGCCCGGTAATTGTTCACCGCCAGCACGAACCGTGCCGCGTCGTCCAGCGGCTTCCCGTCGAACGTGAGCTTCGCGATCCGCGCCCCCGGCGCCTTCGCGATGTCGATCTCGTACGAGAGGCCGCTGACCACGTCATAATTGAAGTCCGGAATGTTCTCGGCATTCGTCAGCTTCGCCGGATCCACCACCGCACCCGCCGCCGTCCGCACGTAATAGCGCGCCGAGAACTCCAGATACTCCCGCACCTGCGCACCCGTCAACACCCGCGCCTCCAGGGTGTTCTCGAACGGATAAAGACCCGCCACCTCACGGATCGTCACCTTCCCGGCCGGCACCCCCGCCGTCCGCGAGAAACACGACGCCTGCGACAACACCGGCAACCCCGCGAACTCCGTACCCGCCAACGCCGCCCGCACCGTCTCCGCCTGCACATGATTGATGAAATCAATCACCGGCGTGTCCTTGTACGCGGCCTCCGCAGCACTCATCGCAGCCGACGACGTACCGATCACCTGATTCACATACGCCACCACCTTCCGGTGCTCACCGCGCAACAACCCGGTGATCCTCCGGTCCTCGGCGACCGTATTCGAATTCAGCACCTTCGCCGCCACCCCGGCCACCCGCCAGCAGCCCTTCTCCCACACCAGATCGAAGTCGAACAACGTCAACCGCTGCCCCCACTTCAACGGCTCCGACAACACCACCTCCTTGCCCGACTCCTTGTTCACCACCCGGTACTCGGGAATCTCCACATGCGCATGACCGACCAGAATCGCATCGATCCCCGGCACCTGCTCCGCCACCAACGCCGCAGAATTCTCGACATACGGCAACTGATCCCCGTACGACGACGTACCACTGCTCCCCGCATGCGCCGCGACGATCACCACATCCGCACCCATCGACCGAAGCTTCGGCACCCACTTCGCCGCCTGCTCCTCCAGCCCGGGGAACACCATCTTCCCCTGCACATTCGCCTTGTCCCAGATCGCGATCCCCGGATTCGTCAACCCCAGGATCGCCACCCGCACATCACGGCCGAACGGCGCCCGCACCCGCTTGATCACATACGGCGGAAAGGCCGGCCGCAACGTCTTCGCATCCAGCGCGTTCGCCCCCAGCAACGGGAAATCGCACTGCTCCTCGAACTTCCGCAGCACCGGAATCCCGTAATTGAACTCGTGATTCCCCAACGCCGCCGCGTCATACCCGATCGCGTTCATCGCCCGCGCCATCGGATGCACCGGACCATGAGCCTTCGTGATCGGATCCACCCGCGCGTAGTAATACGAGAGCTGAGTGCCCTGAATCGTGTCACCCGCATCGATCAGCAGCGTGTTCCGCCGCCCCTTCTCCTTACGGACCCCATTCACCAACGTCGATATCTTCGCCAGACCCACATCGTTGTGCGCCTTGTCATCGAACTCCGCATCGGTGAAATAGTCCCAGTTGAAGACATTCCCATGCAGATCCGTCGTCCCCATCACCGTCAACGCATAATGCCGACCCCGTCCACCACTTCGGCCCGCCACCGACTCCCGCGCCTCGGCCGACCCGGCACCCACCGACCCCACCAGCGCAACACCCGCACCCGTGGCGGCCGTACGCCCCAGAAAGTTCCTCCGGTTCAGCGGCACTTCAACTCCTTGATCCAGCTGTTCACGACACTGACAACGCGCGTAGATTCTGGCCTCGGCACCCCCAACCGGAACACCCCCACAAGGTTGCGAAACGGTGACTCCCGCGTAGCGCCCATATGCACCCGGGCTGAGACGCTGACCCCATGACCACACCCGCACCCCTGCCCTACGGCACCCCCGACAGCCCCCGCCTCGCCGTCCGCGGCGAAGCCCGCCTCGAAGTCGACCCCGAAATCGCCCACATCGGCATCACCATCAGCGCCCGCGGCACCGACCGCACCACAGCCCTCAGCGACCTCACCCGCCGCAACAACCAGACCCTCGACCTGCTCAAGTCCTACGGCGACACCGTCGAAAAACTCGAAACCGGCACCTTCACCATCACCCCACAACTCACCGAGAAGGGCCGCCACGAACGCATCCACGCCTACCACGGCAGCGTCCACCTCACCGCCACCCTCGCCGACTTCACCACCCTCGGCGAACTCACCACCCGCCTCGCCGCACTCGACCTCACCCGCGTCGACGGCCCCTGGTGGGCCCTGCGCCCCGACTCGCCCGCCCACCGCGAGGCCCGCCGGCAGGCCGTACACGAAGCCGTGCAGCGCGCCCGCGAATACGCCGGAGCCCTCGGCGCCCGGCTCGTCGCCCTGGTGGAACTCGCCGACCTCGGCGCCGAGAACACGGCCCCCGTCGGCCTGCCCCCCGCCCCCGGCGGAATGATGCGCTCCGCGGCGTACGGAGGCGCCGCCCCCACCCCCGCGCTCGACCTCGAACCCCAGCGCCAGAGCGTCTACGCACAGGTCAACGCCCGCTTCACCATGACACCCCCCACCCTCTGAGACCGGCGCGCGGGAAGTGCGCGGAACGCTCATCAGAGCACCCCCGCGCACGTTTCACTAATTGTCAACAAGCTTTTACTCAACGGACGTTGGGGAGTCGCGGCCGGCCAATTCTCTACCCGCCGGTAGGTCATAAGGTCGTGCCATGCGCCGAGCAAAAATCGTCTGCACCCTGGGACCGGCCACCGACTCGTACGAGCAGATCAAGTCACTCGTCGAAGCCGGAATGGACGTGGCCCGCTTCAACCTCAGCCATGGCACCTACGTCGACCACGAGGCGCGGTACCAGCGAGTGCGCAAGGCCGCCGAGGAGACCGGCCGCAGCATCGGCATCCTCGCCGACCTTCAAGGCCCGAAGATCCGCCTGGGCCGATTCCGCGAAGGTCCCGTACTTCTTGAACGCGGCGACGAGTTCACCATCACCGTCGAGGACATCGAGGGCGACCGCCACCACTGCGGCACCACCTACGACGGCCTCGCCGCCGACGTCACCAGGGGCGAACGCATCCTCGTCGACGACGGCCGCGTCACCCTGGAGGTCACCTCCGTCGACGGCCCCCGCGTACGGACCGTCGTCATCGAAGGCGGCATGGTCTCCGACAACAAGGGCCTCAACCTCCCCGGCGTCGCCGTCTCCGTCCCCGCCCTCTCCGAGAAGGACGTCGAAGACCTCCGCTGGGCCATCAGGACGGGCGCCGACATCATCGCCCTCTCCTTCGTCCGCAGCGAACACGACATCGTGGACGTCCACCGCGTCATGGACGAGGAAGGCCGCCGCCTCCCCGTCATCGCGAAGATCGAGAAGCCGCAGGCCGTCGAGAACCTCCAGGGCATCGTCGACGCCTTCGACGGCATCATGGTCGCCCGCGGCGACCTGGGCGTCGAAATGCCCCTCGAAACGGTCCCGATCGTGCAGAAGCGCGCCATCAAACTCGCCCGGCGCAACGCCAAACCGGTCATCGTCGCCACCCAGATGCTCGACTCGATGATCGACGCCTCCCGCCCCACCCGCGCCGAGGCCTCCGACGTCGCCAACGCGGTCATCGACGGCACGGACGCGGTCATGCTTTCGGGTGAGACCAGCGTCGGCAAATACCCCGTGGAGACCGTCAAGACGATGGGCCGCATCGTCACGGCAGCCGAAGAAGACGTCCTCGCCAAGGGCCTCCCACCGCTCAGCGAACGCGGCAAGCCCCGCACCCAGGGCGGCTCCGTCGCCCGCGCCGCCGCCGAGATGGGCGACTTCCTCGGCGCGAAGTACCTCGTCGCCTTCACCCAATCCGGTGATACGGCCCGACGCCTGTCCCGCTACCGCTCCCCGATCCCCCTCCTGGCCTTCACCCCCGAGCCGGCCACCCGCTCACAACTCAACCTCACCTGGGGCGTGGAGACCTTCCTGGGCCCCATGGTCCAGACGACCGACGAAATGGTCGACCAGGTCGACGAACACCTGCTGAAGATCGGCCGCTGCCAGAAGGGCGACATGGTCATCATCACGGCCGGCTCCCCACCGGGGGTCGCGGGCACGACGAACCTGGTGCGGGTGCACCACATCGGAGAGGAGTGAAATACCTGCTCCAACGCCTCCCGGAAAGCCACCACGACGGCCTTCGCCCGGGTGGCGGGCAGCCGCGCGTACGGGGTCGCGGGTGATGGGTCACGCCGCTCATGCTCCGGCCGCAGGGGCCTTTCCACGCGCTCGCGCCATCCGTCCTGAGCTGGGCTTCCGCACCGCCCGGCCGTACCGTTCCCTCAGGTGAGAGGGGGACCGGATGGACCGGAACATACGCACGGTCGACGACGTACTCAAGCTCCTGGACGGCCTGTTCGCGCCGGACGCCGACCGCTGGACGGCCGACGGAGCCGACTGGTGGGACGGCTTCTACACCGACCGTTCAAAGCCGGTGCCGTTCTTCGTGGCGAAGCCGGACGAGAACCTGGCCTCGTACGTCGACCGCGGACTGATCACCCCCGGCCGGGCCCTCGACCTGGGCTGCGGCCCGGGCCGCAACGCGCTGCACCTGGCCGCACTGGGCTTCCAGGTGGACGCCGTCGACCTCTCCCCGACGGCCATCACCTGGGCCGAGGAACGCGCCCGCGAGGCCGGAGCCGACATCCGCTTCCACTGCGGCGACGCGTTCGCACTGACCGGGACGGAACTGACGGGCCCCTACGACCTGATCTACGACTCCGGCTGCTTCCACCACCTCCCACCCCACCGCCGCATCAGCTTATACGCCGGAGGCGTTGCGCTGGATCTTCTCCGACCTGGAGGAGGTTGAACTCCGGCGGATGCGGGCTGAATTGCCGGAGTCTTCGTATTACGGCGTGCCGTTTCTGTGGGTGGCGCTGTTTCGTCGAGGGGTGTAGGGGTTAGTACTTGGGGCCTATGTGGGCGTCCATGAGAGCGACGGAGTCGCGGCGGGCCACGGTGATGTTGAATGGGTCCTTGCCGCGCCGGGTCATGGTCCATTCGACGCCGACGATGTCGAGAGTGTCGGCGAAGAGGCCCAGGATGTCCTGGGACTTGTTGGTGAAGAAGTACCTTGGGTACTCATAGCGCTTGCGCTCGCCGCCGACGAGGCGTGTGGTCCAGTTGGTGATCCGGCAGCCGTCGGAGTGGATAAGTCCCCGGATGAACTCCCAGGGGTGTTCCTCCACGATGTCCTCTTGCCAAGGTTCGAGCTCGATGAGGCGCTCGTGCTTCTTGCCTGGGCCGTGCTGGGGAAACATGCACCAGAGGTGCTTGGAGTAGATCTTCACGTTCTGGCACCCCGTCCTGCGGACGCGGCAGACGGAGTTGTCCGGGAAGACTGTGCGCATGGCCTTCTCGCAGTCGTCCATCAGCCCGGGCCAGTCATTGGCGCACGTGATCATGAGGCTGGGCACTCGGTGCCCGGAGTACTGGATGATGTGCCCGTCGCCGAGATAGAGGCCCAGGAGATAGGCGTACGCGGCCTCGTCGAGCTCACGGCCATCGCATCTCGGGCACTTGGGGTTGTGGGCCCCTGGGCATTCGCCGCGCTTCGCCCGGTCCATGTGCCGCCAGTAGCTGACCGTGCCGAGGGGGACATTCAGGGCGCGTGCGACGTCCGCATTCTTGGAGCCGTTCCGCAGGAGAGTGAGGGCCTTCTGGCGCACCTCTGTGCCGTGCATCTGCATGGAACAACCGTGCGCGAGAAAAGGGTCTCTCGGGCGGGAAACGGACAATGTTCACGAGAAGGTGTTCGTCCGATTTGCGTTCGCGTGCCGGGTGCGGGATTCGAACCCGCAAGCCCTCTCGGGCAGAGGTGTTTGAGACCTCCGTGTATACCGTTCCACCAACCCGGCTAGGGGTAGCGCGAACAGCTTACATTGTCGGAGGTGCGGCGGGCTCGCAGGTACGCTCGTACAGCAGTACCTGCCCCCATCGAGGAGACCCGTGACCGCCGCCGAGCCCACGCCGCCCGTCGACGACGAGCCGCAGCACACCCCTCCCCACATCACCCGCGTCGTGATCGCCGAGGACGAGGCCCTCATCCGGCTCGATCTCAAAGAGATGCTCGAAGAAGAGGGGTACTCCGTAGTCGGCGAGGCGGGCGACGGGGAGACCGCGGTCGCGCTCGCCCGGGAGCACAAGCCGGACCTGGTCATTCTGGACGTGAAGATGCCCGTCCTCGACGGGATCTCCGCCGCCGAGCAGATCGCCGCGGACTCGATCGCGCCCGTGCTCATGCTCACCGCCTTCTCGCAGCGCGAGCTCGTGGAGCGGGCGCGGGACGCCGGGGCGATGGCGTACCTCGTGAAGCCGTTCAGCAAGAGCGACGTGGTGCCCGCCATCGAGATGGCGGTGTCGCGCTTCACGGAGCTGAAGGCGTTGGAGCAGGAGGTCGCCGACCTCTCCCAGCGGCTGGAGACGCGGAAGCTCGTGGACCGGGCGAAGAGCGTTCTTCAGACGCAGTACGGGCTGACCGAGCCGGCCGCGTTCCGGTGGATCCAGAAGACGTCGATGGACCGCCGGCTGTCGATGCAGCAGGTGGCCGAGGCGGTCATCGAGGACGCCGAGGAGAAGAAGGCCAAGGGGCAGTAGGCAGTACGCATACGAAGGGCCCACGTCCGCAAAAGCGATGACGTGGGCCCTTTCGTATGCCCTCAGTCCTCGCCCAGGTACGCCTTCCGCACCGATTCGTCGTGCAGCAGATCCGCTCCCGATCCGGAGAGCACGATCTTCCCGACCTCCATCACATGGCCGCTGTCGGCGAGTGACAGCGCCGCCTGTGCGTTCTGTTCGACGAGCAGGATCGTGGTGCCGGTGGCCTTGAGTTCGGCGATGGTCTCCATGATCTTCTGCATCATGATCGGGGAGAGGCCCATGGAGGGCTCGTCGAGCATGAGGAGCTTGGGGCGGGACATCAGGGCCCTGCCCATGGCGAGCATCTGCTGTTCGCCGCCGGAGAGGGTTCCGGCGGCCTGCTTCGCTCGTTCCCCGAGGATGGGGAAGAGCTCGTAGGCGCGCTGGATGTCCTGCCCGATGCCGTCGGCGTCCTTGCGGAGGAACGCTCCGAGCTGGAGGTTCTCGGCGATGGTGAGGCGCGGGAAGATGTGGCGGCCCTCGGGGGAGTGGGCGAGTCCGAGGGCGACGATCTCGTGGGCGGGGGTGCCGACGATGCTCCGGCCGTCGAAGCGGACGCTGCCGCCGAGGGGTTCGATGAGTCCGGAGAGCGTGCGGAGTGTGGTGGTCTTGCCCGCGCCATTGGTGCCGATGAGGGTGACGATGCGGCCGGCTTCGACGGTGAAGGTGATTCCCTTGACGGCTTCGATCTTGCCGTAGGCGACGCGGAGGTTCTCGACCTCCAGGAGGGCGGTCATCGGTCTTCCTCCGCGTGTGCGGCTTCCGCTTCCGCGGCTTCGACTTCGGCGAGTTCCTCCTGGCCGGGGGCGCCTTCGAAGGGTGTGCCGAGGTAGGCGGCGATGACGCGTTCGTCGGCCTGGACGGTGTCCGACGTGCCCTCGACGAGCTTTTCGCCCTGGACGAGGACGGCGACGCGGTCGCAGAGATTGAAGATGAAGCGCATGTCGTGCTCGATGACGAGGACGGCGGTGCCTTGTTCCCGGATGGCGCGGACGAGTGCCTCGGTGGCGCGGGTCTCCTGGGGGTTCATTCCGGCGGTGGGTTCGTCGAGGAGGAGGAGTCCGGGGTCGCTGGCGAGGGCGCGGGCGATCTCGAGCTTGCGCTGTTCGCCGTAGGGGAGGTTGCGGGCGAGGTGGTCGGCTTTGGGGGCGAGGCCGGTGAAGTCGAGGAGTTCCATGGCGCGTTGGGTGGAGGCGGCTTCGGCGCGGTGGAATCGGGGGCTGCGCAGGAGGGCGGAGAGGAGTCCTTCCCTGGTGCGGGTGTGGCGGCCGACGAGGACGTTTTCGAGGACGGTCATGTTGGCGAAGAGCCGGATGTTCTGGAAGGTGCGGGCGATGCCGGCCCGGGTGACGAGGTGGGGTTTGGGCGGGAGGACGGTGTCGCGGTAGGTGACGGTGCCTTCGGTGGGCCGGTAGAGGCCGGTGAGGCAGTTGAAGAAGGTGGTTTTTCCGGCGCCGTTGGGTCCGATGAGGCCGACGATTTCGTCGTGGTGGACGGTGAGGTCGACGGTGCGTACGGCGGTGAGTCCGCCGAAGCGCATGGTGACGCCGGTGGCGGTGAGGACGGGGGCGTCCGTGGTGGTGGTCATGGTGGTCACGCCTCCGCCTTGGTGATGCCGAGGGTTCCGGTTCCTGTGGCGTCCTCGTGGAATTCGAGTTGTTGCCTGCGGTTGGGGATGAGTCCTTCGGGCCGGTAGCGCATGAGGAGGATGAGGGCGGCGCCGAAGGCGAGGAGCTGGTAGTCGTGGAGGAATTGGAGTTTGGCGGGGATGAGGTAGAGGAGCGCGGCGCCGAGGAGGGGGCCGCGGATGGTGCCCATGCCGCCGAGGATGACGGCGGCGAGGAGGAAGGCGGAGTTGGGGGGTACGGGTCCGGCGAAGACGTACTGCTCGGGTACGACGGTGTAGGCGACGTGGGCCTGTACGGTGCCGGCGAGTCCGGCGAGGGTGGCGCCGAGGGCGAAGGCGAGGAGTTTCAGACGGAAGCTGTTGATGCCCATGGCGGTGGCGGCGGTCTCGTCCTCGCGGATGGCGATCCAGGCGCGGCCGATGCGGGAGTTGCCTGCGCGGCTGAAGACGAGGACGACGAGGATCGTGATGAGGAGCATCAGGAGGTAGTAGTTGGCGAAGGGGCTGAGGGTGATGCCGCCGAGGGAGTGGGTGGAGCCGAAGTTGTAGCCGAAGAGGATGAGGTCGGGGATGTTGGGGATGCCGTTGGGGCCGTTGGTGAGGGAGGGGCCGGATTCGCCGTTGAGGTTGCCGACGGTGATGCGGAAGATCTCTCCGAAGCCGAGGGTGACGATGGCGAGGTAGTCGCCGCGGAGGCGGAGGGTGGGGGCGCCGATGACGACGCCGAAGACGAGTGAGGCGGCGGCGCCGGTGAGGACGGCGGCCCAGAAGGGGAAGTGGACGCCGAGGGTGGAGGCGGTGGAGCCGGAGACGAGCGCGGCGGTGTAGGCGCCGACGCCGAGGAAGGCGACGTAGCCGAGGTCGAGGAGGCCGGCGAGGCCGACGACGATGTTGAGGCCGAGGGCGACGGTGGAGAAGATCAGGATGTTGACGGCGATCAGGGTGTACTGGTCGGTGGACTGGGTGAGGGGGAAGAGGGCTGCTGCGACGAAGGCGGCGGTGATGGTGATGTTGCGGTGCTTGGTGGTGAGTTCGGTGAGCCTGGTGACGATGCCGGCCTTGCGGAGGGCGAGGGTGCCGAAGGCGGCGAGGATGAGGAAGCCGGTGAAGAGTTCGCCGTAGCCGGTGCCGATGCCGTAGGTGACGAGGCAGAGGGCGGTGCCGAAGGCGGCGGCGATCAGGAGGATCTCGGCCCAGGAGGGCAGCGGGCGGGCGGCGGGGAGCGGCCGGTCGGTGCGGCCGGGGCGTACGGTCCGGTGGGTGGCGCGGAGTGCGGTGGCGAGGGGGGCGGGCAGCGCGGCGAGGCGGCCGTTGTGCGGGTAGGAGGCGGTGGTGCGGCGGTCGATGGGGAGGCCGAGGGCGCCGGTGAGGGTGAGCAGGGTGGCGAGGGCGGCGATGTAGCCGCCGGGTTCGAGGTTGGCGAGTCCGCCGAGTTGTACGGCGATGGCGATGAGGGTGTACCAGGTGGTGGCGAGGGTTCCGGCGGCGAGGTAGGCGGTGGCGTCGTGGCGGCGGGTGGGGTTGAGCCAGCGGAGTCCGGGGGTGCCCCGGGTGGCGAGGGTGAGGGCGAGGGTGAGGAGGGCTCCGGTGAGGGTGAGGAGTTGGAGTCCGCCGGGGTAGCCGTTGACAGTGAGGTTGCCGGGGAAGGCGGTGGTCCAGGTCCAGGAGAGGAAGGTGGAGGCGGCGCTGAGGAGGGCGCCGGTGGTGGTGAGGGCGAGGGCGGCGCCGAGGGGTAGGGGGATGACGGGGGTGGTTTCGGTGGTGGTCGTGGTGTCCGTTGTGGTGTCCGTGGGTGGGGTCATGGTGGTCACGCCCGATCCGCGACGCGTTCGCCGAGCAGTCCTTGGGGCCTGATCAGCAGGACGAGGATGAGGAGGACGAAGGCCCAGACGTCCTTCCAGCCGCCGCCTCCGAGCTGGTGCATGCCGGGGATGTTCTGGATGTAGGTGGTGGAGGCGGCTTCGGCGATGCCGAGGACGACTCCGCCGAGCATGGCGCCGTAGATGTTGCCGATGCCGCCGAGTACGGCTGCGGTGAAGGCCTTGAGGCCGAGGATGAAGCCCATTTCGAAGTTGATCTGTCCGGCGCGGAGTCCTTGGGCGACGGCGGCGACGGCGGCGAAGGCGCCGCCGATGGCGAAGGCCAGGACGATGATGCGGTCGGTGTTGATGCCCATGAGCTTGGCGGTGTCGGGGTCCTGGGCGGTGGCCTGCATGGCGCGGCCGGTGCGGCTGCGGGCGACGAAGAGGCCGAGGGCGAGCATGCAGAGGGGGGCGGCTATGAGGACGAAGAGGTCGTCGCGCTGGATGTGGATGTTGTTGGCCAGTTGGAAGGAGTCGCCCTGGAACTGGGGGAAGGCGCGGGATTTCTTGGCGTCGGGGTAGAAGGCCCAGACGAGTTGCTGGAGGGCGATGGAGAGTCCGATGGCGGTGATGAGCGGGGCGAGGCGGGGGGCGTCGCGCAGGGGGCGGTAGGCGAAGCGTTCGGCGGCGGTGGCGACGGCGACGGAGGCGATGGCGCCGCCGATGAGCATGAGGGGGAGGGCGGCGGCGAGTGGGGTGTCGCCGGGGAGCCAGAGGTGGACGGTGAGGGCGCCGAAGCCCCCGATCATGACGATCTCGCCGTGGGCGAAGTTGATGAGCTGGACGATGCCGTAGACCATGGTGTACCCGATGGCGATGAGGCCGTAGAGGGCACCGAGGGCGAGTCCGCTGACCAGCGTTTGCGGCAGTGCGTGCACCGCGGGCCTCCGATGTGTGTCGGATGTGGGTCCGCGCGAGGGCGTGGGCGGCGTCCTCGCGCGGTGTCCTGGGTGGGGGCGGGTGGGCCCGGGCGGGTCAGTCCTGGAAGGTGGCGCTCTTTACGGATTTCCAGGCGTCGCCCTTGACTTGATAGACCGTCAGTTGCTTGTTGGTGGTGTCGCCGAATTCATCGAAGGAGACCTTGCCGGTGACTCCGTCGAAGGAGATCTTGCTCATGGCCGCGGTGACCTTGTCGCGGGCACCGGCGGGGAGTTTGCCGTTGTTGTCCTCGACGGCTTTCTTGACGGCCTGGACGATGGCCCAGGCGGCGTCGTAGGAGTAGCCGCCGTAGGCGGCGTAGGGGTCCTTGTAGCCGGCGGCGGCGTAGTTCTTGACGAAGGTCTTGGCGGAGTCGAGCTGATCGACGGGGTAGCCGACGGAGGTGGCGAGGTCGCCGTCGTTGCTCTCGCTGGAGGCGGTGATGAAGGCGGGGTCGTAGATGCCGTCGCCGCCCATGGTGGGGATGTGCGCGCCGGCTCGTTTGACCTGGTCGGAGAGGAGGCCGCCTTCGGGGTACTGGCCGCCGAAGTAGACGATGTCGGCGCCGGAGTTCTTGACCTTGTTGGCGACGCTGGAGAAGTCGGTTTCCTTGACGGTGATGTGGTCGGTGCCGACGACCTGGCCGCCGAGGCGTTTGAATTCCTCGGCGAAGATGGAGGAGAGGCCGACGCCGTAGGTCTGTTTGTCGTCGACGACGAAGGCCTTGGTCTTCTTGGCGTCGTTGTGGGCGTACTGGGCGGCGAAGCGGCCTTGGATGATGTCGGTGGTGGCGGTGCGGAAGTAGGTCTTGAAGGGGCGGGTCTTCTGGCCCTTGAGCCAGTTGGCGCCCTGGCTGAGTTCGGGGCTGGTGTTGGCGGGGGAGACCTGGGTGAGTCCGGCGCGGGCGAAGACGCCCTGCATGGACTGGGAGACGCCGGAGTTGAGGGGGCCGACGACGCCGAGTACGGCCTTGTCGGCGACGAGTGTGGTGGCGTTCTGCTGGCCGGAGGCGGGGACGGCCTGGTCGTCGAGGGGTTCGGTCTTGAAGGTGACGCCCTTGACTTCCTTGTTGTCGTTGGCGGTGCGGGCGGCGAGGTCGACGGAGTTCTTGATGCCTTGGCCGAGGGCGGAGAGGGAGCCGGTCAGTGGGGCGTCGACGCCGATGACGACGGTGGTCGTGCTGCCGCCGCTGTTGTCGCCACCGCCTTTGTCGTCGCGGGAGCCGCATGCGCTCAGGGTGAGGGCCCCGGTGGCGATCGCGGTGGTGAGGACGAGCAAGGAACGGTTTCGCACGGTGGAGTCCTTTCCCTGGCGCGGCCTCCTCTGCTGAGGTGCCGTATCGCCCGCCGGGCGGCGCGGCCGGGTGCGGGGTCGGGGTGCGGGCCGCCCGGGGTGGTGACTGGCCGTGACTCTAGGGGTGTGCGGCGGCGGGTGGCAGAGGTGCTGGCCATGATGTGACTGTCTTGTTATGCCTCAGGTCACTTCGGCGGTGTCCTTGTAGCAGTATTGCGCGGACAGTTCTCGCTTTTCGGGTGAACTCCAGCATCCGGATAGTGCGAAGGTGCAGTTCCGCTAATGCTTTGGCGGCATGGTGGCGTCCGGGGCGTGGCGCTTCGGCCGGTGGCGGCCGAAAAGATCGCGGGCGTGGTGCCGGGGGGAGGAGTGGATCGCCGGTGTCGCCCGGTGTGAATGTCACGCACTGTTATGTGGGTGGGCGCCAGTTCTCCGAGCTGTGGGTGGCGCCGTCGGCCGCCGCGCAGCGCTGTTGGGCCTGACGCTCTATCAACTTCCGGGCGGCGGTGGTGCCGTGCTGCTGTTGTTCGGTGCGGGCGGCCCGCACGATGTCGTCGTAGATGACGTACTGGTCGTTGGAGAGGCCCTTCTGTTCCCAGTCGAGCCCGGCCCAGTGGCCGCCGGTGAGGTCTTCGCCGGCCCAGTAGGAGATCAGCTTGGCGCACACCTGGACGGGTGGGTCGGTGTGCGTGGCGGCGCTGACGCCCTCGTCCCCGGAGTCGGAGCAGCCGGTGGCGAGGGCGGTCGCGAACAGCAGGGCGCACGCGGCGGTGGGCAGGGTGCGCTTCGGCGTCTTGCGGGCCGGGTCCCTCATGGCGGGAAAGGTAGGGCTCCGCGCGCCGGGGAGGAAGGGGGTGCGGGGTGGTGTCCGGCCCGGGTTCGGGGAGGCCGGGTCAGGCGGCGGTGCCGGTGCTGTCGGCCGGGCGGAGGAGGCAGGTGAGGCGGGCGGTGCAGACCCGCTTGTCCTGTTCGTCGGTGATGGTGATCTCGTATGTGGCGGTGGTGCGGCCGCGGTGGACGGGGGTGGCCACTCCGGTGACCAGTCCGGAGCGTACGCCGCGGTGGTGGGTGCAGTTGAGGTCGACGCCGACGGCGATCTTGGCGGGGCCGCCGTGGAGCATGGCGCCGACGGAGCCGAGGGTCTCGGCGAGCACGGCGGAGGCGCCGCCGTGCAGCAGGCCGTACGGCTGGGTGTTGCCCTCGACCGGGATGGTGCCGACGACGCGGTCGGGGGAGGCTTCGCGTACCTGGAGGCCCATGCGGTCGCCGAGGTGGCCCGCGGAGAAGAGGGCGCGCAGGTCGTGTCCGCTGCCGGCCCATTCGTCCAGGACCTGCTGCGGGAACGTGGTCTGGCTCTGCTCGCCCATGGGTCCGGCTCCGTTCGTCCTTGTGTTCGTTGCGTGCTGAACGTCTTATCAGGTGGCGGGAGGTGGGCGGGGAGCCGGGGGTGGTCAGGCCGGGCGGGTGGGTTCCACCCTGATGACCAGGGACTTGCTCGCCGGGGTGTTGCTGGTGTCGGCGGTGTGGTCGAGGGGGACGAGGACGTTGGTCTCGGGGTAGTAGGCGGCGGCGCAGCCGCGGGCGGTGGGGTAGTGGACGACGCGGAAGCCGTCCGCGCGGCGCTCGCTGCCGTCGGTCCATTCGCTGACGAGGTCGGCGTAGGAGCCGTCGGCGAGGTCGAGTTCGGCTGCGTCCTCGGGGTTGACGAGGACGACGCGGCGGCCGTTCTTGATGCCGCGGTAGCGGTCGTCGAGGCCGTAGATGGTGGTGTTGTACTGGTCGTGGGAGCGCAGGGTCTGCAGCAGGAGGCGGCCTTCGGGGGCGCGCGGGTATTCGATGTCGGCGGCGGTGAAGTTGGCCTTGCCGGTGGCGGTGGGGAAGCGGCGCTCGTCGCGGGGGGCGTGCGGCAGGGTGAAGCCGCCGGGGCGGGCGACGCGGGTGTTGAAGTCCTCGAAGCCGGGGATGACGCGGGCGATGCGGTCGCGGATCGTGCCGTAGTCCTTCTCGAAGTCTTCCCAGGGTGTGGTGCTGGTGGGGCCGAGGGTGCGGCGGGCGAGGCGGCAGACGATGGCGGTCTCGGAGAGCAGGTGGGGGCTCGCGGGCCGGAGGCGGCCGCGGGAGGCGTGGACCATGCCCATGGAGTCCTCGACGGTGACGAACT
Source organism: Streptomyces blastmyceticus (assembly GCF_039521185.1). Lineage (NCBI taxonomy): Bacteria > Bacillati > Actinomycetota > Actinomycetes > Kitasatosporales > Streptomycetaceae > Streptomyces > Streptomyces blastmyceticus. Next base: position 64,330 of record NZ_BAAABW010000022.1, on the reverse strand, counting down.
GGTCGCCGCCGTCCTGGCGGTCGCGCTCGGTGCGGCCGAGGGTGGGCAGGATGAGGGCGCGGGCGCCGGTGACGGCGTGGGAGCGGTTGAGCTTGGTCGATACGTGGACGGTCAGGCGGGCGCGGCGCACGGCTGCTTCGGTGACGTCGGTGTCGGGGGTGGCGGAGACGAAGTTGCCGCCCATGGCGAAGAAGACCTTGGCTTCTCCGTCGCGGAGGGCGCGGATGGCCCGTACGACGTCGAGGCCGTGTTCGCGGGGCGGGGTGAAGTCGAATTCCTTCTGCAGGGCGTCGAGGAAGGCGGGGGCGGGGCGTTCGAAGATGCCCATGGTGCGGTCGCCCTGGACGTTGCTGTGGCCGCGGACGGGGCAGACACCGGCGCCGGGGCGGCCGATGTTGCCGCGCAGGAGGAGGAAGTTGACGACTTCCCGGATGGTGGGGACGGCGTGCTTGTGCTGGGTGAGGCCCATGGCCCAGCAGACGATGGTGCGGCGGGAGGCGAGGATCATCTCCAGGGCGCGCTCGATGTCCTCGCGGGCCAGGCCGGTGGCGCGCAGGGTCTCGTCCCAGTCGGCGGTGCGTGCCGTGTGCTCGAAGTCTTCGAAGCCGTGGGTGTGTTCGGCGATGAAGGCGGTGTCGAGGGCGCCTTCGGTCTCCAGGATGCGGCGGTTGAGGGCGCGGAAGAGGGCCTGGTCGCCGCCGAGGCGGATCTGGAGGAAGAGGTCGGTGAGGGGGGTGCCGACGCCGGAGAGGCCGCGGGCGTTCTGGGGGTTCTTGAAGCGTTCCATGCCCGCTTCGGGGAGCGGGTTGATGGTGATGATCTTCGCGCCGCCGGATTTGGCCTTTTCGAGGGCGCTGAGCATGCGGGGGTGGTTGGTGCCGGGGTTCTGTCCGGCGACGATGATCAGGTCGGCTTTGTGGAGGTCTTCGAGGAGGACGCTGCCCTTGCCGATGCCGATGGTCTCGGTGAGTGCGGAGCCGGAGGACTCGTGGCACATGTTGGAGCAGTCGGGGAGGTTGTTGGTGCCGAATTCGCGGGCGAAGAGCTGGTAGAGGAAGGCTGCTTCGTTGCTGGTGCGGCCGGAGGTGTAGAAGACGGCTTCGTCGGGGGTGTCGAGGGCGTGGAGTTCCTCGGCGATGATGTCGAAGGCGCGTTCCCAGGTGACCGGTTCGTAGGCGTCGGAGCCTTCGGCGAGGTGCATGGGCTGGGTGAGGCGGCCCTGCTGGCCGAGCCAGTAGCCGCTGCGGTCGGCGAGGTCGGCGACGGGGTGCGCGGCGAAGAATTCGGGGGTGACGCGGCGGAGGGTGGCTTCCTCGGCGACGGCCTTGGCGCCGTTCTCGCAGAATTCGGCGGCGTGGCGTTTGTCGCCTTCGGGCCAGGCGCAGCCGGGGCAGTCGAAGCCGTCCTTCTGGTTGACCTTGAGCAGGGTGAGGGCGGTGCGTCGGACGCCCATCTGCTGGTGGGCCATGCGCAGGGAGTGGGCGACGGCGGGCAGCCCGGCGGCGGCGTGCTGTGGTGCGGCGACGTCGGGTGCGTCCTGGACCGGGTCACTGGTCGGCGGCTTGCCTGCCATCTCGCTCCCCCTTGAGCGGTCGGTGGTCGCGGATCCGTGCGTGGGTGTGGTCCGCGGATGTCCGTACGTGCTGATCCTGTCACGGGGCACTGACACGGGTGCGGTCGAGGCGGCCGGCAGGTGCGTGTGGCCGGGATTGTCGGTGGTCCGTGGCAGGATCGGGGGCGTGGCAGCAAAGGCGACGAAGGCAGCGAAGATGAGCGCAGTGACCGGGTCCGAGGCGGCGGGGGGAGACCGGCCCCGCCTGCTCCTGATGGACGGGCATTCCATGGCGTACCGTGCGTTCTTCGCGCTGCCCGCGGAGAACTTCACGACGGTCGCCGGGCAGCCGACGAACGCGGTGTACGGCTTCGCGTCGATGCTGGCGAACACGTTGCGCGACGAGAAGCCCTCGCATTTCGCGGTGGCGTTCGACGTGTCGCGCAAGACGTGGCGCTCGGAGGAGTTCCCGGAGTACAAGGCGACGCGGTCGAAGACGCCCGATGAGTTCAAGGGGCAGGTCGAGCTGATCGGGGAGCTGCTCGACGCGATGCGGGTGCCGCGGTTCGCGGTGGACGGCTTCGAGGCCGACGATGTGATCGCGACGCTGGCGACGCAGGCGGAGGCGGCGGGTTTCCACGTCTCGATCGTCACGGGCGACCGTGACTCGTTCCAGCTGGTCTCCGACGATGTCACGGTGCTGTATCCGACGAAGGGCGTGTCGGAGCTGACGCGTTTCACGCCGGAGAAGGTGCAGGAGAAGTACGGGCTGAGCCCGTCGCAGTATCCCGACTTCGCGGCGCTGCGCGGTGACCCGTCGGACAATCTGCCGGGCATCCCTGGTGTGGGTGAGAAGACGGCCACGAAGTGGATCACCCAGTTCGGTTCGTTCGCGGAGCTGGTGGAGCGGGTCGAGGAGGTCAAGGGCAAGGCGGGGCAGAATCTCCGTGATCACCTGGAGTCCGTCAAGCTCAACCGCCGGCTCACCGAGATGGTGCGGGATGTGGCGCTGCCGGTGGGTCCGGAGGGCCTGGCCCGTGAGGCGTACGACCGTACGGCGCTGATCGCGTTCCTGGAGGGTCTGGAGATCCGTAACCAGGGGCTGCGGGACCGGCTGCTGGCCGCCGACCCGGGTGAGGAGTCGGCGGAGGAGGCGGCTCCGGCCGCGGGTGCCGAGGTGGACGGTGTGGTGCTGGCCGCGGGCGGGCTCGCGCCGTGGCTGGCCGAGCACGGCGCGGGGCCGTTGGGTGTGGCCATGGTCGACTCGTGGGCGCAGGGCAGCGGGCGGGTCGCGGAGATCGCTTTGGCGTCGGGTGAGGGTCCGGCGGTGTGGTTCGATCCGGCGGAGCTGGACGAGGCCGACGAGCGGGCGTTCGCGCGGTGGAGCGGGGATGCCGGGCGGCCGAAGGTGATGCATGACGCGAAGGCGGCCATGCGGGTCTTCGCCGAGCACGGCTGGTCGGTCGCCGGGGTGGGCATGGACACCGCGCTGGCCGCCTATCTGGTCAAGCCGGGGCGCCGTTCGTTCGCCCTGGACGCGCTGTCGGTGGAGTATCTGGGCCGTGAGCTGGCGACGGCCGCGGCGGGCGACGGTCAGCTGGCGTTCGGTGCGGACGAGCAGGCCGAGGCGGATGCGCTGATGGGCCGGGCGCGTACGGTCCTGGATCTCGGCGCGGCCTTCACCGGCCGGCTGAAGGAGGTGGGCGCGGCGGAGCTCCTGACCGATGTGGAGCTGCCGACGAGTGCTCTGCTGGCCCGTCTCGAGCGGGCGGGCATCGCCGCGGACCGCGGCTGGCTGGAGCGGATGGAGCAGCAGTTCGCGGCTGCGGTGCAGCAGGCCGTGACGGAGGCGCACGCGGCGGCGGGCCATGAGTTCAACCTCGGCTCGCCCAAGCAGCTCCAGGAGGTCCTCTTCGGTGAGCTGGGTCTGCCGAAGACGAAGAAGACCAAGACGGGGTACACGACGGACGCCGACGCCCTGGCGTGGCTCGCCTCCCAGACGGAGAACGAGCTTCCGGTGATCATGCTGCGCCACCGTGAGCAGTCGAAGCTGCGGTCGACGGTGGAGGGCCTGATCAAGGCCATTGCGCCCGGCGGGCGGATCCACACCACGTTCAACCAGACGGTGGCGGCGACCGGCCGGCTGTCGTCGACGGATCCCAATCTGCAGAACATCCCGGTGCGTACGGACGAGGGCCGTGCCATCCGCCGGGGCTTCGTGGTCGGTGAGGGCTTCGAGACCCTGATGACCGCCGACTACAGCCAGATCGAGCTGCGGGTGATGGCCCACCTCTCCGAGGACGAGGGCCTGATCGAGGCGTTCGCGTCCGGTGAGGATCTGCACACCACGGTCGCCTCGCAGGTCTTCGGGGTGGCCAAGGCCGAGGTCGACCCGGAGATGCGCCGGAAGATCAAGGCGATGTCGTACGGCCTGGCGTACGGCCTGTCGGCGTTCGGGCTGTCCCAGCAGCTCAATATCGCCCCGGACGAGGCGCGCCGGCTGATGGACACCTTCTTCGAGCGGTTCGGGGGGGTGCGCGACTATCTGCAGCGCGTGGTCGAGGAGGCCCGTGCGACGGGTTACACCGAGACGATGCTGGGCCGTCGCCGCTATCTGCCGGACCTCAACAGCGACAACCGCCAGCGCCGTGAGATGGCGGAGCGGATGGCGCTGAACGCGCCGATCCAGGGCACGGCCGCGGACATCGTCAAGATCGCGATGCTGCGGGTGGGTCGGGCGCTGGAGGCGGAGAAGCTCACGTCCCGGATGCTGCTCCAGGTGCACGACGAAATCGTGCTGGAGATCGCCCCGGGGGAGCGCGAGGCGGTGGAGGTTCTGGTGCGTCGTGAGATGGCCGGGGCGGTGGAGTTGCGTGCGCCGCTGGATGTGTCGGTCGGTGTGGGTGGCGACTGGGAGTCGGCGGCGCACTGACCGTCGGTTGTGTCCGTGCGGTGCCCGGGCGGGCCGGTTTTCCGGCCCGCCCGGTTCTCATCCGCGGCCGGTGTTGCTACCGTGCCCACTCCTGACGGACCATCAGCTCTCCCTCCGGGAGGCGGACGCATGCGCGCCCTCGCCGCCGCGGCCATCGGAGTGGCCGCCGCCCTCGCCCTCGTGTTCACGGTGACCACGATCGGGCCGCCCGGCGGGCGGACCTCTCCGAAGCCGCTCCTCACCTCCGTCCCCGCGCACCCGTAAGCGCCGTGCGCCGCAGAGCGAGCCTCGTCCTCCTCGCCTTCGCCGTCTTCTTCGCGGCCCTGTCGCCGCTGCTGCGCTGGTACGCCTTCCCCCGGCTGGCCAAGGTCCCCGCGGGCCAGTACCAGGCAGTCGTCATGGAGGCGAAGGACGCCACCCTCATCGACTACAGCACCCTGGAGCCCCGCAAGGTCGCCCGGATCACCATGACCGAGACCCTCAAGGGCGACGTGGAACAGGCCCGCGAGGTCAAGGACGCGACCGGCCGGGACGTCGTCGTCTGGGACACCCTCACCTACGTCGCCGGGCCCGACGGTGCGATGGTCTCGAAGATCCCCGAGCGCTATGTCTTCGACGCGCACAGCCAGCAGCCCGTCCACGCGGGCGGCGAGCACGTCGACGGGGCACCGGTGCGCCGCGACGGCATCGAGTTCAAGTGGCCCTTCCTCGTGCAGAAGCGCGACTACCGCTACTTCGACATGCAGACCCGGACCTCCGCGCCCATCCACTACGGGGGGACGCGGCGCTTCCGTGGCCTGAGCGTCTACTACTTCGAGCAGACGATCCCCTGGACCCGCGTCCCCGTGCCGCGGGCGCTGCCTCTGGGCCTCACCCCCGACGCCATCCGGCAGATCGGCCTGGAGCGCTGGTACACCACCAAGCGCATGTTCTGGGTCGACCCCACGACCGGCGCGCCCGTCAACGGGGAGGAGATCCACCAGGAGGAGATGCGCTGGATCGGCCACCCGGAGAAGAAGCCGATCACCGCCTTCGCCGGGCACGTGAAGATGCGCCCGGACTTCGTCGACTCGACGGTCGCCCTCGTCACCTCGCAGCGCCGGCTGGTGCTGCTGCTCACCGACTGGCTCCCCTGGGGATTCCTCGGGCTGGGCGCGGGACTGCTGGGCCTCGCGCTGCTGCTGGAGGCCCGCTCGCGCGGGGCGGCGGCCGCCGTGGATACCCCAGTGGGAGATCAGCGTGCACTTGTGCCGGAAATGTCACACGATGGAGGGAAACCCAAACAGCCGCCCCCCGGCGGGGGCAGCTGAACTGAGGAGGTCCACCGTGAAGGAGAGCTCCGAGGACACGTCCACCGCGTCCCGGCCGACGCGGCTGTACACCGGCGGTGAGCGGCCGTTCGACCCCGAGGACCTGGTCATGGCGTCGGGCCGGGACGTGACGCCCGAGCGGGTGGAGGCCGCGAAGCGGCTGATGGAGGAGAAGGGATCCGCGGCGGTCGAGCGTTACCTCCCCTGAAGAACCGCACGGACCAGCGCCGCTCCCGAGGTACGGCGGGAGCGGCGCCTTTCGCGCGCGAGCGGCCCCGACCGACTAGCGGCGGGCGTTCGTCCTGCGGGTCGGCGCCGCCGTCGCGGGGTCCTCCGGCCAGGGGTGACGGGGGTAGCGGCCGCGCAGCTCCGCCCGTACGGACCGGTAGCCGTCCTTCCAGAACGACGCCAGGTCGGCGGTCACCGCCGCGGGCCGCCCCGCCGGTGACAGCAGATGCACAAGAACGGGCACCCGCCCGCCCGCCACCCGCGGCGTCTCCTGCCAGCCGAAGAGCTCCTGGAGCTTGACCGCCAGCACCGGCTGCGCACCGCCGTAGTCCACCCGGATCCGGGACCCGCTCGGCACCTCGATGCGCTCCGGGGCCAGCTCGTCCAGGCGCGCGGCGTCGCCGGAGGCCCACGGGAGCAGCCGCTCCAGCGCCTTGCCCGCGTCCAGCCGCTCCAGGTCGCCGCGCCTGCGGGCCCGGTCCAGGTCCCAGCCGAGCCAGTCGTCGACGCCCTCCAGCAACGCCTCGTCCGACACGTCAGGCCAGGGCGCGCCCAGCTCCCGGTGGAGGAACGCCAGCCGCTGCCGCAGACCGGCCGCCTCGGGCGTCCAGCGCAACAGCCCGAGCCCTTCGCGCCGCAGTCCTTCGAGCAGGGCCTCCCGTACGAGCGAGGGGTCCGGGGCGGGCAGCGGGCGGGCGGTCAGTTCCACCGCCCCCAGGCGTTCGACCGACCGCGCGACCACGTCGCGCCGCTCCTCGGACCAGCCGACCTCCTCGCCCTGCCGGAAGAGGGCCCCGGCCGCCTCCCGGGCGGTGTCCTCGTCGATCAGAGCGCCCAGCGTCACCCGCGCCGACGCGGCCGTCACGGGCCGGTCGGCCACGGCGATCGCCAGCCACTGCCCGCTGCGCAGCCGCGACCCGGCACCCAGCTCGGCGCCCGTGCCCGACACCATCAGATACGCGCCCTCGCCGCGCGCCCGCGCCACCCGCTCGGGAAACGCGAGCGCGGCGACGAGCCCGGCGACGGCGTCGTCACCCGGCGCCGCGCCGCCGCTGCGGTCCCCGCCGCCCTGTGCGGAAGGCCGCGGCGAGGACTGACCGGCTTCCCCGGCCGCACCCCGTGCCGCGGTCTCCAGGCGGCGGGCTTCCGCGCGCCAGCGGGCCGCGTACGCGTCGCCGCCGCGGCGGGCCGTGCGCCAGGCGGCCGCGAGGTCGTCGCCGTACTCGCGCGGCGGCTCCTCGCTCAGCAGGGCCACCACCTCGGCCGCGCGGCGCGCGCCCACCTCGCGCGCCCCGTCCAGCAGGGCGCGCGCCAGCCGGGGGTGGAGGCCCAGCCGGGCCATGCGGCGGCCGCGGTCCGTGGGCCTGCCGTCGGCGGTGACCGCTCCCGTGGCCGTCAGCACGTCGCGCGCCGCGGCCATCGCCCCGGCCGGCGGAGGGTCGAGGAGCGCGAGGCCGGACGCGTCGGGGTCGCCCCAGCACGCCGCCTGGAGGGCGAACGCCGTCAGGTCCGCGACCGTGATCTCCGCCGCCGGGAACCGCGGCAGCCGCGCGTCGTCGGCCTCCGTCCAGCAGCGGTACACCGCGCCCGGCGCCTCGCGCCCGGCCCGGCCCGCGCGCTGCCGGGCGGCGGCCCGGGACGCCCGTACGGTCGTGAGAGCGCTCAGCCCCCGCGCGTGGTCCACGCGCGGCTCGCGCGCCAGGCCCGCGTCCACCACGACGCGTACGCCCGGGACGGTCAGGCTGGACTCGGCCACCGAGGTCGCCAGCACCACCCGGCGGCCCCCCGAACCGCCCGCGAGGACCGCGTCCTGCACGGCGGCCGGGGCCCGCCCGTGCACCTGGAGAACCTCGGCGCCCAGCGCCTCGGGCCCGCCGAGCCGCCCGGCCACCCGCGCGATCTCGCCGACGCCGGGCAGGAAGCACAGCACGTCACCCGGCCGTTCCCGCAGGGCCCGGCGCACCACGCCCGCGACGTGCTCCAGCAGGGCGGGGTCCACCCGCATCCCGTGCGGCGGCCGTACGGGGCGCTCCGGCGGTGCCCACACCACCTCCACCGGGTGCGAGATCCCTTGCGCCTCCACCACGGGGGCGTCGCCCAGCAGCCGGGACCAGCCCTCGGCGTCGGTGGTGGCGGAGGCCGCGACCAGCCGCAGTTCGGGCCGGAGGGCATCCCGTACGTCCAGGAGGAACGCGGCGGCCGTGTCGGCGTCCAAGTGCCGCTCGTGGCACTCGTCGAGGATCACGGTGTCGACGCCCGCGAGTTCGGGGTCGCGCTGGAGGCGTTGCAGGAGGACGCCGGTGGTGACGACCTCGACCACGGTCCGCGGGCTCACCCGCCGCTCGCCGCGCACCGTGAAGCCGACCCGGTCGCCGACGGCCTCGCCCAGCAGCCAGGCCATGCGCCGGGCGGCGGCGCGGGCCGCGATCCGGCGGGGCTCGGCGACGACGACGCGCCGGTGCGGGCCGCCGGCCGGCAGCCCGGCGAGGACCAGCGGCACCAGCGTCGTCTTGCCCGTGCCGGGAGGCGCGCACAGCACGGCCACCCCGCGCTCGTCGAGCGCGCGGGCGAGGTGGGGCAGGGCGGTGCGTACGGGCAGCCGGCCGAGGGCGTCGGTGTGGATCACACGCCCCAGTCTCGCCCAGGCCCGCGCGCCCCCGGAAAACGCGGCACCCGCGAGCGCCCGCTCAGTCGCGCTCGCACACGAAGATCGCCGTGCCCGGGATCAGATGGCCGCGCAGCGGGGACCAGCCGCCCCACTCCTGTGTGTTCCACGCGGGCCACTCCGGCTCCACGAGGTCCACCAGGCGGAAGCCGCCGGCGACCACGTCCCGCACCCGGTCGCCGATCGTGCGGTGGTGCTCGACGTAGACGGCGCGGCCGGACTCGTCCTGCTCCACATAAGGGGTGCGGTCGAAGTAGGAGGCGGCCACCGAGAGCCCCTCGGGCCCCGGTTCGTCCGGGAACGCCCAGCGGACGGGGTGGGTGACGGAGAAGACCCAGCGCCCGCCGGGCCGCAGCACCCTGCGCACCTCGCGCATCACCCGCACCGGGTCGGCGACGAAGGGCACGGCGCCGTAGGCCGAGCACGCCAGGTCGAAGGAGCCGTCGGCGAAGGGGAGGGCGGTCGCGTCGGCCTCCACCAGCGGCACGCCGCCGCCGATGCGCAGGGCGTGCTGGAGCTGGCGGTGCGAGAGGTCGAGGGCCACGGGCCGCGCGCCCTGTGCCGCCAGCCAGCGCGAGCACTGGGCCGCGCCCGCGCCGATCTCCAGGACGTCGAGCCCTTCGAGCCCGCTCGCCGGTCCCAGCAGCGCCGCGTCGGCCTCGTCGAGGCCCTCCGGCCCCCAGACGAAACGGTCGTCGCCGAGGAAGGCGCCGTGCTCGGTCTGGTATTCGTCGGCGTTGCGGTCCCACCAGCCACGGCTGGCCCGGCTGCTCTCCGCCTCGCCGGTGGCCCGCCGGGTCGCTTCCGGCTCGTACTCATGGATCATTTGGACGGCTGTGTCCTTGGCGATAGTGGTTCGTCGAGGTTTGTCGTATCTTCTATGCGCCTGGTCGGCGCCTGAGCGTAAAGCTACGGGGTGCGGCAGGCCCCGCGTGGCCTCGCGAAACATAAGTTGTGCCCGATGTGGGCGTTTCGTCCCGGGTGTGCGTCTTCGCGCATTGACCGTGCCTCGTCGCCCCCGTATGCTACAAGTTGCGCTGCGGGCCTGCGCGCCTCAGACATAGCAGGTCGCGCTCGCACTTGTTGTATGTCCCCTCGGTTGTCGAGGCGCTTTCGACCTTCCTCGAGAGCCTTCGGGAGATCTTCGGATCCCCCGAGGTCTCCGGATGGTGCGCCTCCAAGGCTGTCCGGCTTCGGCGGTGCGATACGGGTTCTCGGCGTAGCAGTACCTACGACTCACTGTCCGTACCGGAGCCTTTACCCACATGACGAGCAGCACCGAGACCACCGCCACCACCCCGCAGGTTGCGGTCAACGACATCGGTAACGAGGAAGCCTTCCTCGCCGCGATCGACGAGACGATCAAGTACTTCAACGACGGCGACATCGTCGACGGCGTCATCGTGAAGGTCGACCGGGACGAGGTCCTGCTCGACATCGGTTACAAGACCGAGGGTGTCATCCCCTCCCGCGAGCTCTCGATCAAGCACGACGTCGACCCGAACGAGGTCGTCAAGGTCGGCGACGAGATCGAGGCCCTGGTTCTCCAGAAGGAGGACAAGGAAGGCCGCCTGATCCTCTCGAAGAAGCGCGCCCAGTACGAGCGCGCCTGGGGCACCATCGAGAAGATCAAGGAAGAGGACGGGATCGTCACCGGTACCGTCATCGAGGTCGTCAAGGGTGGTCTCATCCTCGACATCGGCCTCCGCGGCTTCCTCCCGGCCTCCCTGGTCGAGATGCGTCGCGTCCGCGACCTCCAGCCCTACGTGGGCAAGGAGCTCGAGGCCAAGATCATCGAGCTGGACAAGAACCGCAACAACGTGGTCCTGTCCCGCCGTGCCTGGCTGGAGCAGACCCAGAGCGAGGTCCGCCAGACCTTCCTCACCACCCTGCAGAAGGGTCAGGTGCGCTCCGGCGTCGTCTCCTCCATCGTCAACTTCGGTGCCTTCGTGGACCTGGGCGGCGTCGACGGTCTCGTCCACGTCTCCGAGCTGTCCTGGAAGCACATCGACCACCCGTCCGAGGTTGTCGAGGTCGGCCAGGAAGTCACCGTCGAGGTCCTCGACGTCGACATGGACCGCGAGCGCGTCTCCCTGTCGCTCAAGGCGACGCAGGAAGACCCGTGGCAGCAGTTCGCCCGGACCCACCAGATCGGTCAGGTCGTCCCGGGTAAGGTCACCAAGCTCGTTCCGTTCGGTGCGTTCGTCCGCGTCGACGAGGGCATCGAGGGCCTGGTCCACATCTCCGAGCTGGCCGAGCGCCACGTGGAGATCCCGGAGCAGGTCGTCCAGGTCAACGACGAGATCTTCGTCAAGGTCATCGACATCGACCTCGAGCGCCGCCGCATCAGCCTCTCGCTGAAGCAGGCCAACGAGTCCTTCGGTGCCGACCCGTCCGTGGTCGAGTTCGACCCGACCCTGTACGGCATGGCCGCGTCCTACGACGACCAGGGCAACTACATCTACCCCGAGGGCTTCGACCCCGAGGCCAACGACTGGCTCGAGGGCTACGAGAAGCAGCGCGAGGAGTGGGAGCGCCAGTACGCCGAGGCGCAGCAGCGCTTCGAGCAGCACCAGGCGCAGGTCATCAAGTCCCGCGAGGCCGACGAGCAGGCCGCCGCGGAGGGTGCTGCCGCTCCGGCCGCCGCCTCCACCGGTGGCAGCAGCGTCTCCGGCGGTTCGTACTCCTCGGAGTCGGCCGACAACTCCGGCGCCCTGGCGTCGGACGAGGCGCTCGCCGCGCTCCGCGAGAAGCTGGCCGGCGGCCAGAGCTGAGGCTCCGACCGACAGCTGACAGCTGACTGAACAAGGCCCGTTCCCCCTGGGGAGCGGGCCTTGCTCATGCCCTCGTCCATGTCCTCGCGGCCCCGCGGAGTGTGTCCGCACTGTGTCGTCATCCGGCCGCCGGGAATGGGCCGGGCCTCCACGGGCGTTCCCCCGTACGGAACATGAGGAGGAGCGGTCACTGTGTTGGATCCGCAGGGTTTGTACGAATGGGAGCCCAAGGGGCTCGCCGTAGCCGACCTGGCCTTGGCCCAGGACACGGCCGGCCTGGTCATGCTCTACCACTTCGACGGTTACATCGACGCGGGGGAGACCGGCGAACTGATCGTCGACCGGCTGCTGGACGGCCTGCCGCACCAGGTGGTCGCCCGCTTCGATCACGACCGGCTCGTCGACTACCGCGCCCGCCGCCCCCTGCTGACCTTCCAGCGCGACCGCTGGAGCGCCTACGAGGCCCCGAAGATCGAGCTGCACCTGGTGCAGGACGCCACCGGCGCGCCCTTCCTGCTGCTCGCGGGCCCGGAGCCGGATGTGGAGTGGGAGCGCTTCGCGGCCGCGGTGGGGCAGTTGGTGGAGCGGCTCGGCGTGCGGCTGTCCGTCAACTTCCACGGCATCCCCATGGGCGTGCCGCACACCCGCCCGGTCGGCATCACCCCGCACGGCAACCGCACCGACCTGATGCGCGGCCACCGCAGCTTCTTCGACCAGGCGCAGGTGCCCGGCAGCGCCGAGTCGCTCGTCGAGTTCCGGCTCGCGGAGGCGGGCCACGACGTCCTCGGTGTCGCCGCGCACGTGCCGCACTACGTCGCCCGCTCGCCCTACCCCGATGCCGCGCTGACCGCCCTCGAAGCGGTCACCGCCGCCACGGGCCTGGTGCTGCCGAACGCCGCGCACGCGCTGCGCACCGAGGCGCTGCGGACGCAGGAGGAGATCGAGCGTCAGATCGGCGAGGGCGACGAGGAACTGGTCGCCCTGGTCCGGGGCCTTGAGCACCAGTACGACGCGGTGGCCGGCTCCGAGACGCGCGGCAATCTCGTCGCCGAGCCCGTCGAGCTGCCGTCCGCCGATGAGCTGGGCGCCGAGTTCGAGCGTTTCCTGGCCGACCGGGAGGGCGACGGCGGTCACTGAACCGCCGCCCGCTACCGTAGGGCCCATGCTGACGGTGGGTCTCACGGGTGGAATCGGCGCGGGCAAGAGCGAGGTGTCACGGCTGCTCGCCTCCTACGGGGCGGTGGTCGTGGACTCCGACAAGATCGCGCGTGAGGTGGTCGAGCCGGGCACGCCGGGACTCGCCGCCGTCGTCGCCGAGTTCGGGCCGGAGGTCCTGACCGCCGAGGGCGCCCTGGACCGCGCCCGGCTGGGTACGGTCGTCTTCGCCGACCCGGAGCGGCTGGCCGCCCTGAACGCCATCGTCCACCCCCTCGTGCGGGCGCGCTCCGCCGAGCTGTCGGCGGCGGCCGCGCCCGACGCGGTCGTCGTCCACGACGTGCCCCTCCTTGCCGAGAACGGCCTGGAGGCCCTCTACGACCTGGTCGTCGTCATCGACGCCGGTACGCGGACCCGCCTCGAGCGGCTCGTGCGGCTGCGGGGCATGACCCCCGACGAGGCGAACGCCCGCATGGCGGCCCAGGCGACGCGCGAACAGCGCCTGGCCGTCGCCGACTTCGTCATCGACAACGACGGCCCGCTGGAGGCGCTGGCCCCGCAGGTCGAGAAGGTCTGGGCGCAGCTGCGGGAGCGCGCCGCGCACGGCACGGAGTAGGGCAAGCCCCCGGGGTGGTCAACTCCCCGTTCGGGTGAGGGAGTTCAGCGGCTGTGGCGCGTGGTGCGTTAGCATGCGGCCGCGTCGAACCGGTCCCGGCTACGGAAGCGAACTCCCCCGCATGGTCTTGTCTGTTTCAGCAACGCGGCTGCACGGCTTCTCCTCTCTGCTGCGCAGGGCAGCGGACGACGCGGTCGAGGCGCGCGGCTATGTGCGGAGGCACGGCGCCATCGGTTCGACCGAGCAGGGCCTGCTGACCAGGGTCATCGATCTGCACGGCGACCTGGCGGACACCGTGGCGGCGGCGATGGGGCGGCTGGAGCGCGTCCTGCGGGAGTCGGCCGACGAGGTCGACCGGGCGGCCGGCGGCTACCGGGCGTCGGATCTGCGGGAGGCGTCGCGGATGGACGCCGCCCGCCGGAAGGTGCGGCAGTGACCGCCGGTACCGAGTTCAGGGACGTGGTCCGGCCCACCGACTGCCTCCGGCCCCCTGGCCCGCCCGAGGATTTCACCTCCCCGATCGATACGCTCAATGCCGCCGGGGATCTGGTCAGCCCGTCGTTCTGGATGTCCAAGGTGCTGGATTTCGCCCTCGCCCTCGACCCTCTGGAGGAGGGCAGGAAATACTTCGCCGGGGACTGGGAGGCGTACGCGCGAAGTGCCGAGGCGTGGGCGAACCTCGCCGGATTCTGCGAGGGACTCGCCACCAATATCGAGTCCGGGAACCACCTGCTGAGCGGGGCGTGGCAAGGGGAGGCGGCGGCCGCCGCCGACGTCTATTTCGCCTCCCTCTGCGGGAAGCTGCGCGCCATCAAGGGCTCGCTGGAGACCATGCACACGGAATACCTCGTGGCAGCCCACGGGGTCTCGATGACCGGTGAGGCCGTCGCGCAGCTGATGGGCCTGATCGGGGACGCCGCGGCGACGGCCGCCATCGCCTGGGCCGCGGGCGGGCTGACGGCCTGGACGGGATGGGGCGCGGGCGTCGGCTACGGCCTGGCGGCCACCGAGATCCTGCGGATCTGCGACCTGTGGGGCGAAGTGACCAAGACGGTCAACATGCTGCAGATGAGAATCGACGCGGTGTACGGACAACTCGCCGACATCGGCGCCGAATTGGCGGGCGTGCTCGACGACTTTCCGCAGCCGCCCTCCCGGCCGTACAGCTGCCCGGCGGCCGGGGACGACGGGAGCGGCCATGGGTGAACAACACGTCGGGCACGAGGCGTTCCTGGCTCCGGGCCGCGACCGGGCGCAGGCACGCGCTCTCCGGCGGTCGCTCCGGGACATGGCGGACGGCGGCGCCGGGGAGATCCTCCAGGAAATGGCCCAGGACGTCCTTTCGGGGCGGATCGGGCTGCGGGAGGCCCTGCGCGTGGGGCCGTACGCCACCGCGCTCACCGAACGGGTGCGGGCCGCCCAGGCGGAATGGGAGGCGATGCCCGCGGCCGAGCGCGAGCGGCACATGGCCGAAGCCCGCCGGTACCTCGCGGCAGAAGGCGACGGCGGAGCGGCCGGATCCGGCAGCGCGTGACTACCGGGGCCCGCCCGCTGTGAGGGCGGGCCCCGGCGCTATCGGGGTCCGCCCCCTCGCCGTGTGCCCCGCACCGGTTCGTACGGCGGCACGTCTCGCCCCGGCTGGAAGTGCGGGCCCTGGCGTATGTGCCGGATGACCAGGCCCAGATCCACGGCGGTCACCACCACCAGCACCGCGCAGGCCACCGCCCACCCCGGATGCCCGGCCATCGCGAAGAGCACGGTCCCGGCGACGGCCCAGACGAGCCCCCACGCGGCGAGCCCGCACCGCAGCCGCAGGGGGCTGCGGGCGTTCATGGGTTCATTGCCGGTACGCATCGCACACCATCTCCCACTACCAGCATCCACCCGGCCGGGCGGTGGCGGGCGGCCGTCAGACCAGGCGCCTGATCTCGCCGCGGACGCGGTAGAAGCCGCCGGTGGCGGGGGTGAGGGCGTCCACGACGTAGCGGGCGCCCGGCCGGCGTATGTGGCGGGGGAACTGGACGTTCCAGCTGGGGTCGTGGCCGGGGGAGACGGCGTGGACGCGGACGCGGCCGGACTCCTGGACGCATTCGACCACGATGCCCGTGCCGGGGACGGTGGTGATCGTGGCGACCGTGGCCGCGGGGGTGTAGGTGGGCACGGCGGCGGCCGACTTGATGTCCACGGGGACGGGGACGCTGCCGGACCGGGCGTCGGCGATGGCGGCCTCACCGGCGTCGATGCAGACCAGGGAGCCGTCGGTGGTGACCATGTAGAGCCGCTCGTCGAGATACTGCATGGACAGGGCGGAACCGCCGCCCGTGCCGAGCTTCCACAGGCGGGTGCCGTCGGCCGCGAAGCAGTAGACGGACGAGGCGGAGTCGCCCGCGAAGACGTAGCGGCCGCCGGGGGTGGTGGCGCAGGAGTAGACCGCGGAGTCGCAGGCGTAGGTGGCCTCCACGGCGCCGGTGGCCTTCGCCAGGCGCTGGACGACGCGGCGGCCGGTGCCCGCGTAGACGGAGTGGTCCTCCTGCCAGCCGAAGAGCACGGCACCCGAGGTGGCGGTGTGCCACAGCTCGCCGCTGCCGTCGGGGGCGTAGGCGGTCACTCCGGCGGTGTGGCCGTGATAGACGGCGTGCTCGTCACGGCGCACCATCCAGGCGTTGGAGCCGGTGCTTCTGCGTGACCACTGGTGCTCGTCCTCGTGGTCGATGACGGTCAGTCCGCCGTTGCGGTCCGCGACATTGAGGATGCCCTCGCGGATGTCCAGCCAGAAGATGTCGACGTCCGAGGCGATCTCGTAGGCGGCGAACGGGAGCTTGGAGGAGAGGTCGTAGACGGTGCCGTCGTCACAGCCCGCGTAGATCCAGAAGTCGTCCGCCACCAGGCACTTGACGCCGTCGGGCAGCCGGTAGTGGGCCAGCACCTCGCCGTCGTGGCCGAGGGCGTGGACGTCGCCGGACTGGTTGCCGACCCAGGCGCGGTCCTCGTCGATGTGGATGCCGAACGCGGAGGATCCCGTGCGGAACCGCCAGAGCACCGGGGCGACCGCGCGCGCAGTGGAGGGCGCCGAAGTGACCTGACGGCATGTCACCGGGCGGGCGGCGCGCTGTCCTTGCACCGCCGGCGCATAGCCCTTGCGGACCTTCTCCCCTATCTTCCTCGCCGCGGCGGCCCGGGCCTTCTCCTCGGTCGGGAAGGTGGAGCTCTGCGCCTGTCCCGCGCCGCCGATCCGTCCGTAGCGCACCGAGACGGTCGTGCCGTCGACGGACACTTCGTAGAACTTGTGTGCCCCGCCGTCGTCCTGCGACAGCTCCAGATACGTTGTGGTTCCGGCCATGGCACGCCCCCTCTCCGGATCGGCCGCGGTGGCCGGTCCAACTGCCTGGAACGCTAGGGGCTGCCACTGACAATCGATCTTCGACTGCCCGGGGCGGAAAGGGGCACAAGGCCCGTAACGGCTAGAAAAGCGGCTCGGGGAGCACTCCTTCGAGTGACAGCAGAGCCCTCTTGATCTCCAGCCCGCTGCCGAATCCGCCGAGACCGCCATTGCTCTCGATGACGCGGTGGCAGGGCACCACGACGGGCAGCGGATTGCTCCCCATCGCCACGCCCACGGCCCGCGCGGCCCCGCGCTCGCCGACGCGGTCGGCGAGGTCCTGGTAGCTGACCACCGTGCCGTACGGGACCCGGGCGGCCAGCTCGCGCAGCACCCGCCGGTTGAACCCCGACGTCAGCGACCAGTCCAGCGGCACCGAGAACGTCTCGCGGCGGCCGGCGAAATACGCGGTCAGCTCGGCCGCCGCCTCCGCGAGGAGCTCGTGCGCGGCGGAGGGCGGGGACGCGGGCCCGGTCCCGAGACGGCGCGTGAGCCGGTCGACGGCCTCGGCCGCCGTCCTCTCGTCGGCGCGGAAGGCCACCTCCAGCAGTCCCTCCCGCGTCGCGGCGATCCCCAGAGGGCCGATGGAGACCTCCACCGTCGTCCAGGCCCATTCCCGCGCCCCGGCTTGCGGGTTCGTCTGTTCCACGTCCGTCACACGGCCCAGCCTAGAACGTTCCCGTCACACGGGCCACGGGCGTTTCCCGCCATCTCGCCGGGACGACCCACGGCCGGGGAAGCAGGCCCTTCGCATGCGGGAAATGCCGTCCGCTTAGAGGAAGTCCAGAGCCGTCCCGACGAAGGAGAACGGCGAGTCCGCCGTCGCGGGCTCGTCCTCCTCGGCCAGCGCCGCCTCCACGACCTGCGGGGCGTTGCTGATCACCGCGTCCACCCCCATGCGGGCCAGCGCGACGGCCCGGTCACCGTCGTCGACGGTCCACGCGGACACCTCGAGCGGCCTCCCGTGCGGCCCCTTCACCGCGTGGACGGAGCGCACCCACCCGGCGGTGACGCCGCGCTGGCTCGGGTTGATCTGGTCGGCGAACCCCGCGTACGCCCGGAGGTCCGCCGCCTTCGGCGCGCCCAGGAAGCCCGTCCGCACGTCCGGGCGCAGCCTGTGGAAGGTCCGCAGGGAGCGCGCGTCGAAGCTCTGGACGACCAGGTCGTGCCGGACGCGCGCCGGGCCGAGCCATCCGGAGCCGCGCAGCTCGGCCACCAGCTGCCGCTCGATGCCCGGGTAGCGCGCCGGGTCCTTGATCTCCAGCAGCAGCCGCTGGCGGTTGTGCTCGACGCGCCGGAGGTAGCGCTTGAGCGTCGGCACCCGCTCCCCGGCGAACCTGCGGTCGAACCAGCTGCCCGCGTCCAGCTTCTCGACCTCCGCGAGGGTGAAGTCCGCGACCTTCCAGGGCGCGCGGCCGGGAAAGCGCCGCTCGACGTCGGTCGTCCGCCGCAGGGTGGTGTCGTGCAGGACGACCAGCGCGCCGTCCCTGGTGCGCTGGACGTCGTTCTCCACCCAGCGGACGCCCAGGCCGGCGGCCGTGTCGATCGAGGCGAGGGTGTTCTCCGGCGCCCGCACGGGGACGCCCCGGTGACCGATGGTGACCGGGATCCGCCCGGCGGCCCGCGCCGGTGGCACCCCGAACAGCAGTGCCGCCAGACAGACGAGGGCACCGGTCGCGGCGGGGACGGGGCGGACGCGCATGCGGGCTCCTCGCTCAGGGATACGGGGGCGGATCTCCCGGTGCCCGGCCGTTGTCAGTGGGGGGTCGTACGGTGGATCCATGCGGCCCGTATCGAAGATCGAACGCAAGGTGGCGCCTTTCGAGGTCGTCAGCCCCTTCCAGCCCAGCGGCGACCAGCCCGCGGCCATCGCCGACCTGGAGCGGCGCATCCGTGCGGGCGAGAAGGATGTCGTGCTGCTCGGCGCGACCGGCACCGGCAAGTCGGCGACCACCGCGTGGATGATCGAGAAGCTCCAGCGGCCGACCCTGGTGATGGCACCCAACAAGACCCTCGCAGCCCAGCTCGCGAATGAGTTCCGGGAGCTTCTGCCCAACAACGCGGTGGAATATTTCGTCTCCTACTACGACTACTACCAGCCCGAGGCGTACGTACCGCAGTCGGACACCTACATCGAGAAGGACTCCTCCATCAACGAGGAGGTCGAGCGGCTGCGCCACTCGGCGACGAATTCGCTGCTCACCCGGCGTGACGTCATCGTGGTCGCCTCGGTGTCCTGCATCTACGGCCTCGGTACGCCGCAGGAGTACGTCGACCGGATGGTCCCGCTCAGGATCGGCCAGGAGGTCGACCGCGACGAGCTGCTGCGCCGCTTCGTGGAGATCCAGTACACCCGCAACGACGTGGCCTTCACCCGGGGCACCTTCCGGGTGCGCGGCGACACCATCGAGATCTTCCCGGTCTACGAGGAGCTCGCCGTCCGCATCGAGATGTTCGGCGACGAGATCGAGGCCCTCTCCACGCTCCACCCGCTCACCGGCGAGGTCATCTCCGACGACCAGGAGCTCTACGTCTTCCCCGCCAGCCACTACATCGCCGGCGCCGAGCGCATGGAGAAGGCCGTCGCGGGGATCGAGGCCGAGCTGGCGGAGACCCTCGCCCGGATGGAGAAGCAGGGCAAGCTGCTGGAGGCGCAGCGGCTGCGCATGCGCACCACGTACGACATCGAGATGATGCGGCAGATCGGCTCCTGCTCCGGCATCGAGAACTACTCGCTGCACATGGACGACCGCGAGCCCGGCTCCCCGCCCAACACCCTGCTCGACTACTTCCCCGAGGACTTCCTCCTCGTCATCGACGAGTCGCACGTCACCGTCCCGCAGATCGGCGCGATGTACGAGGGCGACGCCTCCCGCAAGCGCACCCTCGTCGAGCACGGCTTCCGGCTGCCGTCGGCCATGGACAACAGACCGCTGAAGTGGGAGGAGTTCGTCGAGCGCATCGGGCAGACCGTCTATCTCTCGGCGACGCCGGGGAAGTACGAGCTGTCGCGCTCCGACGGCTTCGTGGAGCAGATCATCCGGCCCACCGGCCTCGTCGACCCCGAGGTCGTCGTCAAGCCGACCGAGGGTCAGATCGACGACCTGGTGCACGAGATCCGCAAGCGCACCGAGAAGGACGAGCGCGTCCTGGTCACCACTCTCACCAAGAAGATGGCCGAGGACCTCACCGACTACTTCCTGGAGCTGGGCATCCAGGTGCGCTATCTGCACAGCGACGTCGACACGCTGCGCCGCGTGGAGCTGCTGCGCGAGCTGCGCGCCGGTGAGTACGACGTCCTGGTCGGCATCAACCTGCTGCGCGAGGGCCTCGACCTGCCCGAGGTGTCGCTCGTGGCCATCCTCGACGCCGACAAGGAGGGCTTCCTGCGCTCGGGCACCTCCCTGATCCAGACCATCGGCCGTGCCGCGCGCAACGTCTCCGGCCAGGTCCATATGTACGCGGACAAGGTCACCCCCGCGATGGAGAAGGCCATCGAGGAGACCAACCGCCGCCGCGAGAAGCAGATCGCGTACAACAAGGAGCGCGGCATCGACCCGCAGCCGCTGCGGAAGAAGATCGGCGACATCGTGGCCTCCCTCGCCCGGGAGGAGATCGACACCAGGGAACTGCTGGGCTCGGGCTACCGCAAGGGCGACAAGGGGAAGGCCCCCGTCCCGACGGCGGCCGCGGGCAAGGGCGGCGCCAAGGCGAAGGGCAAGGCCAAGGCCGTCGTGGCGACGGACCGTCCGGCCGCCGAACTCGCCCAGCTCATCGAGGACATGACCGACCGCATGCGGGCCGCCGCCGCCGAGCTCCAGTTCGAGGTGGCCGCGCGGCTCCGTGACGAGGTGGGCGAGTTGAAGAAGGAGCTGCGCCAGATGAAGGAGGCGGGCCTCGCCTGACGGCGGCCGGGGCGCGCGGCCCGGGATGTTGCAAGACCGCCACAAAAGGGCGCCCGGGCGGTGAGGCCGCCCGGGGCACTGCATAGGGTCGGCCGGGGAGGCCGTGCGGACGCGCGGCCATGGGAAAGAACGAGAAGGGACTGCGCGTGACGGTCAACTTGTCCAAGGGTCAGGGCATCAGCCTGCAGAAGGCCGACGGGGGCACCCTGACCGCGGTACGGATGGGGCTGGGCTGGCAGTCCGCACCCCGCCGCGGACTGTTCGGGTCGCGCACCAAGGAGATCGACCTCGACGCGTCGGCGGTGCTCTTCGCCGACGGCCAGCCGGTGGACGTGGTCTTCTTCCGTCACCTGGTCAGCGACGACGGCTCGGTCCGGCACACCGGTGACAACCTGGTCGGCGGCGCGGGCAAGGGCGGCGACGACGAGGCGATCCTCGTCGACCTCCAGCGCGTCCCCGTGCACATCGACCAGATCGTCTTCACGGTGAACTCCTTCACAGGCCAGACGTTCGCCGAGGTGCAGAACGCGTTCTGCCGCCTGGTCGACGAGACCACCGGGCAGGAGCTCGCCCGCTACACCCTCGACGGCGGCGGCCCGTACACCGCGCAGATCATGGCCAAGGTGCACCGCGCGGGTGCCGGGTGGCAGATGACCGCGATCGGTACGCCGTCCAACGGCCGTACCTTCCAGGACCTCATGCCGGCGATCCTGCCGAGCCTGTAGGGCGCACCGGCGGAAGCGATCGACCGGGCCCGGCGGAGCATGCCTCCGCCGGGCCCGCGACGCGCGGCGAGTCACGACACGTGCGGCCGGGGACGGCGCCGCGCGGGCACACATCACAAGGGGGCGCAGGCATGACGGCCGAGTTGGTGCGGGGGCAGAACCACCCGCTGGCGGAGACCCGACTGGAGATCCGGGTCTCGGCGGCCGACGCGATCGTGGCGGGTGCCACGCTCGGTGACGCCGACGGCAGGGTGGCCGGCGCGCGGAGCGTCGCGCACCCCGCTTCGCACAAGCTTCCCGGCCTTGAGGTGTCCCGGCAGGCCGCGGCCGAGCACCGGCTGGCCGTCGACCTGGGCGCGCTCGCGGAGTCCGTGCACCACGTCAACGTC
Organism: Streptomyces blastmyceticus; assembly: GCF_039521185.1. Taxonomy (NCBI): domain Bacteria; kingdom Bacillati; phylum Actinomycetota; class Actinomycetes; order Kitasatosporales; family Streptomycetaceae; genus Streptomyces; species Streptomyces blastmyceticus. Next base: position 42,700 of record NZ_BAAABW010000022.1, on the reverse strand, counting down.
CTGCTGGCCCTCCCGGACGGCGTGGGCGGCCCGGCCCGCTTCGGCGCGATGGCCGCGCCGTTCGTCGCCGTCACCGGCCTCGACGGGAGCGAGGTCGCCAGCTACACGGTCACCGGCCTCGGCTCCGAGTCGGCGGTCGTCGCCCTGGAGCTGTACCGCAGGCAGGGCGGCTGGAAGGTGCGCGCCGTCGGCCAGGGGTACGCGGGCGGCCTGGCCGCGATGCTGCACGACCAAGGCCTTGAGGACGCCACGGGCATGGCGGCCGCCATCAACGAGGCGGTCACCCAGGGCATGGCCCGGTCCGTCGCGCCCCCGCAGGCGCCCGCCGCGCCGGCTTCCGACCCTGCTCCGCAGGCGGCGCGGAGCGGCCGTGTCAGCTACCGGCACCCCGGCCGGCAGGCATCCGCTCCCGCCGCCGCTCCGGAGCCCGCAGCGGGCGCCCCGGCCCCCGCCGTGGCCCCCTCCGGGCCGGACCGGCCCGCGCCGCCCGTCGCCGGGGACGCCACCGGCTGGACGCTGGACGAGCGGCTCTACAACCAGGTGTGGGGCATGTTCGAGGACCTGGCGCGCTCGGCCGCCGCGTACCGCAGCGCCGTCGACTTCGCGGAGTCGCGCCTGGAGCGCGAGCTGGACCAGGTGCTCTCCGACCCGCTGACCCGTGTCGGGCCCGAGGCGGACGCCGCCCGCGACCGGGCGCGCGCCAAGCGGACGGACCTGGTCGAGCAGGCGCGCGCCGTCCTCGACCGCGACCTCGCCCAGCTGGCGGCCGAGTCCGAGGTCGTCGAACACGCCCTGCCGCCCGCCTTCGCCCGCTGGGACAGCCCCGTCTGGCAGGGGTACCAGCTCCCGCTGGAGACGCCCCTGGCGCTGCGGTTGGGGGATCTGCACCTGCCGGAGCGCACGGACCTGCGGATCCCCATGCTGGTGCGGCTGCCGCTTGAGCGCGGGCTGTGGATCGACAGCGGGCGGCCGTCCGGCCCCGAGGCGGGCCTGCTGGACGCGGACGAGCTGTGCGGGCGGGCGATGGAGACCGCGGTCGCCCACGCGGCCCGGCTGCTGGCCGTCCACCCGGTCGGCGACTTCACGGTGCAGGTCATCGACCCGGCGGGGGCCGCGGGTGCGGCGCTCGCGCCGCTGCTGGCCTCCGGGGCGCTGCGCGAGCCTCCCGCACCCGGGGCGCAGGGCGTGTCCGCGGTCCTGGACCGGCTGACGCAGCGGGTCGACCTGGTGCAGATGGCGGTCCGCAGCGGTGCCGCGGACGCCCTGCCGCCCGACCTCGACACCGCGGAGCAGCTGCTCGTCGTCAACGACTTCCCGCACGGCTTCGACGACCGGGGCGTGACCCAGCTGCGCTATCTCGCGGACGAGGGGCCGTCCGTCGGGGTGCACCTGATGATGGTCGCCGACCGCGCCGACGCCCGGGCGTACGGGCCGTTGCTGGACCCGCTCTGGCGCGCCCTGCTGAGGATCACCCCGGTCGCCGACGACCACCTCGCCGACCCCTGGGTCGGGCACACCTGGACGTACGAGCCGTCCGTGGTGCCGCGGGGGAGCGATGTGCTGCGGCAGGTGCTCAGGCAGGTGGGGCAGGCCCGCCAGGCTTATGGCCTCTAGTCGGGGGCGCCTCATTACGGACCTCTGACCAGGGCTTTTGGTTTTTCTTTTACCCTTCCTTGGGTCTTCCTGTACTGTTTTTGGTACGGAGGCGCCCGTGGTGTACCCCCGGTGCTCCTCCGGCAGCGACGACGCTGACAGTTGCCGTATGACGTGCCGGAGGAACAGTGGATGTCTCCCTGACCCTGTGGGTGCTGACCATTCTCGGTCTGTGCGCCCTCGTCGCCGCCGATTTCTTCATCGGCGGCCGCAAACCCCATGAGGTGTCCCTCAAGGAAGCGGGCATCTGGACCGTCGTCTGGGTCGCCCTGGCCGGGCTCTTCGGGCTCGGGCTCCTGCTCTTCGGCGGGGGCGAGCCCGCGGGCGAGTTCTTCGCGGGCTTCATCACCGAGAAGTCGCTGAGCGTCGACAACCTCTTCGTCTTCGTGCTGATCATGGCGAAGTTCGCGGTGCCGTCGATCTACCAGCAGCGCGTCCTGATGGTCGGCGTGCTGATCGCCCTCGTCCTGCGGGCCGTCTTCATCGGCGCCGGTGCGGCGATCATCGCCAACTTCTCCTGGGTCTTCTACATCTTCGGCGCCTTCCTCATCTGGACCGCCTGGAAGCTCATCCAGGAGGCGCGGAGCGACGAGGAGGAAGAGGAGTTCGAGGAGAACCGCTTCCTCAAGCTGGTCGAGAAGCGCTTCCCCTCGACGGACCGCTACCACGGCACCAAGCTGTTCGTCGTCGAGAACGGCAAGCGCCTGATGACGCCGATGCTGATCGTCATGCTGGCCATCGGCACCACCGACGTGCTCTTCGCGCTGGACTCGATCCCGGCGATCTTCGGCCTCACCCAGGACCCGTACATCGTCTTCACGGCCAACGCCTTCGCCCTCATGGGCCTGCGGCAGCTGTACTTCCTGATCGGCGGACTGCTGAAGAAGCTGGTCCACCTCTCGTACGGCCTGTCGGTGATCCTCGGCTTCATCGGCGTCAAGCTCGTCCTGCACGCCCTGCACGAGAACGGCGTGGGAGTGCCCGAGATCAGCATCCCGGTCTCGCTCGGCGTCATCTGCGCGGTGCTCGTCGTCACCACGGTCACCAGCCTCCGCGCCTCGAAGAAGCAAGCGGCCGCCGAAGCGGCGGCCGCGGACGACAGCGCCCGGGTCTGAGCCCCGGCCGGGCCCGGCTCAGGCGGGCGCGCCCTCGACGACCGGCTCCGGGCCGGTCGCCGGGCGCGTCTCCGGCAGCAGCGCGAAACAGCCCAGGCCGAGCAGGGCGAGGGCGGCCAGATAGGCCGCCACGCCCCAGGGCGGGCCGTCGCCGCGGGCGACCGTGGTCGCGACGAGCGGGGTGACGGCGCCGCCCAGCACCCCCGCGAGGTTGTAGCCCACGGCCGCGCCCGTGCAGCGCACCCGCGGCTCGTACAGCTCGGGGAGATAGGCCGCGATGACGGCGAACACGGTTGTGAACGCCAGCGTCGCGCCCAGGAAGCCGAGCACCATCCACACCGGACGCCCGGTGTACAGCAGGGCGATCAGTGGAACCGTCCAGAGCGCCATGGCGAAACAGCCCGCCAGACACAGCGTGCGGCGCCCGTAGCGGTCGCCCAGGAGCGCGAACGCCGGGGTGACCAGCGCCGACACCGAGACCGCCGCCATGATGCAGCCGAGCATGACCGTACGGCCGACGCCGAGCCGCTCGGTGGCGTAGGCCAGGGACCAGGTGGTGACCGAGTAGTAGAGGGCGTACGCGACGGTCAGGCCCCCGGCGGTGAGCAGGACGAGCCGCCAGTGGTCGCGCACGACCTCGGCGAAGGGCAGCTCTGCCTGGGTGCCGTGGTCGGCCAGCTCGCGGAACTCCGGGGTCTCGGCCAGCCGGGCGCGCAGCAGCAGCCCGCCCACCGCGAGGACGCCGGCGAACCAGAACGGGACCCGCCAGCCCCAGGAGCGGAACTGCGCGTCGGTGAGCGTGGCCGACAGGGTGAGCGTGATCCCGTTGGCGATCAGGAAGCCCACGGGCGGACCGATCTGGGGCACGCTCGACCACAGGGCCCGCCGGCCCGGGGGAGCGTGCTCGGCGGTCAGCAGCACGGCACCGCCCCACTCCCCGCCGAGCCCGAAGCCCTGCGCGAACCGCAGGACGACCAGCAGGACCGGGGCCGCGACGCCGATGGTGCCGTAGGCGGGCACCAGACCGACCGCGACGGTCGCGATGCCCGTCAGCAGCAGGGACATGATCAGGACCGGGCGGCGGCCGCGCCGGTCGCCGATGTGGCCGAAGAACACCGACCCGAGCGGACGCGCGACGAACCCGGCCCCGAAGGTGCCGAAGGCCGCGAGCGTGCCGACGAGCGGTGAGACCGTCGGGAAGTACAGCGGGCCGAGAACGAGGGCCGCGGCGGTGCCGTAGACGAAGAAGTCGTAGAACTCGATGGCGGTGCCCACCAGGGACGCGGCCGCCAGGCGGAGCATGGCCGGTGGGCGTTCGTCCGGGGAACGGTCGGATCGCATGCAGTGCCCAACTTCCGGTGGGCGCGGCAGGCAACGGGCGTGCGGGGGTGCGGCCGGGGGCGCGCGAGGAGACCCGCCGCGGCCGCCTGTGGCGGCGCCGCACGACCTGGGAATCGGTAAGGACCGTCGGCCATGGCCGACGGTCCTTACCGATCCGTTCGCCTGCGGGCTGCCGCCCTGTCCGCGCCCGGGGTCACCAGCCGCGGGCGCGCCACTCCGCGAGGTGCGGGCGCTCGGCGCCGAGCGTGGTGTCGGCGCCGTGCCCCGGATAGACCCAGGTCTCGTCGGGGAGCTGCCCGAAGAGCTTGGTCTCGACGTCGCCGAGGAGGCTCGCGAACGCCTTCGGGTCGTCGTGGGTGTTGCCGACGCCGCCCGGGAAGAGGCAGTCGCCGGTGAACAGGTGCGGGTGGCCGTGCGGGTCGTCGTAGACCAGGGCGATGCTGCCCGGGGTGTGGCCGACGAGGTGGCGCGCGGTCAGCTCGATGCGGCCGACGCGGATCGTGTCGCCGTCCTCGACCGGTACGTCCGTCGGCACGGGGATGCCCTCGGCATCGTGGCGGCCCGCGTAGGTGCGGGCGCCGGTGGCGTCCACGACCTCGCGCAGCGCCTGCCAGTGGTCGCCGTGGCGGTGCGTGGTGACAACTGAGGCGATGCCGCTGTCCCCGATCAGGCCGATCAGGGTGTGCGGCTCGGCGGCGGCGTCGATCAGCAACTGCTCGTCCGTCGCGCGACAGCGCAGCAGATAGGCGTTGTTGTTCATCGGCCCGACCGCGACCTTCGAGATCATCAGGTCGGTCAGCTCGTGCACATCCGCCGGGCCGCCGACCTTCACCGCTCCGCTGTACGTCATGACTTCAGCCTATAGCGGGGGGAGTGCCGGGAGCGGGGCGCCGCCGGTGTCCAGGCCCGCACCCTTGTCGCCGCGGCCCGCGAGCCAGCCCAGCAGGGCGGGGGCGGTGCCCGTGACGGTGACCGCCGGGCCCTCCGGGCCGCCGGTGTGCCACTGGCGGCCGTCGGGCGCCGTGAGGGTGACGGGCGGCAGTCCGGCGTTGCCGGAGAAGCGCTCCGCGAGGTACGCGATCTGGCGGCCGGTGAACTCCTCCGGGAGGTCCTCCAGCCCGTAGCCGATGTTCAGGTCGACGTGGTGCAGTTCGACCTCGATCAGGCGGCGGAAGGGGACCCGCGCGGCCGCGTCGGTCACGCCGTTGCGCAGGGTCACGGTGCGGGTCCAGTCGGCATCGGCACCGGCGGCCTCCAGGAAGCGCTCCGCGCTCTCCCGCAGGTCGGCGAGCTGGACGTCCAGGGGGCGGGGGGCGCCGCTCCCGATGCCCGCCTCACGGGCCTCGGCACTCGCGTACATGGGCAGGCCGTCGAGGACATTGGCCAGGGCGTCCGCGTTGCGGGCGAGGTGGGCGAACACGTGACCACGGGTCCAGCCGGGGAGGCGTGACGCTTCGGCGACGGCGCCGTTGTCCAGTTTCGCGACCGCGCCGAGGAGCCGGTCGGTCGCTTCACGTACAGATGCCAGGTCGTGCACATGATCAATCATGCGGCGACGATAGCGCCGCCACTCGTCCGGGTGAAGTCGGACGACTCCGACCGTAATTCGAATGTGCGTGCTATAGGCTCGTGTGTGGCATCGGATCCGACATCCGCGCGGCGCCCCCCATACCCTGGGTCGGGGGTGCGGCGCATCCCATCGCTCTCAAGAAAGGTGCCGACCGGCGTGGCTGACCGTCTCATCGTCCGTGGCGCTCGCGAGCACAACCTCAAGAACGTCTCGCTCGACCTCCCCCGTGACTCGCTCATCGTCTTCACGGGGCTCTCCGGGTCGGGCAAGTCGTCCCTCGCGTTCGACACGATCTTCGCCGAGGGGCAGCGTCGTTACGTCGAGTCCCTCTCCTCCTACGCACGGCAGTTCCTCGGGCAGATGGACAAGCCCGACGTGGACTTCATCGAGGGCCTGTCCCCGGCCGTGTCCATCGACCAGAAGTCGACCTCGCGCAACCCGCGCTCCACGGTCGGCACCATCACCGAGGTCTACGACTACCTCCGCCTGCTCTTCGCCCGCATCGGCAGGCCGCACTGCCCCGAGTGCGGGCGGCCCATCTCCCGCCAGTCGCCGCAGGCGATCGTGGACAAGGTCCTTGAGCTGCCCGAGGGCAGCCGCTTCCAGGTGCTCTCCCCGCTGGTGCGCGAGCGCAAGGGCGAGTTCGTCGACCTCTTCGCCGACCTCCAGACCAAGGGCTACAGCAGGGCCCGGGTCGACGGCGAGACCATCCAGCTCTCCGACCCGCCCAAGCTCAAGAAGCAGGAGAAGCACACCATCGAGGTGGTCATCGACCGCCTCACCGTCAAGGACAGCGCCAAGCGCCGGCTGACCGACTCGGTCGAGACCGCCCTGGGCCTCTCCGGCGGCATGGTGATCCTCGACTTCGTCGACCTCGCCGAGGACGACCCCGAGCGCGAGCGGATGTATTCCGAGCACCTCTACTGCGCGTACGACGACCTGTCCTTCGAGGAGCTGGAGCCGCGCTCCTTCTCCTTCAACTCCCCCTTCGGCGCCTGCCCCGACTGCACCGGCATCGGCAGCCGGATGGAGGTCGACCCGGAGCTGATCGTCCCCGACGAGGACAAGTCCCTCGACGAGGGCGCGATCAACCCCTGGTCGCACGGCCACACCAAGGACTACTTCAGCCGCCTCGTCGGCGCCCTGGCCGACGAGCTCGGGTTCCGTACGGACATCCCCTGGGCCGGGCTGCCCCTGCGGGCCAGGAAGGCGCTCCTCAACGGCCACAAGACCCAGATCGAGGTGCGCTACCGCAACCGCTACGGCCGCGAGCGCGCGTACACCACCGCCTTCGAGGGCGCCGTGCCCTTCGTCAAGCGGCGCCACTCCGAGGCCGAGAGCGACTCCAGCCGCGAGCGCTTCGAGGGCTATATGCGCGAGGTGCCCTGCCCGACCTGCGAGGGCACCCGGCTCAAGCCGATCGTGCTCGCGGTCACCGTGCAGGGGCGGTCCATCGCCGAGGTCGCCGCGATGTCGATCAGTGAATGCGCCGACTTCCTGCGGGAGATGAAGCTCACCGGCCGCGAGAAGAAGATCGCCGAGCGGGTCCTCAAGGAGGTCAACGAGCGGCTGAAGTTCCTGGTCGACGTCGGCCTGGACTACCTCTCGCTCAACCGCGCCGCGGGCACCCTCTCCGGCGGCGAGGCCCAGCGCATCCGGCTCGCCACCCAGATCGGCTCCGGCCTCGTCGGCGTCCTCTACGTGCTGGACGAACCGTCCATCGGCCTGCACCAGCGCGACAACCACCGCCTCATCGAGACGCTCGTGCGCCTGCGCGACATGGGTAACACCCTCATCGTCGTCGAGCACGACGAGGACACCATCAAGGTCGCGGACTGGGTCGTGGACATCGGCCCCGGCGCGGGCGAGCACGGCGGCAAGGTGGTGCACAGCGGTCCGTTGAAGGACCTGCTGCGCAACAAGGAGTCGATGACGGGGCAGTATCTCTCCGGCAAGAAGGCCATCGCCACCCCGATCGAGCGGCGCCCCGTCGACCTCGACCGGCAGCTGACGGTGCGCGGAGCCCGGGAGAACAACCTCCAGGACATCGACGTGTCCTTCCCGCTCGGCGTGTTCACGGCCGTCACCGGCGTCTCCGGCTCCGGCAAGTCGACGCTCGTCAACGACATCCTCTACACCCACCTGGCCCGCGAGCTGAACGGCGCCCGCGCCGTTCCCGGCCGGCACACGCGCGTGGACGGCGACGACCTCGTCGACAAGGTCGTCCACGTCGACCAGTCGCCCATCGGCCGTACGCCGCGCTCCAACCCCGCGACGTACACAGGCGTCTTCGACCACGTCCGCAAGCTCTTCGCGGAGACGATGGAGGCGAAGGTGCGCGGCTATCTGCCGGGCCGCTTCTCCTTCAACGTCAAGGGCGGCCGCTGCGAGAACTGCTCCGGCGACGGGACCATCAAGATCGAGATGAACTTCCTGCCGGATGTGTACGTTCCGTGCGAGGTCTGCCACGGTGCGCGCTACAACCGGGAGACCCTGGAGGTGCACTACAAGGGCAAGTCCATCGCCGAGGTGCTGGACATGCCGATCGAGGAGGCGCTCGACTTCTTCGAGGCCGTGCCGACCATCGCGCGGCACCTGCGCACCCTGCACGAGGTCGGGCTCGGCTACGTCAGGCTCGGGCAGTCCGCGCCCACGCTCTCCGGCGGCGAGGCCCAGCGCGTGAAGCTCGCCAGCGAGCTGCAGAAGCGCTCCACCGGCCGCACGGTGTACGTGCTCGACGAGCCCACCACCGGGCTGCACTTCGAGGACATCAGCAAGCTGATCTCGGTGCTGTCGGGTCTGGTCGAAAAGGGCAACAGCGTCATCGTCATCGAGCACAACCTCGACGTCATCAAGACGGCCGACTGGGTCGTCGACATGGGCCCGGAGGGCGGCAGCGGCGGTGGCTACGTCATCGCGGAGGGCACGCCGGAAGCGGTTGCTTCTGTGCCGGACAGTCACACGGGCAAGTTCCTGCGGGAGTTGCTGGGGGAGCGGGTGAGTGATTCGGCGCCGGTGGCGCGGGCGCGGGCGAAGAAGGCGCCTGTGAAGAAGGCGCCCGTGAAGAAGGCTGCCGCGAAGAAGACTGTCGCGGCGAAGGCTCCGGCGAAGAAGGCCGTTCGGGCGCGGAAGGCGTAGCCGCCTGCGGCGGGCTTGTTCCCCAGCCCCGCCCCTTCCCGAAACTGGGGGCAAGCCCCCAGACCCCCGAAGCACGCTTCGCGCGCTGTCCTCAAACGCCGGACGGGCTGGATTCGCTGGCTACGGTCCGCGAAATCAGCCCGTCCGGCGTTTGAGGACGCTCCCGCAGGGAGCTCCCGCCGCAGGCGGCAACGGCTCCGCCCCCGCGTGTGTGCATGCGAGTGCCGCCGCGTGGGCCGCGAAGCGCAGGACGTCCGGCCAGGGCACCGTGTCCAGCGCCCCGCGCGACAGCGCACCCCGCTCCGCCAGTCCATGGAGCAGCGCCGCGTTCACCGTGTCGCCCGCGCCGATCGTGTCCACGACCTCGACCGCGGGGGCCGGGACCGAGTGGCGGGTGCCGGACCGGGTGTGGACGGACAGGCCCGCCGCCCCGTGTGTGACGACCACCGCGGCGGGGCCTTCTGTCAGCCACTGCTCCGGGGAGCCGCCCAGCCACCGGGCGTCCTCCTCGGACAGCTTCAGCAGGGTCACATGGGGCAGCCAGGAGCGGAAGCGGGCGCGGTAGGCGGACGCGTCGGGGATCAGGCCCGCCCGGACATTGGGGTCCAGGAGCGTGAACACCCCGCGCTCCGCCTCCCTGCGCAGCAGCGCCTCGTACGCGCTCGCGCCCGGCTCCAGCACCAGTGAACAGGTGCCCAGGCACAGTGCCGACACCGTCTCCGGCAGCGGCCCCGGAAGCTCGAACAGGCGGTCCGCGGTGCCCTCCGCGTAGAACGCGTAGCCCGCGGAGCCGTCCGCGCCGACGTCGGCCACCGCGAGCGTCGTCGGCTCCGGCCCGCGCTGCACCAGTGAGACATCGACCCCCGCCGCCCGGAGCCCGGCCAGCAGCGCCTCGCCGAAGCCGTCCGCCGACACCCGGGAACAGAAGGCGGCGGGCGCGCCCAACCGCCCGAGCGCCACAGCGGTGTTGTACGGGCCGCCGCCACGCCGCGGCAGCAGTGCGGGGAGCACGCCGTCCCCGGCTTCTCCCGGCACCAGGTCGATCAGGGCCTCTCCGGCTACGACGATCACGAGGAGCATCCTTTCCCGGCCGCTTCCTGCCGGGCCCAGCCTGCCATGTCGCCGCCCGACCCGAGGGGCCTCAAGCGGAATTCTGGGTGCCGGTAGGGTCGACGCGTCGTATCCGCAGTTCACCGTTGGAGCACCCATGACAAGCCCCGCCCCCGAGGCTTCTGCCGCCTTCCCCATGGACCGCCGCACCGCGCTGCGAGGCGCCGCGCTGGCAGGCGCCGCCGGGCTCGGCGTCACGGCGTGCTCGGGCGGCGGTCCGGGCGGCGCCAAGGGCGCGGCCACCCCCACGGCCCCGGTGGACCTCGGGGCCCCGGCCGATGTCCCGGTCGGCGGGGCGCGGCTCTACCGCGAGCAGCGCCTGGTCGTCTCGCAGCCCGCCAAGGGGGAGTACAAGGCGTTCAGCGCGGTGTGCACGCACGCCGGCTGTGTCGTCGACAAGATCGAGGACGGGAAGATCAGCTGCCCGTGCCACGGCAGCAAGTTCGACCCGGCCACCGGCAAGGTCCTCCAGGGCCCGGCCGGCGCGCCCCTGCCCGCCGTCCCGGTCAAGCTGGCCGACGGCAAGCTGATCGCGGGCCCGGACGCCTGACGGGGCACCGGCGAGGGCCGGGCCGCTCACGACCAGTCCCAGGCGATCCCCAGGATCCCCGGGCGCACCCCTTGTTCCACCAGATGCACCCCGCGGTGCCGCCCCGCCAGCGTCAGCTCCTGCTGCCCGGCGCGCGGCGCCCCCGCGGAGCTCTGGGCGAACCTGCGGCAGCGCACCGGCAGCGCCGCGCCGTCGAAGCGGACCTGGAGGACGTACTGCCCGCCCGCGAAGCTGAACCCCCGTACGTACTCGCTGCTCGGCCCGGCCGTGCCGTCCTCGAAGCCGTAGCCGAAGACGTAGGTCTCCCCGGCCCGCAGCCGGGTGTCGAAGAGCAGCTCGGCCACGAGGACACCGGCCCTGGCGTGCCACCGCACGCGCCCCACCCGGCAGTTCTCGGTGGCCCGCACCGCCACCTGCCCGGGGTCGCAGCCGGTGTCCCCGTGATGGATGGCGACATAGCGGTCCACACCGTCCCGGTGCGCGCGGACGACGTGCTGCGAGTCGCGCTCCAGGAGCTCGCGCCCGGCGCCGATCAGGACCCGTTCCAGATGGCAGACGGTGTGCAGACCGCCGTCGGCCGGTGACTCCAGCTCCGCCAGCAGCCGTTCCAGCGCGCGCGACTCCTCGACCAGGGAGCGGTACGAGCGGGCGGCGGGCCGTTCCGCCCCGGTGCGCGGCTCCAGGGGTTCGAGGAGCCGGGTAAGGGACTGCGGGGGGAGCTCCAGGACGTCCTCCAGCATGCGCACCGCACGCAGCGACTCGGGCCGCTGGGGCCGCCGCGCGCCCTGCTGCCAGTAGCTGAGGCTCGTCACCCCGACCCGTACGCCGCGCTGCGCGAGCCGGTGCTGCACCCGGTGCAGGGCGAGCCCGCGCACGGACAGCGCGGTCCGCAGCGCCAGGTGGAACGGCCCGGTGCGCAGGGCCTGCGCCAGTTCGTTCTCGGCCGCATCGGTCGGTATGCCGCTCTGTGCCATCCGCTCGCCCCTCTGTGAATATTCACCGGTGGCAGGAGCGGTCCGGGCCACTGGACCGATGTGATCCTCTTGGCCGGGCACCGGCCGTTCACACCCGGTTCGCGCTGTTCACACCGTCGGCTCACCCAGCATTGAAACCTGTTGACCAGTCACTGACAACACCCTGATGCTCCTGATCAGCGTCCGGACGCGCTCCTCCGTTTCAACCCCCCGCCTCGGGAGGAACGTCCATGTCCCGTGCATCGGCACAACAGAAAAAGACCGGAAAGAGCCGTATACGCGGCAGACGGCTGTCCGTCGCCGCACTGGTCGCCTCCGCACTGCTCGCCGTCCCCACCACGGCGAGCGCCGCGACGGGCGGCAACCAGCCGGGTCTCGCCGCGTCGAAGAAGCTCAACATCACCATGCAGGCCCAGCAGAAGACCAATTGGTGCTGGGCGGGCTCCGGCAACACCATCGCCACCTGGTTCGGGCGCAACTACAGCCAGAACCAGTTCTGCAACGCCGCCTTCAACCGGCAGCAGGGCACGGAGTGCCCCAACAACCAGGCCACCCTGGGCAATGTGCAGAACGCCCTCGACTGGGCGGGCATCAACTCCGGCTCGTACGTGACCGGCTGGCTGCGCTACTCGACCGTGCAGAGCGAGATCAGCGCCAACCGGCCCGTGGAGACCCGCATCCAGTGGTCCTCCGGCGGCGGCCACATGCACGTCCTCTACGGGTACGACGACTCCGACAGCTGGGTCTACTGGGGCGACCCGTGGCCGTCCAACAACCGCTACAACTGGGCCTCGCACAGCTGGTACGTCAACAACGACCAGTTCTCCTGGACCCACTCGCTCTACCGGATCGGGGCGTGAGGACATGAGCACGCACACCAGGAAGAACGCAGCCCGCGCGGCGGCCGCCGGAGCGCTCACCGCGGCCCTCCTCGGCCTCGCCCCCCTCGCGCACGCCGACGGCAACCCGGTCCCCGCCCCCCTCGCCCCGCCCGCCGCGGGAATCGCGGCCGCGCACGACGCGGCGGCCGCCCCCACGACGCTCGACACCCTCTCCCGCTTCTTCGCCCGCGACGGAGCCGTCGCCAAGGCCAAGGCGCAGCCGAGGATCGACGGCGCGACGGTGCCGGTCTACACGCTCGCCCCCGAGTTCGTGGCGGGCAAGACAGGTGCCCCGGTGGCCAAGCTCGAATTCCTCGCCAGCGAGGCGGTCTCGGCCGACGGGCAGAAGGCGTCGGTGTGGACGGTGAAGGACGGGAGCGCCTGGAAGGTCGTCAACATCGCCACCGGCGACGACGAGACGCGCTACGCGGCCGAGGGCGCGAAGAAGCTCGGCGGCGGCACCGTCTTCCGCGAACCGCAGATCGACGCCTGGTACGTCCAGCGCGGCGACCGGGTCCTGCCGCTCGACGAGGACGCCACCCGGGCGATCGGCGCCGAGGGCACCACCGTCGACAGCTACCGGGCCCGCGTCCACCGGGCGTACGGCGACAAGCTGCCGGGCTCCGCGTACGCCCGGCAGGGAATGGCCGGCGGCTACGCGGAGAAGCCGGCCGGCGGGACGGCGGAGAGGACGGCAGAGGTCCGGACGGCGTCCGCGGCGCGGACCGGCGCGGGGAGCCCGCTGAACGCGGCCTCCACCGCGACGGCCGCGGGCGCGGCCCTGGCCCTCGGCGCCTCCGCCCTGGTGGTCCGCCGGAGGCGGCGCCGCGGCTGACCGCGGCCCGCCGGCGGGCCGCGCCGACGCGGCCCGCACCGGACCACCCGCACCAGGGGGCGGCCCCACAACGCTCCCGCTCCGGCCCCGGCGCGCACTCGCCGGGGCCGGAGGCGTGACGCCCGCCGACGGCCCGGAACTGGTGCCCGCCACGGCTGGACGACGGAGTTGTCACTGCCCGCAAGTAGGGTGTGTGACATGGCCGACCCCAGCAGCTACCGACCCAAGCCGGGACAGATCCCCGACTCGCCGGGGGTCTACAAATTCCGTGACGAGCACGGCCGCGTGATCTACGTCGGGAAGGCGAAGAGCCTGCGCCAGCGGCTCTCCTCGTACTTCCAGGATCTCGCCGGCCTGCACCCGCGCACGCGCACCATGGTCACCACCGCGGCCTCCGTCGAGTGGACCGTGGTCTCCACCGAGGTCGAGGCGCTCCAGCTCGAATACTCCTGGATCAAGGAGTACGACCCGCGCTTCAACGTCAAGTACCGCGACGACAAGAGCTACCCCTCCCTCGCCGTCACCCTGAACGAGGAGTTCCCGCGCGTGCAGGTCATGCGCGGCCCCAAGAAGAAGGGCGTGCGCTACTTCGGCCCGTACGCCCACGCCTGGGCGATCCGCGAGACCGTCGACCTGATGCTGCGCGTCTTTCCCGTACGCACCTGCTCCGCCGGGGTGTTCAAGCGCTCCGCCCAGATCGGCCGCCCCTGTCTGCTCGGCTACATCGGCAAGTGCTCCGCCCCGTGCGTCGGCCGCGTCACCCCCCAGGAGCACCGCGAACTCGCAGAGGAATTCTGCGACTTCATGGCCGGGCGTACCGGCGCGTACATCCGCCGTTTGGAACAGCGGATGCACGATGCCGCCGAGGAGATGGAATACGAGAAGGCGGCCAGGCTCCGCGACGACATAGAAGCGCTCCGCCGCGCCATGGAGAAGAGCGCGGTGGTGCTCGCCGACGCCACCGACGCCGACCTGATCGCCGTCGCAGAGGACGAGCTGGAAGCCGCCGTGCAGATCTTCCACGTGCGCGGCGGACGGGTGCGCGGCCAGCGCGGCTGGGTGACCGACAAGGTCGAGGCCGTCGACACCGCGGGCCTGGTCGAGCACGCACTCCAGCAGCTCTACGGCGAGGAGAAGGGCGACGCCGTCCCCAAGGAGGTCCTCGTCCCCGCCCTGCCGGACCCGGTCGGACCCGTCGGCCAGTGGCTCACCGAGCGCCGCGGCTCCCGGGTCGACCTGCGCATCCCGCAGCGCGGCGACAAGAAGGACCTGATGGCCACGGTCCAGCGCAACGCCGCGCAGGCCCTCGCGCTCCACAAGACCAAGCGCGCCTCCGACCTCACCACCCGCTCCCGCGCCCTGGAGGAGATCGCCGAGGCCCTCGGCCTGGACTCCGCCCCGCTGCGCATCGAGTGCTTCGACATCTCCCACCTCCAGGGGCAGGACGTGGTGGCGTCCATGGTCGTCTTCGAGGACGGCCTCGCCCGCAAGAGCGAGTACCGCCGCTTCCAGATCAAGAGCTTCGAGGGGCAGGACGACGTCCGCTCGATGCACGAGGTCGTCGGCCGCCGCTTCCGCCGCTATCTGGCGGAGCAGCAGAAGGCGGGGGAGTGGTCCGAGGAGAACGCCGTCGAGGAGGACGGGGACGGCCCCGTCCGCACCGAGGACGACCGGCCCAAGCGGTTCGCCTATCCGCCGCAGCTCGTCGTGGTCGACGGCGGGCAGCCGCAGGTCGCCGCCGCCCGGCGGGCCCTGGACGACCTCGGCATCAGCGACGTGGCCGTCTGCGGCCTCGCCAAGCGCCTCGAAGAGGTCTGGCTGCCCGACGACGACGATCCCGTCGTCCTGCCGCGTACCAGCGAGGGCCTCTACCTCCTCCAGCGCGTCCGGGACGAGGCACACCGCTTCGCGATCTCCTACCAGCGCAGCAAGCGCGCCAAGACCATGAAGGCCGGTCCGCTCGACGACGTCGCCGGCCTCGGGGAGACCCGCAAGCGGGCGCTGATCAAGCACTTCGGTTCGGTCAAGCGGCTGCGGGCCGCGACGGTCGAGCAGATCTGCGAGACGCCGGGCATCGGCCGCAAGACGGCCGAGACGATCGCCGCCGCACTCGCCGCGACGGCGCCGCCGGCCCCTGCCGTCAACACCGCGACAGGCGAGATCATGGACGATGCGGAGGAATGATGGACGTGGACGCCCACGGCATCGGCCGGCGGCCCGAGGCCGGGCGGCGAACGCCGTCCCGGTCACGGACACCGGGAGACCGCAGTATGAGAAGACGGCGCCGCGCCCGCGGCACCGTCCGCAGAACGGGGGTAGCAGCATGACCGGGACCGATCGAGACGGAGCACAGGTGAGTACGGGCACGACGGCGGACGCGGCCGGTGAGGCGGCGGGCATCCCCGAACTGGTGATCATCTCCGGCATGTCGGGGGCGGGCCGCAGCACCGCCGCCAAGTGCCTGGAGGACCTCGGCTGGTTCGTCGTGGACAACCTGCCGCCCGCCCTGATCCCCACCATGGTGGACCTCGGCGCCCGCTCGCAGGGCAACGTGGCCCGGATCGCCGTGGTCGTGGACGTCCGCGGCCGCCGCTTCTTCGACAACCTCCGGGAGTCCCTCGCGGACCTCGCCGCCAAGAAGGTCAAGCGCCGCGTGATCTTCCTGGAGGCCTCCGACGACGCCCTGGTGCGCCGCTTCGAGTCCGTGCGCCGCCCGCACCCCCTCCAGGGTTCCGGGCGCATCGTCGACGGCATCGCCGCCGAGCGCGACCTGCTGCGCGAGCTGCGCGGCGACGCCGACCTGGTGATCGACACCTCCAGCCTCAACGTCCACGAGCTGCGCGCCAAGATGGACGCCCAGTTCGCGGGCGAGGAGGAGCCGGAGCTGCGGGCCACCGTCATGTCGTTCGGCTACAAGTACGGCCTGCCCGTCGACGCCGACCTCGTGGTCGACTGCCGCTTCCTGCCCAACCCGCACTGGGTCCCCGAGCTGCGCCCCTTCACCGGGCTCAACGAGGAGGTCTCGGGCTATGTCTTCAACCAGCCCGGCGCCAAGGAGTTCCTCGACCGCTACACCGAGCTGCTCCAGCTGATCGCCGCGGGCTACCGCCGCGAGGGCAAGCGCTATGTGACCATCGCGGTCGGCTGCACCGGCGGCAAGCACCGCTCGGTGGCGATGTCCGAGAAGCTCGCCCACCGCCTGGCCTCGGAGGGTGTCGAGACCGTGGTCGTCCACCGGGACATGGGGCGCGAGTGACCGGCCGCACGTTCCGGCTGCGCCGCGGCCGCAGGCTCGTCCCCGCCCGGGCGGGTGGCCGGGCCGGCCGCGGCGCACAGCCCAAGGTCGTCGCCCTCGGCGGCGGCCACGGTCTGTCCGCGTCGCTGGCCGCCCTGCGCCGGATCACCGGCGACCTGACCGCCGTCGTCACCGTCGCCGACGACGGCGGCTCCAGCGGCCGGCTCCGCGACGAGCTGGGCGTGCTGCCCCCCGGCGACCTGCGCAAGGCGCTCGCCGCGCTGTGCGGCGACGACGACTGGGGCCAGACCTGGGCCCGGGTCATCAAGCACCGCTTCGCCAGCGAGGGCGACCTGCACGGACACGCCGTCGGCAATCTGCTGATCGTCGCCCTGTGGGAGCAGCTCGGCGACCACGTACAGGCCCTGGACCTGGTCGGCAAGCTCCTCGGCGCGCACGGCCGGGTGCTGCCCATGTCCGCGGTGCCGCTGGAGCTCCAGGCGCTCGTCCGGGGCCACGACCCGGCCGAGCCCGAGGCGATCAGCACCGTGCGCGGCCAGGCCACCGTGGCGCTGACCCGCGGCGAGGTGCAGTCCGTGCACGTCGTGCCGGAGGACCCGCCCGCCGTGCCCGAGGCCGTGGAAGCGGTCCTCGACGCCGACTGGGTGGTGCTCGGGCCGGGCTCCTGGTTCTCCTCCGTGATCCCGCACCTGCTGGTGCCCGAGCTGCTCGAAGCGCTCCAGCAGACCAAGGCCCGCCGGGTGCTCTCGCTGAACCTCGCGCCGCAGCCCGGCGAAACCGATGGCTTCTCCCCGCAGCGTCATTTGGAGGTTTTGGCCCGACACGCCCCTAAACTCGCCCTGGACGTGGTGCTGGCCGACGAGGCCGCCGTGCCCGACCGGCAGAGCCTCACCGACGCCGCCAAGCGCCTGGGGGCCGCGGTCGAGCTGGCGCCGGTCGCCTCGCCCGACGGCTCCCCGACGCACGACCCGGAGCTGTTGGCCGCCGCGTACGACCGTATTTTTCGGATGCATGGAAGGATCGGCCCATGGCGATGACGGCAGCGGTGAAGGATGAAATCTCCCGGCTCCCCGTCACCCGGACCTGCTGCCGGAAAGCGGAGGTCTCGGCGATCCTGCGGTTCGCGGGCGGGCTGCACCTGGTCAGCGGGCGCATTGTGATCGAGGCGGAGCTGGACACCGGGATCGCGGCCCGACGGCTGCGCAAGGACATCCTGGAGATCTTCGGGCACACCTCCGACCTGGTGGTGATGGCCCCCGGCGGGCTGCGCCGCGGCAGCCGGTACGTGGTGCGGGTGGTGGCGGGCGGTGACCAGCTGGCCCGCCAGACCGGCCTGGTCGACGGCCGCGGCCGGCCGATCCGCGGGCTTCCGCCGCAGGTGGTCTCCGGTGCCACGTGTGACGCGGAGGCCGCCTGGCGCGGCGCCTTCCTGGCCCACGGCTCGCTCACCGAGCCCGGCCGCTCCTCCTCCCTGGAGGTGACCTGCCCCGGGCCCGAGGCGGCGCTGGCGCTGGTCGGGGCGGCCCGCAGGCTGCAGATCGCGGCCAAGGCGCGCGAGGTGCGCGGCGTGGACCGGGTGGTCGTCCGGGACGGTGACGCGATCGGCGCGCTGTTGACGCGCCTGGGTGCGCATGAATCCGTGCTCGCCTGGGAGGAGCGGCGGATGCGCCGCGAGGTGCGGGCCACGGCCAACCGCCTCGCCAATTTCGACGATGCCAATCTGCGCCGCTCGGCGCGCGCCGCGGTCGCCGCGGGCGCCCGGGTCCAGCGCGCGCTGGAGATCCTCGGCGAGGAGGTCCCCGAGCACCTCGCCGCCGCGGGCCGGCTGCGCATGGAGCACAAGCAGGCCTCCCTGGAGGAGCTGGGCGCCCTCGCCGACCCGCCGCTGACCAAGGACGCCGTCGCCGGCCGGATCCGGCGGCTGCTGGCGATGGCCGACAAGCGGGCCCAGGACCTGGGCATCCCGGGCACGGAGTCGAACCTCTCGGACCTCTCCGACCTCTCGGAGGAGCTCGCCGAGGGCATGGTCGGCTGACCCGGATACCCCGGGAAACCGGGGACCCCCGATCCTGAGCGCCGGGCGGGCCGGTCTTTCCGGCCGTCCGGCGCTCGATGCCCCGTTGACATGATCATGAGCGTTTCATCAGCCTTGCGTGCGTGCATCCGATGTGCCGGACCACAGCAAGGGGGGCTCATGAGACGCAGGGCGAGATCGTTCCTCGCGGCCGCTTCGCTGGTGATCGGCGGGCTGGCCGCCGCACCCTTCGCACACGCGCAACCCGCTCCGCGCACCACCGCCGACGGCGGCACCCTCTCCGTATGGACCGCCAAGGTCACCTCCGCGCAGATCCCGCTGCTGCTCGCGGCGGGCATCGACGGCCATGAGCTGGGCGAGCGGGTCACCGTCGGCCACAGCGCACCGGTCGAGCTGACCCTCACCGGGACCCAGGCCGCGGACTTGCGCCGACAGGGCGTGGACCTCACCGAGAAGCGCGTCCCCGAGAAGACCCTGGAGCGGATCGAGGCCGCCGGTGACGGAGTCTTCCGCCCGTACGGGCCCAAGGGCGGCCTGGAGGAGGAGATCGTCAACACCGGGCGGGCGCACCCCGGCCTCACCAAGGTCGAGAGCATCGGCAAGACCGTGCGCGGCCAGGACATTCTGGCCCTGAAGGTCACCAAGGACGCCGGGCACACCCGCGACGGCGCCAGACCGGCCGTGCTCTACATGTCCAACCAGCACGCCCGCGAGTGGATCACGCCCGAGATGACCCGGCGGCTGATGCACCACTACCTCGACGGCTACGGCAAGGACGACCGGATCACCAGGCTGGTCGACCGCTCCGAGCTGTGGTTCGTGCTCTCCGCCAACCCCGACGGCTACGACTACACCTTCCGGAGCCCGGACACCCGCCTGTGGCGCAAGAACCTGCGGGACAACAACGGCGACGGAAAGATCACCTCCGCGGACGGCGTCGACCTCAACCGCAACTTCCCCTACAAATGGGGCTACGACAACGAGGGCTCGTCCCCCGACCCGGCCTCCGAGACCTACCGCGGGCCGTCCCCCGCCTCCGAGCCGGAGACCCGCGCCCTGGACGCCTTCGAGAAGCGCGTCCACTTCACCTACGCCGTCAACTACCACTCCGCGGCCGAGCTGCTGCTCTACGGCGTCGGCTGGCAGGTCGCCACGCCCACCCCGGACGACGTCCTCTACAAGGCGCTCGCCGGCACCCCGGAGAATTCCGCGATCCCCGGCTACCGCCCCCAGCTCTCCTCCGAGCTCTACACCACCAACGGCGAGGCCGACGGCCACGCGGCCAACGTCAACGGCACGATGATGTTCACCCCGGAGATGTCGACCTGCCAGACCGCGGCCAAGGGCGACCCCGACCACCGCTGGGACCCGGCCGACTGCCGCTCCTCCTTCACCTTCCCCGACGACGAGAAGCTGATCCAGCGGGAGTTCACCAAGAACCTCCCCTTCGCGCTCTCCGTCGCCGAGACCGCCGCCAACAAGGCGGGCGACGACCGGCCGGTCTCCTCCGTCGGCCTGAGCGCACCGGACTTCACCCCCGACACCTTCACCACCTCCTACGCGCGCGGCGAGGAACAGGACGTCGCCGTCACCGCCCGCAAGAGCCTGCGCGACAAGCGCCTCAACTACCGCGTCGACGGCGGCCGTACGCACACCGCGCCGCTGGAGGCGTGGGAGGGCGGCAAGCGCTACGGCGGCCGGGACAACCTCCGCTTCGACCAGTACCGCGCCCAGGTCGAGGGCGCCGACCCCGGATCAACCGTCCAGGTCTGGTTCACCGGCCGTACGCGCGACGGCAAGCCCACCGCCGGCGAGCCGTTCACGTACACGGTCGCGAAGCGCCCCCGCGCCGACACCCTCGTGCTCGCCGACGAGGGCGGCACGACGGCCGCCCGCAACGTGGACGTCTACACCAAGGCCCTTGCCGACAACGGCCGCAAGGCCGCCGTCTGGGACGTCGCACGGCAGGGCGCGCCCCACGCGCTCGGCGTGCTCGGCCACTTCGGGACCGTGGTGTGGTACTCCGGCGCGAACCGGCCCGGAGGCGACACCCTGCTCGCCGTGCGCGACTTCATCAACGCCGGGGGCAAGGTCGTCGCCGCCGGGACGCAGGCGGGCGGCAGCGCGCGGGTCGGCCCGGCCGACACCGACGACTTCAGCCAGTACTACCTGGGCGCGGGCGGCCGCGTCTCCGAGCCCGGGCCGCCGCGCTTCGACGGCGCCGGCAAGCTCAAGGGCACCTCGGCCGACCTCACCGGCGCGCCCGGCAGCCCGCTCACCGCGGCGGGCGCCTACAGCTCGATCTCCGACGAGCTGCCGCC
Organism: Streptomyces blastmyceticus; assembly: GCF_039521185.1. Taxonomy (NCBI): domain Bacteria; kingdom Bacillati; phylum Actinomycetota; class Actinomycetes; order Kitasatosporales; family Streptomycetaceae; genus Streptomyces; species Streptomyces blastmyceticus. The sequence goes on along the minus strand of NZ_BAAABW010000022.1, from coordinate 21,921 downwards.
CGCGGACTTCCCGCAGTTCCGCAGCGCGCCCGCCGGCGACTACACGGGCATGCGGTCCCCCTTCCAGCCGTACGAGGGATCCTGGATGGCAGCCGCCCGGCACCAGGACAACGCCTGGATGCGGCTGTCGCGCACGGTCGACCTCACCGGCGCGACCGCGGCCGACAAGCCGGCGCTGGGGCTGTGGCTCAGCCACGACACCGAGCAGGGCTACGACAACGCCGTCCTGGAGGCGCACACGGTCGGCCGGGACGACTGGACCACCCTGCCCGACGCCCGGGGCGGCACCACCGACAAGGTGCCCGCCGACTGCGACTCCCTCCTCCGGCTGCACCCCTTCCTTGCCCACTACCTCACGCTCCGTGGCAGCTCCTGCGCCGGGCAGGGCACCACCGGCGCCTGGCACGCCTTCACCGGCTCCTCCGACGGCTGGCGGCAGGTCTCCTTCGACCTGAGCGCCTTCGCGGGCAGGAAGGCCGAGGTGGTCCTCTCCTACGTCACCGACCCGGGCACCGGGGGCCGCGGCGTCTTCGCCGACAACACCACCCTCACCATCGGCGCCACCGCACAGCCCACCGAGGGCTTCGAGTCCTCCCTGGGCCCCTGGAGCGTGCCCGGACCGCCTGCCGGCAGCCCCGGAAATACGGGCGACTGGGCGCGCTCTCAGGAGTTCGTCCACTTCTCCGCGGCGGTCACCACCCGGGACACGGCACTGCTGGGTTTCGGTCTCGAACACGTATCAAATGGGAAGGCGCGCGCTCGTCTGCTCGGCAATGTGTTGCACGCCATTGACAGCTGACGTGTGAGGGGTCCGCCAATGTCACGTCCCCCTGCTGTTGGAGGTAGGGTCAGTGGTGGTCGGGGACATCCCATACAGCTCGCCGGGTGACAGACCGGCACACCAACGAGGAGATCGGTTCGTGACGATCCGCGTAGGCATCAACGGCTTTGGCCGTATCGGTCGTAACTACTTCCGCGCGCTGCTGGAGCAGGGTGCGGACATCCAGATCGTCGGTGTCAACGACCTGACCGACAACGCCACCCTGGTCCACCTGCTGAAGTACGACACCATCCTGGGTCGTCTGAAGCAGGAGGTCAGCCACACCGACGACTCGATCACCGTCGGTGACATGACCTTCAAGACGATGGCCGAGCGCGACCCGGCGAACCTGCCGTGGGCCGAGCTGGGCGCCGACATCGTCATCGAGTCCACCGGCATCTTCACCAAGAAGGCCGACGCCGCGAAGCACATCGCGGCCGGTGCCAAGAAGGTCCTGATCTCCGCGCCCGCCAAGGACGAGGACATCACGATCGTCATGGGCGTCAACCAGGACAAGTACGACGCGGCCAGCCACCACGTCATCTCCAACGCCTCCTGCACCACCAACTGCGTGGCGCCGATGGCCAAGGTTCTCGACGAGAACTTCGGCATCGTCAAGGGCATGATGACCACGGTCCACGCGTACACCAACGACCAGCGGATCCTGGACTTCCCGCACTCCGACCTGCGCCGCGCCCGCGCCGCCGCGGAGAACATCATCCCGACCTCGACCGGTGCCGCCAAGGCCACCGCGCTGGTCCTCCCGCAGCTGAAGGGCAAGCTGGACGGCATCGCCATGCGCGTCCCGGTCCCGACCGGCTCGGTCACCGACCTGGTCCTCGAGCTCGACCGCGAGACCAGCAAGGAAGAGATCAACGCCGCCTTCCAGAAGGCCGCCGAGGGTCAGCTCAAGGGCATCCTGGAGTACACCGAGGACGCGATCGTCTCCTCCGACATCGTGAACTGGCCGGCCTCCTGCACCTTCGACTCCTCCCTGACCATGGTCCAGGGCAACCAGGTCAAGGTCGTCGGCTGGTACGACAACGAGTGGGGCTACTCCAACCGCCTGGTCGACCTGACCGTCTTCGTCGGCGGCCAGCTCTGATCTTCGCCCGACTCGCACAGTCGTAGGCAACAGAGATGTAAGGGACAGGGCTCGTACGACGCGATGGAGCGTCGTACGAGCCCCGTCTCATGACTGACCCTTACGGAAGTCACGGAGTCACTGCATGAAGACGATCGACGAACTTCTCCAGGACGGTGTCGAGGGCAAGCGGGTCTTCGTCCGCGCCGACCTCAACGTGCCGCTCGACGGGACCACCATCACCGACGACGGCCGCATCCGCGCCGTCGCCCCGACGATCGCCAAGCTCGCCGCCGCGGGCGCGAAGGTGATCGTCGCCTCGCACCTGGGCCGCCCCAAGGGCGCCCCGGACCCCGTGTTCTCGCTCGCTCCCGCCGCCGTGCGGCTCGGCGAGATCCTGGGCAAGAATGTCTCGTTCGCCACCGACACGGTCGGTGACAGCGCGAAGGCCACCGTCGCCGCACTGGCGAACGGCGAGGTCACGCTGCTGGAGAACCTCCGTTTCAACGCGGGCGAGACCAGCAAGGACGACGCGGAGCGCGGCGCTTTCGCCGATCAGCTCGCGTCGCTTGCCGACCTCTATGTGGGTGACGGCTTCGGCGCCGTGCACCGCAAGCACGCCTCGGTCTTCGACCTCCCGGCGCGCCTCCCGCACGCCGCGGGCGACCTGATCGCCACCGAGGTCGGCGTCCTGAAGAAGCTGACCGATGACGTCGCGCGCCCGTACGTCGTGGTTCTCGGCGGTGCCAAGGTCTCCGACAAGCTGGGTGTCATCGACAACCTGCTGGAGAAGGCCGACCGCATCCTCATCGGCGGCGGCATGTCCTACACCTTCCTCAAGGCCAAGGGCCACGAGGTCGGCATCTCCCTGCTCCAGGAGGACCAGATCCCGGTCTGCCTGGAGTACCTGGCCCGGGCCGAGAAGCGCGGCGTGGAGTTCGTCCTCCCCGTCGACGTCCTGGTCTCGGCCGACTTCCCGGACCTGAAGACCAAGGCTCCGGCCAACCCGGAGACCGTCTCCTCGGACGCCATCCCGGCGGACAAGGAGGGCCTGGACATCGGCCCGAAGACGCGCGAGCTCTACGCCGCGAAGCTCGCCGACGCGGGCACCGTCTTCTGGAACGGTCCCATGGGCGTCTTCGAGCACCCCGACTACGCCAACGGCACCAAGGCCGTCGCCCAGGGCCTCCTCGACAGCGAGGCCTTCACCGTCGTGGGCGGTGGCGACTCCGCCGCCGCCGTGCGCATCCTGGGCTTCGACGAGAACGCCTTCGGCCACATCTCGACCGGCGGCGGCGCCAGCCTCGAATACCTCGAGGGCAAGACGCTCCCCGGCCTCGCCGCACTGGAGGACTGAACCACCGTGAGTGAACGTACCCCGCTGATGGCGGGCAACTGGAAGATGAACCTCAACCACCTCGAGGCCATCGCACACGTCCAGAAGCTCTCCTTCGCGCTCGCCGACAAGGACTACGACCACACCGAGGTCGCCGTCCTGCCGCCCTTCGTGGACCTGCGCTCGGTGCAGACCCTGGTCGACGGCGACAAGCTCAAGATCAAGTACGGCGCCCAGGACCTCTCGGCGTACGACTCCGGTGCCTACACCGGCGAGATCTCCGGCGCGATGCTGTCCAAGCTCAAGTGCTCCTACGTGGCCGTCGGCCACTCCGAGCGCCGCCAGTACCACGGCGAGACCGACGAGGTCTGCAACGCCAAGGTCAAGGCCGCCTACCGGCACGGGATCACCCCGATCCTCTGCGTCGGCGAGGGCCTGGAGGTCCGCAAGGCCGGCGCCCAGGTCGCGCACACCCTCGCGCAGGTCGACGGCGCCCTGAAGGACGTCCCGGCCGAGCAGGCCGAGAGCATCGTCATCGCCTACGAGCCCGTCTGGGCCATCGGCACCGGCGAGGTCGCCACGCCCGAGGACGCGCAGGAGGTCTGCGGTGCGATCCGCGGCCGCCTCGCCGAGCTCTACGGCCGCGAGCTGGCCGACAAGGTGCGCATCCAGTACGGCGGCTCCGTCAAGTCCGGCAACATCGCCGCGATCATGGCGCAGCCGGACGTCGACGGCGCCCTGATCGGCGGTGCCGCGCTGGACGTGGACGACTTCGTCAAGATCGTCCGCTTCCGCGACCAGTAAGCGAGCTATGACGACGGGTGCTCCCCGTCGTACCCTGTCGGGGCCGGGACCGGTGTTTATCAGCCGCCCGGCCCCTCACCGTTCCAGTCCGAGAGAGTTGGTCCAGCCGTGGTCATGGGGTTCTCGATCGCCCTCATCGTCTTCAGCCTGCTGATGATGATGCTGGTGCTCATGCACAAGGGGAAGGGCGGCGGCCTGTCCGATATGTTCGGCGGCGGCATGCAGTCCTCGGTCGGCGGCTCCTCGGTCGCCGAGCGGAATCTCGACCGGATCACCGTCGTGATCGGTCTGCTGTGGTTTGCGTGCATTGTCGCACTCGGCCTGCTGATGAAGCTCGATAGCTGACGCACCGTCGTGGACGCGGCCTATCATTGAGGTCGCGTCCTGGCGGCCGGGCTGTAACTCCTGCCACTGGACGCGCGTTGGGCCTTACGTAGACTGGGGCGCCCGCAGCGGAGGCCTTTCTTCGACCCCGCGGCGCAGCCGCTATTTGGCACCGTGCAGCACCATCACGCAGGGAGTTACGACCGTGGCAAGTGGCAACGCGATCCGAGGAAGTCGGGTCGGAGCGGGGCCGATGGGAGAGGCCGAGCGCGGCGAGTCCGCACCTCGCCTCCGCATCTCCTTCTGGTGCTCGAACGGGCACGAGACGCAGCCGAGCTTCGCCAGCGACGCACAGGTGCCGGACACCTGGGACTGCCCGCGCTGCGGCTTCCCGGCCGGCCAGGACCGGGACAGCCCGCCCGACCCGCCCCGCACCGAGCCGTACAAGACCCACCTCGCGTACGTCCGGGAGCGGCGCAGCGACGCGGACGGCGAGGCGATCCTCGCCGAGGCGCTCGCGAAGCTCCGCGGGGAGATCTGAAACGGCACCACCGACCGAAGCGGCCCGGCCGCGCACCTGAGAAGGCGCGCAGCCGGGCCGTTGTCAGTGGTGGCCGCTACGGTCTTCGGCAGAGCCATCCTTGAGGGGGAATCGTGGCGGCGGTCGAGGAACCTAAGGTCGTACCGATCACATCAACGCACGGGAGCCGGGCGGAAGTTCGGGGCGGCTTCGGGCGGCTGTGGTCGGCGGCCGTCGTCTCGCGCCTCGGTGACGCGCTGCGCGGCGCCGCGCTCCCGCTGCTCGCCGTCTCCCTCACGGACTCGCCGCTGCTCGTCTCGCTGGTGACGGCGAGCGGCTTCCTGCCCTGGCTCCTCTTCGGACTGCTGGGCGGCGCGGTCGCCGACCGGGTCGACCAGCGGCGGGCGATGTGGACGGTGGACGTGCTCCGCGGCGCGCTGGTCGCCGCCTTCGCGGCCGCCGTCGCCCTCGGGCACGCCACGATCGGGCTCCTGATCGCGCTCGCCTTCCTCCTCACCACCCTGCAGACCCTCTTCGACAACGCGGCCACCGCCCTGCTGCCCGCCGTGGTGCCCCGGGACGGGCTCGGCAGGGCCAATGCCCGGCTGATGACCGGGCAGCAGATAGCCGGGGCGTTCCTGGGCGCGCCCCTGGTCCCGGTGCTGCTCGCCGTGGGCGCCGCGATGCCCTTCGCGGTGGACGCCACCACCTATCTGCTGGCGGCCGCCCTCGTGGCGACCCTGCGGATACCGGCGCCCGCGCGGGAGCCGCGCCCGGCCGGGCGCACGCTCCGCCAGGAGATGGCCCAAGGTCTGCGGGCGCTGTGGCGCGACGGCACGCTCCGCGCGCTGTGCGTGTCCACCACGCTCTGCAACGTGGCGATCGGGGCGCTCATCGCGACCCTGCCGCTGCTGGTCACCGGATGGCTGCACGGCGGCCACGGAGGCTACGCGGCCACCCTCGCCGCGTACGGCGTGGGCGGGGTCGCCGGAGGGCTGTCGGCGGGCCGGCTCGTGGAGCGCTTCGGGCCGGTGCGCAGCATACTGCCGGTCGGGGTCCTCCAGACGGCCTGCCTGGTGGCGCTCGGTACGGTGCGCGAACTGCCGGTCGCCGTCGTCGCCCTGGGCCTCTTCGGCTTCTCCGGCATGGTCTGGAACGTCACCCAGACGACGCTGATGCAGCAGCGCGCCCCGGAGGGGATGCTCGGGCGGATCAGCGCCGCCTTCCGCACCCTCGCCGTCGCCGGGGCGCCGTTCGGGGCCCTGGCCGGGGGAGCGGCCGCCACCGCATGGGGGCTGAACACCCCCATGCTCCTGGCCTCGGCCCTGCTCGCGCTCGCGGTCCTCGCCCTGCTGCCCGCGGTGGACCGCGCCGGACACGGCACGACATCTCATACCGCGCTCTGATCACATAGGTTGGAGACCGCCGGGGCAGCTACGAGAAGAATGGGCTGATGTCCGAGATGAACGCAGAGGGCCACAGCAGGCTCGACCAGAGGCCTGAGTGGAATGCGCTGACCAAGCACCGGGAAGAGCTCGGGGAGGTGCACCTGCGAGAGCTGTTCGCGGAGGATCCGCAGCGGGCCGGGCGCTTGACGCTCACCGTCGGCGATCTGCACGTCGACTACTCCAAGCACCTGGTCACCGACGAGACGCTGCGCCTGCTGCGCGAGCTGGCGGCGTCGGCCGGGGTGGCGGAGCTGCGGGACGCGATGTTCCGCGGCGAGAAGATCAACACCACCGAGGACCGCGCCGTGCTGCACACCGCGCTGCGCGCCCCCGAGTCGGCGGTGATCAGGACGGACGGCGAGAACGTCGTCCCGGCGGTGCACGCCGTGCTGCTCAAGATGCAGGTCTTCACCGACCGGGTGCGTTCCGGTGACTGGAAGGGCCACACCGGGAAGCCCATCAAGAATGTCGTCAACATCGGCATCGGCGGCTCCGACCTCGGTCCGGCGATGGCCTACGAGGCGCTGCGCGCCTACACGGCCCGCGACATGACGTTCCGTTTCGTCTCCAACGTCGACGGCGCGGACCTGCACGAGGCCGTCCGGGACCTCGACCCGGCCGAGACGCTGTTCATCGTCGCCTCGAAGACCTTCACCACGATCGAGACGATCACCAACGCCACCTCGGCGCGCAACTGGCTGCTGACGGGGCTGGGGGCGGGCGAGGAGGCCGTCGCCAAGCACTTCGTGGCGCTGTCGACGAACGAGGAGAAGGTCACCGAGTTCGGCATCGACCCGACCAACATGTTCGAGTTCTGGGACTGGGTCGGCGGCCGCTATTCGTACGACTCGGCCATCGGGCTGTCCCTGATGCTCGCGATCGGCCCGGACCACTTCCGGGAGATGCTCGCCGGCTTCCACCTGGTCGACGAGCACTTCCGGTGCGCGCCGCCCGAGGAGAACGTCCCGCTGCTGCTGGGCCTGCTCGGCGTCTGGTACGGCAACTTCCACGGCGCGCAGTCGCACGCGGTGCTGCCGTACAGCCACTACCTGTCGAAGTTCGCGGCCTATCTCCAGCAGCTCGACATGGAGTCCAACGGCAAGTCCGTCGACCGCGAGGGCAACCCCGTCAACTGGCAGACCGGGCCGGTCGTCTGGGGCACGCCGGGCACCAACGGGCAGCACGCCTATTACCAGTTGATCCACCAGGGCACGAAGCTGATCCCGGCGGACTTCATCGGCTTCGCCAAGCCGGTGGAGGACCTGGCGCCGGGGCTGGTCGCCCAGCACGACCTGCTGATGGCCAATCTCTTCGCCCAGGGGCAGGCGCTCGCCTTCGGCAAGACCGCGGAGGAGGTCGCCGCGGAGGGCGTCCCGGCGGAGCTCGTCCCCCACAAGACGTTCCGGGGCAACCACCCGACGACGACGATCCTCGCGAGCGAGCTGACTCCGTCGGTGCTGGGGCAGTTGATCGCGCTCTACGAGCACAAGGTGTTCGTCCAGGGCGCGATCTGGAACATCGACTCCTTCGACCAGTGGGGCGTCGAGCTGGGCAAGGTGCTCGCGAAGCGGGTGGAGCCGGCGCTCACCGGTGGCGCCGAGGTGCCCGGCCTGGACGCGTCCACGGCGGCGCTGGTCGCCCGCTACCGCGAGCTTCGCGGGCGCTGACCCGTACATCGCCGAACGCCGGACGGGCTGAATTTCGCGGACCGTAGTCCGCGAAACCAGCCCGTCCGGCGTTTGAGGACACCGCGCGTCAGTGCGGTCAGGGCGAAGCCGGCGGGTACAGGCTCCGCGGCAGCTGTGCCGCCGCAGCGCGGTCCAGCAGCCACAACGTCCGGCGCGAGCCGTACGCACCCGAAGCGGGTGCCTGCACCTCACCCGCACCCGACAGCGCCATCGCGACCGCGTTCGCCTTGTCCTCGCCCGCCGCGAGGAGCCAGACCTCGCGGGCCGCGCGGATCGCCGGGAGGGTCAGCGAGACCCTCGTCGGCGGCGGCTTCGGCGCGCCGTGCACCCCGACGACCGTGCGCTCGGTCTCCCGCACGCCCGGCAGCTCGGGGAACAGCGACGCCACATGCGTGTCCGGGCCGACGCCCAGGAGCAGGACGTCGAAGGACGGCACGGGGCCATGGTCCTCGGGCCGGGCGGCCGCCGCGAGTTCGGCCGCGTAGGCCTCCGCCGCGGCGTCCGCGTCGTTGCCGTACCGGTCACCGGCCGGGGGCATCACATGCACCCGGGCGGGGTCCAGCGGCACCGAGTCCAGGAGCGCGGCGCGCGCCTGGGTCACATTGCGCTCGGGGTCGCCCTCGGGCAGGAAGCGCTCGTCGCCCCACCACAGGTCCAGCCGCGACCAGTCCACCGCGTCGCGCGCGGGCGCCTCGGCGAGGGCCGCGAGCAGCCCGTTGCCGTTGCGCCCGCCCGTGAGGACGACGGAGGCGGAGCCCCGCGCGGCCTGCGCGTCCACGATCTTCGTGATCAGCCGGGCCGCCGCGGCCTGCGCCATCAGCTCCTTGTCCCGGTGGACGACGATCTGCGGAGCACTCACTTGCCGGCCGCCTTCTTGCTGTTTGCCTTCTTGGCGGGCGCGGGCGCGGCCTTGGCCTCGGCGGCGTCCGCTTCCGGAGCCTCCGTGGCCGCCTCGGCCGGCTTCGGGGCCGCGGGTGCGGCCGCCTTGGCCTCGCCGAGCCGCTCCACGCCGTACTTCAGCGCCGACTCGTAGGTGTCGTCCGGGTCGAGCCGCCGGAGCTCCTCCGCGAGGAGCTCCGAGGTGTCGCGCCGCTGGAGCGCCACCGCCCGGTCCGGCTGGCCCGGCATGGAGAGCGTGGCCAGGGAGCCGTCGGGGCGGTCCAGGGTGACCGGGCCGTTCCTGGTCTCCAGCCGTACGGCCGTGAGGCCCGGCCCGTCCGAGACGGTCCGGCTGACCGGCACGCCCAGGCGGTCGGCGAGCCACATCGCGAGCAGCTCGCCGCTCGGGTTGTAGCCCTCGCCCTCCACGTCGGCGGAGAGGATCTCGACCTGCTGCTGGTCCAGTGCGGCCGCGAGCATCGAGCGCCACGGCGTGATCCGGGTCCAGGCCAGGTCGGTGTCGCCCGGGGTGTAGTGCGCGGCGCGGGCCGAGAGCTCCGAGAGGGGGTCCTCGGCGGCGTAGGCGTCGGTGACCCGGCGCTGGGCGAGCGAACCCAGCGGGTCCTTCTCCGGGTTGACCGGGGAGCCCACCGGCCACCAGACGACCACGGGGGCGTCGGGCAGCAGCAGCGGCAGCACGACCGACTGGGCGTGGTCGATGACGTCGCCGTAGAGCCGCAGCACCACGGTCTCGCCGGTGCCCGCGGAGGTGCCCACCCGGACCTCGGCGTCGAGGCGGGCCTTGGCGCGGTCGCGCGGCGACCGGCTGACCCGCTTGACGACGACGAGCTTGCGCGAGGGGTGCTCGCGGGAGGCCTCGTTGGCCGCCTTGAGCGCGTCGTAGGCGTGCTCCTCGTCGGTGACGATGACCAGGGTGAGCACCATGCCGATGGCGGGGGTGCCGATGGCGCGCCGGCCCTGGACCAGCGCGTTGTTGATCTTGCTGGACGTGGTGTCCGTCAGGTCGATTTTCATGGCCGGCGCCAGCTCCGTCCGTCACGTGCGAGCATCTCGTCCGCCTCGATGGGGCCCCAGGTGCCGGCCTGGTAGGACGCGGGCTTGCCGTTGGATTCCCAGTACTGCTCGATCGGGTCGAGGATCTGCCAGGACAGCTCGACCTCCCGCAGGCGCGGGAAGAGGTTGGCGTCGCCGAGCAGCACATCGAGGATGAGCCGTTCGTACGCCTCCGGGCTGGACTCGGTGAAGGACTCGCCGTAGGCGAAGTCCATCGAGACGTCCCGGACCTCCATCGAGGTGCCCGGCACCTTCGAGCCGAACCGCATGGTGACGCCCTCGTCCGGCTGCACCCGGATGACCAGGGCGTTCTGCCCCAGCTCCTCGGTGGCGGTGTGGTCGAAGGGCGAGTGCGGAGCCCGCTGGAAGACGACCGCGATCTCGGTGACACGGCGGCCGAGCCGCTTGCCCGTGCGGAGGTAGAAGGGGACGCCCGCCCAGCGGCGGTTGTCGATCTCCAGCTTGATCGCGGCGTAGGTGTCGGTCTTGGACGCCGGGTCGATGCCGTCCTCTTCGAGGTAGCCGACGACCTCCTCGCCACCCTGCCAGCCGTGCGCGTACTGCCCGCGGACGGTCTCCTTGCCGAGGTCCTTGGGCAGCCGGACGGCGCCGAGCACCTTGGTCTTCTCCGCGACCAGCGCGTCCGCCTCGAAGGAGGCGGGCTCCTCCATGGCGGTCAGCGCCAGCAGCTGGAGCAGGTGGTTCTGGATGACGTCTCGGGCGGCGCCGATGCCGTCGTAGTAGCCCGCGCGGCCGCCGATGCCGATGTCCTCGGCCATGGTGATCTGCACGTGGTCGACGTACGACCGGTTCCAGATCGGCTCGAAGAGGGTGTTGGCGAAGCGGAGCGCCAGGATGTTCTGGACGGTCTCCTTGCCCAGGTAGTGGTCGATCCGGAAGACCTCTTCGGGCGGGAAGACCTCGTGGACGATCCGGTTGAGCTCCTGGGCGGAGGCCAGGTCGTGGCCGAAGGGCTTCTCGATGACGGCGCGCCGCCAGGAGCCGCCCTTCTTCTGCTCGGCCAGCCCGTGCTTCTTCAGCTGCTGGACGACCTTGGGGAAGAACTTCGGCGGAACGGACAGGTAGAAGGCGAAGTTGCCGCCCGTGCCCTGCGCCGCGTCGAGTTCGTGGATGGTGGACTTGAGGGTCTCGAACGCCACGTCGTCGTCGAAGTCGCCCTGCACGAACCGGCAGCCCTGCACCAGCTGCTGCCAGACCTCCTCACGGAAGGGCGTGCGCGCGTGCTCCTTGACGGCGTCGTGCACGATCTGGGCGAAGTCCTCGTTCTCCCAGTCGCGGCGCGCGAAGCCGATGAGCGAGAAGCCCGGCGGCAGCAGCCCCCGGTTCGCGAGGTCATAGACCGCGGGCATCAGCTTTTTCCGGGACAAATCGCCCGTGACGCCAAAGATGACCAGGCCCGACGGCCCCGCGATACGCGGGAGCCGTCGGTCCTGAGCGTCACGCAGCGGATTGCTGCTTGTGCTCAACTCACGCCTCCGGGGCGAGGCGCTTGAGCTCCGCCTCGGTGGACTGAAGAAGGTCGTTCCACGACTGCTCGAACTTCTCGACGCCCTCGTCCTCCAGGAGCTGGACGACGTCGTCGTACGAGATGCCCAGCTTCGCGATCGCGTCGAGCTCGGCCTTGGCCTGCTCGTACGTGCCGCGCACCGTGTCGCCGGTGATCTGCCCGTGGTCGGCGGTGGCCTCCAGGGTGGCCTCCGGCATGGTGTTGACCGTGTTCGGGGCGACCAGGTCGTCCACGTACAGCGTGTCCTTGTAGGCCGGGTCCTTGACACCGGTCGAGGCCCACAGCGGACGCTGCTTGTTGGCGCCGGACTTCTCCAGGGCGGCCCAGCGGTCGGAGGAGAAGACCTCCTCGTACGCCTGGTAGGCGAGGCGGGCGTTGGCCAGGGCGGCCTTGCCGCGCAGCGCCTTGGCCTCGTCGGTGCCCAGCGCGTTCAGGCGCTTGTCGATCTCGCTGTCCACGCGGGACACGAAGAAGGACGCGACCGAGTGGATCAGCGACAGGTCCAGGCCGGCGGCCTTGGCCTTCTCCAGACCGGTCAGGTAGGCGTCCATGACCGCGCGGTAGCGCTCCAGGGAGAAGATCAGCGTGACGTTGACGCTGATGCCCTTGCCGATCACCTCGGCGATGGCCGGGAGGCCCGCCTTGGTGGCCGGGATCTTGATCAGGGTGTTGGGGCGGTCCACCAGCCAGGCCAGCTGCTTGGCCTCGGCCACGGTGGCCGTCGTGTTGTGCGCCAGGCGCGGGTCGACCTCGATGGAGACCCGGCCGTCCTGGCCGTCGGTCCGGTCGAAGACCGGGCGCAGGATGTCGGCGGCGTCACGGACGTCCGCCGTCGTGATCATGCGGATCGCCTCGTCCACGGTGACCTTGCGGGCCGCGAGGTCGGTGAGCTGCTGCTCGTAACCGTCGCCGCCGGAGATCGCCTTCTGGAAGATCGACGGGTTGGTGGTGACACCCACGACGTGGCTCTGGTCGATCAGCTCGGCCAGGTTGCCGGACGTGATGCGCTTGCGGGACAGGTCGTCCAGCCAGATCGCGACGCCTTCGTCGGAGAGGCGCTTGAGTGCGTCTGTCATCGGGATTGCATCTCCTACTAGTGGTGGGCGGTCGCGTCAGCGACGGTTGGCGTCGACGTGCTCGATCGACTCGCGGGCGGCGGCCACGACGGCCTCGGAGGTCAGACCGAACTCGCGGTAGAGGATCTTGTAGTCCGCGGAGGCGCCGAAGTGCTCCAGCGAGACGATCCGGCCGGCGTCGCCGACGTACCGGTGCCAGGTCAGGCCGATGCCCGCCTCGACGGCCACGCGGGCCTTGACGTCCGGCAGCAGCACACCGTCGCGGTACGCCTGGTCCTGCTCCTCGAACCACTCGACGGAGGGCATGGAGACCACGCGGGTCGGGATGCCCTCGGCCTGGAGCACGTCACGGGCCTCGACGGCCAGCTGGACCTCGGAGCCGGTGCCGATCAGGATCACCTGCGGCCGGCCGCCCTCGGCCTCGAAGAGGACGTAACCGCCCTTGGCGGCGCCCTCGTTGGCCTCGTACGTCGGGACGTTCTGGCGGGTCAGGGCCAGGCCGTGCGGCGCCGGGTTCGCGGTGTGGCGCTTGGTGATCTCGCGCCAGGCGATCGCCGTCTCGTTGGCGTCGGCCGGGCGGACCATGTTCAGGCCCGGGATGGCGCGCAGCGCGGCCATGTGCTCGACCGGCTGGTGGGTCGGGCCGTCCTCGCCGAGACCGATGGAGTCGTGCGTCCACACGTAGGTGACCGGCAGCTTCATCAGGGCGGCCAGGCGGACGGCCGGGCGCATGTAGTCGGAGAACACCAGGAAGGTGCCGCCGTACACACGGGTGTTGCCGTGCAGCGCGATGCCGTTCATGGTCGAACCCATGGCGTGCTCGCGGATGCCGAAGTGGATCGTGCGGCCGTACGGGTTCGCCTCGGGGAGCGGGTTGCCCACCGGGAGGAACGAGGACGACGGGTCGATCGTGGTGTTGTTCGAGCCGGCGAGGTCGGCGGAGCCGCCCCACAGCTCGGGGATCACGCCGCCCAGCGCCTTGAGGACCTCGCCGGACGCCTTGCGGGTCGCGACGTCCTTGCCGGCCGGGAAGACGGGGAGCGCGTGCTCCCAGCCGTCGGGCAGCTCGCCCGCGGCCATGCGGTCCAGGACGGCGGTGCGCTCCGGGTTGGAGGTGCGCCACTCCTGGAGCTGCTTCTCCCAGGTCGCGTGGGTCTCGCGACCGCGGTCGACGACCTTGCGGACGTGGGTGAAGATCTCGTCCTCGACCTGGAAGGTCTGCTCCGGGTCGAAGCCCAGGACGCGCTTGGTCGCGGCCACCTCGGCATCGCCGAGCGCCGAGCCGTGCGAGGCCTCGGTGTTCTGGGCGTTCGGGGCGGGCCAGGCGATGATCGTGCGCGCGGCGATGATCGAGGGACGCTCGGTCTCCTCCTGCGCCGCCTTCAGCGCCGCGTAGAGGGCCTGGACGTCGAAGTCGCCGTTCTCGGCCTGCTCGATGCGCTGGACGTGCCAGCCGTACGCCTCGTAGCGCGCGAGGACGTCCTCGGAGAAGGCGGTCTCGGTGTCGCCCTCGATCGAGATGTGGTTGTCGTCGTACAGCGCGACGAGGTTGCCGAGCTTCTGGTGACCGGCCAGCGAGGACGCCTCGGCGGAGATGCCCTCCTCCAGGTCGCCGTCGGAGACGATCGCCCAGATGGTGTGGTCGAACGGGGAGGCGCCCTTCGGGGCCTCCGGGTCGAACAGGCCGCGCTCGTAGCGGGCGGCCATCGCCATGCCCACGGCGTTGGCGATGCCCTGGCCCAGCGGGCCGGTGGTGGTCTCGACACCACGGGTGTGGCCGTGCTCCGGGTGGCCCGGGGTCTTGCTGTCCCAGGTGCGGAACGACTTCAGGTCCGCGAGCTCCAGGCCGTAACCGGCCATGAAGAGCTGCACGTAGAGCGTGAGGCTGGTGTGACCGGGGGAGAGGACGAACCGGTCCCGGCCCACCCAGTCGGCGTCGCTCGGATCGTGCCGCATCAGCTTCTGGAACAGCAGATAGGCGGCGGGAGCGAGGCTCATGGCCGTGCCCGGATGGCCGTTGCCGACCTTCTGCACGGAGTCCATGGCCAGGACGCGGGCGGTATCGACGGCCCGCTGGTCCAGTTCGGTCCACTCGAGGTCTGTTGTGGTCGGCTTGGTGCTCACCCTCGGTTCAGGGCTCCTCTCCACATGTTTCGATTGCCGGGGGCGGTATGTTCCGCCACGACGCGGCGCTGTCGAGCCTACCCCGCAGGGGCGCGCGCCTTTTCGACACGCAGTCGGCTGCCCGACCCGACGTCCCGCGCAACCGGATCCGGATGGCGAAGATTCCCGTCGCGGGTGCGACGGCCATGGTTCCAGCCTGCCGGGGAGGCCGCCGGGGCGCCTCCTGAACGGGGCCACCGTGTCATGTTCCCAGGAGGCCCGACCCGATGCGCGGGCATCGGGGATCCGGCCCGGATCGGGTCCGCTACGGTCCCAACACGACCCCACCCCGGCGGAGGCCGGGGTACCCCCTACGTCTAGAGTGGCGTGGTAAGCGCAAGCCTTTTCCGGGTTTCTTCCTTCCCGAGGTGCTTGCTGGCCTTATCTCTGTCAGGGGTGTGCGTGACGGCCGTCGAATCCCGTCCTGCGGGGGTGCTCGCGGAGAGCCCCGGTCACCGGCCGTTCGGGGCCCGTGCCAAGGCGTTCGTGGCGTTGACCAAGCCGCGGGTCATCGAGCTGCTGCTCATGACGACCGTGCCGGTGATGTTCCTCGCCGCGGAGGGCGTGCCCGACCTGTGGCTCGTGCTGGCGACCTGCATCGGCGGCTATCTGTCCGCCGGTGGCGCCGGTGCGTACAACATGTACATCGACCGGGACATCGACGCGCTGATGGACCGCACGTCGCAGCGGCCGCTGGTCACCGGCATGGTCTCGCCCCGGGAGTGCCTGGTCTTCGCGACCGCCCTGACCGTCGGCTCCACCGTCTGGTTCTGGTATCTGGTCAACCCGCTGTCGGCGATGCTGTCGCTCGGGGCCAACGCCTTCTACGTCGTCATCTACACGATGCTGCTCAAGCGCCGCACCGCGCAGAACATCGTCTGGGGCGGCATCGCCGGCTGCATGCCCGTCTTCATCGGCTGGTCCGCGGTCACCGATTCCGTCTCCTGGGCCTCGCTGGTCCTCTTCCTGGTCATCTTCTTCTGGACGCCGCCGCATTACTGGCCGCTGTCGATGAAGGTCAAGGACGACTACGAGCGGGTGGGCGTGCCGATGCTGCCGGTCACCGCGGGCAACAAGGTGGTCGCCCGGCAGATCGTCCTCTACAGCTGGGTGATGGTCGCCGTCTCGCTCTCGCTCCAGCCGCTGGGCTACACCGGCTGGTTCTACACGGTCGTGGCCGCCGCGCTCGGCGCGTTCTGGCTCAAGGAGGCGCACGCGCTCCAGAGTCGCGCCAAGGCCGGTATCACCGGGGCGAAGCTCAAGGAGATGCGCCTCTTCCATTGGTCCATCACCTATGTGTCGCTGCTCTTCGCGGCAGTGGCCGTGGATCCCTTCCTACATTAATTACCGGTCGGTAGCATCTGCTTATGGCAGACACCACGCAGGCCGCAGAGACCGCACTCGACGCACGGGCCGCCCGCAGGGCCGCCCGGCTCGCCCGGCAGATCACCGCCTTCGCCAAGAGCCACGGCGGCAGCGCCGAGGGCCAGCTGGCACACATCGGCCGCGGCAGCACCCGGATCGCCCTCGTCGGCGCCAACGGCGAGTGGGGCAACCTGGTCGCCCCGTCCATGCCCATGGCGCAGAAGGCCGTCGAGCTCGCCGGCATCACCTTCCACGAGGACTTCGACGGCGAGTTCGCCGCCAAGGTCCGCACCGGCCCGTACGAATGGTCCCGTATGGCCGGCATCCAGCTCGGCGGCCCCAGCAATAACTGACGGCCCCCTCGCCCGTTAGACCCGCCGGGAGCGGCCACCTCGGTGCGCCGCCCGGGGGTTCGGCACGGGGGGACGAGGGCGCGGATGGACGGCATGCCGCCGATCGTGGATCAGCACAGCCACGGCACGGTCCACGGCGAGCTGGGGCTCGGCGCCTTCGAGACGCACCTCGCCGCCGCCGCGGGCTCCACCGGCCCCGCACCGCCCGGCACCACCTTCTTCGACAGCCCCGCCGGCCTGGCCGTACGCCGCTGGTGCCCGCCCCTGCTCGGCCTGGAACCGCACTGCGCGCCGGTCCGCTATCTGGCGCGGCGACGGGAACTGGGCGCCTACCGCGCCGGGCGACTGCTGCTGCGCGGCGCGGGAATCGGCACCTTCCTGCTGGAGTCCGGGGCGCCGGGCGTCCTCACCTCGGCCACGGAGCTGGCGTACGCGGCCGACGGGCGCGCCCACGAGGTCGTACGCCTCGAACCGCTCGCCGAACAGGTCGCCGACACCTCCGGCAGCGCCGGATCCTTCACCGCCTATGTCACCGAGGCGCTGTGGGTGGCCGCCCGGAGCGCCACCGCGTTCGCCTCCGGGATCCGCTCCTGCGACGGGACGCCGCCGGAGCCGCCCGAGGTCCTCAGGGCCGTCGATCGCTGGCTGCGCACCCGCAGGACGGGCGGGCCGCTGGACGAGCCCGTGGTCGCCTGTCATCTGCTGTGGACGGCGGTCGCCACCGGGCTGCCCGTACAGCTGCACTGCCCCGACCCGCGCCGTGTGACGCGCTTCCTGCGCGCCACCGAGGGGCTGGGAACCGATCTGGTGCTGCTGCCCGACCCCTGGCACCACCGGCAGGCCGCACGGCTCGCAGCGGGCTTCCCGCACGTGTACGCGGACGTGGGCACCCGGCCCGAGGAGAGCCTGGCCGAAGCGCCGTTCGGCAAGCTGCTGTTCTCCACCGGCGCGCGGGCGCTGGCCGAGCTCTATGTGGTCGGCGCCCGGACCTTCTCGCAGGCCATGGGGCGGCTCATGGACGACTGGGTCGCCGAGGGGGTGTGCCGGTGGGCGGAGGCGGGGCGGATCGCCTCGCTCGTCGCCGCCGGCACCGCCCGCAGGGTCTACCGGCTGGGGACGGAGGCCGTCTGAAGCGCGTCGTGCTCACCGGCGGGGGCGGGCACGGAGGCGAGTTCACCGCGGTCGCGCAGCGACAGGAAGACGCGCAGGACGGCGATCCACACGATGCAGGAGCCGAGCATGTGGGCACCCACGACCAGCTCCGGCTGGCCGGTGAAGTACTGCACGTACCCTATGACGCCCTGGAGCATCAGCACGACGAACAGCTCGGTGACCCGGCGGCTCGGCGCGGCGGCCGCCTTGACGGCCCGCAGGGTGAACCACAGGGCGACGGTCAGGCCGACCACGATGAACACGAAGTCGACGTGCAGCTGCGTGAGCTCACGCCAGTTCAGCGGGATCCGGTGGACGTCCTTGGAGGCGTCGCCCGCGTGCTTGCCCGCACCGGTGACCACGGTGCCGACCACGATCAGCACGGCGCTCGCGACGACCAGCAGCCAGCTCAACTGCCGCACCGGACGCGCCACCCGGTCACGCGGCTCCGCGTCACCCTCACGGGTGCGCTGCCACATCACCACGGCGACCGTCAGCAGCGCGGTGGACAGCAGGAAGTGGGAGCTGACGATGTACGGGTTGAGGCCCGTCAGCACCGTGATGCCGCCGACGACCGCGTTGCCCATGACGATCCAGAACTGCGCCCAGCCCAGGCGGGTCAGCGACCGGCGCCGCGGCTCACGCGCGCGTGCCGCGATGATCGCGAGCCCGACGACACCGCACAGGACGTACGTCAGCATGCGGTTGCTGAACTCGATGACACCGTTGATGCCCATCGCACGCGTGGGCGTCAGGCTCTCGTCGGTGCACGTCGGCCACGTCGGGCAGCCGAGCCCCGACTGGGTCAGACGGACCGCGCCACCTGTCACCACGATGACCACGGCCATGACCACACAGGCGAGCGCGGCCCGCTGGACGAAGCGCGCGGAGGGCTGCCAGCGGTCGGCGATCAGCTGGAGGGGGTTCATCGAATTCGGCACGGAGTCATCGTAAGGGCCCGCTTGTGCATGGATTCACGAGGGGGGTGCGTGGCGAATTGCCCGGCTCACTCCCACCGGAAGAAGCGCGCCGCCGCGCCCAGCCCGAGCACCGCCCAGACCGCGAGGACGCCCAGGTCGGCCCACGGCATGCCCGCGCCGTGCTGGAGCACGTCCCGCAGGCCGCCCGAGAGCGCCGAGATCGGCAGCAGGTCCAGCACCGACCGGGCGGCGGCCGGGAACTTGTCCAGCGACACGATCACCCCGCCGCCGACCAGCAGCAGCAGGAAGACGAGGTTCGCCGCGGCGAGCGTCGCCTCGGCCTTGAGCGTGCCCGCCATCAGCAGGCCAAGACCGGAGAAGGCCGCCGTGCCGAGCACGAGCAGCAGGACGACGGCGAAGGGGTTGCCGTGCGGCGACCAGCCCAGCGCGAACGCGATCACCGTCAGCAGGACGATCTGGAGCACCTCGGTCACCAGCACCGAGCAGGTCTTCGCGGTCATCAGCCCCCAGCGCGGCAGCGGGGAGGCACCGAGCCGCTTCAGCACGCCGTAACGGCGCTCGAAGCCGGTCGCGATGGCCTGGCCGGTGAAGGCCGTCGACAGCACCGCCAGCGCCAGGATGCCGGGCGCGAGGAAGTCGACGGCCTCGCCCTCGCCCGTGTCGACGATGTCGACCGAGCTGAAGAGCACCAGCAGGAGCGTCGGGATGACGACGGTCAGCAGCAGCTGCTCGCCGTTGCGCAGCAGCATCCGGGTCTCCAGCGCGGCCTGCGCGCGGATCATCCGGCCCAGCGGCGCGGCACCGGGCTTCGGCGTGAACGTGCCGGTGTTCGTGCTCGTACTCGCGTCCGCGCTCATGCCCGCAGCTCCTTGCCGGTCAATTCCAGAAAGACGTCCTCCAGCGTGTGCCGTTCCACCGCTATGCGGTCCGGCATGACCCCGTGCTGCGCGCACCATATGGTGACCGTCGCCAGCAGCTGGGGGTCGATCTTGCCGCTGACCCGGTACGTGCCGGGCGTCAGCTCCACCGCGGCGGAGTCGGCGGGCAGGGCCTTGAGGAGCGAGGCGAGGTCGAGCGCGGGGCGGCCGCTGAAGCGGAGCGTGTTCTCGGCGCCGCCGCGGCACAGCTCCTCGGGGCTGCCCTGGGCGATGACCTTGCCGCTGTCGATGATGGCGACGTCGTCCGCCAGGGTCTCGGCCTCGTCCATGTAGTGCGTGGTCAGGACGACGGTGACGCCGTCCTGGCGCAGCTCGCGCACCAGGTCCCAGGTCGCGTGCCGGGCCTGCGGGTCGAGGCCGGCCGTCGGCTCGTCGAGGAAGACGAGCTCGGGGCGGCCGACGACGGCCATCGCCAGGGAGAGGCGCTGCTGCTGCCCGCCGGACAGCCGCCGGTAGGCGGTGCGCCCGCAGCTCTCCAGGCCGAGCCGTTCGATCAGCATGCCGACGTCGAGGGGGTGGGCGTGCAGGGAGGCGGTGTGCCGCAGCATCTCGTCCGCGCGGGCGCCCGCGTAGACGCCCCCGCTCTGGAGCATCACGCCGATCCGCGGGCGCAGCGCGGCCGCGTCGGCGACCGGGTCGAGCCCGAGCACCCGGACGGTGCCCGCGTCGGGCCGGCGGTAGCCCTCGCAGGTCTCGACGGTGGTCGTCTTGCCCGCCCCGTTGGGGCCGAGCACGGCGGTGAGGGAGCCGCGGGCGACGGACAGGTCGAGGCCGTCGACGGCGGTTTTCGCCCCGTACTGCTTCACCAGCCCGCGGACCTCGACCGCGGGCTCACGGCCGGGGGGCGGGGGGACGGCCGGGCTGTCCCCCGGGAAGACGCTGCGCATGGCGGGAAGTCTACGAACCCGGCGGCGCCGCGGACCGCCCCGGGGTGCGGGACTTCCCCGGACTTCCGGACGATCTCGGCTGCGGCCCGGCGGACGATCTTGGCAGTGGCGGTTAGGTGACCCTTAGTGATCGAGGCCACCGGCGGGTGGCCCGGGCGAGGCTTGTCCGTCTCCGGGTAATTACGCAACAATGGTGTTGTGAAATACGCGAGCGAGGCTCCGCAGGACCCCGCGGCCCAGTCGGCCGCCGGGGCCCACACGCCTGCTCCGGTGCCCGCGCGCGACGAGGAGCGCGTCCACGACGACCAGCGCGGCACCCGCAACCGCGTCGCCAGGTCCATCCTCGACCACGGTCCGTCCACCGCGGCCGAGCTGGCCCTGCGCCTGGAGCTGACCCAGGCCGCGGTCCGCCGCCACCTCGACACCCTCGTCGCCGAGGGCGTCGTCGAGCCCCGCGAGAAGCGGGTCTACGGCGCGCGCACGCGCGGCCGCCCCGCGAAGGCGTTCGCGCTCACCGACTGCGGCCGCGACGCCTTCGACCAGGCCTACGACAAGCTGGCCGGTGACGCCCTGCGCTGGATCGCGCAGGCCGCCGGCGGGGGCGAGATGGGCGAGGCCGCGGTCGCGGCCTTCGCCCGTGCCCGGATGGCCGCACAGGCCGAGGGCTATCGCAAGGCCCTGGAGGCGCTGCCCGACGGAGCCCCCGAATCCCGCACGGAGGCCCTTGCCAGGGCATTGACCGAAGACGGGTACGCTGCTACGGCGCGTAGCGCGCCGGTCGGCGAACAGCTTTGCCAGCACCACTGCCCGGTCGCCCATGTCGCCGAGCAGTTCCCGCAGCTGTGCGAGGCGGAGACCGAGGTCTTCTCCCGCCTGCTCGGGACGCATGTGCAGCGTCTTGCCACCATCGCCCACGGCGACGGTGTGTGCACGACGTTCATCCCGCGCAGCAAACCGCGGCGCACCACCAAGACCACCACAGCATCCGCCAGCACGGCCGGGAGGAACCCCGCATGACTCTCCCCACGGAGACTGCCCACCCTGAGCTCGAAGGCCTGGGCACGTACGAGTACGGCTGGGCCGACTCCGACGTGGCCGGTGCCACGGCCAAGCGCGGTTTGTCGGAGGAGGTCGTCCGCGACATCTCGGCGAAGAAGTCCGAGCCGGAGTGGATGCTCAAGCTGCGTCTGAAGGGCCTGAAGCTCTTCGAGAAGAAGCCCATGCCGACCTGGGGCTCCGACCTCTCCGGCATCGACTTCGACAACATCAAGTACTTCGTGCGTTCCACCGAGAAGCAGGCCGCTTCCTGGGAGGACCTGCCCGCGGACATCAAGAACACCTACGACAAGCTGGGCATCCCGGAGGCGGAGAAGCAGCGCCTGGTCGC
This sequence comes from Streptomyces blastmyceticus, assembly GCF_039521185.1. NCBI lineage: Bacteria > Bacillati > Actinomycetota > Actinomycetes > Kitasatosporales > Streptomycetaceae > Streptomyces > Streptomyces blastmyceticus. The sequence goes on along the minus strand of NZ_BAAABW010000022.1, from coordinate 154 downwards.
CGGTGTCGCCGCGCAGTACGAGTCGGAGGTCGTCTACCACCAGATCCGCGAGGACCTGGAGGAGCAGGGCGTTCTCTTCCTGGACACCGACACGGCGCTGAAGGAGCACCCGGAGATTTTCCAGGAGTACTTCGGCACGGTCATCCCGGTGGGT
>NZ_BAAABW010000021.1:191584-195677 GCF_039521185.1 Streptomyces blastmyceticus | reverse complement strand
CCGGCGTTTGAGGACGCGCCCGCAGGGCGCCCCCGCCGCAGGCGGCAACGGACCCGCGGCCGGGGGTCTGGGGCACGAGCCCCAGTTTCGGGAAGGGGCGGGGCTGGGGAAAGAGACCGTTCCCGCGCAGGCCCCGCCACCCGGTAAGAGAGCATGACCGCAGCAACCCACACCGCCGCAGGAGGAAACCGTGCCGCCCAAACCCGAAACCCTCACCGCTTTCGAAGCGGCGAAAGGCTTCATGCCGCTCGACGAAGGGCTCGCCCTCCACGCCGCCGCGGAAGCGGCGGCGGCAGCGCTCCCGCACCCGCTGCTCGAAGTCGGCACGTACTGCGGCCGGTCCACCATCCTGCTCGCGGACGCCGCGCGGGAGGCCGGGACGACGGTCGTGACCGTCGATCATCACCGCGGCAGCGAGGAGCAGCAGCCCGGCTGGGAGTACCACGATCCGACGGTCGTGGACCCGGACCCCGGTGTGGCCCGGATGGACACGCTGCCGACCTTCCGCCGCACGCTCTACAAGGCGGGTCTGGAGGAGCACGTCATAGCGGTCGTCGGCCGGTCGCCGCAGGTCGCGGCGGTCTGGGGCACGCCTCTCGGGCTGGTGTTCATCGACGGCGGGCACACCGACGAGCACGCCACCGCCGACTACGAGGGCTGGGCCCCGCACGTCGCCGAGGGCGGACTGCTCGTCATCCACGATGTCTTCGCCGACCCGGCGGACGGCGGCCAGGCCCCGTACCGCGTGTACCGCAGGGCCCTGGAGTCCGGCGCGTTCACCGAGGTCTCGGTGACGCGTTCCCTGCACGTTCTGCAGCGGACCGGCCTCGGGATCTGAGCCGCGGCGCTAGCATCGCCGGGTGTCCAGAGGCAGTTTTCCCCGCATACCCCGCTCGCCGGGCGGCAGCCGTACCCCGCTGCTGCTGGCCGTGGCGGCGGTGGTCCCGGCCGGATTCCTCGGCTGGCTGCTGTGGGACGCGAGCGGTGGCCCGGCGGACGACGGCAAGCGCCCGGCGGCCGCCGCGGCCTCGTCCGCGCCGCCGTCGGCGCACCGCGTGAGCCCGTCCCCGCAGCCCCGTGCGTCCGCGCCGGGGCAGCCGTCGCCGTCCGCGCCGGAGGCGGAGGGCACCCCGAGCGCCGACGGGCCGCTCAAGGGCAAGGTGGTCGTCGTCGACCCCGGGCACAACATCCACAACAGCGAGCACACCGCGGAGATCGACCGTTCCGTGGACATCGGCACGGGCCGCAAGGAGTGCGACACCACCGGTACGTCCACGGACGCCGGTTACGCGGAGGCGACGTTCAGCCTCGACGTCTCGCACCGGCTCCGCCGGATCCTCCAGGCGCAGGGCGCCACGGTGCGGCTCACCCACGACGGCGACCGGCCGTTCGGGCCGTGCGTGGACGAGCGGGCCGAGATCGGCAACAAGGCGCACGCCGACGCCGCGGTCTCCGTGCACGCGGACGGCGCGGCCGTCGGCGACCGCGGCTTCCATGTGATTCTTCCCGCGGCGGTGAAGGGCGGCCGGGCGGACACCGGCCCGATCGCCGGGCCGTCGAAGGAGCTGGGCGCGCGGATCGCGGGGAACTTCGTGCGGACGACCGGAAGCGCACCGTCCAACTACATCGGCGGCGGCACCGGGCTCGACACCCGCTCGGATCTCGGCGGTCTCAACCTCTCCACGATCCCCAAGGTGTTCATCGAGTGCGGCAATATGCGCGACCCTCAGGACGCCGCTCTGCTGACCGACCCGACATGGCGTGAGAAAGCGGCGCAAGGGATCGCGAATGGCATCGCGGACTTCCTGCGGAGGTAAGTACCAGCAGGCCACAGGCATGTCACGAGGGTGATACGAAGGAGACGCCCCGACCGCTCAGGCGATAGGTTCACCCGTACGATGGGGGGCCACCCCCGCGCCCCCTCGCATCTCGCGTACCGGCGACAGCGACGACCTTGATCAACACTGACAAAGGATTTCAGGTGAACATCCGCTCCCTCACTCGAGGCGACGGCGTGGTGATCGGAGCAGCGGTGTTGCTGTTCATCGCCTCGTTCCTCAGCTTCTACTCGTACGACTGCGGCGCGCAGTCGTCGTTCTGCCCGACGGAGCCGAACGGCTGGAAGTCCGGTCTGTTCCCCGTACTGCCGTCGATCTTCCTCGCCGGGATCATTGCCGCCGCGCTCATCGTCGCCGCCCGTTTCCAGCCCGAGGGACGCAAGGTCGTCGGCATGGGCCTGGACCAGTGGGGCACCGCGTTCGCGGTGTTCGCCGCGTGGTCCTCGCTGTGGACGATCGTCGGCGGTGGCTCCCAGGTCTCCGCGGGTGTCGGCCAGATCCTCGGTCTGATCGCCAACCTCGCGCTCGCCGCGGCCGCGCTGCTCACGCCGCGCACCCCGGCGCTCAAGGCCCCGCTGATGGGTGCCCCGGGCCCGCAGGCCCCGGGTCCGTACGGCGCCGGCCCCAACCCGGGCTACGGCTACCCGGGCGGCATGCAGCAGCCCGGCGCCGCGGGCCCGTACGGCGGCCAGCCCTCGTACGGCCAGCCGCAGCAGCACCAGCCTGAGCAGCAGGACCACGGCATGGGCGGTGCGGCCGCCGCTCCGCAGGCCGCGGCGCAGCCCGCCGCGGCTCCGGCCGCGGACTTCGCCCCGTTCTGGTTCGCGGTGCCGGTGGCCCGTCCGCTGTACGCGGAGGACGGCTCCCCGACCCCGGTCGCCGAGCTCGCGCCCGGCACCTGGTACCTCGCAGTCGACCAGCGCGGTCAGGCCCTCGTCGCCCAGACGCAGGACGGCCGCCGCGGTGTGCTCCAGGACACCACGGGCATCCAGCGCGGCTGACGCGCACCCGCCCTCCTCGACGGCCCGCCGGGTTCTTCCCGGCGGGCCGTCGTCTTGCCGGGTGCCGGGAGGGGCCGTACAGTCCCATAACTGACACACCGTCAGCTCGCGTCGGGGGTGGCCATGCGGCTCGGACTCGCGCTCGGCTACTGGGGACGCGGCCCCGACCCCCGCCACGTCGAACTCGCCGTCGAGGCGGAACGGCTGGGCTACGACTCCGTCTGGACCGCCGAGTCCTGGGGCTCCGACGCCTTCACCACGCTCACCTGGATCGCCGCGCACACCCGGCGCGTCCGGCTCGGCACGGCGGTCGCGCAGATGGCCGCGCGCGCCCCGGCCGCGACCGCGATGCACGCGCTCACCCTCGACCACCTGTCCGGCGGGCGGATGCTGCTCGGCCTCGGGCTCTCCGGCCCCCAGGTCGTGGAGGGGTGGTACGGGCGGCCCTTCCCGGACAGCCCGCTGACCGCGACGCGCGAGTACGTCGAGGTCGTACGGCAGGTGCTGCGCCGCCGGGCGCCGGTCGCGCTCGACGGCCGCTACCACCCCCTCCCCTACGACGGCCCCGGCGCCACCGGCCTCGGCAGGCCCCTCAAGCCGATCACCCACCCCCTGCGCCCGGACCTCCCCGTCCTGCTCGGCGCCGAAGGCCCCCGCAACATCGCCCAGACCGTGCGCATCGCCGACGGCTGGCTCCCGCTGTACTGGTCCCCGCTGCGCACCGAGCTCCACACGGCGGCGCTCGCCCCCGCACCCGAGGGCTTCATGGTCGCGCCACTGGCACAGGCGCGCCTCTGCGCGGACGTGGCCGAAGGGCTGCGGCCGGTGAAGGAGATGCTCGGCTTCTACATCGGCGGCATGGGCCACGCGAGCCGCAACTTCCACGCCGACCTCATGGCCCGGATGGGCTTCGCCGAGGCGGCGGACCGGGTCCGGTCGCTCTTCCTCGCGGGGCGCCGGGAGGAGGCGGTCGCGGCCGTGCCGTCCGAATTCGCCGATGAGATCTCGCTGGTGGGTCCGCGGGGGAGGCTGGCGGAGAGGCTGGCGCTTTGGCGCGCGGGGCCGGTGACGGACCTGCTGGTGATCGTGCGGGATGTTGCGACGCTGCGGGTGTTGGCGGAACTGAACGCGTAGCGCGTGCCGCAGGCCTCCGCGGGTCCGTTGCGCCTGCGGCGGAGCGCCCTGCGGGCGCGTCCTCAAACGCCGGACGGGCTGATTTCAGCCCGTCCGGCGTTTGAGGACAAGCGGCGCAGC
>NZ_BAAABW010000021.1:0-191499 GCF_039521185.1 Streptomyces blastmyceticus | reverse complement strand
TGAGGACCGGGGTCTGGGGCGGAGCCCCAGTTCGGGAAGGGGCGGGGTGGGGAACAAAGCCCGCCGCAGGCGCAACGGGCCCGCACCGGCTATCGCCGCGGTTTACCCTCCGACCTCAGCCACTTATCGAAGAGCTCTCCCAAATCCCGCCCGGATTTCCGCTCGCACAGAGCAATGAACTCCGCCGTATCCCCATTCCCATACCGATGATCCGCCACCCACTGCCGCGCAATGGCGAAAAACGCATCGTCCCCCACCCCCCGCCGCAATTCATGCAGCAGCATCGCCCCGCGCCCATAAACCGGCGGATCCGAGATCGTCTCCGGAGTGGGATCCGCGGGCGGGAATGCCCAAATGCCCTCGCTCTCCGGGTCCTTGCCGTCGTAGAAGTCGTCGAATATGTGCTGGGCGGAGCGGCCGCCGTGTTTCTCCTCCCACATCCATTCCGCGTACTGGGCGAAGCTCTCGCTGAGCCACATGTCGCGCCAGGTGCGCGGGGTGACGGAGTTGCCGAACCACTGGTGGACGACCTCGTGCACCACGATCGCGTCGGTCGGCGCCTCGTCGAAATACGGCTTGGTCTGGGTCTCCAGCGCGTAGTCGACGTAGGGGTTGTGGTCGATCACGGCGCCCGCCGAGGAGAAGGGGTACGGGCCGAACAGCCCGCTCGCCCACTCGATCGCGCGGGGCAGCAGCTCGGCCATTTTCGGTCCGGCGGCGGCCTCGTCGGGGTGGGTGGCGACATAGACGGGCAGGTCGCCTGCCTTGGTGGTGGTGACCTTGAATTCGTTGACGACGACGCTCGCCAGATAGCTCGCCATCGGCTCGGCGCTGTGCCAGGAGAAGGTGGCGCGGTCCCCGCGCACCTCCTCGCGCTTCAACTCGCCGTTGGCGACGGCGGTATAGCCCTTGGGCACGGTCACCGCGATGTCGTACGTGGCCTTGTCGGAGGGGTGGTGGTTGCCGGGGAACCAGGCCATCGAGCCGGTGGGTTCGCCGAGCGCCGCGGCGCCGCCGTCCGTCTCCACCCACCCTTCGACGGACTCGCCGTCCGCGTCCGTGATCTCCTTGGGCACCCCCTCGTAGACGACCACCGTCTGGAATTCGCGCCCCTTGCCGACCGTCGCGCCGGGCGTCACCGTCAGCTCGGTGCCCTTCCTCGACGTGCCCGCCGGCTTCCCGTCGACGCGGGCACTGCGCACCCGCATGCCCTTGAGGTCGAGGTTGAAGGCGTCCAGATCCTGGGTGGCGCGGGAGGTGATGACGGCGGTGGCGTGCAGGTGGTTGCCCTCGGGTTCGTAGTCCAGGGTCAGGCCGTAGTGCTGGACGTCGTAACCGCCGTTGCCCAGGCGGGGGAAGAGCGGATCGCCGACCCCGTCGGCACCCGCCTTCCCGCTGTCGCTCCCGCCGGAGCAGGAGGCGACGAGCACCAGCGCCGCGGGAAGCAGCGCCCCGCGCCCCGGCCGACGACGCGAGGCCGCACGCCTCGTGGAGGATCTGGGTATACCGCTCATACCCGCGATGCTCTCACCCGGCCGCCGCTCAGCCGAAGCTGGTCGTCTCCAGCCAGAGGTCGAGGACCGCGCGGTCGCCCAGCACCTCGACCCGGGCGCCGTCCACCGGCTGCCGACGGTAGACGACGGTCAGCACGTCGGTCATCGACCCGCGCAGGGTGACGGCCGCCTCCTCATGGCCGCGGTGCCAGGCGAAGCGGTCGCCGGTGAGGTCGACGAACCACTCGGTCGCGATGTCCGTGGCCTGCAGCCGGAGCGTGCGGCCGGGGCCCAGCAGGTTCTTCAGCTCCGGCTTGTACTCCAGTACCGCGGGGTGGGTGGACATCCCCAGCCATTCCTCCAGGCAGTCCGCCGCCAGCGCCGGATCGACGGTGAACCCGACGCCCGCCGCGCCTGCCGCGTCGGCGCGGTGGACGAGCGTCTCGTGCGTCATCCGACGGGCCCAGAAGCCGCTGAGCTGGTCCACGGCGAACGTCCACACCGGGACGTCGGGACCCGCCTCGCGCAGCGTCTCCGCCAGCGCCTCGGCGCCCGCGGTGAGCCACGCCCCGAGGCCCTCCTCGTCGTCGGGGGACGGGTCGCCCGCACCGAACTCGACAGTGTTGCCCCCGGCGGGCACCTCGAACTCGGTGGCCCTCGTCCGCACGAGCATCTCCGCGAACCGGTGCGCCCGGCCCACGTGCAGCACCAGCTGCGCCAGCGTCCAGTCCGGGCAGGTGGGCACGGTGGCGGAGAGATCGGCACCACGCAGCGCGGCGCGCAGCAGCTCGGTCTGGGCGAGGACCTCGGAACAGTAGCGTTCGTGGGTGAAAGTCGTCATGACACCAATGTAGAGAGGGCCACTGACAACGCCCTTGCCCAGGGCACTTGTTCGCGCCGTCAGCCCTTCTGGATGTCGGAGTAGGACGGCACCTGGTCGGTGACCGGGGCGCCCGCGCCCTTGCCCGCGTCCTTCACGTTGTTGATGACCTTGTCGAAGTCGTTGGCGTCGTTGTCGGTCGCGTCGCCCTTGCGGAACTTCGTGGTCAGCCCCTTGAGCGAGTCGATGCCCGCGGTGAGCGGTGCCACGGCCTTGGAGAGCGTCGGGTCGCCCTTCGCGTTGTTCACGGCGGCCTTGAAGCGGTTGTACGAGAACGTGCCCGCGAGCCCCGCCTTCACCAGGGCGACGGTGCGGCCGTCGGCCCCCTTCTTGAAGGCGCCGTTCCGGTAGGGCTTGATGACCCACTGGTACGCCGCGCCCGCGGCGAGCCCGGCGTTGGTCACGAAGCGCGTCTTGGCGAACTTCTGCCGCTCCGCGGAGCTGGTGGGGGTGGGCCCGCCGGTGCTCTCGGCCTCCTTCTTCTTCCCGCCGCCGCATCCCGTACCGACGAGAAGAAGACCGCAGACGAGGGGCACGGCGACGACGGAGCGGCGATTCACGGTGACCTCCGGTGGGCAGCGGTATCCCTCCGGTCAAGGGTCCCGCTCCCACCGCGCGCTCCGCCACCGGGAAGACCCGTTCGAGTGGCGACGGACCCGCGCCCTCAGAACTGGCCTAGCAGCAATCCGGGTCCAGGCCCAGCGGCAGGCGTTCGCCGCTGAAGACCGCCGTCGTCGCCTCGTCGCCGCCCAGTGCCGCCACCGCCAGCAGCAGGGAGCCCGCCGTCCACGCCGTCAGTTCCTCCGGCCAGATCGCGTCGTCCTCGAAGACGTAGCCGGTCCAGTAGAGGCCGTCCTCGGCCCGCAGGTGCTGGATCCACTGGAGGATCTCCATCGCGCGGTCGGACTCGCCCATCACCCAGAGCGCGAGGGCGAGTTCGCAGCTCTCGCCGCCGGTCACCCAGGGGTTGGGCAGGACGCAGCGCACGCCGAGGCCCGGCACCACGAAGTCGTCCCAGCCCTCCTCGATGCGCTCCTTGGCGGCGGGGCCGGTGAGCGCGCCGCCGAGCACCGGGTAGTACCAGTCCATGGAGTAGCGGCTCTTGTCGAGGAACCGCTCCGGGTGCTTGCGGATCGCGTGCGCCAGCAGGCCGGTCGCCAGCTCCCAGTCCGGCTGCGGCTCCTCGCGGTGCTCGGCGATGGCGAGGGCGCAGCGCAGCGCCTGGTGCATGGAGGAGCAGCCGGTGAGGAGCGCGTCGGTGACGTCCGTGCCGTCGTCCTCGCGCTTCCAGCCGATCTGGCCGCCCGGCTGCTGGAGTTGGAGTACGAATTCGACGGCGGCGAAGACGGTCGGCCACATGCGGTCGAGGAAGGCGTCGCCGCCGGTGGCGAGGTAGTGGTGCCAGACGCCGACCGCGGCGTAGGCGACGAAGTTGGTCTCGCGGCTGCGGTCGGTGGGTTCTGCGGCGTCGCCGTCGGCGTAGGCGGCGTACCACGAGCCGTCGGGGTTCTGGTGGTCGGCGAGCCAGCGGTAGGCGGCCTCGGCGCGGTCGTGCTCCCCCGCGGCGTCCAGGGCCATGGCGGCCTCGACGTGGTCCCACGGGTCGAGGTGGTGCCCGCGGAACCAGGGTATGGCGCCGTCCTCGCGCTGCACGGCGGCGATGCCGGCCACCGTGCGGGCGGCCTGGTCGGCGGTCAGGACGCCGGGCAGTACGAGGCGCTCGGTGCGGTCCGGCCTGCGGCCGGCCCTGGTCACGCGCGCTCCTCGGCGGACGCGGCGGCGGCCGTGGCCCGGTCCTGCTCGCCCGCGGGGGCGTGCGGCTTGGTCGCGTACGCCACGAAGCTCTTGCCGATGACGGGGTTGAGGAGCTGCTCGGCGACCCGGGTGGCCTTGGGTTTCTTCATGATGTCCCAGACCAGCAGCTTGTGGTAGGCGCGGACGGGCAGCGCCTTGTCGTTGTCGACGCCGAAGGCGCACTTGAGCCACCAGTAGGGGCTGTGCAGGCCGTGTGCGTGGTGGGTGCCGTACGGTGCCAGGCCCGCCTCGCGCATCTTGTCGAGGAGTTCGTCGCCGCGGTAGATGCGGATGTGGCCGCCCTCGACCTCGTGGTAGGCGTCGGAGAGCGTCCAGCAGACCTTTTCGGGGCCGTAGCGGGGCACGGTGACGGCGATCCGGCCGCCGGGCTTGAGGACGCGGACCATCTCGGCGAGCACGCCCTTGTCGTCGGGGATGTGCTCCATGACCTCGGAGATGATGACGACGTCGAAGCTCTCGTCGGGGAAGGGCAGGGCGAGGGCGTCGCCCTCCATGGCGGTGGCGGTGGCGCCCGCGGGGGCCTCACCGGCCTCCTTCATGGCCGCGAACCACTTGGCGACCTCGCGTATCTCCTCGGCGTTGCGGTCGAGGGCGACGACCTGCGCGCCGCGCCGGTAGCACTCGAAGGCGTGCCGGCCCGCGCCGCAGCCCAGGTCGAGGACGCGGTCGCCTGCGGCGAGCGGAAAGCGGGAGAAATCGACGGTCAGCACGAATATTTGCTTTCGTCCGGCGGGTCAGGTCGATGGGGCGAGGAATGTCTGGGCGATCAGGCCCGCCGGGGGCGGAAGCCCCGGTGCGGGAGGGGCCGGGGCAGGGGGGACATCACCCACGCCGCCCCGTCGTCACGGACGCGCCGCCCGAGAGGGCGATCGCCGCGCGGTATCTCTCGGCCGTCCCGATCGCCGCCTGCCGCCAGGTGAAGCGGGACAGCACGCGCTCGCGGCCCGCCGCTCCGAGCCGGCGCCGCAGCGCCTCGTCGCCGAGCAGCCGGTTCAGCGCGGCGGCCAGTGCCCCGGGGTCGCCGGGCGGCACGGCCAGGCACGTCTCGCCGTCGGGCCCGGCGACCTCGGGGATCGCCCCGCCCGTCGTGGCGACCAGCGGTGTGCCCGTGGCCATCGCCTCGGCGGCCGGCAGGGAGAAGCCCTCGTACAGCGACGGGACGCAGGAGATCTGCGCCGAGCGCACCAGGTCGACCAGTTCCGCGTCGGTGATGCCCTTGACGAACTCGACCGCGCCTTCCAGCCCGTGCCGTCTGATGGCGCCCGCGACCGGGCCGTCCTCCGCGCGCTTGCCGACCACGACGAGGTGTGCGCCGGGGTTCTGCGCGCGCACGGCGGCCAGTGCCTCGACGAGGTGGACGAGGCCCTTGAGGGGCACGTCCGCGCTGGAGGTGGTGACGATCCGGCCGGGGACCTCGGCGACGGACGGGTCCGGCGAGAAGAGGTCGGTGTCGGCGCCGATGGGGACGACGTGGACCCGGTCCGGGGACACCCCGAGGTGGGTGACGATCTCCTGCCGCGAGGAGCCGGAGACGGTCAGCACGGACGGCAGCCGCCGCGCGACCCGCTTCTGCATGCGGGTGAAGCCGTACCAGCGGCGCACGGACATGCGCCGCTTCCAGTCGGCCGCGGCGGCGAGGTCGAGCTGCCGGTCGACGGTGATGGGGTGGTGAATGGTGGTCACCAGGGGCGCCCCGAGCGCGGCGGTGCCGCCGAGCAGCCCGTAGCCGAGCGTCTGGTTGTCGTGGACGACGTCGAACCGCCCGCGGAGCGAGGCGAGGTGACGGCGGGCCCGCAGGCTGAAGGTGAGCGGTTCCGGGAAGCCGCCGGTCCACATGGTGGCGACCTCCAGCGCGTCGATCCAGTCGCGGTACTCGCCGCGGCCGGGCGTGCGGAAGGGGTCGGGCTGGCGGTAGAGGTCGAGGCTGGGCAGCTCGGTGAGGCTCACCCGGCCGCTGCCGACGGCACCGTCCGCGCCGTCGCCGTCGAGGACGGGGTAGGGCTGCGAGCCGATGACCTCGACGTGGTGACCGAGGCGGGCGAGCTCTCGCGAGAGGTGGCGTACGTAGACGCCCTGGCCGCCGCAGAACGGGTTCCCCTTATAGGTGAGCAGGGCGATCCGCAGCGGGCCGGCACCGCCCCCGTCCACGGGGTGGTCGTCGTGCGCGAGCGCTGCCTCCGTGGCCTCAGCGGTCACTCCGGGCCTCCTTCTCGCTGCTGTCCCGCCGGAGCGTAACCGGTCGCGCTAATCTAGAACAAGTTTCAGACTGAGTCGTCCGGAAGCCTCGAATCTACCGGCCGGACGGCCGGGCGGGCGGACCGGATCGGGTGATTCGCGCCACGGCTCGCCCCCTGCCATGCTGTGCCGTCCGGGCCCCACGGACACCGCTGGATGGATTGCCACGGAATGGGACATATGACTACGGACTCCAGGTCGGCACCGACCACCCCTTCCTCGCTGCCCAAACCCCTGCTGACCGAGCGTCAGGAGGCCAGGCGGCGCCGCATCCTCCAGGCCACCACCCGGCTGGCGACCCGGGGCGGCTTCGACGCCGTGCAGATGCGGGAGGTCGCCGAGTCCGCCGACGTCGCGCTCGGCACCCTCTACCGCTACTTCCCCTCGAAGATCCACCTGCTGGTCGCCACCATGCAGGACCAGCTGCAACAGCTCCACGAGACGCTGCGCAAGCGCCCCTTGACCGACGAGGACCCGGCTGCGCGCGTGGCCCAGACGCTGATGCGCGCCTTCCGCGCGATGCAGCGCGAGCCGCACCTCGCCGACGCGATGGTGCGCGCCCTGACCTTCGCCGACCGGTCCGTGAGCTCCGAGGTCGACACCGTCTCCCGGCTGACCACGGCGATCGTCCTCGACGCGATGGGCCCCGCGGGCACGTCGGGACCGCCCACCCCCGAGCAGCTCTCGGCCGTGCGCGTCATCGAGCACACCTGGCACTCGGCGCTGATCACCTGGCTGTCCGGGCGGGCGTCCATCGCCCAGGTAAAGATCGACATCGAGACGGTCTGCCGACTCATCGACCTCACCAACCCCAACTCTCCCCGCTGACCGCCCGCCCTGCCCCACTTCGCCCGGATCGCCCGCCCTCGGTTCCCGGTAACAAGAGGTTCCGGGGGGCGCGTTCGAGTGAACTTGGGGCGCGCATGGCTCGAAGTGTGCGCCCTTGCGCCCCCCACAGGTCAGTTATCCGCGCCCGTGACCGTGGCACACGCCGGTATGAATTTGACGAAGTACCCGGCGCGGCGCTCGCCGCCCGGGGTAGTGGGAGGGCGGGGACTGACACCGTGATCCGGGTCTTGCTGGTGCACGATACCCATCTGCTGCGCGCGGCCCTGGCGGCGCTGATCGCCAGAGAACCCGACCTGGAGGTCTCGGCGTCCTCCTGGATCCACTCGGTGGCCAAGTCGCGGATGCTGCTCCCCCATGTGTGCGTGGTGGACATGGACAGCCCCGAGGCAGGCGGACCGTACGGCCTGCGGGAGTTGTCGGCCTGGTGTGACGCCGGGGACGGCACGTCGGCTCTGTTAGCCCTGGCGACGGCGGAACGGCCGGGCCCCCTGCGCCGGGCGTACGAGGAGCGGGTCTTGGGGTACATGAGCAAAAACGCTTCACCTGGTCGGCTGATCGAGGGAATAAGGCATGTGGCGAAGGGCGAGCGCTATATCGACGAGTCCCTCGGCTACAGCTTCCTCCAGGCCTCCGACATCCCCTTGACCAGACGGGAGTTGACCGTGCTCTCGCTGGCGGCGGAGGGCGCGTCCATCGGGGAGATAGCCCGCAGCCTGCACCTGTCGAACGGGACGGTGCGCAACTACATGGCGGCGATCACCCGCAAGACCGGCGCCCGCAACCGGGTGGACGCGATACGCATCTCGCGCGTGGCGGGGTGGGTCTGAGGAGTTGCCCGGGGGCCGCCGGCCCGTACGGCTCCCGGGCCCCGTTTCAGGGCGTCGAGCGTTTCAGGGCGTCGAACCCAGCCTGTCCGGCCGCACCACCGCCGTCAGGTCGCGGTAGAGCTCCGACTCCCCCAGCAGCTCCTCGTGCGTACCGAGGACGGTGCGCGCCCCGTCCATCACCAGCACGCGGTCCGCGCGGCGCGCCGAGCCCATGCGGTGGGCGATGACGATCAGCGTGCCCTCGGTGCGGCGCGCGAAGGCGCTCTCCACCCGGGCCTCCGCCTCCGCGTCGAGGTGGCACGTCGCCTCGTCCAGCACCGCGATCCGCGCGGGGGCCAGATAGGCGCGGGCCAGAGCAATGCGCTGGCGTTCGCCCGCGGAGAGCTCCGTAGGGGTGACGGGGGCCCCGAAACCGCCCAGCCGGTCGACGAGTTCGGTCATGGCGAGGACGTCGGCGGCGGCGCGGAGCTCGTGGTCGGGGACGCCGTCCGGGCGGAGGTAGCCGAGGTTGTCGGCGAGCGTGCCGGAGAACACGTACGCCTCCTGCGGGATCAGCACCCGCCCCGCGCGCCCCCCGGCCACGCGCACCTCGCCGCTCCCCGGTTCCAGCAGCCCCGCCACCAGCCCGGCCAGCGTCGACTTGCCGACCCCCGACGGCCCCACGACGGCGAGCCGGCCGCCGACGGGCACGACGAGGTCGAGGTCGCGGAGCACGGGCTCGGCGTGCTCGCCGTAGGAGAAGGTGACGCCCCGCAGCTCGACGGCCGCGGGCGCGGACTCGGGCGGTGCCCACTCGACGGCGGGCGGCGGCGGCAGGGGCGGCCCGTCCGTCAGGCGGCGTATCACCACGGCCAGCCGCGAACCGCTCGCCCCCAGGCCGTGGACGAGGTCCTGCAGGGCGGGCAGGAGCGACTGTGTGAGGTAGGCGAGCGCGCCGACGAGCGCGCCCGGGGTGACACCGCGGTCCAGCAGCCACGGGGTGGTGACCAGCAGCAGGACGAGCGGGAGCCGGCCCGCGACGGCCAGCGCGACGACCCGCAGGACGGACCAGCGGGCCAGGGCGAGCGAGGCGCGGAACTCCGCGTCGACGAGGGCGCCGGTCTCCTCACGGACGTAACGCTCCGCCCCGCCCGCCGTGATGTCCCGCAGGCCGCCTGACACTTCGCCCAGGGACTGCGCGATGGCCTCGTCCGTGGCGAGGAACGTCTCCTGACGGCGGGCGAGCGGCCGCAGCGTCGCCAGGAACAGCCCGAGCCCCAGCACCAGGGGCGGCACCACGACCACGAGCAGGACGGGCGCCAGCAGACACAGGCCCACGAGCGCGCCGGCCGCCGTGAAGACGAAGGACCGCGAGACCATCACCAGCCCCGCGAACGTGTCCCGGGCGATCTCCACTTGATGCGTGAGCCGGGAGACGGCCGCGCCGTCCGCCTCCCGCAGCGCGCGCGTCACGACGCGTCCCACGAGCCGGTCGCGCAGCGGCTCGACGAGGGCGGCCACGCCGCGGTACGTACGGCCGGTGCCGAACGCACCGACGACAACGGCGAGCGCGGCCAGCCCCAGCCAGCCGAGGCCCTCGCCGGGCCTGCCGGCGAGGAAGCCGCTGTCCAGCGCCTTGGCGAGGGCGTAGCCCATGGCGAAGGTGTGTGCGGCTTCTACGGTGGACCAGGCGGTGAGGCGGGCGATTGCTCGGCGGTGGCCGGCGAGGAAGGTCATGCCTCGCCGGATGAGAGAGGGGGTGTCTGTGGTCATCCGGGGCTCCCTTCGGGGTGGCGGCTCGGGCAGCGGCGGCGTTCTTTCCCCAGCCCCGCCCCTTCCCGGCTGCATCCGATATGCGGCTCCGCCGCGTGAGGGGGCTCCGCCCCCAGACCCCCGGGGTGCGCACAATTCAGCCCGTCCGGCGTTTGAGGACGCGCCCGCAGGGCGCTCCCGCCGCAGGCGGCAACGAACAGGCGGCCGCTCACCCACCGAACACCGCCCGATACGCCGCACAGCGCCACAGCGACTCATGCGTGCCCACCGCCCGCACGCGGCCCCCCTCCAGCCACGCGACAGCATCCGCGCGGGCCGCCGTCGACGCGCGGTGGGCGACGACGATGCGGGTGCGTGCGGCGACGTCGCGGACGAGGGCAGCCGCGACCTCGCGCTCGGTGACCGTGTCGAGGCTGGAGGTGGCGTCGTCCAGGATCAGGACGCGCCCGGCGTGGGCGAACGCGCGGGCCAGGCCGAGGCGTTGGGCCTCGCCGCCGGAGAGGGGGGCCTCGGCGCAGGGGGTGGCGTAGCCGCGCGGGAGTCGGCGGACGAAGCCGTCCGCGCGGGCCGCGCGGGCCGCGGCCGCCACCGCGTCGGGCCCGGGGTCGGCCACGCCGAAGGCCACCGTCCCGCCGATCGTGCCGCCGAGCAGCGCGGGCCGTTCGAAGGCGTAGCCGACCGCGCGCCGCAGCTCGTCGTGGCCGAGCTGCGGCAGGGGGACCCCGTCGAGGGTGACCACGCCGGAGTCCGGGTCGGCGAGGCGCCCGGCGAGCGCGGCCAGGACGGACTTCCCGGTGCCCGAGCGGCCGACGACGGCCAGTGACGTACCGCCCGGTACGACCAGGTCCAGGTCGCGCAGGATGTGCCTGCCGCCGCGCACGGCACCGACCCCGCGCAGCTCCAAGGTGCCGTCCCCGGGCGGCAGTCGGCGGACGTCGGGCCCGTACGGCGGGAGGGGTACGGAGAGGACGTCGGCGAGGCGGCCGGCGGCGGTGCGGGCGCGGACCGCGGCGTTGAGGTGGCCCACGAGCATGCCGACGCCCGTGGCGAGCACGGCGTAGCGGGAGGCGGCCAGCAGGTCGCCGACGCTCAGCAGGCCCTGGTTCAGGCGCAGTCCGGCGACGGCGAGTACGGCGATCTGCAGGAGCGGTACGACGGTGACGGCCTGGGCGGCTGCCCTGCCCTGGACCCGCCACATGCGGTGGCCCTGGCCGGAGAGGGCGGGGAGGGGTTCCAGGATGCGGTCCCGCTCGCGGCCGGCGGTCCCGGCAGCGGCGATCGTACGGGCCCCGCCGACGGCCTCCATCAGGCGCCCGGCGATGTCCCCCTGGAGCCGCTGGTACTGGGCGACGCAGTCGGAGGAGGCGCGGGCGAGGGCCCGCAGCAGCAGGGCCAGCAGGGGCGCCCCGGCGAGGAAGGCGACGGCGAGCCAGGGGTCGATCAGGCCGAGGGCGACGATGCCGCCGAGGGGGGCCACGACGGAGGAGGCGGCCGCGGCGAGGGTGCCGGGGGCGGTGCCCGCGTCGGCGGCGTTGCCGACGAGCCGGGTGACGAGGTCGCCGGGCCCGAAGCGGTTGGTGGCCCGGGGCCCGGCGGCCAGGACGTGGCGCAGCAGGCGGTGGCGGAGCCGGGCGGTGGAGCGGGCGGCGGTGGTGCCGGCGAGCAGTCCGTCGAGCGCGTCGAGGGCGGCGGGCACGCAGATGAGGGCGGTGCACAGGAGGACCCAGCCGCTCGCGCCGGGGCGCCGGGTGAGGAGGAGGTCGAGGGTGTGGCCGAGGGTGGCGGGCAGGGCGAGGGCCACGGCGGTGGAGGCGAGGCCGAGGAGGGTGAGGGCGAGCGCCCGGGCGGCGCTGTGTCGGGCGGTGTCGAGCAGCAGTTGGTCCCCGGCGGTCCGGGGGGACGTGCGCGCGTGCTTGCCGCGCGCCTTGCCGGGGCGCCGCTCCCGCCCCCGGTCGTCGAGGCACGGGCCGCGCGCGCTCTCCGTCCACACCACCCGTCGCCACCTCCGCAGTACGCCCGGGCGGGCCCTCCCCTGAGAGGAAGGCCCGCCCGAGGTCTCGTCACAGACAGAGCAGGATGCTCGCGTCGCTGATGCAGGAGAGCAGGCTGACGGTGCTCGCACCGCCACCGCCGCCGTGCAGCTCTTCGGATTCCATGTTCTGCAGGTCGAGAAGTGCCATGGTCGTTCCTTTCGTGGGGACGGGTGTTTTCCTTGTCACGGCTCCACAACGGCATGGAGTCGGCTCCTGGGCGCCCGTGGGGGCGCGAGGAACGGCAGGTGGGCGTCGCCGTGGGCCGCGCCCAGGGCGAGCAGGCAGCCCGCTGTTCCGGTGGTGAGGTCCATGGACAGGCGCATCATCTGACTGCCGGGGAAGGCGAGTTCGCGCTCGTAGGCCATGGCGTACCAGTCGAGTGCCCGCACCTGTGCGGCCAGGTGCTCCGGTTCCGCGCCCGGTGTCGTGGTGCGGCTGAGGTGCAGGATCATCCCGGCGCGGCCCTGGAAGAGGCCGGGCTGCGCGTAGAAGCGGGACCGGGCCGCGATGAGGATGCCCTCGCGCGCCTCGGCGAAGGAGGGGTCGGGGTCCGGGCACAGGGCGAGGTAGTCGTCGAGGACCATGCCGATGCCCACGCTGCCGTCGCCGAGGTAGGGCATGACCCGCCAGCCCTCGTCCACTTCGAGGGCGCCGTTGTCGCGTCGTACGCAGCGGTCGAGGTCCGCGCGCAGGGCCGTTCCGGCGAGGTCGAGGAGGGCGGGGGCGCGCGTGCGCTCGTACAGCCGCAGGAAGAGCAGTGCCTGGCCCGCGCAGCCGCGGGTGAGCCCGGCGCGGCGGCGGGTGCGGTCCGCGGGTGCCGCGGTGTCGGCGGCCAGCCGGTCGGCGAGGAGCTGGGCGGCCTCCAACGCCCGGTCGTGGAGCTGCCGTTCACCCGTGGTGCGGGCGAGGTGGTCGAGGGCGAGGCCGACCCCGGCCAGGCCGCTCTTGAGGTCGGAGGTCAGGCGCTGCCACTTCTCGCCGAGCACGGTCGTGGTCAGGTCGAGGGCGCGGGCGGTGTGGCCGAGGCGGTCGAGGGTGAGGGCGACCCCGGCGATGCCGTCGTAGAGGCCGAGCGGGGTGCCGAGAGGCAGCGGGTCGGTGTGGTCGAGCAGCCACTGCTCGCCCTCTTCGTAGCGCTCGGCGCCCGTCTCGGCGAAGGCGTGCAGCACACCGGCGGCGCCGTGCGCCAGCCCGAGGCCGCCGCCGTCGGTGAACTGGGCGATGTCACCGGGGAAGAGCCGGTCGTCGCGGTCGGGCGTCGCGGAGGCGAGGATCGCGCGGACCATCGAGTCCCGGCTGCGCGGCCAGTCGCCCGCCTCGGGCAGCGCGGGCGCGTCGCCGGCCCGGCCCGCGCGGGGCGCCATGCCGGCCTGCTTGCCGGGCAGTTCGGCGACGGGCGCGTCGCGGGTGATCTCGGCGACCGCCTCGTCGAGGAACTCCCGCGGTACGGGGAACTGCTCCGCGATCACCTCGGCCAGATGCGCGGCCTTCCCCCGGTCGATGACGAACAGCATCGTGACGGGCAGGAACAGCGCGAGCCGCAGGCAGGCCAGGGCGTAGCGGTCCACGTCGGCGCCCCTGCGGTCCGGCGGCGCGAAGAAGCCGGGGTGGGCGACGACCTGCCGGCCGTGCTCGGCGGCGGGGGCGGCGGCCTCGAAGTCGATGAGGGCGACGGAGCGTTCGTCGGGCGCGACCATGATGTTGAACATGTGCAGGTCGTTGAAGACCAGGCCCCTGGCGTGCACCGCGTCGACCGCCTCCTGGACCGCGCGGTGGATGCGCAGCGCCCAGGCGGTGTAGTCGGCCGTGGCGGCGGGGTCGGGGTCGGCGGCGAGCAGCGGGTGCCGTTCGGCGAAGAAGGAGTTGAGGGTGCGGCCCTCGATGAAGTCCATGACGAGGAAGCTGTGGTCGCCGAGCGTGAACCAGTCGCGCACCTCGGGGGCGACGCCGAGGCCGGTCAGCCGCTCCAGCGCCGCCTTCTCGCGCTCCAGCCGGGCCACGGCGTCGGCACCGTCGGAGGCGAGCCCGGCGTGCGGGCGCCCCTCCTTGAGGACGACCTTGCGGCCGTCGCGGGTGTCGGTGCCCGCGTAGACGCCACCGCCGTTGGAGAAGTGCAGGGCCTTCTCGATGCGGTACGGGATGTCGCCGACGGTCGTGGCGTTGCGGGCCGCGAGGTGGGGTTCGAGGAAGGCGGGGAGGGTGACCCACCCGGGCACCTGGAACGCGGGCGTCCGCGCGTCGGGCACGAGCTGCCCCTCGCCGTTCTCGACGGCGGGCACGAGCGTGCCGCGCTCGTCGACGCAGAACCGGCGGGCGAAGGCGCCGTAGCGGACGTAGAGCGGGCCCTCGTGCCAGCGCAGGTCGGTGAGGACGTACGGGCCGGGCCGACCGCCGACGATCCCGTGCAGCTCGGTGAGCGTGGTGCGCAGCTGCTCCTCGTCGGCGGGGTAGACGGTGATGAACTTCCCGCTGTGGTCGCGCCCGGCGTATTTGGTGTTGCGCAGGTGCAGCAGGTGCGGGCCCGGCACGAACTTGAAGGGGATGCCGCGTTCGACGCAGTAGTCCCAGACGTCGGCGGCGGTCTTGTCGGCGGTGTCCGCAGTGGCGGACACATGGATCTTCCAGCCCTGGAGCGGCTGTCCGGGCCGGGGTCCGCCGGTGTCGTCGAGCGGCAGGAGGTGGAGCCAGTCGCCGCTGCGGGCGGTGTCCCAGCCCGCCGGGACCGGGCGCCGCGCGGTCTCGAACAGCGCGCCCGCACCCGCCCCCTCGACACCCTCCCCGGCTGCGGACAGGCGGTCCGGGGTCTCGTAGAAGTGCCTGTCGGCCAGGCAGTAGACCTCGTACCGCTTGTCCATCGATTCCCCCTCGGCTGCGTTGCGTCGAGATTTCCACGGCCCGAGGGGGCGGAACAGTCACAGCTGTCATGAACAGGCAGTGCGGTACGCATGAGTAACCGGGGGCGGACGGTCCGACCGAGGGCGCACGGGGCCGCCCCGGGCGCCCCTACGCCTCCGAACTGCTCCCGGGGGTATGCGGGCGCGCAGGGTCACACGGCCATCTCTTTGTGGGCGATCTCCGCGCGGTGCCGGTCCCACGCCGTGCGGTACGAGGCGGCGTGGGCGGGGTACCCGAGCTCGTCGGCCTGCTCGACGGTGGCCTGGTACCGGGAGCACAGACCGCACTCCTCCCGGGTCGGCCAGGAGGGCGGGCCGCTGCTGTGGGGCACGGGCGGTGCTTCCACCAGGCCGCGGAAGGGCGGGGGTTCAACCATGGGGGCGCCCTCCCCTTGGGCCCTCGCAAGGCGCAGCAGGCGGCGCCCCAGCCGGATGAGCGCCCTCACGGCGCGTCGGTCTCGGCCGGGGTGGCGTCGCCCTCTTCTTCGGGACGAGCCTCCGGCGGCTCCTCGACGAGGGGGTGCTGGGACTTGAGCCGCTGCTGAAGCGTCGGGCGGGACAGCGGTGGGGCTACGGCGGTGCCGGGGAAGCAGGGCATGGGGTGGCTCCGTATGAGTGGGTGCGGGTGGGCGCGGCGGGGCGTCGCGCATGAAATGGCCGGGCTGGCGCTTGCGTAACGCGCCTCACCTCGACTCATGCAGGATGCCCACTCGGAACCCCGGCAAGCAACCTAGCTACCCGCATTGGCACATACCGAATTTCCGTTCCATCGACGTAGCCAACCGACTGGGGGCACAATGCAACCCGCAAGGCCCAACCCGGCACCTTTGCACGGCAGTTCGCCACCCTGGAGGACGATCAGCCCATGCCGAACCAACCAGCCCAGCCGACTCTGCGGAGGCGGCGCCTCGGTGAAGCGCTCCGCAAGTTCCGCAACCAAGCGGGCATGAGCCTCGATCAGGTCGCCGAGATCATGGGATGGGACCGCACCAAACTGTCCAAGATCGAGAACGCCAAGGCGCACATCCGCCCCGCTGAGGCAAGCAAGATCCTCGGTATCTACGGCGTGGACGCGCCGGACGTCCTCATGGCGATCGAGGGCCTGGTCAGGGATGCCGGCAAGAGAGGCTGGTGGCAGACGTACGGGGATGTCGTCGCCTCCGGATACAAGGACTACCTCTCCTTGGAATCCGACGCCGAGAGCACGCGCATCTGCTCACCGAACCTGATCCCGGGCCTGTTCCAGACCGGAGCCTACGCCCGCGAGATCATCGCTACAGGCTCATATTGGCGCCCGGCCGACGAAGTCAACGCCCTCGCCGAAGTCCGCAAGGCCCGGCAGGCCGTACTGACGACGAGTCGCCAAGGCGAGCGACCCCCGCTGAACTTCTGGGCTGTCATCCACGAAGCCGTGCTGCACCAGCGTTTCGCATCCCAGCCGACGTTGATGCGTGCCCAGCTCCGGCACCTGCTCGACATGGCAGAACTGCCGAACATCACCATCCAGATCCTACCGATGGCCATGGCCCCGAACCCGGCCATGATGGGCCTGTTCGAAATCGTCCGCTTCCCCTCCCCGTGGCCGACCGTCGTGCTCACCGAGAACGTCGTCGGAGGCCAGTTTGTGGAGGGCACCGACGACGTCGCAGTCTTCGAAGCCTCCTTCGACCGCACCGTCGCTGCCGCACTCCCCGTGGACCAGTCGCGGGAGATCATCAAGAAGACCATGGAGAAGGATTAGTCATGGACTGCAAGAAAGACCTGTACGCCATAGACCTCACCGGCGCAGTCTGGCGCAAGTCACCGGACAGCAACACCAACGAACACTGCGTCGAGATAACCGACCTGCCGGGCGGCGGCGTCGCCATACGCGACAGCAAGAACCCCAACCGCCCCGACCTGCGCTACACCGCCAACGAGTGGGCCGCCTTCCGCTCAGGAATAACTAACGGCACCTTGTAGCCATGGACTGCAAGGAGGACCTCTACGCCATAGACCTCACCGGCGCGAGTTGGCGTAAGTCGCCCGACAGCAACGGCGGCGCGTCATGCGTCGAGATCGCCGATCTCCCCGACGGCGGCATGGCCGTACGCGACTCGAAGAACCCCGAACGCCCCGACCTGCGCTACACCGCGGACGAGTGGGCCGCCTTCCGCTCAGGAATAATCAACGGCACCTAGTTAGTCCCCGATCCGACTGAGGGACCTCCCCGGACTCATCGGGGAGGCCCCTGCTCACGCACCGTCCTGCTCCTCCAGCGGGAAGACCACTCCCTCCGCGCTCCGGATCGTGATCGCCTCCACCGGGCACGACTCCGCCGCCTCCAGCACCGCTTCGGACGCTGCCGTCTCCTCCTCCACCGGGTGGGAGCGGCGGGCCGCGTCGAGGCGGAAGGCGTCCGGCGCCGTGGCCGCGCACAGGCCCGAGCCGACGCATACGGTGCGGTCCACCGTCACCCGCCAGCGCTCGGCGTCGGCGGGCATCAGCCCTCGTACCCCGCGGGCAGGTGGATCATCTTGTGTTCCTGGTAGGCGGCGAAGCCCTCGGGGCCGAACTCGCGGCCCAGGCCGGAGTTCTTGTAGCCGCCGAAGGGGCCGAGCATGTCGAGGCTGAAGGTGTTCACGGAGTAGGTGCCGGTGCGCACGCGCCGGGCGACGGCGATGCCGCGTTCGACGTCGGCGGTCCAGACGCTGCCGGAGAGGCCGTAGTCGGAGTCGTCGGCGATGCGCACGGCCTCCTCCTCGTCCTCGTAGGGCAGCAGGCAGATGACCGGGCCGAAGATCTCCTCGCGGGCGATCCGCATGGTGTTGGTGACCTCGCCGAAGAGGGTGGGCTCGACGTACCAGCCGCGGCCGGGCGCGGCCGGGCGGCCGCCGCCGGCGAGGACCTTGGCGCCCTCGCGCTGTCCGAGCGCGATGTAGTCCAGGGAGCGGCGCTGCTGCCGCTCGGCGACGAGGGGGCCGACCTGGGTGGCGGGGTCGAGGGGGTCGCCGACGACGAGGGCGTCGGCCGCCGCGGCGAAGCGCCCGGCCAGTTCGTCGTAGTGGACGCGGGGGACGAGGATGCGGGTCTGGGCGACGCACGCCTGGCCGTTGTTCATCCAGGCGCTGGGCACGATGCCCGCGACGGCGGCCTCCAGGTCGGCGTCGGGGAGGATGATCGCGGCGGATTTGCCGCCGAGTTCGAGGGTGACGCGGGTGAGGTTGCGGGCGGCGACCTCCATGACGCGCTTGCCGGAGGCGACCGATCCGGTGAAGGACACCTTGTCGACGCCGGGGTGCCCGACGAGGTACTCGCCGACCTCGCGCCCGGCGGGCAGGACGGACAGGACGCCTTCCGGCAGCCCGGCCTCCGCGGCGATCTCGGCCAGGATGTAGGCGTCCAGAGATGTTTCGGGCGCCGGCTTGAGCACCACGGAACAGCCCGTGAGCAGCGCGGGCGCGAGCTTCGCGGCGGCCACGAACTGCGGGACGTTCCACGGGGCGACGGCCGCGACCACACCGACGGGCTCGCGCCGCACGAGCAGCGGCCCGAGGACCCCGGCACGCCGCTCCTCGTACGGGATGCCCCTCGCGACGCCGATCGCGCAGTCCCACACCATCATCGCGCCGAGGGCCTGCGCGAGGACGCTCCAGGAGTAGGGGGAGCCGTTCTGCGCGGAGATGACCCGGGCGATCTCCTCGTGGCGGGCGGCGATGCCGTCCTTGATGCGGGTGACGACGTCGAGCCGCTCGGCGAGCGGTGTCTGTGCCCAGACGCCGGAGTCGAAGGCGGTGCGGGCCGCGGCGACGGCCCGGTCGACGTCCTCGCGGGAGGCGTGGGGCACGCGTCCGATGACGGTTTCGGTGTGCGGCGAGACGACGTCGATGGTGTCCGTCCCTGCCGGGTCGGCCCAGGTGCCGCCGATGAAGAGCCGTGCGTGCTCGGTGAATTGCGTCATGTCAGCTCGCCTCCCGCGTGGCCGCCGAGCCCGGCGGCTCTTCTGACGCTACGTCAGAACTGTTACCAGTTCTCGTTATAGTGGGCAATGGCCGACGCCCGTCGGCGACGGGGGGAGCCATGCCTCAGGTGACCGACCACGGCGGCGGGGTGGTGTCCATCCCCGTCCCCATCCCGGACAACCCGCTCGGCCACACCCTCGTCCACCTCCTGGACACCGACCGCGGCCCGGTCCTCGTCGACACGGGCTGGGACGACC
This sequence comes from Streptomyces blastmyceticus, assembly GCF_039521185.1. Classification (NCBI taxonomy): domain Bacteria; kingdom Bacillati; phylum Actinomycetota; class Actinomycetes; order Kitasatosporales; family Streptomycetaceae; genus Streptomyces; species Streptomyces blastmyceticus. The sequence continues at coordinate 172,523 of NZ_BAAABW010000021.1, read as the reverse complement.
CCGCCTCCTGGGACACGCTCGTCGCGGGGCTCGGCGCGTGCGGCACGTCCGTCACCGAGCTGCACGGCGTCCTCGTCACCCACCACCACCCCGACCACCACGGCCTGTCCGCCCGGGTCCGCGAGGTCTCCGGCGCCTGGATCGCGATGCACCCCGCCGACGCGCACCTGGTCCGCCGCCTGCGCGCGGCCCCGCCCGGGCAGTGGCTCGACCAGCTCGTGGCGAAGCTCGTGGCCGCCGGGGCGCCCGAGGAGCACCTGGCCCCCGTCGAGGCGGCCCGCGCCCGGGGCCGCGCCCGCCCGCTGCCCGGCAGCCGGGCCGCGCTGCCCGACCGCGAGATCGCGCCCGGCGAGCTCCTCGACCTGCCCGGCCGCAGGCTGCGCGCCATCTGGACCCCCGGCCACACCCCCGGCCACGTCTGCCTCCACCTGGAGGAGGCCCACCCGCTCGGCCGCGCGGGCCACGGCCGGCTCTTCTCCGGCGACCACCTGCTGCCGGGCGTCACCCCGCACATCGGGCTGTACGAGTTCCCCGGCGGGCCAGCCGCCGGGGACCCGCTCGGCGACTACCTCTCCTCCCTCGAACGCGTCGCCCTCCTTAGCCCCGCCGAGGTGCTGCCCGCCCACCAGTACGCCTTCACCGACGCCCCCGGGCGCGTGCGCGAGCTCCTCGCCCACCACCGGGCCCGGCTCGCGTCGCTGCGCGCGCTCCTCGCCTCCCCGCGCACGCTCTGGCAGCTCACCGAGTCGATGGAGTGGAACCGCCCCTGGTCGCGCATCCCCTACGGCTCCCGCAACATCGCCGTCGCCGAGGCCGAGGCCCACCTGCGCCACCTGGTCGCCCTCGGCCACGCGGAGGCCGTGCGGGGCGGCCCGCCGGTGACCTACGTCGCCGTGTGACCGGGGTGTGCGGGGGTACGGGGCGCGGCCGGACCGACGGCTAAAGTGTCCGTGACAACTTCATCCCGCCTCGGAACGGGGAAAGCCGGTGCGAATCCGGCGCTGACCCGCAACCGTGAAGTACGGCCCCGCCCCGGCGCGGCCGTACGAGCCGGACCACCCGGGCCCAGGCGGCAGGCTCCCGGATCCGAATCGCGCCGCCCACGGCGCGGCCCGGTCCACCGGCACCGTCGAGGTATACGGAGCCGAGCCCGGTGCCACCGCGCGGTGACAGGCGCGGAGGGGCTGCCGTGCGCGGCTGTGACCGCCCGTACCACCCCGTATCCCGGCGTCGCCGGACCACCGCAGTGACACCCACCGAGAGGCACCGACCCCATGGCCCCCTCCTTCGCCGTCCACGCGCGCCGCGGCGCCGCGGCCCTGGCCACCGCCGCCGTACTCGGCGCGGGCCTGGCACCGGCAGCGTCCGCCGACGCGTCCCCGTCCCCGGCGGCCCCCGGCCTGTTCGGCGCCTCGGACCCGAAGTTCGACGGTGTCTTCCGGCAGTCCATGGCCCTCCTCGCCCAGCACACGGCGGGCGTCGCGTCGCCGAAGCAGGCCGTCGACTGGCTGGCCGGGCAGCAGTGCGCGGACGGCGGCTTCACCGCCTACCGCGCCGACGCCGGCAAGGCGTGCGACGCGAAGACCCCGCTCGACAGCAACGCGACGGCCGCCGCCGTCCAGGCGCTCGCCGCGCTCGGCGGGCACGGCCCCGCCGTGACCAAGGCCGTGGGGTGGCTGAAGTCCACGCAGAACGAGGACGGCGGCTGGAGCTACAACCCCGGCGGCCCGAGCGACGCCAACTCCACGTCGATCGTGATCGGCGCGCTGGCGGCCGCGGGCCAGGACCCCGCGAAGGTCACCTCCAAGAGGGGCACCTCGGCCTACGACGGGCTCGTCGCCTTCCAGCTGGGCTGCGACGTCGACGAGGCGGACCGGGGCGCGTTCGCCTACCAGCCCGACAAGTCCGGCAAGCTCGCCGCCAACGCCGACGCCACGGCCGCGGTCGCCCTCGCCGGGCTCGGCAAGGGCTACGCGGCGGAGCCCGCGGGCAAGGACAACGTGGACCCGAAGCCGCTGCCCTGCAAGGGCGACGAGGCCGGGACGTCCGACCCGAAGGCCGCCGCGGGTGCCGCGTCCGCGTACCTCGCGCGGATCATGGACAAGGAGAAGGACGGCCCGCACCTGGCCGCCGTCCAGCCCGGCGCCGACAAGCCCGCCCCCGACTTCGGCAACACCGCCGAGACCGTCATCGCCCTCGCCGCGGGCGGCCACCGCGACGCCGCCGCGAAGCCGCTGAAGTGGCTGGAGCAGAACTCCGCCGCCTGGGCCAAGCAGGCGGGCCCCGCCGCGTACGCCCAGCTCGTCCTCGCCGCCCACGCGGCGGGCGCGGACCCGCGCGACTTCGGCGGCGCGGACCTGGTGTCCCAGCTGGGCGCGACGGGCCCGAAGGCGGAGGCCGCGGCCTCCCCGTCGGAGAAGAAGGACGAGAAGCAGGAAGAAAAGAAGGCGAAGGACAACAAGGGGCTGGGCGTCTGGTGGGTCGTCGGCGTCTTCTTCGTCGCGAGCGTCGGCGCGGGCTTCCTCCTGAGCGGCCGCAAGAAGAAGAACCAGCTTTGATGGCCGGCCATCCGGGACGGCGCCACCGGGCGCGGCCGACGGTCGCGGCCCTCGCCACCCTGCTGTTCGCCGGGCTCCTCGCCGTGCTGACCACCGCGCCCGCCCACGCGACCGGCTACCGCTACTGGTCCTTCTGGGAGGGCTCCGGCGGCAGCTGGGCGTACGCCACCCAGGGCCCGGCCACGGCCCGGCCCGCGGACGGCGACGCCATCGGCTTCCGGTTCGCCGTCAGCGAGGACTCCAGGAACGCCGCGAAGCCCGCCGCCTCCCCCGACTTCGGGGCCGTCTGCGACCGCACCCCGGCGAAGGACGGCAGCAAGCGCGTCGCAGTCGCCATCGACTTCGGGTCGGCCGCCGACGCGCCTGCCGGTGAGACCCCGCCCGCGGCCCGTACGGCCTGCGCGCAGGTCGGCAAGGACGCGAGCGCCGGTGAGGCGCTCGCGGCCGTCGCCAAGCCGCTGCGCTACGACTCCGCAGCGCTGCTGTGCGCCATCGCGGGCTACCCGAAGGCGGGTTGCGGCGAGCAGGTGAGCGGGAAGGAGAGCGCGGCGCCGTCCGCTTCCGGCAGCGGTTCCGGCAGCGGTTCCGAAGGCGAGGACGGCGGACCCTCGGCAGGGCTGATCGGCGGCGTCGCCGCCGTGGTCGTCCTCGGCGCCGCGGGCATCTGGCAGGCCCGCCGCCGCAAGCGCGGATGAGCGCGGACGAGCCGCTCCCCGAACCGCTGACGGTGCCGCGCCCCGGCCCGCGGTCGGCGGCCGCCGGTACGGCGGACCGTGCTCCGGGCGAGCGCCTGCCCAACCGTGGCCGCTTCGCGGCGGAGGCCCCCGAGGCCACGAAACAGGTGCGTACGCGCGCGGCGCGCGCGGACGCCCTCCACGCCGGCGCCTGGTGGATCTGGGCGCTCGGCCTGGCCACCGCCGCGTCGCGCACCACCAACCCCCTGCTGCTCGGGCTGCTCGTCGGGGTCGCCGGTTACGTCGTGGCGGCGCGGCGCACGGACGCGCCGTGGGCCCGCTCGTACGGCGCGTTCCTCAAGCTCGGGCTGGTCGTCATCGGCATCCGGCTGGTGTTCGCGGTTGTGCTGGGCTCCCCCATCCCCGGCACGCACGTCCTGGTCACCCTCCCCGAAGTGCCGCTCCCGGACTGGGCGCGGGGCGTGCGGATCGGCGGCCGGGTGACGGCCGAGGGCCTGGTCTTCGCGCTGTACGACGGGCTGAAGCTGGCCGCCCTGCTGATCTGCGTCGGCGCGGCCAACGCGCTCGCCAACCCGGCCCGGCTGCTGAAGTCCCTGCCGGGCGCGCTCTACGAGGCGGGGGTGGCGGTCGTCGTCGCCATGACCTTCGCCCCGAACCTCGTCGCCGACGTCCAACGCCTGCGCGCCGCACGCCGGTTGCGCGGCCGTCCGGACCGCGGGGTCAAGGCCCTGCTCCAGGTGGGGCTGCCGGTGCTGGAGGGCGCGCTGGAGCGTTCGGTGGCGCTGGCCGCGGCGATGGACGCGCGGGGCTACGGCCGCACCGCCCAGGTCCCGCCCGCCGTCCGGCACACGACGAGCGCGCTGACGCTGGGCGGCCTGCTGGGCGTCTGCGCCGGCACGTACGGGCTGCTCGGCGACGTGGGCGCGGGCTACGGCCTGCCGGTGCTGGCCGCCGGGCTCGCCGCGGCGCTGGCCGGGCTGTGGCTGGGCGGCCGCCGGTCGGTCCGTACGCGCTACCGTCCGGACCGCTGGGGCGTACGCGCCTGGCTGGTCTCCGGCTCGGGCGTGGCGGTCGCGGTCCTGATGATCCGGGCGAACTCCTACGCGCCCGCCGCCCTCCACCCGCCGGCCGTCCCCCTGACGGCACCGGAGCTGCCGCTGTGGCCGGCGGTGTCCGTCCTGCTGGGCCTGATACCGGCGTTCGCGGCGCCGGCCCCCGCCACCCGCACCCCGTCCGAGGAGGACCCTCAGTGATCCGGTTCGAGCAGGTGTCGGTCACCTACGACGACACCGCCGCACCCGCGCTCGGCGGGGTGGACCTCACCGTGCCCGAGGGCGAACTCTGCCTGCTCGTCGGCCCGTCGGGGGCCGGCAAGTCGACGCTGCTGGGCACGGTCAGCGGACTCGTACCGCACTTCACCGGCGGCACGCTGCACGGCCGCGTCACCGTCGCAGGCCGCGACACCCGCACCCACCGGCCGCGCGAACTCACCGACGTGGTGGGCACGGTGGGCCAGGACCCGCTCGCCCACTTCGTCACCGACACGGTCGAGGACGAGCTCGCGTACGGCATGGAGTCCCTCGGCGTCGCGCCCGCCGTGATGCGCCGCCGGGTCGAGGAGACCCTGGACCTGCTGGGGCTTGCCACCCTGCGCGACCGGCCCATCGCCACCCTGTCCGGCGGCCAGCAGCAGCGCGTGGCCATCGGCTCGGTGCTGACCACCCACCCCGAGGTGCTGGTACTCGACGAGCCGACGTCCGCGCTGGACCCGGGCGCGGCGGAGGAGGTGCTGGCCGTGCTCCAGCGCCTCGTCCACGACCTGGGCACGACCGTGCTGATGGCCGAACACCGGCTGGAGCGGGTCGTGCAGTACGCGGACCGGGTCATCCTGCTGCCCGCGCCCGGCACGGCACCGGTCATCGGCGACCCGGCGGAGATCATGGCGATCTCCCCGGTCCACCCACCGGTGGTGGCCCTGGGCAAACTGGCGGGCTGGTCGCCCCTGCCACTGTCGGTACGCGACGCGCGGCGCCGTTCAGCTTCGCTGAAGGAGCGGCTGGCGTCCTCGGGGCTCCCTCACGAGGCCGTCACGGGGGCTCGGGGGCTTGCCCCCAATTCCGGGGACAACCCCCCGGCCCAAGCCACCGGCCTCACCATCCGCCACACCCACCTCACCGCCCTGCGCGACGTCGACCTCACCGTGAACCCCGGCGAGACCATCGCCCTCATGGGCCGCAACGGGGCCGGCAAGTCCACCCTCCTGCGCACCCTCGTCGGCACGCACCGCCCCACCACCGGCTCCATACGCGTCGGCGGCCTGAAGCCGCACAGCACATCCCCCGCCGAACTCCTGCGCCACGTCGGCCTCGTACCGCAGGAGCCGCGCGACCTGCTGTACGCGGACACGGTCGGCGCGGAGTGCGAGGCGGCGGACGGCGACGCGCGGGCGGAGCCCGGTACGTGCCGGGCGCTGGTCGACGACCTGCTGCCCGGCGTGTCCGACGCGACGCACCCCCGGGACCTGTCCGAGGGCCAGCGCCTCGCGCTCGCGCTCGCCGTGGTGCTGACGGCCCGCCCGCCGCTGATCCTCCTGGACGAGCCGACGCGCGGCCTCGACTACGCGGCGAAGGAGCGCCTGGTGGAGATCCTGCGCGGGCTCGCCTCCGACGGCCACGCGATCGTCCTGGCCACGCACGACGTGGAGCTGGCGGCGGAGCTGGCCCACCGGGTGGTGGTCATCGCCGACGGCGAGATCGTCGCGGACGGCCCGACGGCGGAGGTCGTGGTCGCGTCCCCGGCGTTCGCCCCTCAGGTCGCGAAGATCCTCGCACCGCTGCCGTGGCTGACGGTGCCTCAGGTGCAGGCGGCACTGGAAGCTCCGGAGGCGACGGCGTGAGGAAGAACCCCGGAGGCGAGGAGACCGCCCGGCCACCGCGCCCGGCCGCGGGCGAGCGGGGCACTCCACGAGGCCGCCGCCCCGCCACCGTCACCGACCGGCAGGCCCGGGCCGTCCGCCTGGGGCCCCGCTCCGTCGCGGCACTCGTCCTCATCTCCCTGATAGGGATCGCGGCCTTCGGCTGGCCACTGCTCGCCGACTCGGCGTCCGGGCTCGCCCACTCCAAGGACGCGCCGTGGCTGTTCGCCGCGCTGCTCCCGCTGCTGCTGGCCGTCGTGGCGGCCACGATCGCCGACACCGGTCTGGACGCGAAGGCCATCGCGATGCTCGGCGTGCTCGCGGCGGCGGGCGCGGCCCTGCGGCCGCTGGGCGCGGGCACGGCCGGGATCGAGCCGATGTTCTTCCTGATGGTCCTGTCGGGCCGGGTCCTGGGCCCGGGCTTCGGCTTCGTCCTCGGCTCGGTTTCGATGTTCGCGTCGGCGCTGCTGACAGGCGGGGTCGGGCCGTGGATGCCGTTCCAGATGCTGGCGATGGGCTGGGTGTCGATGGGCGCGGGCCTCCTCCCGGGCCCCGACCGGCTGCGGGGCCGCCGCGAGGTACTGCTGCTCGCGGGGTACGGCGCGCTGTCCTCCCTCTGCTACGGCACGATCATGAACCTCCAGGGCTGGCCCTACATCGGCTCCCTGGCCACAGGCGTCTCCTTCGTCCCGGGCGACCCCCTGCCGGAGAACCTCACCCGCTTCCTCGCCTACTGCCTGACCACATCCCTGGGCTGGGACGTCCCCCGCGCGATCGTCACGATCACCGCGACCCTCACCCTGGGCCCCACCATCCTCAAGGCCCTGCGCAGGGCGACGCGCCGAGCGGCGTTCGACGCGCCGGTGGAATTCACGAACGGATAGCACCGCAACTCCTGGTCACCGAAAGATCCTTGACGGCCCCCGTGACGTCGGGTAGGCCAGGCTCCATGAACAGCTCCGACGTGGATATCGAGCGCATGCGCACCGCCATCGGCCGCTTACTCGACCACGACAACAGGCATGGCGGTGACGCCATAGCCGCCACCGCCGTTCAGGTGTGGCGAACGGGGCGACGCAAGCTCGACCGTGGTCTGATCCCTGACGGTTCACATGCGGAATACGTCTCCACGGTGGCCGAGGTGGCACAAATCGCCGGCTGGCTGTTGTTCGACGCGGGCGAGCGGGAATCGTCTCGCGCGGCGTTCGTGGAGTCACAGATGCTGGCACGTCACGCCGGGGACCGGCCCATGAAGTGGTTCGCCCTGGACATGCTCGCGATGCACAGCATCGAGTATCACCGGCCGGACGAATCGCTTCGCATAGCCGACGACGTTCTCTCCGATTCCAGGGTTCCCCCACGCGTGGCGTTGCTGGCACGGATACGCAAAGCGCGAGCACTCGCGGATACAGGCTCTCGCCGGCGGGCGATGAGGGAGTTCGCCGCCGCGAGGAGCGGGCTGGAAGACTCGATCACCACCCGCGACCCTTCGTGGACCTGGTGGGTGGACGAACGCGAACTCTCGGGGCACGAAGGCGAATCACTGCTGGCACTCGGAGAGCCGAACGCCGCGGTGCCCAAGTTGCAACGCGCCCTTGATCTCGCGACAGAAAGCAACTCGAACCGGCGGGTGATCCTCTACTACAGCGTCGCCTTGCTGACCGCATACGCGTCCGGCCAGGCATGGCGCGAATGCGAATCGACCTTGCTGTCGATCCCCCCTCTGCTTGAGGAAGTCGCCTCCGGACGCAGCCGCCGCAGGCTGCGGGCGACCTTGCGCGAGATCGCCCGTACGCCGGACTCCCCTCACTGGCTCTCGGACCTGGCACGGGAGATGACTGCCGCACCGCAGCTCTCCGGTTCTTGCGGCTGACGGAAGGTCTCCCATCCTGCTGCTCCACGCCTCACAGCCTGCCCGAGCCTGTGGCATCGTCGCCCAGGTTGGCCGCGGCTCTCAACCTGGACGGCGATGTCACAAGAGGCCCTACGAGACGGAAAGTTGCCGCTCATGATGAATGAGCTCATCAGCGGCCCTCCCGAGGCTTCTCGCCCACGTGACCGCCGAGTCGTAGCCGTCACCGGGGCCGAGGCCCAGCCGGTAGCGAGCCTCCTTCACCGCGGCCAGCGCCGCCAGCCTGACCGGGTCGGTCTCCGGAAGTTCCCGGGCGGTTGCTTCGACCTCAGGGGCCGTCGCCTCGATGAAGTCACGGAGCCGATCGGTCTGCGCCATCACGCGGCCGAACGACGGGAGCAGTTGGTGCATCGCCGTGGCTTCACGGATGACGTCCTCGATCGCGGCTTGCCCGACCCTTGTGACTTCGCTCGACGGCTGCACGTAGGTAAGGCCTCCCCCAGTGTGACCGGTGTGAGGAAAAACAGGCATGGTCGACTCCTCCACGTTGTGATGCAGTAGACGTCGGTTCGCGTCGGCCGCACACCAACTTCTAGAGAAGTTGCACCTGTTGCGCACATGCTCATCCGGATATCCCGGAAGGGATGAGATATCCGCGTCGGGGATATCAGCCACTGCCAGGATCAGTAGCGTGGTGCGGGGAGGCCAGGCGAAACCACGAAAGGGGATCGCATGAAGAGTGAGCGGAAGTGTGGAGCATGCGGATGCCGACTGAGCCGGTACAACGTGGATGGGGACCTCTGCGGGGCATGCGAGCGGCAGCCTCTCGTCCGGCCGGCAGCTCCGGTGGCACTGCCGGTCACGGTGTGGGAAGAGCCCGAGGTCCGAGAGGCGCTGTCTGCTCTCGACTTCCGTTCACTGTGCCGAGCCCTGCGACGCCATTCCGGACTGCGACAGGAAGACCTGGCCCGTATAGCCGGAGAGCAGCAGTCGTACTGGTCCAAACTGGAGTCCGGAACCGTGCGGCTGACGGAACTCCCCAGGGCCATCGCGTTTCTTGAAGCGCTGGGCACCCCGGCCGAACTTGCCCCGCTCCCGCTCCGGGCCTCCCCCACTCGGGCTCCTCACACGACGGACAACTCAACCGATCCGCACATCACCGGGTTACGCCTGGCTGCGGAAGCCGCCTCCAGCTCCCTCGCGTTCACCGAGCAAGCCATGCTCAGCAACGTCGACGACGATGAGCTGGAGTTTCTGTCAATGGAGATCGGGCGCATCGCCACTGCCTACGTGCACGCTCGACTGACCCCGCTCTTCCAGGACCTCGTCACAGTGCGAGACCGGATCTTCGGTTTGATCCAGGGACGCCAGCGGCCCTCGCAGACAAGGGATCTGTTCATGCTCGCGGGAACCACGTGTCTTCTGCTCGCGCACGCCTCCCAGAATCTCGGAGACGAACGCTCGGCCCTGGCTCAGGTCCGTACGGCGTGGGCTTGCGCCGGGCAGGCCGATCACACAGGCCTGCGGGCGTGGACGCGCGGCACCTACGCGTTGATCGCCGAATGGTCGCCGCGAGCCCGGATGGCACTGAAGTTCGCCGAAGAGGCCGCAGCGCTCGCCCCCGCCGGAGAATCCCGCATCCGCATTGCCGCGATCGAAGCGCGTACCGCCGCACGTCTCGGTGACCGGGCCCGTGCACTGGCATCACTGGACCGCATGTACACCGCGCGAGAGGAGAGCCCGGTCCATGACGAGCTCACCCAGTTCGGCGGCCTGCTGTCGTTCCCGGCGGCCAAGCAGAAGTACTACACCGGCAGCGTCTACAGCCTGCTCGGCGATCACGCCCGGGCTGAGCAGCTCTCCGGTGAAGCCATCAGGGAATACGCTGCGGGCCCACCTGAAGAGCGCTCCTACGGTGACGAGTCACTGGCCCGGGTGGACATCATCACCGCCCGACTCGCCCAAGGTGAACTCGCCCAGGCTGCCGAGCTCATGGAAGAGATCGTCTCCATGCCGACCGGCCTACGGATCCGCCAGCTCGGGAACGGACTCGGCCGCGTCGAGGCCATGTTGCGCAGCCCTGCGATCGCGCGGAACCCCGCCACCCGCGAGCTCGCGGAGCTTACTCGGGGGTATGAGGTGATGGCCGCCCACGACCCGGTACGTTCGCCATGATGACGACGACGCAAGCAAGCCCCGAGGAAGTTGTCCGCGCGGCATGCCGCGATCTCGGTCTCCCCTCCGGTGACCTGATGCCGGTACGCAACCACGCCAATTCCGTATACCTCCTGCCGGAATGGGGCGCTGTCGCGCGTGTCAGTCCGTCAGTGAAGGCCGACCGCATCGCCACCTCGATCGAACTGACCCGATGGCTGGTTTCTCAGGGGTTTCCCTCGGTCGAGCCCATGGACGTTCCCCAGCCCATTTGTCGCCCGCCCTCCATCGTCACTTTCTGGAAGCACTATCCCCAGCAAGACCGCGCTCTTCCCTCACCCGGGCACTTGGGCACGCTGCTGCGGAGACTCCACGATCTGCCGCCTGCGCCGATCCACTTGCCGCACTTCCGCCCACTGACTTCATTGGGTGATGCCGTCGCCACCAGCCAGACCCTGACACCCGGGGCGCGCACATGGCTCGCAGGCTGCATCACCGAACTGACCACCGCCTATGCGGATCTCGAATTCCCCTTGGGCACGGGTCTCGTACACGGGGACGCCTACCCCGGCAACACTCTTTGGGACGGGAACTCCGTACGGCTCGGGGACTGGGACGACGCAGCCTTCGGTCCCCGGGAACTCGATCTGGCCAACGTCTTTCAAGGAGCGGCCCGGTTCGGGCGCTCCACTCAGGAGCTGCGCGAGTTCACCCGGGCGTACGGATACGATCCGAGCTCCTGGCCCGGGCTTGCGGTGCTCACGCGAATACGCGACCTGCACACGCTCGGCTCTTTCATCAGGCGAGCCGACTCCGGCGACACCCGCGCCGAGCGGCAGCTCATGCACCGCCTCGGCACACTACGCCAAGGCGACTCGCAAGCCGCCTGGAACGTCTTCTGATCGAGGTAGGACGCAAGGCCTGGACGTCACACCCGCTGGGCCAAGGCCGTCGACGAAGCGTCGGAGGACGGCCACTTCGCCGTAGCCGAGGCGCTCCGGACCGTTGGGCGAATCGATCGTGAATCGGACTGCGGTTACGGTGCCACCCAGGTCACCTACAGCATGAAGCTCCCCGGCAAGGGCCGGCCGGCGACCGCAAGAGGGTATGGCTGGGCAGACCGCATACGGATGTCCAGTCCGGTGTTTCCGGCCGATTGCGCCGCGGCTTCCGGATCCGTCTCCCCCGGCCCTCACCACGGGTCCTCGACACCGGCCGCACAGGCGGGCGAATTCTCCCGCGGGGCGTCATTGGCTTGTTCGGCGGCGTGCCCGGGCCTTTCGGAGCCACGGCCACGCATGGCGTGATGTGCCCTGTGACGGGCCCCACACGGCTACCAAGCTCGTCGGTGTGCAGGACGGCGGGGAATGCCGCCGTCCCACCCGGTTTCCGGGGAGATTAAGGAGAGCTCATGTCCCAGCTCCTGCCCGACGGAATCTTCGTCATCGGTGCCCACATCGGGTTCCAGATCGTCCTGACCTCCACCCCGCATGCCGTCGACCACGGCTCCCCCGTGATCGCGGCCCCCCAGGAGCAGCCGTACCCGGGCCCCGCCCAGCAGTGGCGCATCCACCGCGTCGCCGACTCCGGGCTGCCGGGCCGGTACATCATCCGTCCCGCGTTCCAGGAGGACGAGGCAACGCCCGTCCTCACGGACAGCGCCCAGGACGACCTCCTCTGGGTCAACAACACCCAGCCGGTGGAATGGGTGATCAACCCGACCCCGCGGGGATTCGCCATCTTCAACGACAAGGAGCAGTACCTGACGGCCGAACACATCGGCGCCCAGATCAGGCTCGGCAAGCCGGATGGCCGCCCCAACCAGTTCTGGACCCCGCGCTTCATCGCGCCTGCCGCCGGTTAGCAGGCGCGATCCGCCGCACGTTCCCCGAGCGTGGGCGACAGCACACTTCCGGGCCGACGAGGCTGTCCTCGTCGGCCCGGCAGTGTTCGGCTACGCCGCTCTACGTGCAGTCGTGGAGGCCCGGCCATGGCCCGGCGGCGGCGTCAGCTGATGAAGACGACCACTTGGGAGTGGCCAAGACGCTCCGAACCGTCGGCCGAATCGATCGTGAAGTCGAAGATGCCGGGCGGGTTCTGGCGTCCGGGATAACCCGCGCTCACGCGGGGGTAGAGCACGACCCATTGGCCCGGCTTGCAGTCGAGGTTGAGTGCGACGGACTCGCACGTCAGCGTCTCGAATTCCGAGTCCTGGCCGGGTGACACCGCGCCGCCCAGGACCTCCTCCTGCGGCGTGCCCTCGTGTTCCCAGCGGGACATGGTGAGCTGAGGGTCCATGAAACGCATCCGGCTCTTCCGCAGGTTCTCGACGGTGATCCGCACCGGCCCGATCCACTCGGTGCCGACGTTGCGTACCACCACGGACGGGTAGTTGTACTCACTCCCGCGGACGGCGGACAACACCCCCCTGGCCTCGATCGTCAGTCTCGCCCCGGCGTTCTCTTCCGCAGCCATTCGCCACCCCTGCCCTCGCGTAGGTCGGACCGGACCCGCGCACCCTAGCCACGCCGCACCCGCGCGCACATCACCGCCCGGCGCATACGAGCCACGCGGAAATGGCCCGCGCGCGTCGTGTGTGACGCGTGCGGGCCACTGTCCGGGAGCCTCAGTCCTCGGAGGCCGCCGGGGCCTTCTCGGCGATGGATTCCACTCGGGGTTCGGCCAGGCGGACGTAGTCCTCGGTGTCCAGGGCCAGGGACTGGTGGAGCTCTCCGGCGTTGAAGAAGATCTCCCGGTGCCGCAGCAGGCCGGGGTCCACCATGAGCTCCAGCCGCGGGTCGAACGCGAAGGGCACGATGGTCCCGGTGGCGCAGCCCGTCAGGCGTTCGGCGGTCGGCTGGTCGGCGAAGGAGACGTAGCGGGCCTCGCACAGTTCGGCGATCCGGTCGAGCGCCAGTCGCGTGTCGCCGGGCACCACGGCCAGGACGTAGTGGGAGGTCTTCTTGGTCTTCTTGACCCGCGCCACGATGCACTTGGCCGCCTGGTCGGGGCTGTTGCCCCGGATGGCGCTGACCACATCGGTGCGGCCCTCCGGCTCGTGCTCGATCAGCCGGTAGCGGGCGCCGCCCTCCTGCAGCAGACGCAGGAGCTTCTGCGAGGCCGGCTCGAGCTCGGGCTCGGCGTCGGTTGCTTCGGGCGAGGCCGTCGACGGTTCGGTCATCCCCACACCACCGCGGAGTCCAGCTCCTCGTCGGCGAAGCCCATGAAGAAGCCCATGGTGATCCGGTCGGAGCCGAAGACCCGCTCGATCGAGTGGTACTGCGTGGGGTTGATCACGTAGACGTCGCCGGCCTGCGGCTTGAACTCGTGGCCGGGGTGGCCGTCCACCACGGCCTCGTCGTAGCCGAGCCCGCCGTCGATCTTGAACTTCTCGTCGTCGAGCTGCCAGGGGCGCTGGTAGATGCGCAGTTCGCCGCCCTCTTCGCACTCCTGCAGGCAGACGACGCAGCTCAGCTGGTAGGCGAGGTCGGCCAGCACGAGGCCCGTGTCGGCGGCGTCCCGCATGATGTTGTCGTTGTGCAGCGGGTTGCGCACGCCGTCCGCGTGGATGCGGACGACGGAGGCGGCGTACTCCCGCCCGTCGGGCTCGCGGGCCGGCTCCAGGGAGTCGAGGCCGAAGGCCTTGCGCAGGCCGTCACGCACCTGGTCGGCCAGGTCGAAGGAGACGCTGTCGAGCATCGCCCCCGCTTCCTTGCTCTCCTGGAAGTAGGTGTCCAGGCCGGACAGGTACTTGGCGAGGTACGGGCCGATCGTGGTGAGCGTGCCGTTGGCGTAGTTCGTCGTGGAGGCGCTGGAGAAGAGCTCCCCGACGCGCTCCCGGTTCTTGGCGAACGCGTCGGCGGGCAGGAGGTTGCGCAGGACCACGACGGGGATCTCCCCGGTCACCAGCTTGCGCAGCAGTTCGTGATCGGGCTGCTGCGCGGTGGCGTCGATGACCACGCGGTCCCACGTGTCGATGTCACGCATTGATGGTTTCTCCTTGGCGGGCAGGACGCGCGGCGCGGTCGAGCGGTATTTCGGTGAGGCTGTCGGCCGGGAGGGGTTCCCAGCGGTCCGCCGGAGCGAGGTCGGGAATGATTTCCGAGGCGATCACGGTGTATCGCTCGGTCCGCAGCCGGGACATGCCGAAGTAGCTTCGGGAAGAGCCGGGCGTCGACCAGTGGATGACGTAGGCGAAGTCCCGGTTCACGGCGATGGCGTTGCCGGAGCTTCCACCGGGCGCGATGGCGCGCAGCCGGGCGAGCGTCTCCTGCTCGTCGAGCCGCCGGCTCCCGTCGGGGACGATGTAGTCGAAGTATTCGCGCGAGTCGAACTCCGACTCCGGCATCCCGAGATTCCGGTGGACGGTCGGGAGGAAACCGTTGTGCATGAAATGCCAGGTGGTTTCCCCTTCCCGCGTCAGGGGGTGCGTGAACTGCATGCCGTGGTTCTTCGCCAGGGTCGCGTGGCGTGCGTGGACGGCGAGGAAGTCGGTCTTCAGTTCCGCCACCGGGGATTCGTGGTGGCTTTCCGTGAGCGGTCGCACGTCCCGGTGTGTCCCGATGCCCTGAGGGTCATCGGACCGGCGCCACAACGCTCCCCATCCGTTCGGATGCACTTGGGTGGGGCCGTCGTGGTTGGCGGTGCGGCCACAGCTCATCGCTTCGGCGGCCCCGAGGATCTCGCTTGCGGAGAACTCCCCGGTGGCCAGGATGAGTCGGCACATGGTGGGTCAGTCTCGCCTTCGGTTTTCGGCTAGTGAAGAGAGCACGGAGCGGACATCGCCGTCCTGCGCACTGGTGACAAGGACTCGTCCGACGGATCCGCTGTGTCGCGTGATGTCCGAAGCGAGAATGGTGAGTTCGTCGGCGGTCAGTTCCGCGAAGGAGGGCGTCGGCCCGACGGGAAGGACCTGCACCGAACATCCGGCGGGGGCGATTTCGGCGGCAGCGGTCAGCTGGTCCTCCGAGACGGCCCGGATCTGGCCGATGCTCTTCGTCCCGTCCGGCTCGACGAGTTGGCCGGGGTCCTCGCCGTCCAGGTGGATGCGGAATACCAGTTCGGCCCAGTCGGCACCGGTCGCCTGCTTGATCAGGGCGACCAGGCTGCCGCCGGAGAGCCGGAATCCCATCTCCACGAGCACGGGTCCGTCCGGCCCCAGGATGGCGTCGATGTGGAAGGGGCCCTCGCGGTATCCGGTGGCGTCGAGGCAGGATTGCGCGAGCTCCAGGAGTTCCGGGCTCACAGTGTTCCCGTGCCGTGCGATGTGTCCGACCTCGCGGAAGCCCGCCAGCCCGGACGCGTCGGGAATGTCCTCGACCGCGGTGAGCTTCTCGCAGACGCTCAGCAGTATCGGCTTCCCGGCGTGGGCCACACCCTGCAGGGAGACTTCCGGCCCCTCGACGAATTCCTCCGTGACGACCCCGGTGAACTCGCCGCCGCCGTAATTGGCCAGGCTCTCGATGTACTTGAGCGCGGCGGGCCGCCGGTCGGCGCTCCGGACGAGGAGGACGCCGAGCCCGCCGCCCCCGTCGACCGGCTTGATCACCTGCGGGTAGCCGATCTCCTCGGTCTCCCCGCCGGTCTCCGCCCCCAGGAGCAGGTGACGCGGTTGGGCGAGATGGCCGGCGACGCGGTGGACGGCGGAGCGCAGCTCCTGCTTGTCCAGCGGCCGGAAGTCCTCGCCCACCGACGGCCAGGGCAGGGCGCGCAGCGAGCGCGCCAGGGAGAAGGCGGTGTAGACGTAGCGCTCGAAGCCCGACAGCAGCAGGGCCGGCCGCACCTGGGCGGCGGCGAGCGCCTCGCGCACCTGCTCGGGGTCCTGCGGCTCCTCGACCCCGATCTCCAGGTCGAACGGCCGCCGGCCGAGCAGCTTGCGCCAGCGCAGGTACGCGGGCGTCTCGACCAGTACGGCACGGAGCGAACGCCGGCGGGCGCAGTCGAGGTAGGGGTCGAGCCCGTCGCGGGTCGCCCCCAGCTGGACGAAGTCGGAGCCGGTGACTGCGGCTTCCACGTCAGCGGCCCGACAGGAGCTCGGGGACCAGCGGACCGCCGGGGGTCTGCCGCGTCTGGACCACGGCCTTGTGCGGGTCGCCGTCGAGGATGGCGTCGATCAGCTGGAGGCCCTTGGACTCCGTGGAGGGCAGCCGCAGGGAGCTGCCGTAGAGCACGCGGAGCCGGCTCAGCTCGAGACCGGTCAGCTCCTCCAGCCGGGCGGCCACCGCCTTCTCGTCCGCTCCGTCCGGGTCGAAGCTGCCGCCCAGGAGCTGGTGGACGAGCGGGGTGCTCTCCACCAGTGCGGGCTGCTCGCGGGCGAGGTAGTCGTCCAGCCCGAGCCCCTTCTCGGTGAACGGGGCGTAGACCATGGAGACGAGCTGCTCCTCGGTGACTCCGTACGCCTCGGCCGCGTAGGTGTTCATGGCCGTGCGCATGCGCTCGGCGGTTCCCTCACCGGCGTAGCGCTCGCGCATGATCTCGACGAGCTGCGGCGGGAATTCCTTCTTGTGCATGAGCGAGATCGCGAAGTCGACGTACTCGTCGAGGCCCTCGGCGTACGTCTGTCCGTAGCGCCGCTCGCACTTGAGGGCACGCAGGTGTGCCATGAGCGCGGGATTTCCGCAGTCGGACTCGGTGAAGCTGAAGGCGATGTCGTCGAAGCGGAAGCCCAGGTACTCCGTCAGGAGTTCCCAGTGGTCGCCCGAGGCATAGGCGGTGTCGTCGTAGATGGAGAAGAACTCCAGGCCGGTGCGCACGTCCGTGGTGATGGCGTGCTCGGCGATCACGTCGGGGGCCTGGTCACCGTGAATGTCGGTGAAGTACGCCTGGGAAATGTTGTTCAGCGCGGCGAGGAATCCCTGGAAGCTGGTGCGCATCCCGCGCGGTGCCTGCAGGCCGAACTTGCGGGCGAGTCGCGAGACCCACAGGTAGTAGTCCCGCTGCTCCTGCTGCGAGTCGCCGGTGATGATGAGGTCGACTCCGCCATTGTGACCGGCGGCGAGGCCGAAAGAGTTGACCATGCTGAGATTGCAGGCGTTGCAGAAGGTCGGCCGGGCATCGGCCGCGGTGCGGTGGCCGGTCATCAGGATGTCGATCCGGTTCCGGTCCACGACATCGGTGGTCTGCGGCAGGTTCGCGTCGAACTCGCGCACCAGCTGACCGTCGATCAGAAGGAGTTCCGCACTGGGGTCGTTATAGAGGTGGAGCGCCTGGTACGCGCGGTCGATGTTGTCCATCACCGCTTGCGGCATTCCCGCGTGCCGGTTGGTCGCCACGCGCATGCGGAACGTCGAACCGTGGATCTGGGAGATGATGAGCTGCATTCCCCGGACGAAGGCCAGGGTGTAGGAGCTGTCCTTGCCGCCGCCGTATGCGACCATCACGACGTTGCGGCTCAGGTTCACCCGGTCCGGGAGCGCGTTGTACAGCCGCATGGCGCACTTGACCGCTCCCTCGTAGTTCTCCTTGGACAGCACCTCGCGGAGCTGTTCAAGCGCTATGGAGTGGTCTATCTCCTGCGGTGCAGAAGTGAACATGGAAGCGCCCTGTGGCATGGTGGTTCTTTTTCCCTTGCAAATGCGAGCTCATGAACGCCGGTGACCGCAAAGGGTTCCCGCGCGGTTCCGAGCCCCGCTGGTGAGCGCCGTGACGGCGCGTTGAACTGGTGGTGTCAGGAGGAAGAAGGGGCGGTCTCGCCCGAGTCGCGCAGCAGCCAGTGCAGCAGCACGCCCATGGCCGTCATGAGGACGGCGAGCACGAGCAGGATGACGCGGGCCGATACCGAGGTCCCGGCGATGCCGACCCAGGCGACGAAGAAGAGCTGCACCGCGGAGGACGCCGCGAAGACCGTGCTGAGTATCTTGCCCAGGTCGGCCGGAGGGGCGTCGCGCTGGACGAACGCCGGGAACATGATGTTGGCGCAGCTGAGGAAGAGACCCAGCAGCACTCCGGCGGCAAGCCCCGAGCGGAAGCCGGGGGCGAGCGAGAACAGGACCGCGAACAGCCCTGTGAGGAATAGCGCTTTGGACAGGTTTGCGTAGTTGCGCTCCCCGAACATCCGGGAGACCAGCCCGCCGGCCACCAGGGCTCCGATGCCCCAGGCGCTGTCCAGCACCCCGAACCCGGCGGCATCGGTGCCGAGGTCGTTCTGGGCGAACGGGGCGAGCAGGGTGTTGGCGGCGGCCAGGAAGCCCACCGGGGCCACGGAGAACGCGGTCACCAGCAGCAGCTTCCGGTCCGCCTTGAGAACGGTGAACGCCGACCGGAATTCGGCCACCAGGCCGATCTTCACCTCTCTGCGCGCCGGCTTGACGGCGGGGACGAGGAAGAGCAGTGCCGCCGCTCCCAGGTACGCCGCGGCCGGCATCCAGAGCGCGGATCCGCCCTGGGCGCCGACGAGGACTCCGCCGACGAGAGCTCCGGCAATGGTGCCGATCTGCGTCATGATCTGCCACTGGGCGTTGGTGCGGACGAGTCGGTCGTCCACGGAGACGGCCGGCAGGAGCGCCCCGTAGCAGGGGAGCGTGATGGCGTTTCCGACACCGATGATCAAGGTGGTGACGAACAGGTGCCACATTTCCAGCTCGCCGGTCGAGGCGAACAGGGCGAGCCCGCCCGCCGCGACCGCCCGGAGCACCTCGGCGCACTGGGCGAGCTTGCGGCGCTCCCAGCGGTCGATCAGCACCCCGCCGTAGAGGCCGAGTGCCAGGGAGGGCAGGGCGAGCGCCCCGGCCAGCAGTGCCTGGCCGCGCGTTCCGGCGCCGCATTGCAGCGCGAGCCACGAGCTCAGGATGAAATAGGCCGCGACGCCGATGAACGACACCAGTCTGGTGGCCATGAGCGCCAGCAGGGGCCTCTTCCCCGTGGCCAGCGGCGGCTCCGGAGTTACGAGAGTAGAAATATCCGGTCCTTAATCTGCTGGATGCGCTCGTAGTCGTCCAGGATGTTGTCGCGGGACTGGTGGGTCATAAAGATCCGCAGCGGACTGCTTGAGAGATCCTGGGTGGGAATGATCCGGTCCCCCACGGACGGCTTCACGATGACCTTGAAGACCGAATCGAGAGAGCTGACCGCGGCCACCGCGTCCGCGTCGAATCCGGAAATCTTTCCGTCCAGGGATGTCATGGCGTTGTGCACCACGCCCTCCGCCAGCTTCCGGTAATCCCGTCCCGCGTATTTCTGCAGGAAGGACTCCGGGTCCACGGCGGCCAGGGCGACGAGATCGGCCTGGTTGGCATCCATGCAGGCGTCGTGAAATTCCGGGTGGGAATTCCCGTTGGTGCGCGCCGCGACCTCCACCAGCATCGGGCCGTCCTCGGTCATCATGACCTCGGCGTGCGCCGCGCCGTAATCGATGCGGAGCGTATCCAGCACCGTGTAGACGTAGGACTTGAGTTCTTCGACCAGAGGCTCGTCGGGAGAAAGCAGCACATCCTTGTCGTAGATTCGGCGGCCCGAATCCAGCATGCGCTTCTCGTAGCGCCACACGCCGCTGAGAAAACGCCGGCCCCGGCAGCTCACCGCGTCCACGATGTATTCGGTGCCGTCCATGCGCTGCTGCACCAGGACCTCGGCATTGTGGCGGCCGAAGAGGTCCGCGGAGGCCTGAATGCTCTGCGCGGCGGACAGGACCGCGGCCCGGTCGCCGCAGAAGGTCACGCCGTCCGATCCGGTGGAACTGATCGGCTTCACCACGACGGGGTAGGAGTCCAGCCCGTCGGCCCAGTCCGCGAGCTCACGGGGGTCGGAGCTCTTGAACTGCCGGGCGCAGGGAATTCCGGAGCGGCGCAGCGTCTCCAGCATTTCGTACTTGTCGCGCCGGGCCGCGGAATGCTCGGTGCCGTTCCCCTCGAGACCCAGGAGTTCGCTCAACCGGTCGGACAGCTCGACGCCCATCTCGCTGCCGGTCGCGACGCACGCGGGTGACCACCGGCGCAGCTCTTCGATCAGCGCTTCCTCGTCGTCGGCGTCGAGTGACGTGACATACGGGGAGATATCCGGGACCGCCAGCGCGTTACGGACCGACCTGTTGCTGAACACATGGAGAACCTGGGCTCCATGTCGTTTGAATGCCGCAGGCAGATAATTTCCTGTCGCATAACCGTCGACGATAACTGCTGTCGGACCGTTTTCCGGGTGCTCCACCGGGGCTTCCTAAAATGTTTGAAGGAGGGGCGATGTGTGTATGTAAAGAGAGGCAGACTGCCGACCGCCGGAATTCCTGAGCGTCACGGTACTACGGGATTCGGCTCGAAAAGCTGGGTGTACCGTAAAAGTTCATGAAGGGCATGCTTTAGTGTGGCTTCATGCTCGACATCAACCGGCTACGGGCCCTGCATGCGGTAGCCGTCCACGGTTCCATCACCGGCGCGGCGGCGGCCCTGGGCTTCACCCCGTCGGCCGTCTCGCAACAGATCGCCAAGCTGGAACGCGAAACACATACGGCCCTGCTGGAAAGGCATGCCAGGCATGTGACGCTCACTCCGGCCGCCGAAACCCTGGTGGAGGCGGCGCGGCAGGTCACCGCCTTGCTGGAACAGGCGGAGTCGAGACTGGAGACCCAGCGGCAAGTGCCATTCGGCACAATGAAGTTGGCGGCTTTCCCGACCGCGTGCAGATCTCTGATTCCGCCCATGCTGGCCGAGCTCGGCCGTTTGCACAACGGCCTCGACTGCCGGCTGCTGGAGGCCGATCCGTCCAGTGCGCTGGGCCTGGTCGCCGAAGGGGAAATCGACCTGGCGATCGTGCACGACTGGCACAACGTTCCCCTGATGGTCCCCGGCGGGCTGGCGACCTATGAGATCGGTGAGGACGTCGGTGACGTCCTCCTCCACGCGGACCACCCGCTCGCCGACCGGCCCCGGCTGGACGTGGGCGACCTGATGGGCCTGCGCTGGATCAGCCATTCTCCCGGGGCCATGTGCCACAGCTGGCTGGAACGCACTTTCACCGACCGGGGACTGCCCGTCGACGTCGCCTATCACGTGGAGGAGTTCCAGTCACAGATCGCGCTTCTGGCCGCGGGAGTGGGAGCGGCACTCGTCCCCCGGCTCGGCCGGGGGCCGTTGCCCCATAATGTGCGCGCCATTCCCCTGGACCCCGCCCCGGGCCGCAGGATCTACGCGGTATGGCGTCGGCAGGCGGGCAGCCGCCCCTCCATCAGGGCGGCGCTGACCCTCCTGCGCGATCTGGCCGAAGGACTGGACGAGAACGTCATGGTCCGGCCGGTGCGCTGATCGCCGGACGGGATGCCGCGGCCTCGATCCGGCCCTCACAGCCGCTGGATGATCGTGCCCGTCGCCAGTCCCCCGCCCGCGCACATCGTGATCAGGGCGAATTCCTTGTCGGCGCGTTCCAGTTCGTGCAGCGCCGTCGTGATCAGACGGGCGCCCGTGGCGCCCACGGGGTGGCCGAGGGCTATCGCGCCGCCGTTGACGTTGACCTTTTCGAGGTCCTGGTCGAAGACCCGGGCCCAGGAGAGGACGACCGACGCGAACGCTTCGTTGATCTCCACGAGGTCGATGTCCTTGAGGGACATGCCCGCGCGGCCGAGGACGGCGCGGGTGGCGTCGATGGGGCCGTCGAGGTGGAAGTGGGGGTCGGCGCCGACGAGGGCCTGGGCCACGACGCGGGCGCGGGGCCGCAGCCGCAGGGCGCGGGCCATGCGCTTGGAGGCCCACATCAGGGCGCAGGCGCCGTCGGAGATCTGGGAGGAGTTGCCTGCGGTGTGGACGGCGGTGGGCATGACGGGCTTCAGCCCGCCGAGCGCCTCCATGTCCGTGTCGCGTAACCCCTGGTCGCGGTCGACGAGGCGCCACATGCCCTGCCCGGCGAGCTGTTCCTCCTCGGTCGTCGGGACCTGCACGGCGAAGGTCTCGCGCTTGAAGCGCTCCTCGGACCAGGCGCGGGCGGCGCGCTCCTGGGAGAGGAGGCCGAGGGTGTCGACGTCCTCGCGGGTGAGGCCGCGTCTGCGGGCGATGCGCTCCGCGGCCTCGAACTGGTTGGGCAGGTCGACGTTCCACTCGTCGGGGAAGGGCTTGCCGGGCCCGTGCTTGGAGCCGCTGCCGAGCGGGACGCGCGACATGGCCTCGACGCCGCAGCCGATGCCGACGTCGATGACACCGCTCGCGATCATGTTGGCGACGATGTGGTTGGCCTGTTGCGAGGAGCCGCACTGGCAGTCGACGGTGGTGGCGGCGGTCTCGTAGGGCAGGCCCATCGCGAGCCAGGCGGTGCGGGCCGGGTTCATCGACTGCTCCCCGGCGTGGGTGACCGTGCCGCCGACGATCTGCTCGACGCAGTCGGGCTGGATCCCGGTGCGGGCGAGGATCTCCCGATAGGTCTCGCCCAGCAGATAGGCGGGGTGGAGATTGGCGAGCGCCCCTCCGCGTTTGCCGATGGGGGTGCGCACGGCTTCGACGATGACGGGTTCCGCGGCCATGATGCGTCCTTTCGTGGCATCCGGAGGCTCCCGGCGGCCCCCGGCGCTGTGCCATGCACTCGAAGGCCTCCCGGTGGCCCTGAGCAGTCCCCCGCCGAACTGGTACGCGTTCTAGTTCCGTTCGCAGTCTTATGACTGCTACCCCCGGTACGCAAGGGTGGCGCACCCTCGGGCTCCGCAACAGATGGCGCCCCCGGCCTTGCCACTCCACGGCCCCCTCATTACCTTCGGGGCACGCCTGATGGACCGTCAGGTGTACGGAGGTGGTGGCCGATGTCCTGTCCAGCGCTGCCCGGAGGGTTCGACTTCACCGACCCCGGCCTCTACGAACAGCGGGTGCCGCTCCCGGAATTCGCCGCCCTGCGGCGTACGGCACCGGTCTGGTGGAACGCCCAGCCGCACGGCGTCGCGGGCTTCGACGACGACGGCTACTGGGTGGTCACCCGGCACGCGGACGTCAGGGAGGTCTCCACCCGGCCGGAGGTCTTCTCCTCCGCCGCCAACACGGCCGTCATCCGCTTCCACGAGCACATCCGGCGCGAACAGATCGACGTACAGCGGCTCATCATGCTCAACATGGACCCGCCCGAGCACACCCGCGTGCGCCAGATCGTCCAGCGCGGCTTCACCCCGCGCTCGGTCCGGGCCCTGGAGGGCGCGCTGCGCGGGCGCGCGCGGGCGATCGTGGCGGAGGCCCTGGAGCGGGGCGGCGGCAACTTCGTCACGGACATCGCCTGCGAGCTCCCGCTCCAGGCCATCGCGGAGATCGTCGGCGTCCCCCAGGGCGACCGGGCGCGGATCTTCGACTGGTCCAACAAGATGATCGCGTACGACGACCCCGAGCTGGCCATCACCGAGGAGGTCGGCGCGACGGCCGCGATGGAGCTCATCTCCTACGCGATGAACCTGGCCGCCGAGCGCAAGAAGTGTCCGGCCCGGGACATCGTCAGCCGGCTGGTGGCCGCGGAGGACGAGGGCAATCTCGCCTCGGAGGAGTTCGGCTTCTTCGTGCTGCTGCTGGCCGTCGCGGGCAACGAGACCACCCGCAACGCCATCAGCCACGGCATGCACGCCTTCCTCACCCACCCCGGGCAGTGGGAGCTCTTCAAGCGCGAGCGGCCCGCGACGGCGGCGGAGGAGATCGTACGGTGGGCGACGCCGGTCGTCTCCTTCCAGCGGACGGCGACGCGCGACACGGAGCTCGGGGGCGCGGCGGTCGGGGCGGGGCAGCGGGTGGGCATCTTCTACGCCTCCGCCAACAACGACCCCGAGGTCTTCGAGCGGCCCGAGGTCTTCGACATCACCCGGGACCCGAACCCCCACCTGGGCTTCGGTGGCGGCGGTCCGCACTTCTGCCTGGGCAAGTCGCTGGCGGTGCTGGAGATCGACCTCGTCTTCAACGCGATCGCGGACGCGGCGCCGGACATCGAACTCGCCGGTGAACCACGGCGGTTGAGGTCGGCGTGGCTGAACGGCATCAAGGAACTGCGGGTGCGCTACGCGTAGCGGGCCCACTCACTGACGTCCAGTCAACTTCCTTTGCCTGGACCGGAATCGGTCCGTACCAAGACCTTGCCCGTGGACACCGGTGGACTTACTCTCGGGTACACCTCCGGGCCAGGCACGTTCGTCACGCCACTCACCCGCTCACACGCGGCTCTCCGAGAGGACATCGCATGAAGGACGCCCAAGGAAGACAGGTGACGGGACGCGTCAGGTGGCGGAAGTTCGCCGTGCTGGCCGTGCCCGGCTTCGCGGCCACGGCCGCGCTCGCCATCGCGCTCGCCGACGGGGCACTGGCGGCCTCGTTCGCCGTGTCGGGGCAGGAGTTCAAGGTCAGCGCCGGCAATCTGGACGGCGATGGCTTCGCGCAGTACGGCAGCATCGACACCAACGTCCGGGGCCAGCTGCTGCCCGTGGCCGTCACCGCGGTCAAGAAGGCGGAGATCAAGGACCTGTGCCAGTCCGTGGTCACCCATCTCCCCTTGATCGGCGACATCTCGCTGAACCTGCACGCCGGCCGGGGCAAGGACCCGGTCAAGGCGTCCGACCTGTTCCTGGACGCCACGCAGCTCAGCGGCAACGCCGAGTTCAAGAACATCGAGATCGGGCGCGACGCCTCCACGGTCGACAAGGGGCCGAAGGGCGCGCAGGGCCTCCAGGACCTCTTCGCCCAGCAGGCGGACCATGTGAAGATCAACGACATGCGGCAGGTCGCCTGGGCGACCAACGCGGGCACCTTCACCCTCTCCGGCCTGAGCATGAGCATCGCCAAGGGCAAGCAGGAGTGCTTCTGACGTGGCGGCCGGCATCGAGTCCGGCCGGCCACGGCGGCACCCCTGGGCGGCGTGGCGCCAGTGGCGCAAGGGGCGGCCGTTCTGGGGCGGGCTGGCGGCCGTGCTCGCCGGGGCGGAGATCTGCGCCATTCCGCTGGCGCCACTGAAGGTCATGCTGCACCAGGGGATCGCGGGCATCCCGTCGGTCCTCATGGGCCTGGTCATGATCGTGATGGGCCTCAGCGCGTGGTTCGCACCGCAGTACCGGACCCTCGCCGGGATCGTCACCGTCATGGTCGCGGCGGCCACGCTGGTGATGTCCAACCTCGGCGGCTTCCTGATCGGCACGCTCATGGGGGTGGTCGGCGGAGCGATGGTCTTCGCCTGGCAACCGCTGCCGCAGCCGGCTGACGCCGGCGAGAGACCGATCAGCGAGCCCGGGGTACCGGGCGGCAGCCCTGCCGCCGGAGGCCCCGGCAGCCCGGACGGCCCCGCGGCCGGCGGCCCGGACGCCGAGCCCGGACCGGCCTGGGGTGGCCCTACCGCCGGAGGCCCTGCGCCCGACGCACCCGCCACCCCTCCGCCCGGCACCCCGCCCCCACCCCCGCCGAACCCACCCGGCACCGGCCCGCCAACTCCCGCGGCCCGGCCGCCCGCCGGGCCCTCGGCCGAGATCGGGCCGTGGACACCGGCACAGCAGCCGCCCAGGTCCGGCCCCGTCCGGGACGTCGACCACCAGCCCCGTCCCCACCTTCCGCACCAGAGGAGTTCCGATGACCGCTCGTAGATTCCGCAGCCGTGCCCTGCTCGCCTCCGGAGCCGGGCTCGCGTTCGTCGCCACGCTCGGGTTGGGCGGTGCGGGGACCGCCGACGCGCGGAGTGTCGATGACGCGGGGCCGACGACCGTCACGCCCGCGGGGCACTACTTCGCGGCGACGCTCACGGGGAGCGCCACGTTCACGGCCGGTTCCGTGACCGTGACCTGTAACGTCTCCACCTCGCAGCCGACCGCGGGCGGCGGGGACGCGAGCAACCAGATACCGAGCGCCCCCGGCAACCACAACGACGCGGGCCCGGTCGTCAGCAGCCTCAACTCGCCCACGTACTCCTCGTGCACCGCCAACCTCCCGGGCGTGACCGTATCCGTCACGACCTCCGGCGCCTGGGGCGTGGCCATGCAGAACGCGGACACGCCCGCCGCCACCCTCACCATCCCCAGCGGCGGCTTCGTCCTGCAGACCGCCGGCCTGGCCAACTGCACGGTGACGGCGGCGCCCGCCGCGGCGGCCAACCTGAACACGACCTTCGCCAACGGCTCGCCGTCCACCCTCACCGTCACGGACGGCACGGTCCCGGTGCAGGTCACCGGCGGATTCGGCTGCCCGACGGCGGCGACGTCCTCGGTGTTCAACGCGACCTACCAGGTCACGGACGTCACGGACCCGTCCCAGCAGATCACCGTCACCAGCTGACCTCCGGGGCCGAGCGGGGCGGGAGCGTTCAGCCCTTGGACCGCGCCGGTTCCGCCGCCTCCGCGGCGGCCAGCGCGTCGCTCTCGCTCCGCGCCCCCGGCACCCTCCCCGGCGCCCGGCGGCCGGGCCCGGTCAGCGCGTACTGGACGGCGAAGCCCGACATGACCACGAACGCGCCGCCGGCCGCGTCCAGGACGTAGTGGTTGGCGGTGCCGACGATGACGGAGAAGGTCATCAACGGGTAGAGCATTCCCAGCCACTTCATCCACACCTTGGGCGCCACCACCGCGATCACGACGCCGCACCACAGGGACCAGCCGATGTGGAGCGACGGCATGGCCGCGTACTGGTTGGAGAGATCGGTGAGCGCGCCGAAGTCGGGGTTGGCGAGGTCCTGCGGGCCGTTGGCGGTGTCGATGAAGCCGCGGCCCGGCATCAGGCGCGGCGGGGCCAGCGGGTAGGCCCAGAAGCCGACGAGCGCCATCAGCGTCGCGATGGACAGCGCCGTGCGGGCCCAGCGGTAGGTGCCCGGGCGGCGCACGTAGAGATAGCCGAGCAGGGAGACCGGCACCAGGAAGTGGAAGGTGCCGTAGTAGTAGTCCATGCTGTCGGCGAGCCAGTCGACGCCCGCCACGAAGTGGTTGAAGCGGTGCTCGACGTCGATGTGCAGGAACTCCTCGGCGCCGAGGATCTGCCGGCCGTGGGACTCCGCGAGGGTCCGCTCGTCGGGCGCGTTGGCGCGGATGAAGGAGTACGCCCAGTAGCCGACCCGTATCAGCATCAGCTCCAGGAAGACGTTCGGCCGGCTCAACGGCCGCTTCCAGAAGCGGAACAGCGGCACCCAGGAGAACCGGCCCGGCTGCGGCTCGGTCGCGGGCGTCGGCAGCGGCCGGTCCCACAGCGGTGACGTGCGCGGCAGGAAGGGCACCGCGCAGGCGGCGATGAGTGCGGCGAGCAGCGGCGCGTTGTCGCCGAGTGGCCGCAGCAAGGGGTTGTCGGGCATGAGGACCGTGCTGGTCAGCGTCATCACGAGGACGACCAGAACGGGCCAGACGAGCCGGTCGGCGCGGCGCCTGCCGACCCGGCCGACGACGGCGAGCAGGATCCACAGCTGCTGGTGCTGCCAGGCGGTGGGCGAGACGGCGACCGCGACGCAGCCGGTGAGGGCGGTGGCCAGGAGCAGTTGGCCGTCGAGGGCGTAGCGGGCGGCACGGCGCAGGCCGAGCACGGCGACGGCGACGGCGAGCAGGCCGTAGAGCACGAGCTCGGCGGGGCCGTGCAGGCCGATGCGCAACAGCAGCCCGTGCAGGGACTGGTTGGCGAGGCCGTCGGGCGCCTCGCCGAGGCCGGCCCCGGCGATGTGGTGGAACCAGTACGTCCATGAGTCGTCCGGCATGGCCAGCCAGGCGACGGCCGTGCCGACGGCGAAGGTGACGCCGGACGCGGCGGCGGCGCGGCGCCGCCCGGTCAGCCAGAGCAGCACGGCGAAGAGCAGCACGGCGGGCTGGAGCGCCGCGGCGACGCCGACGAGGATCCCGGAGGCGGGCCCGGAGCCGCGGGCCAGGCGCGGCAGGCAGCAGGCCAGGAGCACCAGCAGCACGGGGATGATGCTGGTCTGGCCGAGGGTGAAGGTGTTGCGTACGGGCAGCGAGAGCACGGCCAGGATGATCGCCGCGGGGGTGGCGAGCAGGGCGGTGCGGCGGGTGACCGGGGCGGGCAGCGAGCGGGCGGCGACGAGGGCGAGGGCGACGACGAGCAGCAGGGTGCCGAGCGTCCAGCCGATGCCGAGGCTCTGTTCCGCGGCCTTGGTCAGCGGTTTGAGCACGAGCCCGGCGAAGGGCGTACCGGTGAACTTGTCGGTGTCGTAGAGCGAGCCCTTCACATGGAGGACACCGTTGTCACCGATCCAGCGTTCGAGGTCGGTCAGGCGGCGTTCAGGGGGGAGGCGGAGCACCACCGCGGCCTGACGGACGGCCAGTATCCCCGCGAGCAACCACAGTGCGGCCAGAGCCAGGACCGTCCGTGACCCCGCGCCGGGCAGGCTCCCGAGGCCGCCCCTCTGTGCATTCGCCACGCCCCGCAGCTCCTCCAGTCGCCCCGGCTCGGTCACCCTCGTAGGGCTGTTTGAGACCTTACTGAGTCCTGAAGAACAGACGCATGTCACCCCCAGGTCACCTGACAAGGTCCCACAACTGGCCGGATCCGGACGCCTGTCACCTCCAACGGCGGGTTCGTGCCGCCGGAAAAAGGCCGCCGCGGGAGATCGGCCGCGTGCCACCATGCCCGCATGACCGAACGCACGACCGATGACCGTCGCGTCCCCCGGGTGTGGGACATCGCGCCGCAGCCCGTCGGGGCGCCCGCCTCCGCCGAGTTGTTGCGGGAGTACCTCACCGACGTCGCCGACCGCTGGCACCTGTTGCACGACGGCCGCCGGTGCACGGCCGAGGAGATCGACGGCTATCTCGCCGAGGACCCCAGTGACGACCTCGCACCGCCGCGCGGTGTGCTGCTGGTGGGGCGGCACGGCGGCGAGCAGGGCGGCTGCCTGGGCCTGCGGATGCTGGACGGGCGGACGGCCGAGCTGAAGCGGATGTACGTACGGCCCGCGAAGCGGGGCCTCGGCGGGGCGTCCGCGCTGCTCACGGCGGCCGAGGCGGTGGCCCGTGAGCGGGGCGCGGAGCGGATCGTGCTGGACACCCGGAAGGATCTGGTGGAGGCGGTGGCGCTCTACCTCCGCCACGGTTTCACGCACATCCCGCGGTACAACGAGGGCCCGTACACCGAGGTCTGGCTCGGCAAGGAGCTGTGATCACGGGCGCGGGTCGTGGTCCCGCTTCGCGGGGCCGTTGTGGGGCTGCTCGGAGTCGGAGCCGCACAGCTCCGCGTTGAGTTCGCGCACGAGCTGCTGGAGGTCGGTGGGGCGGTCCTTCGACCACCAGTCGCCCAGGAGGTCCGCGAGCGATTCCTCGCGGGCGCGGAAGAGGCGTTCGGCGACCTGCCGCCCCTCGTCGGTGAGGATCAGCGGCAGCCCTTCGCGTACGGCCAGGCCCCGCGACTCCAGCTGCGCCGCCGCCTCGGTGATGATCCGCAAGGGGATGTCCACGCGCTCGGCGAGCAGGGCGGGTTCGGCGGATCCGTAGCGGTTCATGCGGAGCAGCATCCAGCTCGCGGCGGGTTTGAGGTCGAACCCCGCCCGTTCGGTGATCTCCTCGTAGATCCGGCGCTTGCCCTCGCGGCTGCCGAGGAGGGACAGCGCGCGGGCGCACTCCTCGTGGGAGGTGCGTTCGACGGGGTTGCTGGAGAGGACCTCGCTGGTGTCGGGGGCGGTGACGCTGCCCCGCAGCGGCTCCTCGCGGAGGAAGAAGGCGAGGGCGAAGGCCACGAGCACGGCGGGCACCGCGTAGAGGAAGACGTCGGTGATCGACGTGGAGTAGGCGTCGAGGACCCCCGCCCGGGGCCCGGCGGGCAGCGCGGAGACGGCGCGCGGGTCGGACTTGAGCTGCCCCGGGGTGACGCCGGGCGGCAGGTGCGCGCCCGCGAGGGCGTCGGCGATGCGGGGCCCGAGCTTGTTGGTGAAGATCGTGCCGAAGATGGAGACGCCGAAGGACGCGCCGATGGACCGGAAGAACGTGGCGCCGGAGGTGGCGACGCCCAGGTCCTCGTAGCCCACGGAGTTCTGCACGATCAGCACGAGCACCTGCATGACGAGGCCGAGCCCGAAGCCGAAGACGAAGAAATAGACGCTCATCTCGCCGGTACTGCTGGCCGGTTCCAGCCGGTGCAGCAGGAGCAGGCCGATGGCGGTCAGCCCCGTCCCGGCGATGGGGAAGACCTTGTAGCGGCCGGTGCGGCTGACGATCTGCCCGGAGGCGGTGGAGGAGATCAGCATCCCCGCCACCATCGGCAGCATGTGCACCCCGGACAGGGTGGGCGAGACGCCCTGCACGACCTGGAGGAAGGTCGGCAGGTAGGTCATGGAGCCGAACATGGCGAAGCCGACGACGAAGCCGATCACGGAGCAGAGCGCGAACGTCCGGATCCGGAACAGCTTCAGCGGCAGTACGGGCTCCGCCGCGCGCCGCTCCACGAGCACGAACGGCACCAGCAGCGCCACGCCCAGCACCCCGAGGCCGATGATCTGCCAGGACGACCAGGGGTAGCTGACGCCGCCGAGCGAGGTCATCAGCACCAGGCAGGTGGCGACGACGGCGATGAGGAGGGTGCCGAGGTAGTCGATGCGGTGCGGGGTGCGGCGGACGGGGATGTGCAGGACGGCGGCGATCACGCCGAGCGCGACGACGCCGATGGGCAGGTTGATGTAGAAGACCCAGCGCCAGCTCAGGTGGTCGACGAAGAGCCCGCCGAGCAGCGGGCCGAGCACGCTCGTCCCGCCGAAGACGGCGCCGAACAGCCCTTGGTAGCGGCCGCGGTCGCGCGGCGGCACGATGTCGCCGACGATCGCCATCGACAGCACCATCAGCCCGCCGCCGCCCAGGCCCTGCAGGGCGCGGAAGGCGATGAGCTCCCCCATGTTGCGGGAGAGGCCGCACAGCGCGGAGCCCACGAGGAAGATGACGATGGCCGTCTGGAAGAGCTTCTTGCGCCCGTACTGGTCGCCGAGCTTGCCCCACAGCGGGGTCGCGGCCGTGGACGCGAGCATGTAGGCGGTGACGACCCAGGAGAGGTGGTCGAGGCCGCCGAGGTCGCTGACGATGGTGGGCAGCGCGGTGGAGACGATCGTCTGGTCCAGGGCCGCCAGCAGCATGCCGAGCAGCAGCGCGCCGATCGCGACGAGCACGGTGCGCCGGGGCTGACCCGCGCCGGGTACGGCCGCGGGCTCCGCGGCGGCCGCGGAGGGGGCCGGGGTCTCGTCCGCCATGGGCTGGCTCCTGGGGTGCGGCTGCCGGCTGTCCGCTTCCCATCGTGTTCCGGATCGGCGCGCCCGGATAGCCGGGGTAGCCCATTGGCTGTTTTCCCTCCTGCCCCCGACCCCGCCTCGGACCCCCGGTGATCAAGGCTGGACCTGGCCTGTTGGAGGTTCCGGGGTAGTTTTTGTATCGTTAAGGAACAAAGTGGCTCCGCCCGTATTCCCTGACCGGCGGGCGGAGCCGCTTGTCTTCTCTCCCGCGCCCTGGAGTAGCCGATGACCACGCTCACCGCCCGCGCCCTGCTCCTGGACATGGACGGGACGATCGTCAACTCCGATGCCGTGGTCGAGCGCTGCTGGCGCGCCTGGGCCGAGGAGCAGGGCCTGGACGCCGCCGAGGTGCTGAAGGTCGTGCACGGCCGCCAGGGCTACGCGACCATGGCCGTCCTGCTCCCGGACCGCCCGATGGAGCTGAACCACGCCGACAACCGCCGCATGCTCGCGGCCGAGACCGCCGACGTCACCGGCGTCGTGCCGATCGCGGGCGCCGTCGGCTTCATGGCCGCCCTCGCCGGCCTCCCCCACGCCCTGGTCACCTCCGCCGACCGCGGCCTCGCCGAGGCCCGCATGGGCGCGGCGGACCTCCCGATGCCGGACGTCCGGGTCACCGCGGAGTCCGTGGGCGCCAGCAAGCCCGACCCCGAGGGCTTCCTCAAGGGCGCCGCCCACCTCGGCTTCGCCCCCGAGGACTGCATCGTCTTCGAGGACTCCGAGGCGGGCATCACGGCGGGCAAGGCGGCCGGCATGCGCGTCGTGGGCATCGGCCCGCGCGCGGCGGCCCACGCGCCGGATGTCGCGGTGGCGGACTTGACGCGGGTACGCGTGGAGACCTTGCCGGGCGGCGGGATCACACTGCATTTCGAGGGCTGACGCCCTGCGGGCAGGATGGGGGCATGACCACCACCCCCGCACCCCGCCCGCACCCCGACCTGCTCGCGGCGAAGGCGCTGGCGTACGACCCGAGCGGATTCACCTGCTCCGAGCCGGTGCCCGAGGCCGAGAGCGCGGAGTACGGGGCGTGCGCCTTCACCCTGGACAGGCTCTCCGTCAGGTTCCGCGCGGCCAAGACGACGCCGACCAAGGCCGGTCAGTTCGTCACCGTGTGGAAGCGGTCCCCGGGCGGACCGATCCAGCCCTTCGACGCGGCGGACCCCGTCGACCTCTTCGTCATCAGCACCCGCGACGACCACGGCTTCGGCCAGTTCGTCTTCCCGCGCGAAGTCCTCCGCGAACGGGACATCGTCTCGACCGACGGCACCGGCGGGAAGCGCGCCTTCCGCGTCTACGCGCCGTGGGTCACCGCACCGAACCGCACGGCGCGCAGCACACAGGCGTGGCAGGTGGACCACTTCCTGCCGCTGCCGGAGGAGGGGCCGGTCGATATTGCCCGGTGCCGGGCGCTCTACCGGAAATAGAGCGGCGCGACACCTCACGTGCGACTTAAGGTGAGCCCTTTCGCCGGCGAAAGGATCAAACCATGGAAACCACCGACCGCACAGGGCCGCCCCTCACCGGCGGCGAGCGGGAAACGCTGCGCGCCTTCCTCGACTTCCACCGCGCGACGCTCGCCATGAAGTGCGACGGCCTCTCCGACGAGGACCTGCGCCGCCGCTCGATGCCACCGTCGACACTGACGCTGCTCGGGCTGGTGCGCCACATGGCGGAGGTCGAACGCACCTGGTTCCGCCGCGTGATCAACGCCGAGGACGTCCCCCTGGTCTGGTCCGACGAGGGCGACTACCAGGCGGCGTACGACGCGACCACGTCCACCCGCTCGGAGGCCTTCACCGCCTGGCAGACGGAGGTCGAGCACGCGCGCCGCATCGAACTGGCGGCGGAATCCCTGGACATGACGGGCCATCAGCCACGCTGGAACGCGGATGTGTCGCTCCGCCTGGTGATGCTGCACCTCATCCACGAGTACGCGCGCCACAACGGGCACGCGGATCTTTTGCGCGAGGGGATCGACGGGGTGGTGGGGGCGTGAAGGGGGCTCCCCCGGGGATGAGGTGACTCAGCTCGTCACGAGCCGCTGCCCGTCATGGATGCGCACATATGGCGGGTTGTCGCCGATCGCGTCCAGGAGTCTTACGGCGTACGCCTCCGTCATGGACGCTGCCACTTCGTCGGGCGTCAGCCAGGAGACAGCGGCGGCTTCGTCGGAGGTCTGAGCGGTGCCGCCCACAGGGTGGCACCGGAAGACAAGGGCGACGATCCCACGCGCCATGTTCTTGTACACGCCTGTCAGCCGCCCCACCTCGACCTCGACGCCCGTCTCCTCCAGCACCTCACGCCGGACCCCGCCCTCCGGCGCTTCCTCGATCTCCAGCACACCGCCCGGCAGCTCCCACCGCCCGTTGTCGGCACGACGGATCGCGAGCATGCGGCCGTCGTCGCGGACGACGGCGCCTGCCACGGAAACGGAGTGCAGGGGCGACGGCTGTTTCGGGGAGTGAGCCCGGTCAGCGCCGACCATCGAACTCGTACTCCAGCACATACGAAGCCGAGTCGAGGGTCATCTCGTTCACCTCGACAGCCTTGACGCCCTCGGCGAAAGCGGTGCGGCAGATCAGAATGACCGGCGTTCCCGGCGAGAGAGCAAGCTGCTCGGCTTCACCGCCGGACGGCATCCGGCAACGGATTTCCTCCCGGAAGTGGACGGGCTTGTAACCGAGTTCCGCCAAGCGTGCGTACACGCCGCCCGAACCCCTCCGTCGCAGCAGACGGAACGACCGCGGGGGAACTGCCGTGCTCCGATCCATCATCGAGCGAACATCCCTTTCCTCTTCGGACGCCATGATCGGTCTCAAGACATCGCATCCGCGCGCCGCGCGAGCGCCCGCAGCTCAGGAGAGGCCGTGCGGCCGACTATCAGCATCAGGTCCCGGATCGCCGCCCTTGCCGCCACATGCGTGCGGACCATCTCGGGAGACAGCCGCTCAGCGCCGAGGAAGCAGGTGAGCGCCTCTTCCACATGCCGCAGTTGCGCGTGCGCTCGTCCGACGTCCAGCGCAAGGCGCGCCTGACGTTCCGCGGAGAGACCGGAGGCGTCCAAGCGCTCGCTGATGTCGAGCGCTTCACCGGCATCCCCCAAGTCGACAGCAATGGAGACCGCCTGGACCTCGACGTTCGTCGGGCCGAATTCCAGGTTGTGGTCATTGCGGTCCTCCCGGAGGAGCCCGGCCGTTCGACGGGCGTTCGCCGTCTCGCGACGGGCGTCCGCACGGTTGCCTGTTCGTGCATGCACGAGGGCAAGTGCGAGCTGGAAGGAACCCAGCAGGGAGAGCACCTCCGGCAAGGGCGCCTCGGTGCGCGCCGCGTACGCTCCGAGCGCGTTCGCGGCGGACAGAGCCGTATGTTCGGCCTGGTCGTAGCGCTTGAGCCTGACGAAGGCGTGGGCAAGCCGGAAGGTTCCCGCGAAGACGCCCATCACATGGCCGGACCGTTCCGCGGCGGCAATGGAACGGTCCGCCGCCACCCAAGCCGCGTCCGGCTCGTTCTGACGGACGAAAGCCGCCGAAAGCGCTTGATAGGCGCGGGCCAGCAAGCCGTACACCTCAGCACGGTCGCGCTCCTCCACTGCCCGTGCCGCGCGTTCCACATGAGGGATGAGCGAGCTGAGCAATGCGCTCAACTCCGCGAACCGGTCACCGTGCGCAAGAGACCAAGCGTCGTCAACAGCAGAGCGAAGTTCGGCGAACGAGGGGCCCTCGTACGGACTCCCGGAGTCGAGGAGGGTGCCGGGAGCCGGGTGGCCCGAGATCAGCAGCCGGGCGCGGTCGAGGTCATTCGGCTCAGGAGCCGACTCATCCGCTTGATCCGATGGCGGCGCGTCGGGACGCAACTCGTGCAGTGGCACTCCGAGGCCGTCGGCCAGCATGTGCAGGACATCCAGTCTGTTGACGGGCTGGACGCCACGCTCAACCTGGGACAGCCAGCTGGCCGTACGGCCGATGGCGTCGGCCAGTTCCCGCTGGGTCAGGCCGCGCCGGACACGCAACTCCGCCACCCGCGCGCCGAACACACGCCGCCCTTCGGGTCTCACCGGCCCCTTCACACCTTTCCGTCGATCTGTTCCAGGAATGTCACTTCCGTGTCGGCGACGAACTTCTCGCGCTCCTCGAGGAAGTGCCTGGTGTGCGCCTGTTGTTCATGACTGTCGAACGCCGCCCGGTCCTCGTACAGCTCATAGAAGACCCTCACGTTCGGCTCCCCCGTCACGCGGTGATTCACATACACCACTGTGCCGTGCTCACACGTCCGGATCCCCTCCAAGGTCCGCGCCACCAACTCGTCGAAACCGCGTGCGGCGTCGGCGTCATGCAGCGTGAAACGTACGACCAGCCCAAAGCCTGCGGCCATGCCCACTCTCCCCTCGGGTCGCACCAAGGTTCCCAGAACACTCGAAGTGAGGGTAGTCGCAGATTCTCTTGACTCGCAGAAAAACTGTTAGTAGCTTCGCAGTTGAGCCGCTACCCAACGTGATCATTGTGGCCGGTGGACGGCTCGCGCACCCGACGTTCCCAGCGGTGCGAGAACAAGAAGGCCCCGGCGGTCAGAACTCATTGGTGCTGGTACCACCACGCGAGTCCCCGCCGTCTCCGAGCCGCTCAGCGGCGGACCCTCCGCCGCACCCAGACCGCCGAAGCCCGCCTGCGCCGAATGCGTCGTACTCGACAACGCCTTGAAGTGGGCGCAACACGTCGGTGACGCCGCTCGCGTACAGGCCGTCCGCACCGAGATCAGCGCGCACTTCGGCTCAGTGCGCGCCACGCGGAAAAACTCCCCGCCATTCAGCGAAAGGACAGGCACATGAGCCACCGCCCCGACTTCACCTTCGTGAGCGCGTCGGCCTGCCGAGACAAGAGGGTCAACAACTGCCCTCAAATCGCTGTCAATGTGCCAGGCGTGGTGGCGTTGCGCGACAGCGAGCGGCCCGAGACCATCGTCACGATGACAGCGGATGCGTGGAGGACGCTCACCGACGCTGTGAAAGCCGGAGAGTTCGACCTGAGCGCCTGATTCCGAGAGCAGGTCCCATGGAGAAGTGCCCACACTGCGCCGCCGATTGCCCCACCGACCCCGAGAACGGGTTGCCCTGGTGCGCGCAGTGCGGGGCATTCTTCGGGCTCGCGCTGCCCGCCTGCCGGGGCTTGTGGTGGCCCCGGCAGGCAGCCACCCGCGCGCCCGTCCGCCCGCGCACGCATTGAACAGGAGCACGCCCTCTCGCCGGACGAGGTCCGGGCTGCTTGGATCCGGGCCATGAGCGACGACCGCATGGCCGACCACTGGTGGTGGCGTCCCGGCTGGCGAGTGGGCCGGCGCTTCTATACGTGGCACTTCACGTTCCGGGACGCCACCGATGTGCACCGGCTGGCAGCCGACTACCGCCGAGGGCTCCGGAACCTCCCCGGGCTGGACCCGGTACCGGATCAGTGGCTGCATCTGACGACCCAAGGGCTCGGGTTCACCGACGAGGTGCCGGAGAAAGACGCGCGAGCCGTCGTCGACGCGGCAGCTCGGAGATTGGACGGGCACCCCGCCTTCGACCTCACGCTGCACCACCCCGGGATCACACCCGAAGCGATCCGCTGGGAGGCCTCGCCCGCCCGGCCTCCGGCAGACGTGCGACGAGCCCTGCGCGGGGCGATCGGTGACGTCAGGTCCGACGTGCCGGAGCCGGAGGACGGCTTCGTCCCGCACGTCACCATCGCCTACAGCAACGCCGACGGCCTGGTGCAGCCCGTGGTCGACGCCCTCTCACGAGTCGTCACGAAGCCCGCGACCGCCCGTATCGAGAGCGTTGAGCTCATCGTCCTCAACCGCGACCACCAGATGTACGAGTGGGAACCTTTCGCGGAAGTACGACTCCGCAACGGTCACCGTGACAAGCCATCAATCGCGACGAAGCCGTGACAACGAGCCCGCTCAACCGGGCAATCCGCGAACCGACCGAAGAGGCTCGTCACGAACGACGGCACCCACGACTGTGCCCGCGTGCGCCCCCTTTGCCTCCGCTCGTCCGGCGCGGCCCTTGGCAGCCCGGCCGTTCCGCGCTGGAATGCGAGGCACCGTTCTCCGCGAATGACGCGCGCGACGAGAGGAGTCCAACCGTGATCCACATGACCGAGACCCTGGCTGTGCACACCGTCGAAGGCTTCCTCACCCCCGACGAGAGCGACCGGCTCACCAAGCTCCTGGACGAGCACCTCGTGGCCACCGGCTGGGCGCCCGCCCGGCCCAGCGACGGCCTGGTCGCGCCCGAGGAGGTCCAGGAGATCCTGGCCGTCGGCATCGAACGGGCGCTGCCCGCCATACGCCGGGTGTTCCCGTCCGTGGCCGGCGCCACGCCGTGGGACTACCACGACCTCGGCCCTGGGGACAGCATCGAGCCGCACCTCCACGGCGTGGGCGAGCCCGACGCGCGGCCGCAGCGGGTCGCGCGCGTCGCCTTTCACCTCCAAGAGGCCGAACGCGGAGGGGAGTTCTACGTCGAGACGGCCTCCTCCGACGCGCTGTGGACCGAGCGCGTCGCGGGGCCGGGCAGCAGCTTCGTGCCCGGCACGCGCTTCGCCCGCGAGATATCGCACCACGCCGGGCCCGAGGCCACCGCCGCGCTGAGCGGCGTCCCCCGCACCCGCTGGACCAGCGCGCCGCCCGCCGGGACGGCCGTCGTCTACGGCGCCCAGCTCGTCCACGGCGTGGCGGTCGTCCGTGAGGGGCGGCTGCGGAAGCTGATCACCAATCTCCTCGGCGAGGGCTGAGCGGATCACCCCACCGCCGCCTCATAAAGGCTGAACCCCGCCAGCGCCAGCATCACCAGCGCCGCGACCTTCGTGATCAGTGCCAGCGGTACGTACTTCATCAACGTGCGGCCGCCCACGATGCCCAGGCCCGCCACCGCCCACAGGCCCAGCGTCGCGCCGATGCCGACCGAGACGGGGTCGTCGTAGCGGGCGGCGAGGTTCGCGGTCATGATCTGGGTGAGGTCGCCGAACTCCGCGACGAGGATCAGCATGAAGCCCGCGCCGGAGACCTTCCAGAAGGACTGGTCGGCGGGCTTGGCGATCTCCTCCTCGTCGTCGTCCTTCTTGAAGAGGAGGACGGCCGCGCCCGCGAGGAAGGCGAGGCCGACGATCACCTGGAGGATCCGGTGCGGGAGGAGGGTCAGCAGGCTGCCCGCGGCGATGGCCAGGACGACGTGGACGAGGAAGGCGGCGGCGACGCCCGCGAAGACGTACGAGGCGCGGTAGCGGGTGCCGAGCATCAAGGAGGCGAGGGCCGTCTTGTCGGGGAGCTCGGCAAGGAAGATCACGCCGAAGACCAGGGCGGCGACGGTGAAGCTGAACACAGGGCGATTCCTCGATCGGTTCGGACTGCCGTACCGAGAGACCTGCGGGAATTCAGGGGTCGCTTCGGCACGGCAGCGTCATGGACACTGCGGCCGAAGGTCTCGCTGGCCTACGGAAGATTTCCCGTCTGCCTCCGGGCGCCGGCTGGGATGAACCCAGCAGTATGTCGACGGTCCGGCGAAGAGCTACTCCCCTTCTGCTCCGTTCAGGGTACGTGATCGCCTGAAGCCGGGCCACCGGCGACCGCCCCGGCCCTCGCTCCGGCCCCCGTCCCGGTGCAGCCTCCCCCGCGCGATCAGTTCCAGCGTGACGGCGACCGCCACCGCCTGCACGGCCATCAGGGCGACCAGGACGAACAGCTGCACCGCCCCCGCGAGCGTCGGCGAGGCCCCGCCCAGCAGCATGCCCACGAACGCGCCGGGAAGTGTGACCAGACCCACGGTGCGCGTCTGGTCCAGGCCCGGCAGCAGGGCGTCGGAGGCCGCCGGGCGGGCGATCTCCAGCCGCGCCTCGCGGTCGAGCAGGCCGAGGGCCATGCCGGCCTCGACCTCGCCGTGCCGGGTGCGCAGCTCGTCCAGCGCGCGGCGGCCCGCGAGGACGGTGGCCGTCAGCGCGCCGCCGATGAGGATGCCCGTGATCGGGATCAGGGCGATGCCCTTGAGCGGGACGAGCCCGGTGAGCAGCAGCACCACGACCACCGGCAGCACGCCCACGCCGATCGGCGCGGCCGCCCACCACCAGGTGCCGTTGTCCGTGATGCGACGCCCGGCCGTCCGTACGGCCACGGCGAACATCAGCAGGACGAAGCACAGGAGCAGCGGCAGCGCGTGGACGACCCAGCCGATCAGGGCGGAGACGGCGGCCAGTTGGACGGCGGCGCGCAGTCCGGCGACGGCGATCGCGCGGGCGTAGCCGCGCTCCCGCCCGTCGGCCAGCCGGGCGAGGGCGGCAACGCCCACGGCGGCGACGAGCAGGACGGCGAGGACCACCCCGAGGGTGGCGTTGACGGGCAGGAGAGCGGCGGCGGCGAGCACGCGGCCACCCTAGGCCGTGCCGGGTGGTCGGGCCGTACGCACCCGCGACGGCGGGCGGTACGGGTCCGCCGTCCGGCCCCTGACCCGGGTGAACTCGCCTTCGGGCTCCCGTGCATGGCGCACCGTCAGGGCGAACTTCACGTTCGCAACCCCTTGCTTTGACATGGCCGCGTCGTCACGCTGTTACCTGGCCAACACCCCCCGGACACCGGCCGTCGACATCCTGGCCGCACCTCACCGGCCACCCCCACCTCAAGGGAGTTCCCATGCCCGGAATGCGCATCCCCACTTCCCTGCGGAACGTCTACGCGCGTCGTGCGGCCGTCGCGGGCGGGCTCGCCGCGCTCGTCGGCTCGCTCGTCCTCAGCGGACCCGCCGCACAGGCCGCCCCGCCCGCACCGGCCGACGCGGCGACGGCCCGTACGTACCTGGGCGAGCTCACCGTCCAGCCCGAAGGGTCCATGGACGGCTACAGCCGCGCGAAGTTCCCGCACTGGATCACACAGTCCGGACAGTGCAACACCCGTGAGGTCGTCCTCAAGCGCGACGGCGAGAACGTGAAACAGGACGCCAAGTGCGCGGCGGTGTCCGGCACCTGGACCTCCGCGTACGACGGCGCGACGTGGACCGACGCGCAGAGCCTCGACATCGACCACATCGTGCCGCTCGCGCAGGCGTGGCGCTCGGGCGCCGACAAGTGGACCACCGCCCAGCGACAGGCCTTCGCCAACGACCTGACCCGGCCTCAGCTCATCGCGGTCACGGACCGCGTGAACCAGGCGAAGGGCGACAAGGACCCGGCGCAGTGGATGCCGCCGCTGAAGTCCTACGGGTGCACGTACGTGGAGATGTGGGTGACGGTGAAGCACTACTACAAGCTGAGCGTGGACTCGGCCGAGAAGGGCGCGATGGAGCGCGTGCTCAACGGCTGCTGACGGGAGGTTTCCGGCGCGGATCCGCCCTCACGACCGCGCCGAGAAGCCGAACCATGCCGCGACCCCGTGGACGACAGCGATGAGTCGCCGCATGCGGACTCCTTTTCAGCGCAGGGAAGTTGAGGGACAGACCGAGGACTTCCCCACCCCGCGCGGCACCACGCACGGTTCACTCGTAAGGGGGAAGTCAACCACTACACACGGACCCGGTTCCGGTGAATTGAGGAATCCGTTCGACGGGCCGCACCCCGAGGCCATGATGGGCCGATCTTCTCGCCCTCGGCCCCCGGGAGAGCACCGTGGCGCACCATGCGATAGCCGTCGTCGGCGCGGGCCCCCGGGGCACCGGCGTGCTGGAGCGGATCTGCGCCTCGGTGCCCGAACTCGCCCCGCGCGCCCGGCTGACCGTGCACGTGGTGGACCCCGCGCCGCCGGGGGCGGGGAGCGTCTGGCGAGCCGACCAGCCCGCGGGGCTGCTGATGAACACCGTGGCCTCGCAGGTCACGGTGTTCACCGACGCGAGCGTGGAGTGCGCGGGGCCGGTGCGGCCGGGGCCGAGCCTGCACGAGTGGGCGGGCGGGGCCGTCGGGCCGGACGACTATCCGACGCGGGCGTGCTACGGGCGCTATCTGGCGTGGGCCTTCGCGAGGACGGTGCGGACGGCGCCGGAGAACGTGGTGGTCCTGACGCACCGGGCGAGGGCCGTATGCCTGACGGAGGACCCGGCGGAGGAGTGGCCGCCGCTCCAGGCGCTCACCCTCGACACCGGCCGCACGCTGCGCGGGCTCTCGGCCGTGGTCCTCGCCCAGGGGCATCTGCCGGCGGTCGCGACCGGGGAGGAGGCCCGCCTGTCGGCGTACGCGACCCGCCACGGCCTGCGTCACGTCCCGCCCGCCAACCCCGCGGACGTGGATCTCGGCGGGGTGTCCCCCGGCGAGGCGGTCCTCCTGCGCGGCCTGGGGCTGAACTTCTTCGACCACCTCGCCCTGCTCACCACCGGCCGCGGCGGGAGCTTCGCCCCGCGCGGCGGCGGGCTCGTCTACCGCCCGTCGGGGCGGGAGCCGCGGCTGTACGCGGGGTCGCGGCGCGGCGTGCCGTACCAGGCGCGCGGCGACAACCAGAAGGGCCCGTACACCCGGCACACCCCGCTGCTGCTGACGCCGGAGGTCGTCGACGGGTTCCGCAAGCGCGCGGCGTCCGGCGCCGCACCGGACTTCCTGGGCGAGGTGTGGCCGCTGGTAGCCGCCGAGGTCGAGGCGGTGCACTACGCGACACTGCTCGCGGGCAGGGGGCTGCCGGTCGCCCGGTTCCGCGACCGCTTCCTCGCGGCGGCGCTCGCCCGGGATCCGCAGGGCGTACGGGAGGTGCTCGACGGCTTCGGCATCGGGCCCGCCGACCGCTGGGACTGGGCGGCGGTGGCCCGTCCGTACGGCGGGCGGCGCTTCGAGGGGCCCGCGGACTTCCGCGCCTGGCTGCTGGCGCATCTGCGCCGGGACGCCGAACGGGCACGCGGCGGCAATGTCCGCGACCCGGTCAAGGCGGCCCTGGACGTGCTGCGCGACCTGCGCAACGAGCTGCGGCAGATCGTCGACCACGGAGGGCTCACGGGCGCCTCGCACCGGGAGCACCTCGACGGCTGGTACACGCCGCTGAACGCGTTCCTGTCGATCGGCCCGCCCCGCCGCCGGATCGAGGAGACGGCCGCGCTGATCGAGGCGGGCGTGCTGGAGGTGCTGGGGCCGGGCCTGGAGGTGACGACGGGGGCTCCCGGCGGCGGGCCGGGGTTCGGTGCGCGGTCGGTGGCGGTGCCCGGCTCCGCGGTGTCCGTGACGACGGTCGTCGAGGCGCGCCTGCCGGCGCCGGACGTGCGGCGCACCGGGGACGCGCTGCTGGCCGGCCTGCTGCGGACGGGGCAGTGCCGGGCGCACCGGGTGGACGGCCATGTGACGGGCGGGCTGGACGTCACGCCGAGCCCGTACCGGCTGGTCGACGCGCGGGGACGGGCGCATCCGCGGCGGTTCGCGGTGGGCGTGCCGACGGAGGGGGTGCGCTGGGTGACGGCCGCGGGCGCCCGCCCGGGTGTGAATTCGGTGACGCTGGCGGACGCCGACGCGGTGGCGCGGGCCGTGTTGCGCACGTGTTGCGGGTTGCCCTCGGGCACAACGAATCAAGAGCTTGAACTTGCAAGTAACGATTAGGCGAACCTAACCTGTACCCCTCGTCGTTTCCTGTCCCCGACACGAGGAGCACTCCCCATGCCCCCCACGACCGCTCCGTCCCCCTCGGCCACGACTTCCGCCGCCGGCGGCACGGCCCAGGCCATCACGCTCACCGAGCGGCTCGACGCCGCCCGGCCGTACGTCCTCTCGGCGTTCCGCGCCGTGGTCGGCCTGCTCTTCGCCTGCCACGGCGCGGCGTCCCTGTTCGGCATCCTCGGCGGTGCCGCGGGCAGCCACGGCGGCACGATCGCGGCCGGCACCTGGCCCGGCTGGTACGCGGCCGTCATCCAGCTCGTCGGCGGCATCCTCGTACTGCTGGGCGTCGGCACCCGCAGCGCGGCCCTGATCTCCTCCGGCTCGATGGCGTACGCGTACTTCAACGTGCACCAGAGCACGGCCCTGTGGCCGATCCAGAACGGCGGCGAGGCGTCCGCGATGTTCGCGTGGGCGTTCCTGCTGATCGTCTTCACCGGCCCCGGCGCGGTCTCCCTGGACCGCCTCTTCCGCCGCGAGCAGTGATCCGTCCGGGGGTCCGGCCTCGCCGCCGGGCCCCCGGGTCGCCTTCCGTTCGGCACACACCGGCACAACTCCGGCACGTGATTCAAACAACATCACCGGCCCCGCGCACATGTCACAGGAGCCCCAGGCGTACGCTGTGCGGTTGTGAAGGCCGCCCCTGCCGCTCCCTGCGACGTCGCGGCGGGGGACCGTACCGGGAGATCAGGACGTGCTGGAGCAGTTGGGGTCGTTGGCCGACACCCCATGGATCTATGTGATCGTCGGGCTGTCCGTGCTCCTCGACGTCTTTCTTCCCGTGCTGCCCAGCGGCGTGCTGGTGATCACCGCCGCCACCACGGCCGCGGGCTCCGCCGCCGACGCGGTCGGTGACGCCGCCCGGGGTCACGCGGGCTTCCCCGAGATGTTCGCACTCGTGATGTGCGCGGCGACCGCCTCCGTGCTCGGCGACATGGTCGCCTACCGCCTCGCGTGGCGCGGCGGCGACCGCTTCGACCGCGCCATCGCCCGCTCCCGCCGCCTCACCGCCGCCCAGGCCAAGCTCGGCACGGCACTGCTGCGCGGCGGCGGTCCGCTCGTGGTCGTGGCGCGTTTCGCGCCCGCCGGGCGGTCGGTCGTCAGCCTCGGCGCGGGGGTCATGCACCGCAGGGTGGCGGAGTTCCTGCCCTGGTCGGCGCTGGCGGGTCTGACCTGGGCCGCGTACAGCGTGAGCCTCGGCTACTTCGGCGGCCAGTGGCTGGGAGCCAGCTGGCTGGGCACGGCCGTCTCCTTCTTCGCCCTCTTCGCGGCCGGGCTGGGCGCGGCGTTCGTCATGAAGCACCCCCGCCACCGCGAGGCACAGGCACAGTAGGGCCCGCTACGGCTCCGGCCGTACCCGGCCAGGGCGCCGGGCCGAGGCCCGCATTCCGCATCCGTATGAGCGTCCTTATGACCCGACGGCCAGGGACTCGGGCGCGCTGGCGCCGGGCGATGCCGGCGGTGCGGCGGTGATCCGCACTCCCGGCATCGCCCGGTGCATGCCCCAGGACAGCAGCGCGTCGGCGGCCGC
Organism: Streptomyces blastmyceticus; assembly: GCF_039521185.1. NCBI lineage: Bacteria > Bacillati > Actinomycetota > Actinomycetes > Kitasatosporales > Streptomycetaceae > Streptomyces > Streptomyces blastmyceticus. Next base: position 128,132 of record NZ_BAAABW010000021.1, on the reverse strand, counting down.
CTCGAAGGCGTCCCGGCCGCGTCCTATGCGGGCGGGTACGCAAAGGCGGCCGTACTCGCGCTCACAGCTTGGTGAGCTTGGTGTACGGGCCGGGGATGCGCTCCTGGCGGGAGGCGAAGTCGACGAGCACGGCGACGTCCTCCTCGACACCGATGACCCGGCCGAGGCCGTAGCGGTCGTGGGTCACCCGGTCCCCCACGGTGAACCGCTTCACCGGGGCTGGGGCGACGGGAGCATTGAAGGGGCTGGTGGGCAGGAACCGTCGGTGCGCTGCTGGCTTCGTCATTGTCCTCAGTATGCGCCCTTCGCGGGCGGGCGGCGCCCGGGAAGGGCACAGCGGCCCGGCTCCACGGGGGAGCCGGACCGCTGGATGATCATGTGTCGGAGGTCACCGGACCCCGGACGATCAGTGGACCTTGGTGAAGGCGTCCTTGTCGAAGGCCGTCAGGCCGTTGGCCCACAGGGCGTTGACCCGGCTTCTCTCCTGCGAGTTCGGGTAGGGGTTGGTGCAGGACGGGCCGGGGCCGCCACCGGACATCAACTCGCTGCACGGGCCCTGGTAGTGGTCGGGCAGGCCGAGGACGTGCCCGGTCTCGTGCGCGGTGACGCGGGTGGAGTCGTACTGCTGGTTCTGCTGGTAGTCGAGGAAGATGTAGCCGCGCCCGTGGCCGTCGGTCTGGGCGTAGGAGCCGCGGGAGTCGTTGCCCTCGTAGTACGAGAAGTCGGCGTTGCCGCCCGCCCGCAGCTGGACGTTGCGGACGGAGCTGTTCCAGATCTGCGCGGCGTTCGCTATCTCCTGCTGGAAGCTGGGCGCGTTGCTGGGGTCGTAGGTGACCGTGACGGTCTGCAGGCCCGGGGACTTGGCGGCCTTGGCCTTCGCGGACTTCATCACGGCCTCGAAGAAGGCCTTGTTGCCCGCCTGCTCGGCCGCCGAGCCGACGTAGGACGACTTGGTGACGGTGTGCGATCCTTCGGTCACGGGCACCGCGGTGGCCGGGACGGACAGCGCCGCCGCCAGACCGAGACCGAGGGCGGCCGAGAGCACCATGGTGGAGCGATTCATGTGGGGGACTCCATTCGTTCCGAGAGCCCTGACCGAATGGTGGTGGGTCGGCCGGGGCGCATCGGGTGAACTGTTGGTCCCGGGAAGTCTCTGACGAGTTATCAGTGGTACGGATGATGCCAACCGGCCATAGCTCCGTCCAATCACCTACCCTGCCCCCCGATGTGTCTGGTGTGACGTGCGAGGTGCAGTTATGCTCCCCCCGTGGAGCTCGAGGTCAGGCACCTCCGTGCGCTTTGCGCCATCGCCGACACCGGAAGTGTGCGGAAGGCCGCGCTCCAGCTCGGCATGACACAACCCTCGCTGACCACTCAACTCCGGCGTATCGAGGGGGCCGTGGGCGGCCTCCTCTTCACCCGCGGCCAGACGGGCAGCCGCCCCACCCCGCTCGGCCACACCGTCCTGCTCCGCGCGCGGCCCATCGTCGCCGAGATGGCCGCCCTGGTGACGGCCGCGCGAAATGCCGCCGTGGGCGCGGGTGGTGAGCGACTGCGGGTGGGCAGCGTCGGCAGCCGGGTGGTGACGGGGTGGCTGCGCCGCATCCACGCCCGGTTCCCCGATGCGGATATCACCATCCATATAGAGGTATCGGCGAACACTCTTCTCCAACTGCTCGCCACCAACCAGCTCGACGTGGCCTTCGTGCAGGAGACCGAGGGCTTCCCGCTGGCCGTGCCCGCGGGTGTCGAGCGGCGCGTGCTCACCGCGCGCGAACCGAAGTTCGTCGCCCTCGCCGCCGGGCACCCGGCGGCCGGGCGGCCCGTGGTGAAGCTGGCCGAACTCGCCGACGAATCCTGGATCGTGGACCCGACCGCCGACCACGAGTGGGCCGCCCTGTGCCGGGCCTTCGCCGCCACCGGGCTCGACCCCCGGCTGATCCACGTCCGCGACAACACCACCGCCGCGGACCTGGTCGCCTCCGGCGAGGCCGTACGCCCCTGCCAGCCCACGGCCGAGCCGGCCCCCGGCACGGTCGTCCGCCCCCTCCACGGCGACCCGCTGACCGCCGAACTCTCCCTCGCCGCCCGCGCGTGCGCCCTCCCGCTCCCCGAACTGGACGCACTCTTCACCGACCTGGAAGCGGCGTACGAGGAGGCGGCCACGCGAAGCCCGGCCTACCAGTCCTGGCTCGACGCCAGGGGCACCGCCCTCTTCCGGGGGTGACCCGGGGGCCTTCGATGTCATCCGTGGATGCCGCTGGTGGGCACAGACGAAGCGGCCTCATGTGTACTGAATGTGTACCGCGCCCGGGCGCTGTTCGACGGATCGCGCCGGACCGCTCAGGCAGCGGGCCGCCCGCCATGCTCAACACGACACCTCCCCTGACCTGGGGGCGCTCGGGGACGTCGCCGTTCATGCCTGTGTCTCCTCGTCAGTGCGTAAGACGTGGATGCCGGGGCAGGGGCGGTGGTCTGTGCGGCACCTGGGGCAGCCGCAGGCCGGGAACATCTGGCGTGCCGTGGTGGGGTCGGGGCCATCGGCCGTCTCGCCCAGGTCCCGGCTGATCACGAGCACACCGTCAGTGCCGTGCGCGCCGAACGCCCGGGACAGTGCCTCGCGGGCAGCGCTCGGCCGGGGCGTCATCGGTTGCCCCAGGAGGGTTCCCCGGGGGCCGTCAGCTCCCGCGCGTACACGATGCACCCGAACCGGCCAGAGGGCGTGGTGATCGCCCGCCGGATCACCCGAGAGAGTCGATAGCCGCTGTGATCATTGATCTTGCCGGGGCCCCGTACAGGGCGATGGCAGAGAGTTCGTTGAACGTCGTCGTGTAGTCACGAACCTCTCGCGGCTGGGTGATCGTCAAGTGTGCCGAGACCAGCTCGACGTTCACTTGGTCGTCGTCGTACATGGTGAACGACTCGACCGGCCACCCGGAACCGCGCGGGGCGCCCATGGGGATGACACCCAGGCTTACCGACGGCAATGAAGCCACAGAAATCAGGTGCCCCAGTTGTCCAGCCATGACCTCGGTGTCTCCGATCATGGTCCGCAACACCCATTCCTCCACGAGGACGGCGAAGCTGTGGTGGCCTGATCGCAGAACGTGCTGCCGTTCCATGCGGACGGCCACCGCTTCAGCTACATCGTCCGGTGTCTGCCGCAGGTTCACGATCGTATTCAGCACGGCTGTGGTGTAGGCGGCTGTCTGTAGCAGGCCAGGGACCACCCATGACTGGTACATACGGAAGCGGCGGGTTCGTTCGAAGAGCGGCAGGGCGGCTTCCTGCGCGCCCTTCAGTCCCGTTCGCTCCGTGCGCCGCCATTCCACATACATGCCCTCGATATTGCGAGCAGTGGCGATCAGGTCGGCGGCCTGCTCCTGTGCCCCACAGTGCAGCGTCCAGGCCCTGATATCGGCATCAGAGGGCGGGGTGCGGCCATGCTCGATGCGGGAGCACTTCGACTCGTGCCACCCCGCGAGCGCGGCCAGCGCCCGCGCGGTCAGACCGGAATCCTTCCGGACCTCGCGCAGGCGCTGGCCGAGTGCTTGCCTGGCTTGCTGAACGCTGGACGATGAGGACATGTGACGGTCAGGCCGGCCGGTATTCCTCGTGGGGCACCGCCCGCTCCCACACCGCTTCGAAAGCCGATGCGCAGAGCTTGATCAGCGCAGGTTCGGTGATGACTTCCTCGCCCGTGAACTGCCCGTCCCCGCCGAAGTGGTTGACCATGACCGTGGTGCCGTCCAGCAACCAGAAGTCATTGCCCGGCAAGGCAAGGTCAGTGGCGCGACGGCGAGGCAGCCAGCGAACTTGCTCGCCTGCCGCGACGTTGGAGAATGTGACGTCGTACTCGAACTGCACGTAGTCGGAGACCGGTTCACTCACGACGCGGGCTCGGCGCACCTCCACACCGCGGGTTGTGGTCTCCTCGATGAGGGTCAGCCATGGGCGCCACCACGACTCTCGGTCGCCCTGATCGTCCCGGTGCCCGTCCTGCCACGCTACGAACATCGGATCGTCGCGCATGTAGCCGTCGCGCATCTCCAGATGGACGGCGGACCGCTCGCACCGGCGCAGGAGTTCCTCAAGCGTCGGTACTGCCACCGCTCACCTCCGGGAAGAACTGCATCATCCGTCGCGGGAATTCGATTACAGTCTCATGATCGGGGATGTTCATCTGGGCCAGCCTCTCCCCGTCGAGGACGCGCCACCCCTGAAGCACGTAGTTGTCCGTCTGGTCGTCGTAGTACACCGTGGGCGACTTGCCGTCCGGGCTCTCGGGGTCCTTGCCCAACCTGTGCAGAGCCATACCGTGCCTCCTATGTCCGGAGTGGCGTTCGACGTGATCGAGCTTGCGCCGGTTCACCTTGAACGCGCCAGCGACTTGCACGAACTTCTACGCCAAGGGCGGGTCCGCCGTCATGGCAGGCATGACTGGCGGTGGCGCGCGTCCTGCCCTGGGACCAGGACGGCAGGGCCGCAGCGTGGTGTTCGCGACCCTGAAACCCGTACAGGACCGGGACTCAGCTCGCAGAGCCGCCAGGCTCGATTTCCCTGGAGTGATCACTGGGCAGCAGGCGGTTGACCACCGTCTCGGGGTTCGCCTGCATGTCCAGGGCCTTCAATGCGGCGGCCGAGTTGAGACGGTCTTGACTTCGGGCCCGGTCCGCCGGGTCTGGCGACCGCCAGGGAGATGCCGAAGACCCCCAGCCGTGATCGACTGGGGGTCTTCGCGCTGGTGGGCACAGACGGATTTGAACCGCCGACATCTGCTTTGTAAGAGCAGCGCTCTACCGCTGAGCTATGCGCCCGGGAACGAATAGACAGAGTACATGGCAAGAGGCCGGTCCTCACAAACCAGGGCGGAGGGGGCGCGGGGGTTATCCCCACCCTGGATCCGGTAGCGGGCTTCATACCGGGCGCGGTGATCGCTCCGTAGCGTGATGGGCGTCCGCGCCCCGACCCGCCCTTACGGAGTCATCGTGAAAGCCCGTTCCCGTACGCGTTCCGCCGCCCGGTTGTCCCTCGTCGCCGGTGGCGTGCTGCTCGCCGGGGTCGCCGTGGCCGGGTGCGGGAGCTCCGACCTGGGCGACGCCAAGCCTGAGGACCGGGCGTTCGCGTTCTCCGGGCAGGAGCTGACCGTCGACTCGGACGACTCGCAGCTGGAGCTGGTGCCCGGCGACGGCAAGGACGTGAAGGTGACCCGGTGGTTCGCCGGATGGACCGTCGGCGGGACCTCGAAGACCTCGTGGGCGATGGACGGGTCCACCCTGAAGCTGCGCATGCACTGCTCGGGCATCAGCTCCGATTGCCGCTCGAAGCACAGGATCGAGGTCCCCCGCGGGGTCGAGGTCACCGTGAAGGAGAAGAACGGCGGGGTCACGGCGAGCGGGTTCGACAAGGACCTCAAGATCGCCTCCGACAACGGCGAGGTCCGGGTCGCCGACTCCGGCGGCGCCCTCGACCTCTCCAGCTCCAACGGCGCCGTGACCGCCACCGGCAGCACGGCCCGCCAGGTCAGGGCCCGCTCCGGGAACGGGGCGATCCGGATCGCGCTGAAGCAGGTCCCGGACCGGGTGGAGACCACCAACGACAACGGCGGCACCCGGATCGAGCTCCCCCGCGCCCCGTACAAGGTCGACGCGCACAGCGACAACGGCGGTACGAAGGTGGACGTTCCCCGCGACGACGCCAGCCGGCACACGGTCTCCGCGCGCAGCGACAACGGCGAGGTGAAGGTCGTCACGGCGGGCTGACCGTCCGGTGTGTTCGTCCCCGGCGGGTGGGAGAATGGCATCCGGGCCAGGGGCGATCCATCGGGAGAGGGCAAGTGACGGCGACCATCGCGCAGTCCGTACGACCGGCACGCCGCCGTTTCCGCTCCCCGGGGGCCGGTGGGACCGTGGCGGCGGTGGCCGCCGTGGCCCGGGAGACGGCCGGGCTCGCGCTGCTTCCCGTGGTGCTGTTCGCCGCGGCGCTGCCCGCGTCCTTCGCCGGCGGCGGCACGCGCCGCTGGGGCCGGGGCCGCGGCGAGGGGCAGCGGGCCGACGCGCAGGCGGCTAAGGACGCGGCGGCCGCGGCGTTCTACGAGCTGGACACCGCCCAGCGCGACCTGCGGATCTCCATCGAGACGATCACCGCGGTCGACTCCTCGCCCGCCGCCCGCAAGGCGGCCGCCGACTTCGCGGCCTTCGGGCAGCGCATCGACGAGGTCTCGCACGCCTACATCACCGCCGTCGACTCCCACGACCTCGACCGCGACGACCTGGACGCCGCGTCGGCGGCCCGCGCGCGTACGGACCTGACCCGCGCCAAGGACGAGCTGCTGCGCGTCAAGGCCGACCTGGAGCGGTTCGGGGCGGGCCTCGGGCCGCTGCTGGGGTCCGCGGAGGACCGGCTCGCACGGCTCGCACCCGCCGTGGAGCGGGCCCGGCAGCAGCTCCTGGCCGCGAGCGACGCGCTCGACGCCGTACGGGCCTCGGGCCTGCGCGCCGACGACCTGGCCGCGCGGCTCGTGGCCCTCTCCCCCGAGCTGACCAAGCTCAACCAGGGCGCCGGGCAGCACGGCGTACAGGAGACCGTCGCCCGCGCCGAGCGGGTGCAACGCGAGGCCGAGGTGATCCGCGGCGAGGCCGAGGGCCTGCCGCAGAAGGCCGCGGACCTCGACAAGCGGCTCGTGTCGCTGCGCACCCGCGCCCAGGCGATCACCACGCGCGCCGCCGGTGTGGGCCCCGTCCTCAGCGAGCTGCGCCGCCGTTACAGCGCCGCGTGCTGGCAGGACCTCCAGCGGGTGCCCGAGGAGGCGGAGCGCGCCGTCGCCCAGGCCGAGGCGAAGCTGCGGGAGGCGCAGACCGCGCGCGACGCACAGCGCTGGCCGGACGCGCTCGCCGGCCTCTCGACCGTACGGGCCCTGCTGAACACCACCGACGAGTCGGTCTCCGCCGCCGGTGACCGGCTGCGGCGGCTGGACGAGGTGTCGTCCGACCACCGCAAGGAGGTCGAGCGCACCCGCTTCGCCGTACGGGACGCGCAGCGGCTCGCCATGGCGGGCCGCAGCACGCCGGACCCGCGCCACGCGCGCCCGCTGGACGAGGCGGTGGCCCGCCTGGACCGGGCGGTCGCGGGCCTCGAAGGCCGCCATCCCGACTGGTGGCACTTCCTGCTGGAAACGGAGGCGGTACGGACGGCCGCGGCGCGCGTGGTCCAGGACATCAGGGAAGCGCGCAGCCGCTGAAAGGACAAGCGGCGCAGCCGCTTCGGGCGAAGCAGGACCGGGCCGGAAACCCGCCCGTTATCCTTCGCACATGCCTCGCTACGAATACCGCTGCAAAGCCTGCGGCGACACCTTCGAGCTCAACCGCCCGATGGCCGAGTCATCCGCCCCCGCCACCTGCCCCGAAGGCCACGCGGACACCGTGAAGCTGCTGTCGACCGTCGCCGTCACCGGCGCCGCCGCGGCAACCCCCGCCCCCCGGGCCGGTGGTGGCGGTGGCTGCTGCGGCGGCGGTTGCTGCGGCTGACGGGGCGCGCCGTCAGGCGGCCCGGCGGGAGAGGGTCAGGCCGTCCGCGACCGCCAGCATGACGGAGTCCATACGCTTGTCGGCGGCCACGTGCTCGTTGAACGCGTCGACCGCCGCGCCCGTGCGCGAGGTCCCGGGGGTGAGGACCTGCCCGCTGAAGAGGACGTTGTCGGCCACGATCAGCCCGCCGGGGCGCAGCCGCGGCACGAGCTCCTCCCAGTAGTCGATGTAGCCCTCCTTGTCGGCGTCGATGAAGGCCAGGTCGATGTGCGCCTCGTCCGGCATGGCCTTCAGCGAGTCGAGCGCGGCGCCGATCCGCAGCTCGACGCGGTCAGCGACGCCCGCCCCATGCCACGCGTCGCGCGCGTAGGCCGTCCACTCCTCGGAGATGTCGAGGGTGATCAACTTGCCGTCTGCGGGCAGCGCCTGGGCCATGGACAGGGCCGAGAGGCCGGTGAAGGTGCCGACCTCCACGATGTGCCGGGCGCCGGTGAGCCGGACGAGGAAGGCCAGCAACGGGCCCTGTTCCCGGGCGATCTGCTTGACGGCGACGCCGGGCAGCGCGCTGCGGGTGATGTCGACGAGGGCCCGCTGCGACGGGAGGAGCGGCGGGTTGTGGGCGAGCACGTACTCGTACAGCTCGGGGGTCATCCGGATGCCCTTGAAATCGGTCACGTGAGGCTCCTCGGGGGCGGAAACGGCCAACGGCCGGACTCCCGACGAGATTACGCCGCCCCTGCGAACGCCCGCAGGATCTCCTCACCGGCCAGCACGCCCCGCGTCTCCAGGGCGGTCACGTGCGGTGCGGTCCAGCCCGCGTCGGCGAGTTCGCCGTGGCCCGGGCGCCAGCCGCGGTCGGCGGCGAGCAGCAGGTCCGCGTCGAGCAGGGAGTCACCGGCGGCGAGCACCTCGGACGCGCCCGTGCGGCGGGCGACCTCGGCGACCGCGGCGCTCTTGGTGAGCGGCTCCGGCACGGCGTAGAGCTTGCGGCCCTGGAGCGAGACCGACCAGCGGCGGGCGCGGGCCCACTCGGTGAGTTCCTCGACCCAGCCGCCGGGCAGCAGCGGCCGGTCCACGACGAGGTAGGCGAAAAGATCCTCGGCCGTGCGCTCCTTGAGCAGCCAGGCCGGGTCGGCGGTGCGCACCAGGTGCGCGCGGACCTCGTCCAGCGGGGCGCACTCGGCAGCCAGCGTCCGCTCCACACCCCGCCGCCAGCCGGCGTCGGACTCGCCGCGTACGAGCAGCTCGCCGCCGTTGGCGCAGATCGCGAACTCCGGTACGGGGCCGGGCAGCCGGATGCGGCCGTACTGCGCGCGGGTCCGGGTGGTGGTGGGCACGAAGGCGGCGGTACGGGCCAGGCCGGCGAGCAGTCCCGCCGCGGTCTCCGTCATGTACGAGAGGGGTCTGCTCTCGTACACCTCGACGCAGAGCAGGCGCGGCGCCTCCGCGTCCGGCGTCCCGAGGGCGAGCGCGGCGGCGGAGTAGATGAGGGTGCGGTCGAGGTCGCTGGCGACGAGGAGGGTCACGGGGCGGCCACCGCCGTGCCGTCCGCTCCGGTCGCGCCGCGGGTGTAGCGGGGGTGGATCAGGCCGACGCAGCTGTACGGCAGGCCGTCCACCTCCTCCACCGGGACGCCGCGCTGGGCGGCCAGCAGCCGCACGTGGCCGAGGTCCGCGCCCGCGCCCCGCCGGGCGAGGATCTTCCACGGGACGCGGCGCAGCAGGACGCGCGTGGTCTCGCCGACGCCGGGCTTGACGAGGTTGACGTCGTGGATGCCGAACTCCTCGCTGATGCGCTCGACGGCGGCCCAGCCCTCCCAGGTGGGTGTGCGGTCGGCGGCGGCCATGTCCTTCGCGTCGAGGGCGACCTGCTCCCGGGCGTCGGGGAAGCGCGCGGCGACGGCTTCGATCAGGTCGCGCGAGACGTCGGCGCCCGCGAGCTCGCGGTAGAACTTCGCGCCGTGGAAGTCGTGCGGGCCGACGAGGTCGGAGCGCAGGACCGTACGCGAGATCAGGCCGGACACCGTCGAGTTGAGGCACGCGGAGGGGATGAGGAAGTCGTCGCGCGTGCCGTAGGTCTCCACGCAGCGGCCGGGGTCGGCGAGGACCGCGAGGCGGGGGTCGAAGCCCTCGAAGCCGGCCAGGGCGTCGGCGAGTTCGCGGGTGATCGCGCCCTTGCCCGTCCAGCCGTCGACGAACACGACGTCGGCAGGGTCGTGGTGGGCGGCCAGCCAGCGCAGGGCCGTGCGGTCGATGCCGCGGCCGCGCACGATGGAGACGGCGTAGTGCGGCAGGTCGAGGCCGTACGCGTGCCGGGCCCAGCGGCGCATCAGCACGCCGACGGGGGTGCCCGCGCGGGCCAGCGAGACCAGCACCGGGCGCGGGGAGCGTTCGGCGAGCACGGTCTCGGTGACGACGCCGACGGCCCGCGCCATGCGGGACGCGGAGGCGTCGAGCGCGGCGCGGAACAGCGCCTGGTACTCCGCGCTGGGCTGGTACTCGACGGGCAGCGACTCGGCGTAGTGCGCGCCGCCGCTCTGGATCGCCTCCTCGCGCTCCTCGGTGGGCGCTTCGAGGGTGACCTCGGAGAGGTCCTGGAGCAGCCAGCCGACGTCCTCGGGGGCGTAGGAGGAGAAGGCGGGACCGCGCAGCGGTTCTGGCATGGCCGGGGCAGCCTCGGGGGTGCGGGAGGGGACGACGGCGAGCAGGACGTGCCCGGTGTGCGGGGCGAGGGCATCCAACAGGCCGCCAGGGGCGTGGAGTTCGGGGGTGTCGCCATGGGAGTCGACGACGGCGACGACGGCGTCGAAGCCGGCGCCCGCGACGTTGTACGCGTAGCGGGGCCCGGGTCCGTCGGCGGGGTCGTCGTGGGCGGGGAAGCCGATGCGCGTACGGATGGCGTAGCCGGGGTCGTCGACGGCGAGCACGGGCGACCGGGTAGTGGTGGAGAACCGCACGTCGACGCCGGTGGCGGTGCCGCTCGCCGTCCCGATGCGCCCGTGCGCATGATCCGCGGAGCCGCCGAGCGCCTCCTCCAGAGCGCAGGCGAGCCGCAGCGGCGCGTACATCAGCTCCTCGTTGCCGAGGACGAGCACGCGGCGGGCGTCTCGTGGGAGGGCTTCGGCGAGCCGGGCGGCCATGCCGGGCAGCGCGGCCTCCAGCCGGGACCGGTGGGCGGGGGTGAAGCCGTGCCGGCCGCCGTCGGGCACACCGGCGGGCCATCCGAGCTCGACCCGCTGCGGGGTGGCGTGCCCTGCCCTGCCGAGCGGTGCGGGCGCGGCGCCTGCGGACTCGTGCTCCGCCACCAGCGCCTGGCCCCGTTCCAGCACCCCGGCGGGGAGCCGTACCGTGCCGGAGGCGAGGGCGAGGACGTCCACGCGGGCGCCCAGTTCCGCGGCGAAGCCGGTCAGGCGCGCGCGGTCGGCCGGGCCGCGCATGTCGACCAGGGCCACGATCACGTACCGCTCGCGCGGGAAGCGCGCGTGGAGCGCGGTGATCGTGTTGAGGACCGTGCGGCCCGTGGAGAACTCGTCGTCGACGAGGATCAGCGGGCCGTCGCCCGACAGCAGCGCCGGGTCCTCGGGCAGCAGCAGGTGGGACGTGGCGTGGCTGTGCTCCTCCTCGAAGCCGCCGACCGGGGTCACGCCCGGGACGGGCCGCCGGGTGGAGTGCAGATAGGGCGCGAGGCCGAGGCCGTCGGCGACGGCGTGGCCCAGGCCGGTGGCCGTCTCCGCGTAGCCGAGGACGACGGCCCGCGCCGCGTCGGCGTCGCCGAGGAGCTCGCGGACCCGGCGCCCGAGCCCGGCCCCCGAGCCGTGGACCGCGGACGGCGCCACGGGCACGTGCTTGCCGAGCACGTGGGACACCAGCAGGTGGGCCCGCTTGGGGTTGCGCCGCAGGGCCAGGCCCAGCAGCTCCCGGAGGGAGGGGTCACCCTCAAGACCGACGCCGAGCCGGTCCTCGACCCAGCTCCCCGACCACATCACGCGGCCGTCCCGACGCTCGCGCCCAGCAGCTCCACAAAGCTCACGTCCTCCCGCGCGACACCGAAGACCTCGGCGCGGAGCATGGTGCGCTCCGCCCAGGCCCGGTGCGGCTTCACTTCGTTCATCTTGTTCGTATAGGCGGAGCGCATCACTCCGCCGCCCTCGCGCTCGGGCCGCAGGATGTCCTCGGCGTCGCTGAACTCCTCGTGGCTGACGACGGAGAGCGCGTGCACGGGGGCGACGTGGGAGGGGTGGATGCAGGTCTTGCCCTGGAGGCCGTTGGCCCGGTCGAGCTGGATCTCCCGGAGCAGGCCGTCCATGTCGTGCTGGATGAGCGCGGTGCGCAGCTCCTCGGCGGGGCCGGCGAAGGGCGTGCGGCGCAGCTGCGGTTTGAACATCCGCTCGTGCGCCCTGAAGTACTCCCAGACGGGGCCGGTGACGGTGAAGCCGCTGCCGTCCGCGCGGCCGAGGACGTTGACGACGTCGGCGATGACGGAGGCGACTAGCTGGACGTCGTAGGCGGTCATGTCGGGCGCGCGGCGCAGTCCGTACGCCGAGCAGAAGTCGGTCACACCGAGCCGCAGGGCCAGCACCCGGTCGCGGTACTTCTCGACGGTGCGGGCGATGCCGGAGAGCGTCCCGGTGCGGGTCTCCAGGTGGAGCAGCTCGGGCGATTCGAGTACGGGCATGGCGAACAGCCGCCGCCCGCAGTCGCTTTCGGCGGCGGCGAGCTCTTCGAGGAAGGGGATGCCGCGCTCCTCGGTGAACTTCGGGAGGACGAAGCCGGACAGCAGCCGCCCGGCCGGGCCGAGGCGGCGGACGAGGGCGGTGATCTGGTCGGGCTCGCGGACCCGGATGAAGAGCAGGGGCAGCTTCCGGCCGGTCGCGGCGAGGTCGGCGAGCCGGGCGAACTGGCGGACGAGGTTCTCCTCGGCGCGGGGCACGTCGGCGTCGCCGATGGAGTCCTCCAGGCAGAGGACCATGGAGACCACTCCGCGTTCGGCCTGCTTGACGACGTCCTCGGCGAGGGCGGGCCGGGTGGCGGGGCTGTAGAGCGTGGCGCCGAGGGCGACGGCGAGCGTGGCGGCCGGGGAGTGCGCGTCGAAGGCGGCGGGCTGTCTATGGAACAGCCCATTCCGCACCGAGGGCGCAAGGTGCTCGAAATGCCTCATTACTCTCCCCGTGTGCCACGGCTTCCGCCGGCCCGTCCAGCGAAAAGCGTGGCCGATTATCGTACGTCCAGGAGGGGGTCAAGAGTTCCCCAAGTGCATGAAAATCTGGCCCTCCGCATGGTTGAACGGCCCAGGCCGCCCCTGCGTTGTCCGCGGCCGCTACGGGAAGGCAGGATTGCGGGCATGACGCACGCCATGCTGAAGGGGTCGAACATCCCGCTGGACGCCCGTAACGTACGGGCCGTGCTGCGCTGGACCCCCGGCCCGGGCATTCCGGACGTGGATGCCTCCGCGCTGCTGGTGGGCGACGGCGGCCGCGTGCGCTCGGACGCGGACTTCGTCTTCTACAACCAGCCCCGCCACCCCTCCGGCGCCGTCCGCCACCTGGCCAAGAAGCGGCTGGTCGAGGGCGCCACGGACTCCGTGGAGGCCGACCTCGCGGCGCTGGAGCCCTCGGTGGACCGGATCGTGCTGGCCGCCTCGGCGGACGGCGGCCCCTTTGGGCTCGTGCGGGACCTGTGCGTGCTGCTGTACGACGCCGGGGCGCCCGACGGGGAGCCGGTGGCGCTCTTCGAGGTGCAGCCGGAGACGGGCTCCGAGACCGCGATGATCTGCGGCGAGCTGTACCGGCGCGGGGAGGGCTGGAAGTTCCGGGCGATGGGCCAGGGCTACGCCTCCGGGCTGGTCGGTCTTGCCACGGAATTCGGCATCTCGGTCGAGGAGTCCGAGGAGTCCGCCCCGCGGGCGGCCGAGCCCCGGCCTGCGACCCCGCCCGCGCCCGTGGCCGTGCCCCAGCCGGGGTACGGGTATCCCCCGCCACCGTCCGTGCCGCCGTCCGTACCGCCGGCGTACGGCTATCCGCAGCAGCGGAGCGTGGTGGACCCCGGGTTCCGGTTGCCGCCGCAGGGCCCGCAGTTCCAGCCGAACCGCTAGGCCGCTCCCGCCGTCACACCTTCGACTTGTAGCCGCGCCCCCACTGCAGACCCCAGCCGTAGAGCCGGTCCAGCTCCGCCTGGAAGCCGTAGACGTACTTCATCTCGCGCCGCAGCGTGATCTCGCCCTTGTTGTTCTCGATCATCACCACGGCGCACGACCGGGCCTCGGGGGCGCGTTCGTGGAGAGGGATCTCGATCCGGGGGCCGTTGCCGGGATAGAGCGTCACCATCGCGTGCGTACGGTCGAACGCGGGGGTGCCGTCGTAGATATAGACGAAGATCAGCAGTCGCTTGATCTCCGCGCGGTGGTCCATGTTGACGTAGATCGTCTCGCCGGACCCGGAGCCGAACCTGTCGTCGCCGCTGAGCTGGACGTACGGCGGGCTGTTGAGGCTGCCCAGTATCGTGCCGAGGGGCTGCACCACGCCTTTGGAGCCGTCCTGGAGCTCGTACATGCAGGCGAGGTCCAGGTCCACGTTGACGAAGGCGGGGCCCTGCGCCTGCACCATCTCCGGCCGGAACTTGCGCAGCGGGTGGCGCAGCCCGTCCCCCATCGTGCCCCTCTCGTCGAAGGCCGAGGTCGTCCGCATCCGCCAGGAGAGGTTGACCCGGAGGTTGCCGGTGACCGCGCCCTGCTTGGTGAGCGAGAACGTGGGGTGCCGCTTGGTCAGCTCGACCGCGCCATTGGCACCGCCGAAGTCGAACTGCTGCTCGCCCGCACGCCCCCAGTTGCCGAAGAGCTTGTCCCAGATTGCCATTGCCCTGCCCCCCACCCCGAGTGAGCCGAAAATGCCGCGGGGCGGCCGCGAGGTGTCCCTCACGGCCGCCCCGATCAGAGCGTTCCTCAAATGTGCCGGAGTCACACCCCGGAGGAGACCTCGGCCTTGCTTCCCGAGCCGTCGCCGGAGGCCAGGGCGCGGCGGTTGCGCACCACGGAGGACCAGAAGGCCAGGCCGATCAGCACCACGCCGATCAGGCCGGTGATGACCTCGTTGATCTCGTACTTGATGGTGACGAGGAGGATGACAGCGAGCGCGCCGATCGCGTAGTGCGCGCCGTGCTCCAGATAGACGTAGTCGTCGAGGGTCCCCTTGCGGACGAGGAAGACCGTCAGCGAACGGATGTACATCGCGCCGATACCGAGGCCCAGCGCCATCTCGAAGATGTCGTTGGTGATGGCGAAGGCACCGATGACGCCGTCGAAGGAGAACGACGCGTCGATGACCTCCAGGTAGAGGAACATGAAGAACGCGGCCTTGCCGGCGAGACCGACGATCGCGCCGTTGCCGCTCTTCTTCGCGGGGCTCTGCGCGCCCTCTTCCTCGTCGTCGTCCTCGGCCTCCTCCAGGCGGTCCTCGAAGAAACCGGAGACGCCGCCGACGATCAGATAGGTGACCAGGCCGCCGATGCCGGCCAGCAGCACCGTCGAGGCCTTGTCGACCGTGCCCTCACCGCCGTGGACCGGCACCGCCGTGGCGAAAGTGGTGGCCGCGACGAGCAGCACCACCAGCGAGACGACGATGGAGAGGGTGTCCAGCTTGCCGAGGCGGGCGAGCGGCTTCTCCAGCCATTCCAGCCACCTGATGTCCCGGTCCTCGAAGATGAAGTCCAGGAAGATCATGAGCAGGAACATGCCGCCGAAGGCCGCGATGGCCGGGTGGGCGCTGGTGACGAGCGACTCGTAGCGCTCATGGTCCTGAAGGGCGACCTTGACCGCTTCGATCGGCCCCAGCTTCGCCGTGATGGCCACGATGACGACCGGGAACACCAGCCGCATGCCGAACACGGCGATGAGGATGCCCAGGGTCAGGAACATCTTCTGCCAGAACGGGTTCATCTTCCGGAGGATTCCGGCGTTGATGACCGCGTTGTCGAACGAGAGCGAAATCTCCAGGACGGAGAGGATCGCGACGACCGCCAGCCCCTGCCACCCCCAGAGAACGCCGGCCAAGGCCAGTCCCGCCGCCGTGATGGCGAACGACCAGCCAAAGGTTTTCAGGAGCACTGGCTACCCAATCCTTCGCTAAGGGGTTCCCCCGCGCCGCGCGCGGCTTTACGAAACGTTGACCCCGAAGTCTAGGGCGATGCCCCGCAGACCCGACGCGTACCCCTGTCCGACGGCCCTGAACTTCCACTCGCCGCCATAGCGGTAGACCTCGCCGAAGATCATCGCGGTCTCGCTCGAGGCGTCCTCGCTGAGGTCGTAGCGCGCGAGCTCGCTGCCGTCGGCCTGGTTGACGACGCGGATGTAGGCGTTGCTGACCTGGCCGAAGCTCTGGCCGCGGAGGTCGGCCTCGTGGATCGAGACCGGAAAGACGATCTTGTCGCAGGCGGCCGGGACCTTGGTCAGGTCGACCAGGATGGACTCGTCGTCGCCCTCGCCCTCACCGGTGAGGTTGTCGCCGGTGTGCTCCACGGAGCCCTCGGGGCTCTTGAGGTTGTTGTAGAAGACGAAGTACTCGTCGCCGAGGACCCGGCCCGAGGCGCAGAGCAGGGCGCTGGCGTCGAGGTCGAACGGGGCTCCGGTGGTGGAGCGCGCGTCCCAGCCGAGACCGACGGTGACATTGGTGAGATTGGGTGCGGCCTTGGAGAGGGAGACATTGCCTCCCTTGGCGAGCGTGACGCCCATGATCCTGCTTCCTCCCCGAGTTGAACGGTGTCCGATGCACGTCCGGCGCCGCACGCCGACGCACCCCGGCGGAACCAGGGTGCGAGGCGTGCGGCGCCGGACGCCGTGCGGCAGTGTCGGTCAGACGTTGACGCCGAAGTCCTGGGCGATACCGCGCAGACCCGAGGCATACCCCTGACCGATGGCGCGGAACTTCCACTCGGCACCATTGCGGTAGAGCTCGCCGAAGACCATGGCGGTCTCGGTCGAGGCGTCCTCGCTGAGGTCGTAGCGCGCGAGCTCGGTGTTGTCGGCCTGGTTCACCACGCGGATGTAGGCGTTGCGCACCTGGCCGAAGCTCTGCTGGCGGCCCTCGGCCTCGTAGATCGAGACCGGGAACACGATCTTGTGGACGTCGGCGGGCACGCCGGCCAGGTTGACCTTGATGACCTCGTCGTCGCCCTCGCCCTCACCGGTGAGGTTGTCACCCTGGTGCTCGACGGAGCCGTCGGGGCTCTTGAGGTTGTTGAAGAAGACGAAGTTCTGGTCGTTGGCGACCTTTCCCTGGTCGTTCGTCAGCAGTGCGCTGGCGTCCAGGTCGAAGTCCGTACCGGTGGTGGTACGGGCGTCCCAGCCGAGACCGACGATGACCGCGGTCAGGTTGGGGGCCGCCTTGGTCAGCGAGACGTTGCCGCCCTTGCTGAGACTGACTCCCACGGATCCTCCATTGGTTCGAGGGGGAGGGCAGGGCCTGCGCCCCCGTTTGTGCGATGGCATCCGATCAACGTTTGAATCCTAGTGACCGGTTCCCACCGATTACAGGCTTCTCGCACGGGTCCCGCACGCCGGGTGCGCTCAGAGCGGAATCCGCGATTCCGCTCCGAGCCGTGTTCCGGGTCGCGCACCGGGTCCGGCGGCCGGGGAAAAACGCCGAATAAGGGTTCGGCGAGGTAATCAGAGAGCCGCGAGCGCCTTGGTGTACTCGTTCAGGTCGCGTGCGTCCGGCAGGCCGTTGACGACCGTCCAGCGCACCACGCCCTCCTTGTCGATGATGAAGGTGCCGCGGACCGCGCAGCCCTTCTCCTCGTCGAAGACGCCGTAGGCGCGGCCGGCGTCGCCGTGCGGCCAGAAGTCGGAGAGCAGCGGGTAGTCCAGGCCCTCCTGCTCGGCGAAGACGCGCAGCGAGAACGGCGAGTCGTTGGAGACGGCCAGCAGCTGGACGTCGTCGTTCGCGAACTTCGGGAGCTCGTCGCGCAGGGCGCACAGCTCACCGGTGCACACGCCGGTGAAAGCGAAGGGGTAGAAGAGCAGCACGACGTTCTTCTCACCGCGGAAGTCGGAGAGCCGGACGGTCTCGCCGTGCTGGTTCTTCAGCGCAAAGTCCGGAGCCTTGGTGCCGACCTCGATCGCCATGGGTTCGCATCCCTCTCTCGACGGGTGCCGGCCCCGGGGCCCGTTCCCTCGGCGGCCCCGGCCACCGGCGGGGTGGTGCGGCCAGTCTGTCACCGCGCCCCCGGCGCACGCAGCGCGCCCCCCGGCAGCGGTGCTGACGGGGGGCGCGGTGCGGTTCTGCGAAGGCCGGCGCTAGCGCTTGGGGGCGACCATGCGGGTGCCGGTCCAGTCCTTGGCCACGCTGATGCTCTTGGTCTGGCTCAGACCCGCGGTCTGCGACGCCTCGTTGATGTCGCTCGGCTCGATGTAGCCGTCGCGGCCGGTCTTCGGGGTCATCAGCCAGATGTCCCCGCCGTCCTCGAGCATGCCAATGGCGTCCACGAGCGCGTCCGTCAGGTCGCCGTCCTCGTCGCGGAACCACAGGACGACGGCATCGGCCACGTCGTCGTAGTCCTCGTCGACCAGATCCTGGCCGGTGATTTCCTCAATGGCCTCGCGGAGTTCCTGATCGACGTCGTCGTCGTAGCCGATCTCCTGGACCACCTGTCCGGGCTGGAAACCCAGCCTGGCGGCAGGGTTGGTCCGCTCCTCCGCGTGGTCCGCGGTCGCGCTCACTTATTGCCTCCTGTCATCTTTCGAGAAAGTGTCTTGTGTTCCCCGCATACGCGAGTCATTGGCCGTAGTCCACACGTGCCGGACCGTTCGCGCAAGTACCCGGCCGCCGAGACCGCCGAAACGGTGACGGAAGCGGCTCTCCCACCGCAACCTCCACCATGGAAGAGCACGGGCGGGTGATTCATGCCACAGCATTCTGCCGGGTTTGGGAAGTTGCCCCGTGTGATTACGGCCCACAGGCCCGAACGGCCGTACGCGGACGACTCCCAAAGGGAGCGTATGGTTGCGATTTGGCCGCCCCCACTCGGCCACCCCTTGACACGTCGTCTCATGAAGTGGTGGTTACCGCCCGGTAGAGATGACGTTTCCGTCGCCGCGGTCCACGATGGGAGCCGACGCGACAGAGCAGCAGACCGTAGTTGACCGCGTGCTGAGCACGACCCGAACACCGAAGGAACAGCGTGGCTTCCGGATCCGATCGCAACCCGATCATCATTGGCGGCCTTCCCAGCCAGGTCCCGGACTTCGATCCCGAAGAGACCCAGGAGTGGCTCGACTCGCTCGACGCAGCCGTCGATGAGCGAGGCCGGGAACGTGCCCGCTACCTCATGCTTCGCCTGATCGAGCGGGCCCGCGAGAAGCGCGTGGCCGTGCCCGAGATGCGCAGCACGGACTACGTCAACACCATCGCCACCAAGGACGAGCCGTTCTTCCCCGGCAACGAGGAGATCGAGCGCAAGGTCCTCAACGCGACCCGGTGGAACGCGGCCGTGATGGTCTCCCGTGCCCAGCGCCCGGGCATCGGCGTCGGCGGCCACATCGCCACCTTCGCCTCCTCGGCGTCGCTGTACGACGTGGGCTTCAACCACTTCTTCCGCGGCAAGGACGAAGGCGACGGCGGCGACCAGATCTTCTTCCAGGGCCACGCCTCCCCCGGTGTCTACGCCCGCGCCTTCCTCCTGGACCGACTGTCCGAGCAGCAGCTCGACGCCTTCCGCCAGGAGAAGTCCAAGGCCCCCTACGGCCTGTCCAGCTACCCGCACCCGCGGCTCATGCCGGACTTCTGGGAGTTCCCGACCGTCTCGATGGGCCTCGGCCCCCTCGGCGCGATCTACCAGGCCCGGATGAACCGCTACATGGAGGCCCGCGGCATCGCCGACACCTCCAAGTCGCACGTCTGGGCCTACCTGGGCGACGGCGAGATGGACGAGCCGGAGTCGCTCGGCCAGCTGTCCATCGCCGCGCGCGAGGGCCTGGACAACCTGACCTTCGTCGTCAACTGCAACCTGCAGCGCCTCGACGGCCCGGTCCGCGGCAACGGCAAGATCATGCAGGAGCTGGAGTCCCAGTTCCGCGGTGCCGGCTGGAACGTCATCAAGCTGGTCTGGGACCGCTCCTGGGACCCGCTGCTGGCGCAGGACCGCGACGGCATCCTGGTCAACAAGCTCAACAGCACCCCCGACGGCCAGTTCCAGACGTACGCCACCGAGACCGGTGCGTACATCCGTGAGCACTTCTTCGGCGACGACCAGCGGCTGCGGAAGATGGTCGAGGGCATGTCCGACGACCAGATCCTGCACCTGGGCCGCGGCGGTCACGACCACAAGAAGATCTACGCGGCGTACGCGGCGGCCAAGGCGCACAAGGGCCAGCCGACCGTGATCCTCGCGCAGACCGTCAAGGGCTGGACCCTGGGTCCGAACTTCGAGGGCCGCAACGCGACCCACCAGATGAAGAAGCTCACGGTCGACGACCTCAAGCGCTTCCGGGACCGTCTCCACATCCCGATCGCCGACAAGGAGCTGGAGTCCGGCCTGCCGCCGTACTACCACCCGGGTCGCGACTCGGAGGAGATCCAGTACATGCACGACCGCCGCAAGTCGCTGGGCGGCTATGTGCCGAGCCGCGTCGTGCGCGCGAAGCCGCTGGTCCTCCCCGAGGACAAGGTCTACGCGACCGCCAAGAAGGGCTCCGGGCAGCAGTCGATCGCCACGACCATGGCGTTCGTCCGCATCCTGAAGGACCTCATGCGGGACAAGGAGATCGGCAAGCGCTTCGTGCTGATCGCCCCCGACGAGTACCGCACCTTCGGCATGGACGCGTTCTTCCCGTCCGCGAAGATCTACAACCCGCTCGGCCAGCAGTACGAGTCCGTGGACCGCGAGCTGCTGCTCGCCTACAAGGAGTCGCCGACCGGCCAGATGCTGCACGACGGCATCTCCGAGGCGGGCTGCACGGCCTCGCTGATCGCGGCGGGCTCCGCCTACGCGACGCACGGCGAGCCGCTGATCCCGGTCTACGTCTTCTACTCGATGTTCGGGTTCCAGCGCACCGGTGACCAGTTCTGGCAGATGGCCGACCAGCTGTCGCGCGGTTTCGTCCTGGGCGCCACCGCCGGTCGCACGACGCTGACCGGTGAGGGCCTCCAGCACGCGGACGGCCACTCGCAGCTGCTGGCGTCCACCAACCCGGGCGTCGTCTCCTACGACCCCGCGTTCGGTTACGAGATGGCGCACATCGTCAAGGACGGTCTGCGCCGGATGTACGGCGAGAACGCCGAGGACGTCTTCTACTACCTGACCGTCTACAACGAGCCGATCCAGCACCCGGCCGAGCCGGCGGACGTGGACGCCGAGGGCATCCTCAAGGGTCTCTACCGCTACCAGGCGGGCGAGAAGGGCGCGATCCCGGCGCAGATCCTCGCCTCCGGCGTGGCCGTGCCGTGGGCCGTCGAGGCCCAGCGGATCCTCGCGGACGAGTGGAACGTCAAGGCGGACGTCTGGTCGGCGACCTCCTGGAACGAGCTGCGCCGCGACGCCATCGAGGTGGAGGAGTTCAACCTCCTGCACCCCGAGGAGGACATGCGCGTCCCGTACGTGACGTCCAAGCTCGCCGGTGCCGAGGGCCCGAAGGTGGCCGTGTCCGACTGGATGCGGGCGGTTCCGGACCAGATCTCGCGCTGGGTGCCGGGTGCGTACCAGTCGCTGGGCGCGGACGGCTTCGGCTTCGCGGACACGCGTGGCGCGGCCCGCCGCTTCTTCCACATCGACGCGCAGTCGATCGTCCTCGCGGTGCTCACCGAGCTCGCCAAGGAGGGCAAGGTCGACCGTTCTGCCCTGAAGCAGGCCGTCGACCGCTACCAGCTCCTCGACGTCACGGCGGCCGACCCGGGCGCCGCGGGCGGCGACGCGTAGTCGTCGGCAGCGTCAGCGTTTCCCGTGCCCCGGCAGGCCTCGCCTGCCGGGGCACGGCTGTCTGCTCAGTTCTCCCAGACCTTGTACGCACGGACCACGTACGGGGACTCCGGCACGTACGAGCCCGAGGGGTAGGTGGCGAACTCGCCGGTCTCCGCGCAGGTCGCGCTCTGGTAGGTGGTGACCGGGCGCCCGGTGCGGTTGACGAAGGAGGCCGCTCCGGGCCCTGCCGGTAACGTCTCACAGCTCTCGATGCCGATCCTGGAGAGCTCGCTCGTGGTCCGCACGCCGTGGTAGTCCGTCTTCGACCACAGGCACAGCTGCCCGGCGGCGCAGTCGCCGGGGCGCCCGGCCGGGGACGCGGTCGCGGCGGGCCCGCTCACCAGGGCCAGTCCGGCCGCGGCGCCCACGGCGAGGGCGGCGAAACGGATCGTACGCATATGCATCACTCCCTGTTATCGGTGACGTGCTGCGTCGATCTTGTCCGCGCCGGTCGGCCGCTGCCAAGAGGGCCCCGCGAGCGGGGCCCTGATAGGGGAAGACGGCACGAGGGAGCGGCGGCCGGGGGGATTCTCAGATCGCGGCGGCGCCCGCCGCGGCATCCGCGTTCGCGCCACGCTTGGTGAACAGGGCGAATGCGGCGGCGACCAGCGCGATGACTCCGGCGACCGTGAACGACAGGCTCATGCCTGACACGAAAGTGTCATGCGCGACGGTCGTGATCTTCTGCGCGGTCCCGGCCTCCGTCCCCGGTGGCACCGGGGCGATGCCGATCGCGACCAGGTCGGAGCCCGCCGACAGCTGTTCGTGCGTGACCGGGGGCAGTCCGGCGGCGGTCCACTTGCCGGGCAGCAGATGGTCGACGCGGGCGGCCATGACCGCGCCCAGCACCGCCGTGCCGAGCGACCCGCCGACCTGCATCGCGGCCTGCTGGAGGCCACCGGCCAGACCTGCGTGCTGCAAGGGGGCGTTGCCGACGATGACCTCGGTGGCTCCCACCATGACCGGCGAGAGCCCGAGGCCGAACAGCGCGAACCACAGCGACATCACGCCCGTGCCGGAGTCGGTGTCCAGCGTGGCGGTGCCGAAGCAGGCGGCCGCGGTGAAGAGCATGCCCACGACCAGGGGGATGCGGGGCCCGATCTTGGTGATGACCGCGCCGGCCGTGGGGGCCCCGACGATCATCATGCCGGTGAGCGGCAGCAGGTGCAGACCGCTGTCGACCGGGCTCATCCCGTGCACGTTCTGGAGGTAGAAGGTGACGAAGAAAAGGCCCCCGATGAAGGCGAAGGCCATCAGGATCATCAAGATCGTGCCGGCGGTCAGCGGCACGGAGCGGAACAGGCCGAGCGGCAGCAGGGGTTCGCGGACCCTGGTCTGCCACACGGCGAAGAGCACGAAGGCGATGAGCGAGGCGGCCAGGAAGGTCAGGGTCCTGGAGTCGCCCCACTGCCAGGTGGGTGCCTTGATGACCGCCCACACCAGGCAGAACATCGCCGTGGAGAGCAGCGCGATGCCGGGCAGGTCGAAGGACTTGGGCGCCTTCTCGGCGCGGTGGTCCTTGAGGATGATCAGGCCGAGGGCGAGGGCGATGACGCCGACGGGCACGTTGACGTAGAAGACCGACTGCCAGTTGACGTGCTCGACGAGCACGCCGCCGAGGATCGGGCCGCCCGCGGTGGAGACGCCGATGACCATGCCCCAGATGCCGATGGCCATGTTGAGCTTCTCGGCCGGGAAGGTGGCCCGCAGCAGGCCGAGCGCCGCCGGCATCAACAGGGCGCCGCACAGGCCCTGGAGCACCCGGAAGCCGACGATCATCGAGACGGTGTCGGAGAGCGCGATGGCACCGGAGGCGGCGGCGAAGCCGGTGGTGCCGATGAGGAAGGTCAGCCGGTGACCGAAGCGGTCACCCAGCTTGCCCGCGGTGATCAGGGCGACCGCGAGGGCGAGGAGATAGCTGTTGGTGATCCATTGGACGTCGGCGAGCGAGGCGCCGAGGTCCTTCTGGATGGCGGGATTCGCGACAGCGACGATGGTGCCGTCGAGCGTGACCATCATCACGCCGATCGCGACGGAAAGCAGTGTCAGCCAGGGATGGCCCCGTAACCCCTTCCGGGGTCCGAGACCCGGCGTCGCGTCGGCGACGGTGGTCTGAGACGTCATATTTCGAGATTATGGCAGCCTCTGACAATTGACCAGCGGTTTCATGAGACGGCCGCTGCCAGATCGGTCACAGCTATCCTGAGCAGCCAAAACGCTGTGTGAGGAGAGGCTCGATGCATACGATCGAGGACGGGACGGGCCGCGCCGCACCGCCCGGGCTCCGCGAGCGGAAGAAGCGCCGCACCCGGGACACCCTCATCCGTTCCGCCCTTGAGCTGTTCGCGCTGAAGGGCTTCGACGGCACGACCGTCGACGAGATCTCCGACGCCGCCGACGTCTCCCAGCGCACCTTCTTCCGCTACTTCGCGAACAAGGAGGAGGTCGCCCTGGCGGTGCAGGACTCGGTGGAGTCCTTCTTCTTCGCCAGGCTGCGCGAGCGGCCCGCCACCGAGGCGCCGCTCACCGCGCTGCGCAACGCCGTGCTCTCCTCCTGGGACAGCGTCGGGGAGGCCATCGAGTCGGTCGTCCCGCTCGAACTGCACATGCGCACCTACCGGATGATCGAGTCGACCCCGCAGCTCTTCGCCGCCCATCTGCACCGCCTGGCCCGGCTGGAGGAGGAGCTCGCCGAAGAGATCGCCCGGCGCGAGGGCCTGGACGTACGGACCGACCCCAGACCCCAGGTGCTGGTGGCGGCGTTCGGCGGGGTGATGCGGGTGACGGGCAAGCTCTGGGGCGAGCGCGGCAACGCCGGTCTCGAGGAGCTCCGGAAGATCACCACGCGCTATCTCGACCAGCTGGGACCGGCGTTGGCGGAGAACTGGCGCAACTGATCGAGAAGCACAAACGAGTCCACAATCACCCTCGTTTCAAACGTGAGATGGCTCACTGACTTCACGGTCGGCGCCGGGTTTCTCCTAGGGTGTTCGGCGGTGACTTCTTTCCCGGAGCTCGGCTCCCCCTCCGCCCCGTGGACGACCACGGCCGCCGTGTGGCGCGCACTGCTCGCACTGGCCGTGGTCTTCATCATGCTCGCGACCACCGGCTGGACGGCGGTCAGAAGCCACAGAGCGGGCGAGGACGTGCGGACGGCGGCGCTGAGCGCATGGCTGCACGGCTCCATAGCGGGGCACCCGCTCCCCCGCCCCGACGCGGCCCCCGACGCCCTGGCCCGCTTCTTCGGCTCCCTCACCGGCGCCCAGCGCGACCGGCTCGCCGACCGCTACCCCCTCGTCGTCGGCAACCTCGACGGCGCCCCGCTCACCCTGCGCTACCGCGCCAACCGGGAAGCCCTCGACCAGGCACGCAAGGTCGAGAAGCACCGCATGCGCGAGAACGACCTGACCCCCGCCGGGCGCCGGGACGCGGAACGCCGGATGCACCGCTTCGAATCGCTGATGGACGGCGGACGGCAGATCCTCGCCTTCGACCCCACGGGTGCCGGGCGGGTCGCCGAGGTCACCGGCGACCTCGACCGCGCCGAGCGCGTCTCCGTGGTGGTGCCGGGCGTCGACACCAACGTCCTCACCTTCGAGAAGACCCAGCGCGCGTACACCGCGCCCGTCGGCATGGCCCGCTCCCTCTACGCCGCCGAGCGGAAGGCGAGCCCCGGCACCCGGACCGCCGTCATCGCCTGGGCCGACTACACCTCCCCCGCCGGGGTCGGCATGGACGCCGCCACCGGCAAGCTCGCCACCGAGGGCGCGCTGCGCCTGCGGGCGCTCGTGCGGGCGCTGCCCGGCAGCGCGCCCGTCTCGCTCTTCTGCCACAGCTACGGCTCCGTGGTGTGCGGCGTCGCCGTCCGCGACATGTCGCCCCGGGTCACGGACGTGGCCGTCGCGGGCAGCCCCGGCATGCGCGCCGACCACGTCTCCGAGCTGCGCACCAGCGCCCGGATATGGGCGATGCGCGACCCCGACGACTGGATCCAGGGCGTCCCCCACCTGGAGGTCGGCGGCCTCGGCCACGGCGCGGACCCGGTCTCCGCGGGCTTCGGCGCGCGGCTGCTGTCCTCGCGCGGGGCGGAAGGCCACGCGGGCTACTTCGAACCCGGCACGACGAGCCTGGCCAACTTCGCCGGCATCGGCGTCGGCCTCCCCTCCGCGGTCAGCTGCGCGAAGGCGTCCAGCGGCTGCGCGGACGACCTGGCGTAGTGGGCTCCCACGGGTCCGCCGCGCCCGGCCGTCCCTGGACGGACACCGACCGGACGGCCGTACGTCACTTTGACGCGCGTAGCGACGCGCGGCCGACCGCCGCATACGATGAGCCGCATGGGTGATGTGCTGGCCGGTTTCCACGCCGCCTGGGAGTTCGACACCGACTCCGTGCTCATCCGCTTCGAACGGGGGATCCGCACACCGAAGCTGCTCCAGGCTCTCGGTGAGCGCCGCGTCCCCTACGAGGCGCTCGCGGCCGTCGAACAGGTCCCGGGGAAGCGCGGCACGGTGGTGCTGCGCGCTGTGCCCAGACCGGGCGCCGACCCGCTGATGGACGCGGCCGCCGGCCAGCTCAAGGAGGGCTGCGACCCCTACCGCCTGGTGCTGCCCGCGGAGCGCGATGCCCTCGCGGGGTACTACGCCGACGAGATACGGTCCGCGCTCGGCCCCTGCGCCGCCGACCCCGCCGAGCGCCACCTGGTGGCCGCGCCCGCCCCGCCCCTGTCCTTCAAGGCATACGACGGCAAGGCGTCCTTCGACGGCGCGGCCGTCGCCTTCCGCTGGTTCTGGACGGGCGCGTCCTCCGCCAAGTGGAAGGCGGGCGACCAGCGCTTCCCCCTCGACGAGCTGTCGGGCGTCGAGTGGCGCTCACCCGACGCGGCGGGCGGCTGCCTGCGGCTGGTGCGGCGCGGCCAGGCACCGGACGAGTACCCCGGCGAGGCCGACCAGGACCCGGCGGCGGTCGTCTTCGGCATGGGCTACGGACTCGTCCACGAATCCCTCCCCTTCGCGGCGGCGGTCCTGGAGGCCGTACGGTCCACCACCCCGGTGGCCGCGCTGCGCCTGCCCTCCGCCCGCCCCGACCCCGGCGGCATCGCGGACCGGATCCGCCATCTGGGAGCGCTGCACGACGCGGGCCTCCTGACCGACGACGAGTTCAGCTCGAAGAAGGCACAGCTGCTGGCCGAACTGTGAAGCGCCGGCTGATACCTGGGTATGACGCCCGGGTCCACACCCCGGTGTGACGTCCCGGCGGCCCCTCGGCGCCTACGCTGAGAGCGCCATGATCCAACCGCTCCGCTTCGCCCGCGATCTCTTCACGCCACAGCCCCCCGCCGCCCTCCTCGGCCAGGCCAGGAGGCGGTGGGTACGCCTCCTGCCGTACGCCGTCGCCGCCCTCTTCACCGCGATCCTGCTGCCCGTCACCGCCACCGTCCTGACCAGGGAATACGGCCTGAACCCCGGTGTCGCCACGGTGCTCGCGTTCGTCCAGGTCGGGCCGCTGTTCATCGCCGTGAAGCGGCCGCTGCTCGCGTGGGCGATCGCGTTCCTCGGCGATGTCGCGGGGGCGGCGGCGCTGCTCGCCGTGCCGCCGAACGCGGACCGGCCCTGGCCGTGGACGCCGATGGTGATCATCGGGATGCTGCTGCTGTTCCTCGCGCTGGCGCTGCGCGAGCGGCCCCGCACGCTGGCCGCCGCCTGGGGGCTCACCGGGGCGGCGGGCCTGGCCTTCCAGAGCTTCTGCCCCGGGCGCGGCTCCGCCGTATGGGTGACGCTCCAGGTGCTCGGCGGCATCCTGCTGGTGCTCGGCGGCGCGCTGCGCGGGCGGGGGGACGCCCGGCGGGCGCTGGCCGAGCAGGAGCACATCAGCGAGGCCGAGCGCGCCCGCCGCACCCTGCTGGAGGAGCGCACCCGCATCGCCCGCGAGCTGCACGACGTGGTCGCCCACCACATGTCGGTGATCACCGTGCAGGCCGACAGCGCCCCGTACCGCATCGCCGGACTGCCGCCCGCGGCGAGCGAGGAGTTCACCGCGATCGCGGCGACCGCCCGGGAGTCGCTGACCGAGATGCGGCGGTTGCTTGGCGTCCTGCGCAGCGAGGACAGCGGCGAGGAGCCCGGCGGCGAGCGCGCGCCGCAGCCGGGGGTGACCCGCATCCCGCAGCTGGTCGAGGCGACCGTACGGTCCGGGCTGCCCGTGGAGCTCACGGTCGCCCCGGACGTGGCCGCGGCCGCAGCCGCCCTGCCGCAGGCCGTGGACCTCTCGGCGTACCGCATCGTGCAGGAGGCCCTGGCCAATGTGGTGCGGCACGCGCCCGGCGCGCCGACCCGGGTGTCGGTGTCCGTGGACGCGGAAAGCCTGATGGTCCTGATCGTCAACGAAGCGGCGGCGAAGCCGGACGCCCCGCTGGAGTCCTCCGGCACCGGCCACGGTCTCGTCGGCATGCGGGAGCGGGTGCGCCTGGTCGGCGGCTCGCTGGACACCGGCCCGCTGCCGGAGGGCGGCTACCGGGTGGCGGCCCGGCTGCCGTTCGCCGGGCTCGACTGACACCTCCCGTCGCCCCGCCCCCGCCCCCGAGCAGCGCTCCGAAAGGAAAACACCCACCGCATGACCATCAAGGTGATCATCGTCGACGACCAGGCCATGGTGCGGGCGGGCTTCGCCGCGCTCCTCGCCGCGCAGTCCGACATCGACGTCGTCGGTGACGCGCCCGACGGACGGCAGGGCGTGGAGCTGAGCCGCCGCACGCACCCGGACGTGGTCCTGATGGACGTCCGGATGCCGGAGATGGACGGCCTGGAGGCCGCCCGGCAGCTCCTCGACCCGCCGACGGGGGTGGTGCACCGGCCGAAGGTGCTGATGCTGACCACCTTCGACGTCGACGACTACGTCTACGAGGCGCTGCGCGCGGGCGCCTCCGGCTTCCTCCTCAAGGACGCGCCGCCGGCCGATCTGATCTCCGCGGTACGGGTCGTGGCCGCGGGCGAGGCGCTGCTCGCCCCCTCGGTGACCCGCCGTCTCATCGCGGACTTCGCACAGCAACGGCCCGCGCGGCGGCGGGATCCCTCGCTGCGCCTCCACGGTCTGACGCCGCGTGAGACCGAGGTGCTCGAACTCATCGCGCGCGGGCTCTCCAACCAGGAGATCGCGGCGTCCCTGGTCGTGGCGGAGCAGACGGTGAAGACGCACATCGGCAGGGTCCTGGCGAAGCTCGGCCTGCGCGACCGGGCGCAGGCCGTGATCTTCGCGTACGAATCGGGGCTGGTCGCCCCGGGGGACCGCTGACCGGGGCGCAGCCCCGGCCCCTTACTCCCGGCCGACCGCTTACTCCCGGCCGACCGCCGTGAAGGACATGTCGGGGTAGCGGTCGCCCGCCACCTGCGAGGCGATCGGCTCCAGGGTCGCCAGCTCCTGCTCCGTGAGCACGATCCGGGTGGCGGCGGTGTTCTCGTCCAGCCGGGACCGCTTGCGCGTGCCCGGGATCGGAACGACCGTCAGGCCGTGCACCGAGGCCCGCTGCTGCACCCACGCCAGGGCGACCTGACCCAGCGTGATCCCGTGCGCCTCGGCGACCGCGCGCACCGGCTCCAGCAGCGCCACGTTCGCCGCCGCGTTGTCGCCCGTGAAGCGCGGCTGCCTGCGCCGCCAGTCGTCGCTCGACAGCTCCTTCTCCGCGTCGGCGAACGAGCCGGTCAGGAAGCCGCGGCCGAGCGGCGAGTACGGCACGAGCGCCACGCCCAGCTCGCGCGCCGCGGGCACCACGCTCACCTCGACGTCGCGGCTGAAGAGCGACCACTCCTGCTGCACGGCGGCGATCGGGTGCACGGCCTGGGCGGCGCGCAGTTCGGCGCCCGTCACCTCGCTCAGACCCAGGTGGCGCACCTTGCCCTCGGCCACCAGCTCGGCCATGGCGCCGACGCTCTCCTCCATGGGCACGTCGGGGTTGCGGCGGTGCATGTAGTAGAGGTCGATGTGGTCGACCCCGAGGCGGCGCAGGCTGCCCTCGACCGACTCGCGGATGTAGGCGCGGTCGTTGCGGATGGCCTGGTACGAGGGGTCGTCCTCGCGCCGCACGATGGCGAACTTGGTGGCCAGCGTGATGCGGTCGCGGTGGGCCCGGACGAAGGGCGCGATGAACTCCTCGTTGCGGCCGAAGGCGTAGATGTCGGCCGTGTCGAAGAGGGTGACGCCCAGTTCGAGCGCCCGCTCGAGCGTCGCCCGCGCCTCGGCCTCGTCGGTCGTCGGTCCGTAGGCGAAGCTCATGCCCATGCAGCCGAGGCCCTGCACTCCGACCTCGGGGCCACCGGTGCCGAGCTTCGCGGTGGTGATCGTGTCGTTGCTGCTCATCAGCGTTCAGACCCCTTCGGACGCCCGGCGTCGGGCGTCGGCGTAAATGTCGATCTTGTAGTCGAGCACGTCGAGCGTGCTCCGCAGCTCCGCGATGCGGCGCCGTACGTCGTCGCGGTGCGCGCTCAGCAGCCGTTCGCGGGCGGCGACGGTGTGTTCGCCCTCGCGCACCATCTGCGCGTACCGCACCATGTCGGCCACCGGCATCCCGGTCAGCCGCAGCCGGCCGACCAGGTCCAGCCAGTCCAGGTCGCGCTCGGTGTAGCGGCGCTGACCCGTGTGCGTACGGTCCACGTGGGGCATCAGCCCGATCCGCTCGTACCAGCGCAGGGTGTGTGCGGACAGGCCGGTGTACTCGGCCACCTCGCTGATCGTGTAGCGGTCGCGGCCCTGCGGGCGGCCGGGCTGCGGGCCCGGCCGGCACGGCACGGCCCGGTCCTGCACTTCTCCCGGCGCGTGGTCCAGAACGGTCATACGGATCCCCCTCGCATCGCGGGCCGTTCGCGGTCGAAAAGCCCTTGCGACACGGACAACGCTAGAGAGTTGGAGTGCACTCCAAGCAAGCGAGATCTTGGGGGAATCCTGACCGGGTTAGGCTCGCACCCATGGAGAGCCTGCGGAAGATCGACAACTGGCCGGTGGAGACCGCTGCTGCGGCAGTCGTACGGGCCGACGGCAGCCTCGCGGGGGCCCACGGGCCGACCGCGCACCGCTTCGCCCTGGCCTCCGTGACCAAACCGCTCACCGCGTACGCCGCGCTGCTCGCCGTCGAGGAAGGCGCGATCGAGCTGGACGAGCCGGCCGGCCCCGCCGGGTCCACGGTCCGCCATCTGCTCGCCCACACCTCCGGGCTGGCCTTCGACGAACACCGGCCGACGGCCGAGCCGGGGACGCGGCGCCTGTACTCCAACGCGGGCTTCGAGGTGCTCGGCGACCACATCGCCAAGGCGACGGACATCGCCTTCCCCGAGTACCTGCGGCAGGCCGTGCTCGAACCGCTCGGCATGACGGCGACGGACCTCCAGGGCTCCCCCGCCAAGGACGGCGTCTCCACCGTCGACGACCTGGCCCGCTTCGCGGCGGAGCTCCAGGCTCCGCGGCTGCTGTCACGGCAGACGCTGGACGAGGCGACGACCGTGGCCTTCCCCGGCCTGACCGGCGTCCTCCCCGGCTACGGCCACCAGCGCCCCAACGACTGGGGCCTCGGCTTCGAGATCCGCGACGGCAAGTCCCCGCACTGGACGGGGGCGTCGTCCTCCCCCCGCACATTCGGCCACTTCGGCCAGTCGGGCACGTTCCTGTGGGTGGACCCGACGGCGAACGCGGCCTGCGTCGCCCTCACGGACCGCCCCTTCGGCCCTTGGGCAACACAGGCGTGGCCACCCCTGACGGACGCGGTCCTGGCGGAGCTGGCTGTCAGCCCGTCCGGCGTTTGAGGACGCGCCCGCAGGGCGCCCCCGCCGCAGGCGGCAACGAACCCGCACCCAGGGGGCCGAGGAAGAAGCGTCAGCCGAAGTGGGGCTCCGCGTGCATCGCCCAGAACAGCAGCTCGGCCGCGTCAACGGCGAACGCCTCGACCCCCACCGCCTCGAACAAGCGCATCGCATCCCCCTCCCCCACCACATCCCCGTCCACCCGCACGGAACCCCGTACGACATGGACGTACACCCACTGCGCGTCCGGCACGGACACCCGCTCCCCCGCCGCGAGCCGGCGCACGTGCAGGACCGCCTCCGCCCCGGCCAGGGGATACGCGCCGTCCGGGACCTGCGGCAGCAGTTCGTAGGACGGCTCGCCGTCGGATTCCGAGGGCGTCAGCCACATCTGCACGAAGCGCAGCGGCACCGCCCCCTCGTTCCGCTCGGAGTGCCGCGCCCCGGAGCCCGCGCTGAACCGCTGGAGATCCCCGGCACGGACGACCGCGCGGTGGCCGGTGGAGTCCTCGTGGGTGAGTTCGCCCTCGACCACCCAGGTGACGATCTCGACGTCGCGGTGCGGGTGCTCGGCGAAGCCCGCGCCGGGCGCGAGGCGCTCCTCGTTGCAGGCGGCGAGGGGCCCGAACCGGACGTTGTCGGGGTCGTAGAACCCGGCGAAGGAGAACGCGTGCCAGGTCTCGATCCCGGCCTCCGGATCGCCGCCGAGGAAGCGTTCACCTGCTCGTTGAACGGCGCGTCGCACGTGCGTCATCGGGCTACCGTAGCCCGGCGACCCCGCTCGGCACCCGAATAAGGCAGGCTTGTCCCCGTGCCTGAACCCGCCGCTAACATCCCGCATCCGCACAGCGCCACCCTCCGCCGTCTGGAGAAGTCATCCGGCACGCTGGCCGCCGCCGCCATCGCCCGGATGGATGCCCAGCTGCCGTGGTACCGGGCGATGCCCCCGGAGAACCGCTCCTGGATCGGCCTGGTCGCCCAGGCCGGTATCGCGGCGTTCACCGAGTGGTTCCGGCATCCGGAGACGCCGCAGGCCATCAGCACGGACGTCTTCGGCACGGCCCCGCGCGAGCTGACGCGGGCGATCACTTTGCGCCAGACCGTGGAGATGGTCCGCACGACCATCGAGGTCATGGAGTCGGCGATCGACGAGGTGGCCGCGCCGGGCGACGAGTCGGTGCTGCGCGAGGCCCTGCTCGTCTACGCGCGGGAGATCGCCTTCGCCACCGCTCAGGTGTACGCCCAGGCCGCGGAGGCGCGCGGAGCGTGGGACGCCCGGCTGGAGTCGCTGGTGGTCAACGCGGTGCTGTCGGGCGAGGCCGACGAGGGCGCCCTGTCCCGGGCCGCGGCCCTCGGCTGGAATTCGCCCTCGCATGTCGCGGTGGTGCTGGGTACGGCGCCCGACGGGGACAGCGAGCTGACGGTCGAGGCGATCCGGCGGGCGTCGCGGCACGCGAAGCTCCAGGTCCTGACGGGCGTGCTCGGGGACCGGCTGGTGGTGATCGCGGGCGGCTCGGACAACCCGCTGCAAGCGGCGAAGGCCCTGATCGGGCCGTTCGCGGCGGGCCCGGTGGTGGCCGGTCCCGTGGTGTCGGACCTGCTGGCGGCCAACCGCTCCGCGCAGGCCGCGGCGGCGGGGCTGAAGGCGTGCGCCGCCTGGCCGGACGCCCCCCGGCCGGTGCTCGCCGATGATCTTCTGCCGGAGCGCGCGATGGCCGGGGACGCTACCGCGCGTGAGCAACTGGTGGAGGAGATCTACAGACCGCTCGAGGAAGCGGGCTCGGCCCTGCTGGAGACCCTGAGCGTCTATCTGGAGCAGGCAAGTAGCCTTGAGGGTGCGGCCCGGATGCTGTTCGTCCACCCGAACACCGTGAGATACCGCCTCCGACGTGTGACGGACGTCACCGGATGGTCACCCTCCGATGTGCGTTCGGCCTTCACACTCCGAGTCGCGCTGATCCTGGGGCGCCTGGCAGACGCGGAGTCCCCGCTCTAGGCTTTTGTTGGACATCAACAATTCCCCTGACGGTTCTTGGTCCCTGTCCCCACCGGTGGCCGAGGCCGTCCACGAGAGAGAGTGTGAGGGTGCTCGTACTCGTCGCCCCCGGCCAGGGCGCTCAGACGCCCGGCTTCCTGAACCCCTGGCTCGACCTCCCCGGTGTCGAAGACCGACTCCGTGAGTGGTCGGCCGCCATCGACCTGGATCTGGTCCACTACGGCACGAACGCCGACGCGGACGAGATCCGTGACACCGCCGTGGCCCAGCCGCTGCTGGTGGCCTCCGCGCTGGTCTCGGCCCGGCAGCTGTTCCCGACGGCCGAGGACTTCGCCCGCCTGGTGGGCGCCACCGCGGGGCACAGCGTCGGCGAGCTCGCCGCCGCCGCCCTGGCCGGGGTCCTCCCCGAGCGGGCCGCGCTGGAGCTCGTGCGCAAGCGCGGTCTCGCGATGGCCGACGCCGCCGCCGTGACGGAGACCGGCATGTCCGCCCTGCTGGGCGGGGACGCCGACGTCGTCCTGCCGCACCTGGAGAAGCTCGGCCTGACGCCCGCCAATGTGAACGGCGCGGGCCAGATCGTCGCCGCCGGCACCGCGGAGCAGCTCGCCGCGCTCGCCGAGGACAAGCCGGAGGGCACCCGGCGCGTCGTCGCACTGAAGGTCGCAGGCGCCTTCCACACCGAGCACATGGCCCCGGCCGTCGAGGTGCTGGAGTCGGCCGTGCGGGAGCTGTCCCCCGCCGACCCGCACACCCGCTACGTCTCCAACAAGGACGGCGCGGTCGTCGCCTCCGGCACGGAGGTCGTGCAGCGGCTGGTCGGCCAGGTGGCCAATCCGGTCCGCTGGGACCTGTGCATGGACACCTTCAAGGAGCTCGGCGTCACCGCGATCATCGAGCTCGCGCCCGGCGGCACCCTCGTGGGCATCGCCAAGCGCGCGCTGCCCGGTGTGCGGACTCTCGCGCTCAAGACCCCGGCCGACCTGGACGCGGCTCGCGAGCTGATCGCCGAGTACGCCACCGCCGCCGCGACCACGGCCGAATAAGGAGCCCCGAGAGCATGACCGCGAAGATCAGGCCCAGCAAGGGCGCCCCCTACGCGCGCATCCTCGGCGTGGGCGGATACCGCCCGACGCGAGTGGTTCCGAACGAGGAGATCCTCAAGTACATCGACTCCTCGGACGAGTGGATCCGGTCCCGTTCGGGCATCGCCACCCGGCACTGGGCGGGCCCCGAGGAGACGGTGTCCGCGATGTCGGTCGAGGCGGCCGGCAAGGCCATCGCCGACGCGGGCATCACCCCCGAGCAGATCGGTGGCGTGATCGTCTCCACCGTCTCGCACTTCAAGCAGACCCCGGCGATCGCCACCGAGATCGCGCACAAGATCGGCGCGGGCAAGCCCGCCGCGTTCGACATCTCCGCGGGCTGTGCCGGCTTCGGCTACGGACTGACGCTGGCCAAGGGCCTGATCGTCGAGGGTTCGGCCGAATACGTACTGGTCATCGGCGTGGAGCGGCTGTCGGACCTGACGGACCTGGAGGACCGCGCGACGGCCTTCCTGTTCGGCGACGGTGCGGGTGCCGTGGTCGTCGGCCCTTCGCAGGAGCCGGCGATCGGCCCGACGGTCTGGGGATCCGAGGGCGACAAGTCCCACACGATCAAGCAGACCGTGGGCTGGGACGAGTACCGCACGACGCCCCTCCCCGGCGGCGACGGCGACGAGGTCCGCCAGACCCTGGAGGAGATCCGTTTCCCCGCGATCACCCAGGAGGGCCAGGCGGTCTTCCGCTGGGCCGTCTTCGAGATGGCGAAGGTCGCCCAGCAGGCGCTGGACGACGCCGGCGTCAGCCCGGAGGACCTGGACGTCTTCATCCCGCACCAGGCCAACATGCGGATCATCGACTCGATGGTGAAGACCCTCAAACTGCCGGAGAGCGTCACGGTCGCGCGTGACGTGGAGACCACGGGCAACACGTCCGCGGCCTCCATTCCGCTGGCCATGGAGCGACTTCTGGCCACGGGGCAGGCAAAGAGCGGGGACACCGCGCTCGTCATCGGGTTCGGGGCGGGTCTCGTCTACGCCGCGACGGTCGTTACCCTCCCCTAGGCGAGAATCCGCGCGGCTGTCGCCGCTCGGCCCCTCACCTCAGCAGCAGTTTTTCCATAACGCAGTTTCACCGCACATAGAAGGAGCGCCGCAATGGCTCACACCCAGGAGCAGATCCTCGAGGGTCTCGCCGAGATCGTCAACGAGATCGCGGGCATCCCGGTCGAGGACGTCAAGCTGGACAAGTCCTTCACCGACGACCTGGACGTCGACTCGCTGTCCATGGTCGAGGTCGTCGTGGCCGCCGAGGAGCGCTTCGAGGTCAAGATCCCGGACGAGGACGTCAAGAACCTCAAGACCGTCGGTGACGCTGCCGACTACATCCTGAAGCACCAGGCCTGATCCAGGCGTTCGTCGCCACCCCGGCGGTGGCGGATCCAGCACCTCTACACGTGGAGACAGAATCCCTGTGAACCCGACCAATCGCACCGTGGTCGTCACCGGTATCGGCGCAACCACACCGCTGGGTGGCGACAGCGCATCGACCTGGGAAGGCCTGCTCGCCGGGCGCTCGGGCGTCAAGCCCCTGGAGGGCGAGCGCTTCGCCGAGCTCCCGGTCCGGATCGCGGCCCGCGCGGCCGTGGACCCCGAGGACGTCCTGCCCCGCCCGCTCACCCGCAAGACGGACCGGTCCGCGCAGTTCGCGCTGATCGCCGCCCGTGAGGCGTGGGCCGACGCGGGCTTCACCGCCAAGGCGGGCGAGGACGCCGCGATCGCCCCCGAGCGGCTCGGCACGGTCATCGCCTCCGGCATCGGCGGTGTGACCACCCTGCTCGACCAGTACGACGTGCTCAAGGAGAAGGGCGTCCGCCGCGTCTCCCCGCACACCGTGCCCATGCTGATGCCCAACGGCCCCTCCGCCAACGTCGGCCTGGAGGTGAACGCCCAGGCGGGCGTGCACACCCCGGTCAGCGCCTGCGCGTCCGGCGCCGAGGCGATCGGCTACGCCGTGGAGATGATCCGCACCGGCCGTGCCGACGTGGTCGTCGCCGGCGGCACCGAGGCGGCCATCCACCCGCTGCCCATCGTGGCCTTCGCCAACATGATGGCGATGTCCAAGAACAACGACGAGCCCCAGAAGGCCTCCCGCCCGTACGACAAGGGCCGTGACGGCTTCGTACTCGGCGAGGGCGCGGGCGTCGTCATCCTGGAGTCGGCCGAGCACGCCGCGCGGCGCGGTGCCCGGGTCTACTGCGAGGTGCTGGGCCAGGGCCTGTCCGCGGACAGCCACCACATCGCGCAGCCCGAGCCGACCGGCCGCGGCATCGCCGCTGCCCTGCAGAACCTGCTCGACTCCAGCGACCTCAAGCCTTCGGAGATCGTGCACCTCAACGCGCACGCCACCTCCACCCCGCAGGGCGACGCCGCCGAGATCAAGGCCCTGCGCAAGGTCCTCGGCGACGACCTCGACCACGTGGCGGTGTCCGCCACCAAGTCGATGACCGGCCACCTGCTGGGCGGCGCCGGCGGCATCGAGACGGTCGCGACCGTCCTCGCCCTCTACCACCGGATCGCCCCGCCGACGATCAACGTCGACGAGCTGGACGAGGACATCGACGCGGACATCGTCCGCGACGAGCCCCGCCCGCTCCCGGAGGGCCCGATCGCGGCGATCAACAACTCGTTCGGCTTCGGCGGCCACAACGTGGTCCTCGCCCTCCGCTCGGTCTGATCCCGCGCCCGTACGCGCGAGCGGCCCGCCCCCGGTTCCTCCGGAGGCGGGCCGCTCCGCTTTTCCCGCCGGTCAGCGGTCGAAGCTGGCGAAATACGAAGCGGCCATGTCCTCGTCACCATGGCCCTGCTCACCGGCCCTGCGGAAGCGCTCCGCGCCCGCCGCGGTCACATCCAGCCGCACACCCACCCGCTCCCCCGCGGCCACGATCAGCCGGGCGTCCTTCTCGGCCGTGGTGGTGGCGAAGCTGGGCGGGGTGAACCCGCCGCCGAGGATGAGCGCCGCCTTGGCCCGCAGATAGCCCATGTCGAGCGGGCCGCCCTCGACCGCGTCCAGGAAGCCCGCCGGGTCGACGCCGAGCCCTTCGGCCAGGGCGAGGGCCTCCGCGGTGCCGTGGGTGACGGTGAGCACCCAGCTGTTGAGGACGAGCTTGAGCCGGGTGGCCGCGTCGGCCGGGGCGTCGTCGCCCGCCCAGACCGTACGGCCGCCGATGGCGTCGAAGACGGGCGCGACGACCGTACGGGCCGCCGCGGGCCCGGCGGCCAGGACCGTCAGCTTCCCGGCCTCGGCGGGCTGCTTGGTGCCCAGGACCGGGGCGTCGACGAAGACCAGGCCGTGCTCGTCGGCGAAGCCGGTGAGGGTGTCGAAGCCGTCGAGCCCCGCGGTCGTCGACTGGACCCAGACGGTCCCCGGCCGCAGACCGGGCAGCGCGGCCCGCATCACCTCCAGGGCGGCGGGCCCGTCGTGGAGCATGGTGAGGACGACGTCCGCGCCCCGCACGGCGTCCGCGGGACTGTCCGTGACGCGCACTCCGTCGGCGGCGAGCGGTTCGGCCTTCTCCCGGCTGCGGTTCCAGGCGCGTACGTCGAGACCGGCGCGAGCGAGGTTGCGGGCCATGGCGGCGCCCATGATTCCCGTACCGAGAACGGTGACTGAGGTGGTTTCGGTCATGGCCCGAAGCTAGGCGCTGGAGCATGCTCGAGCGCAAGAGCGCGCCGTTGCCCGCACGGGGGCACCCCCCGGGTCACACCACCTGGTGCAGCCATCTGACCGGCGCACCCTCGCCCGCGTACCGGAACGGCTCCAGTTCGTCATCCCACGGCTTGCCGAGAAGCTTCGCCACCTCGGCCGCCAGATTGCTCTCGCCCCGGCCGGCGCGCGCGAGCGCGGCCCGCAGCCGGTCCTCGGGGATGAGGATGTCGCCGTGGATG
This sequence comes from Streptomyces blastmyceticus, assembly GCF_039521185.1. Lineage (NCBI taxonomy): Bacteria > Bacillati > Actinomycetota > Actinomycetes > Kitasatosporales > Streptomycetaceae > Streptomyces > Streptomyces blastmyceticus. Next base: position 89,898 of record NZ_BAAABW010000021.1, on the reverse strand, counting down.
CCGGTGACCGCGTGGAAGATGCCGAGCTCGGGCGTGGAGCTGTAGCGCTCGCCCTCGGCGGTCGCGCACGGCTCGGCGGTCACCTCGAAGCGCAGCAGGTGCCAGCCGCGCAGCGCGGAGGCGAGCTTGGAAGCGGTGCCGACCTGCCCCTGCCAGGAGAATTCCGCACGCCAGGTGCCGGGTGAGGCGGGTTGTCTGATCCAGTCGAGCGTGACGCGGACGCCGAGCACGCCCGCCACGGCCCATTCGACGTGCGGGCACAGCGCGCGCGGCGCGGAGTGCACGTAGAGAACTCCACGTGTCGTCACCGGGACCTCCAGTGCGGTTCGAGGTTCGCCTTCCCCAGCGGCCTCGCACCCGTACCGATCCCGCCTGGGACAGCAACAGACATTCTGCCCCAAGGGCCACTCCTGCACCAGCTCGCGAGGTTACCAACAGTAAACACCATCGGGAGCAAATCTCCTGAAAAGGGACAGGATGTGACGTGTTGTCCAAACGGCGATAACCGGAGCGCGAATCTGCCGGGCCCTGCCCGAGCACCCCCGGGGAAAAGCTACCGTGCGGTGGCACCCCTCCGGTGACGTACCGTCGGACCCGTACCGATATCCACCCGGCCGGAGGGGACGAAGCCATGCGGAGCAGCGCGGGACGGAAGGTGCGCGGGGCCGTGCGGGCCGCCGCGGCCATGGCCGTGGCGGGCCTCCTCGTCACCGGCTGTGACGACGGCAAGGGCGGCTCCGCCGCCGCGGAGCCCGAGGCGCGGCCGAGCGCGAGCCCCGCCCCGGCGTGGAAGACCCGGCCCGAGTCGATCGCCTCCCTCGGCGACTCCATCACCCGTGGCTTCAACGCCTGTTCCATCCTCTCCGACTGCCCGGACGCCTCCTGGGCGACCGGCACCCAGGTCGACAGCCTCGCCCGCCGCCTGCTGGCCTCCCCGCAGACGAGCAGCTGGAACCACGCGAAGACCGGTGCCCGGATGTCCGATCTGCCCGCCCAGATGCGGGCCGCCGTCGACAACAAGCCGCAGCTGGTCACGGTGTTGCTCGGCGCCAACGACGCGTGCCGCTCCGACGTCGGCGAGATGACGCCGGTGGACACCTTCCGCACGGACTTCGAGCAGTCGGTCAAGGAGCTGCGCACCGCCCTGCCCACGTCCCAGCTGTACGTCGCCGCCGTCCCGGACCTGAAGCGGCTGTGGTCGCAGGGGCGGACCAACGGCTTTGCCAAGGCGGTCTGGAATCTGGGCGTCTGCCCCTCGATGCTGCGCGACGCGGGCGCCGAGGACGCGGCCTCGGCCGAGCGGCGGGCGCAGGTCGACAAGCGGGTCGGGGAGTACAACGCCGTCCTCGCGGACGTCTGCCGCCGGGACAGGCTGTGCCGCTACGACGGTTCCGTGCACGACTACGGCTTCACGGGCGAGGAGCTGAGCAAGTGGGACTGGTTCCACCCCAGCAAGTCCGGTCAGCGGCAGCTGGCGGACATGGCGTACCGCACGATCACGGCGGCGCGGCCACCGGCGTGAGCGCGTAGAAACCGGAGAAGGGGCGGGGCCGGTCAGGTGGCCCCGCCCCGGTCCGTGCCGGGTCCCGCGGTGTCAGACGGCCGGGCCGTCGATCCGCACGGGCGCGGTCAGCCTGCGGTCGGCGATGCTGCGGCCGGCCTCGGCGGTGTACGTGCCGGGGAGGCGCCGCCAGGCGGCCGCGGCCTCGTCCCACACGTCGAAGGCGCGGGGGTCCAGGGCGATGGCCGCCTCCGCCGTCCGGCCCGGCGCCGCCTCCAGCGAGGCGAAACCGGCCAGTCGACGGACCGGGCGTTCCACCTCGCCGCCCCGAGGGGCGGCGAGATAGATCTGGACCACCTCCCGGCCGAACCGCGTGCCGGTGTTGCGCACGCGGACCGTGGCCACCGGGTCATCCGTACCCTCGCTCCGGATGTCCAGCGCCTCGTACGACCAGTCGGTGTAGCCCAAGCCATGGCCAAAGGCGTAAGCCGGGACCGCCCGCGCCTTCTCCCAGGCACGGTATCCGATGAACACACCTTCCCCATAAGCAAGTTCACCCTCACGTGGGTCAACTTCCGTCACCGGGGCGTCCGCGAGGCGGGCCGGCCAGGTGGTGGGGAGCCTGCCGCCCGGCTCCTCGGCCCCCAGGAGCACGTCCGCGAGGGCCGTACCCGCCTCCTGGCCGGGGAACCAGTCGAGCAGGACGGCGGCGACTCCGTCCCGCCAGGGCAATTCGACGGGGGCGCCGGAATTCACCACGACGACGGTACGGGGGTTGACGGCGGCGACCCTGGCGACGAGTTCGTCCTGGCGGCCGGGCAGGGCGAGGGTGGTGCGGTCGAAGCCCTCGCTCTCGGCGCGCTCGGTCGTCGCGACGACCACGACGGCGGCGTCGGCGGCGGCCGCGACGGCCACGGCCTCCGCCAGCAACGCGTCCGGATCGCGCCGGGGTTCACGGTGAAGGAGGGAGAACGCCACGGCTTCTATGGGGGCGTTCGCCGGTTTTGTCACGGTGTGCACGAGGCTGATGTCGACCGGTTTGCCCTCTTCCAGGGCGACTTCGCCGCGCGGTACGGGCGCGCCCAGGAATGCCTCGAAGGGGTCGGCGTCCGGGCCGGTGGCCTGGGTGCCGTCGAAGAGGACCCGCCCGTCCACGGTGAGCCGGAACCCGCCGGTCCCCCTGGTGCCGAAGGAGTGCGGGCCGCTCTCGCGCGGGGTGAAGGTGCCGATGGCCTCGACGGTGTGCAGGGCGGCGTGCGTGACGCCGTCCGGCAGGTCGCCGGCCCACTGCACGGCGCCGTCCGCCATCTCCTCCCGGCCGAGGACCCGGCCGGCGGCGTCCCGGCAGACGGCGGTGAGGCTGAATCCCTGTCCCGCGACCATGAGTTCGGCGCCGGGATCGGCGCCGGGCGCGTAGGCGAGGACGCCGTCGGGGAGCGCGGCCCGCAGCCCGTCGAGGGGCGACACCACCCGGGCGGGGAAGACCTGCGCCGAGCCGCCGCCGAGGATCCGGGCGTCCCGCGCGGCGCCGCCGAGGAGGGCGACGCGGCGGGTGCGGGCGGGGTCGATGGGCAGGGCGCGCGCGCCGTCCACGACCTCGTTGCGCACGAGGACGAAGGAGCGGCGGGCGATCTCCCGGGCGAGGGCCTCGCCGTCTAGGGGCGCGGGTGGCCGGGTGACGGCGGCCGGTGCCCCGTCCAGCACACCGGCGCGCGCCGCGAGCAGCAACACCCGGCGCGCGGCGGCGTCGACGAGCGCCTCCGGCACCTCGCCCGCCCGCACGGCGGCCGCGAGCGCGGGCCCGTAGACCGTGCGCGGCCCCGGCATGGCGATGTCCAGGCCGCCGCGGACGGCCCGTACGGTGTCGCGGGCGGCGAGCCAGTCGGAGACCGTGCAGCCGTCGAAGCCCCACTCCTCGCGCAGGACTTCGTTCTGGAGGTGGTGGTTCTCGGTCATGCTGACGCCGTTGACCTGGTTGTAGGCGGCCATGACGGCCCAGGGCCGGGCCCGTTCGACGACGGCCTCGAAGGGGGCCAGATAGAGCTCGCGCAGGGCTCGTTCGGGGACGCGGTTGTCGACGGTGAACCGCTCGGTCTCGGCGTCGTTGGCGACGAAGTGCTTCACCGTCGCGCCGACGCCGCCGTCCTGCACGCCCAGGACGTAGCCGGTGCCGATCTCCGCCGTCAGATACGGGTCCTCGCTGTACGCCTCGAAGTGCCGCCCGCCGAGCGGCGACCGGTGAAGGTTGACGGTGGGCGCGAGCAGCAGGTGCACCCCCTTGCGCCGCGCCTCCTGCGCGAGCACGCGACCCGCGCGGCGGGCGAGCTCGGGGTCCCAGGTGGCGGCGAGCGCGGTGGGGCTGGGCAGCGCGAGCGAGGGATCCCCGGCGGTCCACCGCACACCGCGCACCCCGACCGGCCCGTCCGACATGACGAGCGCCCGCAGCCCGATGCGCGGCATCGCGGGCAGCGTCCACATCCCGTCCCCGGCGAGCAGCCGGGCCTTGTCGTCGAGGCCGAGCGCGCGGAGCGCGGCTTCCACGGCGGCTGTACGGGCTCGGTCGTCGGACATGAGGCCCTCCTGCTGCGGGTGGCGGGGAGTTGCCGGACGTCCAGGGTCGCCGAGGGGGCGGAAGGTCTCCAGTGGTGCGCTGTCAGGAACGGCCCGCCTCGATCAGCGTTCCGATGCCCGCGCACAGCAGTCGTACGCTGCGGACGAATTTCTCGTCCTGGTCGTACGCGGTCGCGGCGGACACGGTCTTGGGGAAGCGTTCGTGGAGGTCGGCGATGTGCTGGGGGTCGGTGGGGACGGCGGGGGATTCGCTCTGTTCCTGGAGTACGTAGCCGGTGACGTGGCTGAGCAGGGTGTCGGCGGCGACGATGAGGTGGGCGTCGGGCAGGCCGGCGGCGCCGAAGGTGCGCAGCAGGCGTTCCATCAGCGACAGTGCTCCGGCGCTGAGCACCTTGGGGCTGTCGGCGAACATGATGGCCCCGCCCGCGTGCCGCAGGAGGGTCTGGCGCAGGGTCACTGCCTGGGCCTCGATCTCGTCGCGCCAGTCGGCCTGTCCGGGCAGGGCGGCCAGTGCGGCGCTGCCCGCGTCGTACGCCTGCCGGGATACCCGGTCCGCCATCAGCTGGAGCAGCGCGCTCTTGCTGGGCACGTGGTAGTAGAGGCTCCCGGCGTGCGCCCCGAGGCGCTCCGCCACCTGTCGCATGGACAACCCGTGGTATCCGGACTCGGCGAACACGGCCATGCCCGCGTCGATGATCCGGTCTGCGGTCAGCTTCATGGAACTCACCCTAGCGGTAATTTTCAAACAGTGTTTGAATCTTGCCGTGGACCCGGCTAATGTCGTGTCCAGCACAATCCACACGGAGTTCGAGGGGGGCTGGTGGCGATGGGCGCACTGCTGTTCAACGTGACCACGGCGGCACTGATGGTTCTGATGCTCAACGGGGGTCTGGCCCTCGTCGGGCAGGACACCGTGACCCGGCGCCGGGTCCCCTGGGCCGCGGTCGGGCTGACCGGGATAGCACTCGCCGGGGTCGTGACGCAGCTCTGCTGGTCGGGCGCGATGGACGCCTTCGACAGCGACCCGTCCAGGTCCGGCTGGTGGCGCGTGGTCACCTCGGTCTTCATGCAGAACGGCGGCCTCCTCGGCGGGGCCTGGAACATCGCCACCCTCGCCGTCATCGCGGCCCTCGCGGAGTGGTTCTGGGGCGGCCCCCTGATGGTGGGCCTGTTCGCCGCGGGCATCCTCCTGCCGGAGCACATCGACGCGCTCTTCGGGCAGACCGGCGGCAGCACCGACCCCCGCAACTTCGCCGGGAGTTCGGGAGCGACGTACTTCCTCGCCGCGACGCTGTCCGCCGCCCTCCTGCTGCGCGGCGGCGAGCGCAAGAACATGCTGCTCGCCATCGGCGCGCCCGTGCTCGGCCTGGGCATGTGGTTCGCCCAGGAGAACGGGCACGGCATGGTGACGGCGTACGGCTTCGTCCTCGGCCTCCTGGTCCGCTCCCTGGCCGGCCGCCTGATCAACCCCGACCGCGACCTCCGGCAGCCCCCGCGGACGACCATGGCCTCCCTGGCCGGGCTCGTCGGCAGGCGGCCGCGCCAGGCCGACTAGTCACCGGCCGCATCACCCGAGACCGGCACCGAAGTTCAACACCGAGTTCAGCACCGAGTCACCTCTGGGGGAGACGTCATGCCCGAGAACGTGTACCAGGAAGTGTCGAGGGTCGTGGACGAGGAGGTGAAGAACGTGTACCGGGAGGTGACGAGGCTCGTGGACGAAGAGGTGGCGAAGCTCATGGACCGCACCAACCGCGAGGTGGACCGCGTCGTGAACCGCGCACTGGGCGTGGCCGCCCCCGAGGGCTTCGACACCGCCCGCTGGCAGGCCCGGCTCGACGAGCTCCTCGCCGCCCACCGCATCCCCGGCGCCGCCCTGGCCGTCCTGGCCGACGGGGAGATCCACGAGCTGGCGAGCGGCATCCTGCACACACGGACCGGCGTCGAGGCGACCACCGACTCGGTGTTCCAGATCGGCTCGATCAGCAAGGGCTACACCGCGGCCCTCGCGGTGCTGCTCGCGGACACCGGGAAGCTCGACCTGGACGCGCCCGTCGCGGACGTCCTGCCGGACTTCGCCGTCGCCGACGCGGAGGCGTCCCGTACGGTCACGCCGCGCCAGCTGCTCAACCACACCAGCGGCATCGAGGGCGACTTCGCCCACGACAGCGGCCGCGGCGACGACTGCCTGGCCCGCTACGTCGAGGCCGCGCGGCACGTCGGGATGACCAACCCGCCCGGCGCCACCATGTCCTACTCCGGCACCGCCTACAACATCCTCGGCCGGATCGTCGAGGTCGTCACCGGCAGGACCTGGGACGAGGCGCTCAAGGAGCTGCTCCTCACCCCGCTCGGGCTCGACCGCACGATGACCCTGCCCGAGGAAGTGCTGCGCTTCCGGGCCGCGATGGGACACATGGGAGACCCCGGCGAGGACCCGGTCCCCACCCCGATGTGGAACATGCTGCCCCGCTCCGCCGGCCCCTACGGCGGGATCAGCGCCACCGCCGCCGACGTCGTCCGCTTCGCCCGGATGTTCGTCGACGGCGGCACGGCGGCGGACGGCACCCGGGTGCTCTCCCCCGCGGCCGTGGCGGCCATGCTCAACCGCGAGGTCGAGATGCCCGACCAGTGGTTCCTCGGCGCCCACTGGGGCCTGGGCTGGGGCCTGTTCGAGTGGGACGGCGCGCGCGGCTTCGGCCACGACGGCAGCACGTTCGGGCAGCTCGCCTATCTGCGCGCCATCCCCGAGAAGGGCCTCGCCATCGCCCTCCTGACCAACGGCGGCGGCGCCGCGCCCAAGGTCTTCGAGGCGCTCTGCCGCGAACTGACCGCCGAGCTCGCCGGGGTGACCATGCCCGCGTTCGGGCCGCCCGAGCAGCCGCCCGCCGTGCGGACGGAGCCGTTCACCGGCGCGTACCGGCGCGAGGGCTTCCTCATGACCATCACCGACCGCCCCTCCGACGAGGGCGTCCTGCAGCTGACGTACGAGGGCGCCGACGGGCTGGCGGGCACCTTCGACCCCCTCGTCTGGCACCTGACCCCGGTCTCGGACACCCCGGCGAAGACGGTCTTCGCGGGGCGCCGCAGCGCGAAGGACGGCTGGATCCCGGTGGTCTTCTACGCGCTGGCGGACGGCAGCCGCTACGTCCACTTCGGCGTACGGGCCACGGCGAAGTCCTGACCCGGGGTCCGGGGCGGAGCCTCCCCCACGCGGCGGAGCCGCAAATCGACACAGCCGGGAAGGGGCGGGGCCGGGGAGAAGTCAGGCGCTCACCTCCGCCAGCACCAGCCCCTCCTCCCGGCCCGCCGCCACCGCGGCAACCGCCCCGGACGGCCCCCACACCCCACTCAGCCCGCAGCCCTCATACGGCCCCGACCGCCCCGAGTGATTCGCCAGCAGCACATACAGACCATTGGCCCGGGCCAGCTCGGGGAAAACCGTCGGCCACGCCTCCCGCCCGCTCTCGCCGTAGAGCGAGCTGAGCAGCAGCACCCCGCACCCCGCCTTCGCCGCGCAGGCCCCGGCCTCGGGGAAGTGCGCGTCGTAGCAGATGCCGAGGCCGAAGCCGACGCCGTCGAGGGTGAAGGAGCCGTCGACCGTGCCCCGGACGAAGCCCTCGGCGGTCTCCGAGTCGGTCACGTGCTGCTTGTCGTAGCGGGTGAGCAGTTCGCCGTCCGGCCCGTAGACGTACGAGCTGATCGTGGGGCCCGCCTCCGTGCGCCCCGCGCAGTTGACGACGGCGGTGACGCGGGCCGCCCGGCACGCGGCGCGGACCGGTGCGAGGCGGGGGTCGTCGGGGGCGGTCGTCAGGCGGTCCTGGCCGGCCACGATCGCCCCGAGTTCGTAGCCGGTCACGGCCAGTTCGGCGAAGACGACGACCGAGGCGCCCCGCTCGCCGGCCTCGGTGACGAAGCCGGCCATCCGGGCCGCATTGGCCTCGATGTCGAGCGCCCGGGCCGGGAACTGCGCTGCTGCGATGATCATCCGGCCATCATGGCCGAACCGCGCCGCCCGCGGCCACCGCGATCACGGACCGGGTCTGCGCGATGATCGCGAGCCGGTTCCGTACGAATTCGGGGTCGCTGACCCGCCCGTTCGCCGGGTCGGTGTTGCCCGCGCCGAACTCCAGCACCGGCGTGTGCAGATGGCCGCCCGGCACCCGCAGCCGTACCGCGTCGCGGAGCAGGGTCGCGCGGTAGGCGATCTCGTTGGAGAGGTAGTCGCCCCCGCCGCCCTCGCGGGCCGTGGATCCGGGCGTCGGCCCGTCCGGCCGTACGACGGGGGCCGTGCCGCCCGCCGGGATCTCGGTGACGGCGGTGTGGTCGTACACCGGGTACGGCCCGGTCCGCGTCGCCGTGATCGCGGCGTACGGCAGGGTCGTCGACGTCCACTGCGGCTGCGGGCGCACGGTGGGGACGCCGGGCGGTACGGGCACGGTCTCCGTACGGGAGACACCGGCGTTGTCGGGGGAGCCGCCGCGCCACGCGCCGTTGGTGCGCTCGACGTCGAAGCGGCCGGGTCGGCCCTGGCTGATGGTGGTGAAGAGGTCCACGCGGCGCGGACCGGGCCGGAAGTACGGCAGCAGCGTCCGCTCGACCGTGCCGTCCGCGAAGTCCGCCCAGCGCACCGGGAAGACGACCGCCTCGACGCGCGCCGGGCCGTCGGCGGTCCGGACCGTCGTGCCGTCCAGGGCGAGCGCCGCCGCGCCGGAGGGGTTCGAGCGCCGCGCGTCGGCGTCCAGTTGGAACGGGTCGAAGCCGGTGATCAGCACGCGCTTCACGCCGGGCCCCGGCGGCAGGTCGATCGAGTCCTGGCCGCGCGAGGACCGTTCCACCTTGTCGATCAGCTCCGTGCGCTGCTTTCCGGACAAAGAGAAGGCGGGCTTCCACTCCCGGAGCGTCCGCGTCATGCCCAGCCGCGCCCAGTACAGCGGCCGGTCGTCGTCCCGGCTCAGCTCGCCCCCGGCCGGGCCCCGCCCCTGCGCCCGGTCCACGGCGCGCCGCCACAGCCGCTGCCCGTCGCGTACGGCCACGCGCCCGGCCTGCGCGGGCGTACGGGCCGCCGCCAGGTCACGGCCGAAACCCGGCGCCACGTCGGCGAACCCGCTCAGCCGCAGGATCTCCTGCGGCACGGGACCGGGGAGCCGCTGCTCCTCGACCGTGACCTGTGGGGCGGCAGCGGGGGCCGCGAGAGCGGGAGACGGGGACGCCACGCACACCAGCAGCGCGGCTCCCAGCGACATCAGGACTTTCTCATTGGGTCTCATGGGCCAGAACACAACCACTGCGCGGGCATGGGCGATAGTGGGGCGTCAACTGGCCACACCCAACGGCGATTTCAGGCCACAATTGACGGATGCGAATAGCCGAGTACATCGCCGTGCCGCCGCTCTTCGATACGAGCAGCGGCCAAGGGGTCCGTCAGTTCGTGGAGCTGGGCATCGCCCTGCTCCTCTCCTCCCTCGTCGGGCTGGAACGCGAGTTACAGCAGAAAAGCGCCGGGCTGCGCACCCACACTCTCGTCGGCGTGGGCAGCGCGCTGTTCATGGAGGTCTCGATCCACGGCTTCAACGCCGTGGCCGGGGTCCCCGGCGTCGGCCTCGACCCGTCCCGCGTCGCCGCGCAGATCGTCTCCGGCATCGGCTTCATCGGCGGCGGCCTCATCTTCGTCCGCCGCGACGCCGTACGCGGCCTCACCACTGCGGCCACCATCTGGCTGACCTGCGCCGTCGGCATGGCCTGCGGCGGCGGGCTCCCCCTGCTCGGCGTCGCCGCGACCGTCGTGCACTTCCTCGTCGTCCGCGGCTTCCCGGTCATCACGAAGCGGATGTCGGTCGCCCCCGACGTCGGCCCGGTCGAGCTCCGCCTCTCCTACCGCACGCGCCGCGGCCTGCTCGGCCGCGTCCTGGAGCTGTGCACCAAGCGCGGCTTCCGCGTCACCGACGTCCACGTCGAGGCGGAGGCCGAGGACCGCGGCGACAACCGCGAACGCGGCAAGATCAAGGAGGCCGGCGTCGTCCTGAGCCTGGAGGGCAAGGGCTCGGCCCTCCCCCTCGTCGAGGAACTGACCCACTGGGAAGGCGTCCTGGGCGTGGGCCTGCGCTCCCACCCCGACAGCACGGAGTGAGCCGTACGCGCCCGTCCCGGCGGGGCGGGCGCGACGCCTCAGAACTGCCGCAGCGCGTAGGAAGTGGCCCCGGCACGAGGGATATCGGCCCACACGCGCGTACCCTCGCTCGTCTCCCCCGGCTCCGAGAGCCCCCACGTCCCCTCGCACTCCCGCACGACACAGCCGAGGAGCAGCAGCAGCCGCGTGCGGTGGGACACGCACGTCCTGGTGTCGTCGGGGTCGTGGTGCGTGCGGGGGTGAGGGTCCCAAACGATGGTACGGAGGCTGCCCTCGCGCCATCGGAGAGAGATATAGAGCGACTGGCTCGGCGCGAAGTGCGCTGCGGCGGCGGTGAGTTCACCGACGATCTGCAGCGCCGGAACCTCGATGTCCTTGAGCCCGTGGGCGCGCAGTGACGTACGGGCGTTGTCGCGAGCGATCCCGACGGCTTCGGGCTCACCGGGGACGGTGAAGCTGTACGCGAGCTTTTCGGGTGGCAGTGGGGGGTGCGCCGCCTTGGGGGCGGGCTGGAGGATGAGGGGGCAGAGGCCGATGGGCATACGGCGGCTCCGGGGTTGGGGGGTTTGGGTGTTGGGCAGCGCGCGCTTCCGGCTCACACGGTGCGTAAGCGGCGCGCTACTGAAGTTAGCGAAGCGCGGGGCTAATTGGCGACTCCATCGGCAAAATTGCCCCCATCGGTGGATGGTGTGTGTTGGCAGGCGGCAGACTGCTGCCCATCACGAACGTGAAGGGAAGCCATGGTCGCCAGGACATCGCCCACGGAGCGGCAGAAGCGCGTCGGCTTGGAGCTACACAAGATGCGCGTCGCGTCGGGCGTCAGCGCCGAATCCGTCGCCTCGCTTCTGGGCGTCGACCGCAGCAAGATCTCCAACATGGAGCGTGGGCTGCGGAACATCAGCGCTGACCGACTGCGCAGTTGGGCCTGCCACTGCGACTGCTCCGACGACACGTACGTCACCGCCCTCACCAAACTGGCACAGCCGGAAAGCCCCGGCTGGTGGGAGCGATATCGGGGCGCGCTCCCTGGCGGTCTCCTCGACATCGCGGAGCTGGAGGCCAACGCCGCACGGCTCCGGACGGCGCACACCGTACACATCCCCGGTCTGCTGCAGACCGTCGACCACGCTCGCACCATCTTCGACGTCGCCGTCCCGCCGCTGCCCAAACGCGAGTTTGAGCTGCGGATGGTGCACAGGATGGAACGGCAACGGGTGCTCATGCAGGACGATCCCCCTGAGTACCACTGCGTCGTTCACGAGGCGGCGCTGCGCATGCAGTTCGGCGGCAGGACGGTGGTACGCGCTCAGCTTGAACACCTGATGCACATGTCGGAGCTCAGCCACATCGTGCTGCGCGTACTACCGGTGGCCAGCGGGGCTTTCCCCGGATCGGGCCAGACGCTGGTGTATGCCGAGGGGGCCGTGCCGGCTCTCGACACTGTTCAGATCGACAGCACGCACGGCCCGGAATTTGTCTATGTCGAGGCCCAGCTCGCCAAGTACCGTGATCAGTTGGACTGGATGGAACGACTTGCTTTGGATCCAGAGGCGTCGCGCCGGTTCATCCACGACATCGCTCGACAACTCTGAGGAACCCCCCATGCCCGAGATCACCTGGGAAGACCCGTTCTGCGCCGAGGCCAGCGCGTGCTTCCGGATAGGCGTCGACGACGCAGGCAACGCCTACATCGCGGTGAACGGCGCCGAGGAGCGCTACATCACCGACAGTCGCGAAGCGCTCCGCACCCTGATCCACGAGATCAAGGCGGGCAAGGCCGACCATTTGCTCTGAGAGGGGGCACCTGTGCCCGACATTGCCTGGGAAGACCCTTTCTGCGGAGACGGAAACAACTGCTTCCGGATAGGCACCGACGGCGTCGGCAACGCGTACATCGCCATCAACTGCGCCGAGGACCACTACCTCACCGACACCCGCGAAGCGCTCCGCACGTTCATCCGGGACATCAAAGCCGGCAAGGCCGATCACCTGCTCTGACGTCGTTACCGCAGCTTCGGAGCTACGCGAGCCAAAGCGAGCCCTGGGTGTTCGACCCGCCGTCGCGGTAGCCGCCCCGTCCCGGCCCCCGGCCGTTCCGGCTGGGAGAGATCGGGGGCCCTTTCGTCGTTTGGGCGGCTCCATCCCCGGTCACGGGACGGATGTTCCCGACCACGAGACGATCATCCGTCTGCCCAAGGTCAAGTTGCAGTACATCCCCCAGCCGGACAGCGAGGAGAGCAGTGCCCGCAACACTTGAGGACGAGTGGTCCGGCGTCACCCGGAGCGCTGTCCACCTGGAGATGAGGGACAGCTACATTCGGGACGATCCGGGGTTCATCGCCTGGCAACAAGGGCGGACCGCCGAAGCGGTGGCCAAGTACCAGGGGTGGACTGAGTTGATGAAGCAGGCGACAGCGCGAGGGGTGGTGGTACGCCGTGCTCGTATCGTGAGCGAACCGCTGTCGGACTATTGCCGGTTCGAGTACGACGTGACCGGCCCGGTGAACCTCGCTGGTGGCGAACAGGTGCGCTGGCTGCCCCGTCGTCGCGCCTCTGACATTGCCCTGCCCGGCATCGACTTCTGGGTGTTCGACGGTGCGCACGGGAAGTTCAATCACTTCACGGGTGAGGGTTCCTCCGCCGGCCCGGAACCCTTTGATGACCCCGGCGTGGTGAAGCTGTGCGCTGACGCGTTCGAGGCCGTGTGGGAGCGGGCTACTCCGCATGAGAGGTATCGGCCCGTCTGAGTCATGGCAGCTTCGTCATCGTCCAACGTCCAGGCGGCCCGGCAGGCTCTCCCCGAGGCGTGCGGGTGGGGTTCTCGCGTGTTGGCACCCAAGCCCCCGGATCAAGAGCCGTTCCGTGCCCCGGCCGGCGCTCCCCCACGCACTGGTCAGGGCAGCTGGTCAGATGCTGTTTTGCTACGTTGCGAGATGATGCACTAACCATTACAGCGGCAGATCATGTGACTGATGATCGGGTGTGTCCTTGACCAGTCGTGGTGCCAGGTGTGACGGAGAATCATTTCGGCGCGCGAGCCAAGGAGTTGGCGGTGCTGTTGTAAGGAAATTGCTTAGCCGTGAGACCGTGAGAGGTGCTGCGCGTGCGAAGGGGTACGAGTAGGGCGATTCTAGTGAATACGGTCAGTCATTCGGTTCTCGATGGCCCCACGCCGGAGTTCCTCCACGAGATTGCCGCTCTCACCACTCGGGAGCTGTGGCAGGCGGCGGCCGGAGACTGCGTGGTGACGTGTGCTCCTTGCAGCCCTGCCTTCTTGGACTATGTGGGAAGCGTCCTTGGCCTCACCTTCAGAGGTCGGGCCGATGTCGACGTTGTTGCCCCTTTTGAGGTCCGCGGTGTTCATGCGCTGGACCTTGCCGCGGAGCTGGGGATACTCGATCTGATCACTGCTCGAGCCGTGCTGTCACCGAGCATTCTGGACCGGCGACTGACGTCGTTTGCCAGAGCATCGGACATGCCCGTACTTCCCTACTCGACTCCTCCCGACGAGACGGCCCTCCAGGCGGTCCGGCTGCTCAACTCAAAGATCAACTTTCGGCGGATCGTCCAGTCCCTCGGACTCCCCATCGCGGCTGGAGGGCAGGCTGCGACGGCGGCCGAACTGGTCGCGAAGCTGAGCGAATTCCTACAGAATCGTCAGTCGGCAATCGTGAAACCCGACCTCTCGGGGGGTGGGTGGGGTAGCACGGTCATCCATGCAGATGCTGCCGAGCCCGTCGCACACCAGTTGACGCGGGCATTGGTGGGGCAACCGGAGCGCTGCAACGGCTGGGTGTTCGAGGAGTTTCTTCCCTTTGACGCAGTGCCCAGCGTGCAGATGCTGGTCACAGACGAGGGTCCGTCTGAACTCTTCGGCGGTGACCAGCGGGTCGAGGACCTCAGCTGGGCGGGAATGGTGACGCCGGCTGCCGACCGTCCGGTGCAGGAGAGGCTGGTAAAAGCGGCGTTCATGGTGGGTGACTGGCTTCACGGGTACAGCTACCGGGGGGTGTTCGGTCTGGACTGCGGTTTGTTGGGTGACTCATACGTGGTCACCGAGGCCAACGTGCGGCGAACGGGCGCGACACACGTCGCGGAACTGGCCCGGCGGCTCGGTCCCCCGGGTGGCTTCGGCCACTGGCGCTGCGACACCCGGCGCGGGCGTCTTGATCTGAGCTTCGAGACGGCAGTGCGCCGACTTGACAGGGCGGGGCTCGGCGATCACAACGCACCGGCACGAGTCATCCTCACCACCGACGCTCATATTCAAGAGGGCGTGTGGAGATACGCGGTGCTGGGCCAAGACGGCGAGTGCGTGGCCGAGGCCGAGCAGCAGTTGCACGAGCTCCTGGGCATCCGTCCGCGGTCGGCGGCAGGAAGCCGATAAAGGCCACAAGAGGTGACTTTTACGGTGCTGCGGCCATGACCGGGTCGCCCCGTGTGAGATAGAGCGAGCGGTAGCCGCGGAATCCGAGGTTGGTGTTCCAGTCCAGAGCCTGTGGCCTGTGCAACTGCAGGACAGGGAATTCGTCGAGCAATACGCTCAGTGCTTCCTGGCAGACGACCCGCGCGAAGGTGGAGCCCAGGCAGTAGTGGGGGCCCCGGCCGAACCCGAGATGTGGATTAGGGCTGCGGGTGATGTCGAGGTCGTCGGGCCGGTCCCATGCTTCAGGGTCCCGGTGCGCCGAAGCTGTGTAGAACAGCACCGGATCGCCGGCGCTGATGCGATGTCCCTCGTACGTGAACGACGTGGCCGCCGTGCGGGCGGTGAACTGCACGGGAGTGTCGTAGCGCAGGAACTCATCAACGGCTCCTGGCATGAGGTTTGGTTGCCGTCGCAGCAAGTCCAGCTGACCGGGGTGCTGGTTCAGGGCCCGCACAGCATTGCCGACGAGGTAGCGGGTGGGTTCCATGCCGGCGAACATAAGCTGGATGCACAGAGCTATGGCCTGGTCCTGGCTGGGACGGTAGCCGTCGACGCTATGGGCTTGGATGTGGGCCAGGATGCTGGCGGGGTCGCCGGTGGTGGCAAGGCTGCGCAGGTAGTCCAGCAGGTGCAGGGCGCTGCCCTGGATCCTGCGGATGTCCTCGACTCGCAGATCCGTGGAGCCGTACAGGTCGGCGATGTCGTCCGCCCACCCCTTGAGCACCGGCGCCATGGAGGCAGGAGCTCGGAGAAGTTCCGCGATAACCAGAGCGGGCAGGGGTTCGGCGAAGCTCCCCATGACGTCGACGGCCGGTTCAGCCTTGAGCTGCTGCCGGAGCTGGCCTGCCACCTCCCGGACCAGGGGTGTGAGGTGTTCCTCCGTGAGGTAGGCCAGCGCCCAGACCGCCTGCCGACGCCGCTGCCTGTGGCAGCCGCCGTCCTTGAAGGCCATCCATCGCTCGAACGCGGTGAACATGTCCTCGAACTCGGCACGACAGGGAACAGGGATCTTGGCGGCAGGCAACCGCGCTCGGGAGCTGGAAAGCCTCGGGTCGATGGCGAGCCGGATCATGTCGCGGTGTCGGAAGAGCATCCATGCGCCGTCGAACCGGGGCGACCGGAAGATCGGCTGGTTGCTGCGCATCTGTGCGTAGAACGGGTAGGGGTCCTCGATGAACTCTTGCTTATTGTGGCCGAATATCTCCGGGTCAATCATAGAATTCCCATCCGGCTGAATTGGGTGGTTATTTCTGGCGATCAGACCAGATGTCCGCCTCCGTTCACCAAAAGCACCTCGCCGGAGATGTAAGGTGCGGTCGCGAGAGCAAAGACGGCCTCGGCCACGTCCTCTGCGGTACCGATTCTCCGCAGCGGGGCGCTGGCTTCGATGTGCTTCCGGGCCTGGTGAAAGTAGTCCTGACCCGCCGGGCTGGAATACCAGGGGGTGTCTATCAGGCCGGGAGCCACTGCGTTCACCCGGATTTCCGGGCCGACGACTCTGGCGAGCAAACGCGTCATGTGGTTTACCGCAGCTTTGCTGACGGCGTACGGGACGCAGCTGCCGTTGGCCGTCACACCAGCTTGCGAGGTGATGTTCACGACAGCGCCGGCTCCTGCGGCTTTCAGGTACGGGGATGCCGCCGCTGTCATCTGCCATGTCCCGATTACATTTACCGCGAGGATTTCCCGCCAGATCTCCGCATTTGCCGCCGCCAGATCGTGTAGCGGGACGAATCGCGTCGTGCTTGCGTTGTTCACCAGGATGTCCAGGTGTCCAAACTCGGATATCGCTGCCCCGACCAGCCTGACAGTGTCCTCGTGGACGGACACATCGCCCTGCACATAGATGGCCTGAGGCAGTGAAGCCGCCAATTTTTCCCCCGCTGTGACGGAGGTCGCGGAGTTCACCACAATCCGCATCCCGGCAGCAGCCATACGCTTGACCACTGCGGCCCCAATACCAGACGATGAGCCAGTCACCAGCGCCACCGGAGCGGCGCCCGAGGGTGGAGTGACGTCGCCCCGGCTGTAAGGGTGCATGAGAAACTCCTCCTCAAGGGGAAGCGTGATATTCCCATTCACCTACAGCAATTGAGCGCAAGCACGTTCGGCCGCGCTGTTTGGGTGAATCAGAGGGAGCCACACGACGCCCCCGCTAGGGGAAATGCGGCCAGAGGCTGGCTGGGCTGTGCGAGGCATCGCGTGAGGTGCAGGTACACAAAACGGCATTCGTGGCAGCGCCGCATGGGGCCAACAGGTCGCCCGCTACCGGCCCGGAGGCACTCAGCCCGAATCCATCGGCGTGATTCCGGAGTGATCGTTTCGCGTGCTTCGGGGCTCTGCTCTGCTTGAGGGCGTGCGGTGCCCGCTGGTCTGCCCAGCTCTTCCACGGGTTCAGGGGGCTCGGGCCCTCGCGGGCAGATGGTGGGGCGGGTCAGTCAGTTGGCCGGTGGTGCGTGGGCGGCGGTGAACAGGTCGACGAACGCGTGCTGCCAGGGCCATCGCTTCGGAAGATGCAGAACCAACTTCCGTGCGGTGCGGGCGATTCGGGCCGGGACGTGGATCAGGTGCGCGCGCAGGGTTGCGGTCATGGCCTTCGCGTGGAAGGTTCCGGCGAGGGCTCCGGCGGCCCGCAGCAGGTTGTGGGCGATCGCCCGGAGCGTGAGCCAGGCCGCGTTGGCCTGGAAGTCGCCGGAGGGCAGGTGGGCCAGCGCGGCACTCTTGCCGTCCGCGATGACCTGCTCGATCGTGGCGTGCTGGCGGTGCTGGAGTTCGGCCTGGAGCATCTCGAACGGGCTGTCGGTGAAGACGGGATGGTAGCGCCAGGCGGTGAACAGCTCGCCCTGCCCGGCCGCGACCTGCGCGTTCAGGCGGCGGACCCGGCGCACGATCAGCCTGGCGGTGACGTGCTCGGCCTTCTTGCGGCCGGTGAACGCCGTGTACTGGACCTCGGCGACCTCCGCGTCGGAGACCAGTTCGCCCGTGTCCGGGTCGACGAACGCGTCCGGGTAGCGGATCGCCGTCCACTCGTCCTGGTCGATGGCGCTGATCGCGGCGGCGACGTGCGGGTTCATCCGCACCGTGAGCGAGAAGCGGCACCCGCCCTCCGGCACGCTGCCGTCACGTCGGCGTTGTGGAACTGGCTGTCCGCGCGGACGACCACAGTGCCGGTCGCGCCGGCCTGCCGGGCCGCGGCCAGGGCCTCGCCGGTGAACGGGCCGGCGCCGCGAGCGTCGGCGGCCTTGCCCCTGCGCAGGCGGACCGCCGCGATCACGGGGCGGGCCAGCGGCGTCGAGAGCGTGGCCAGGATCGGATGCAAGGTCCACTGCCCCTTCAGTCGTCCGACCTTGGCACCCTGCTTGGCGTACCCGAACACGCGCCGGTGGGTCGGGTCGACATCCACGAAAGCGACCTGTCCGACACCGGGCAGCAGGGGCGTCGAGTGGGCCAGGCGGGCCAGGAACTCCCGGTGCACCGCGTGGAGTTGGCGGACGTGGGCGTGGGTGAACGCGCGCAGGAAGCTGCCCAGGATGGAAGGCGCGCGGACCCCGGCGAACAGCCTGTTCATCGCGCCTGCACTGTTGGCCACACTGGTGATCCGCAGCCGGTCGGCGACCAGATCGGGCAGACCGCGCCGCTCGGCCAGCCGGACCAGTGACACCAGCCCGGCGTTCGCGACCAGGTTGGACTCGTCGAACGCGACCGAGACGCCCGAGGAGCCGTGAGAGGACTGCACTTACGAGATGCCTTGCTGATTGTGCTTGATGGAGACGTAGGAATCCCCATCATCGCAGGTCACAAGGCATCTCTTCGTTCCAGTACTCTCTCACCGCAGAGATCAGCCGGTGGATTCGGGCTCAGACACATCGCTGGACCGACGAGCCCGCCTCATCTGAATGCCTGTTTCTCTTCCTCCGTAGGGATTACGGGTGCCGGGCAGAGCTCGGTTGCGGAGCCTGATCGGGGTACGCCTTCCGGGGATCAGTGACAAGGAAACTCCCCCGCTCGCGGTTACGGGGAGAGGTAAGAGGAGGACGGCGATGTCTTTCCCAACTCAGGCTCGTTCCTCCGTAGAGGATCTGCCGTTTGTGGATGTTACCGCCGTCGGCTTCACGTGGGAGGATCCCGTGGTGGCGGCGGCGCGGGAGGAATGCTGGGCGGCCCGTACTCCCGTAGGGCTGCTGGTCCTGCGGTATGCCGAGGCGGCTGAACTGCTCCGCGACCCGCGGTTGATCTCGGACATGAGCCTTGTAGTGGAGCGGGCCGGGAGGACCAGCGGGCCGCTCCATGACGCAGCTGCCCTGACGGTGCAGAGTCGGAGCGGTGCAGACCTCCATCGAGTGCGAGGGTTGGTCACCAGGCGGTTCGCGGCGCCCAGGGTTGCCGAGTTGCGGCCGTTCATCCGCACAACTGCGGAGAGACTGGCGGAGAGACTCGCTGCCGCCGGGCCATGCGACTTCGTAGAGGCATTTGCCGATCCACTGCCGCTCACGGTGATCTGCCACCTGCTGGGGATCCCGCTCAAGGACTACGGCCTCATCCGGCGCCGGTCCAAGGACATCAGTCTGATCTTTGCGCTCGACTGCGATCCCAGTCTGCTGCCTGTCGTGGAGGAGAGCCTGGCCGGGCTGTCCGGCTACGTCGAGACGCTAATCCGAGAGCGGGCGAAGGAGACGGGCGGCGGCCTTGTGCTCTCCCACCTCCTGCGCACACACCAGGACGGGGGCCTGGACGAAGGCGAGCTGCGGACGCTCGTCGTCCAGTTGCTGGGCGCCGGGTCCAACACGGTAAGCCACCAGCTGTCCCTGGCCATGGTCGCCTTCGCCCGCCACCCTGAGCAGTGGACGCTGCTGCAAGAACACCCCGAACTGGCGGAGCAGGCGGTGGACGAGGTCCTGCGATACTGCCCCACCACCGGGGCGATCGGCACCCCCCGCACCGCGGTCGAGGACCTGTGCTACCAAAGCCTGCATATCCCCGCCGGAACCAGTATCTACCTGGGCGTGCACCCCGCCCACCGGGACCCCCGTGTATTCCCCGACGGCGACACTTTCAACATCAGCGTAAAGCGCGAGGTACCGCTCCTGGTCTTCAGCGGCGGCCCGCACTACTGCCCCGGCGCAATGCTGGGCCATACCGAACTCACCGAAGCCCTCACCGTGCTCACCAGTCGGCTGGGCTCACCTCGCATCGCCGGACCCGTCACCTGGAGGCCCCCGCTCGGGAATGTCGGGCCGGAAACCCTGCCCCTGTGCTTCGGCTGGGGAGTATCGGCTTAGCTAAGACCGTGTCCTAGCCAAGGGCAGCCGTGCCGGCAGCCTCTAAGGCCGACCACCCGCTCCACCACGCGCCGCACGACCTGCGGCCGGACCCTCCGGGAGTCGCGCGCGGCCTCGGCGACGCTGCGCGAGCTGTAGCGGAGGTCGAAGAGGATTACTGAACGCCAAGCACGGTCGGGCGGAACGCTGTTGCCGAGTGAAGGGGGAAGGTGATGAGCGGTGCGTGCCACGGATACTCCGTCGGTAGCCACCGCCAGGTAGTTCCTGACGGGCTACCGGAATCCCATGGGCCCGTTCGCACGTACGTCTCTCACACAGGCAAGGCTACCCGGATCGCAAATTTCGGCGAGCGCGCCACCGCCTGCGCAGGATGAAGAAGGCCACCAGAGCGATCGGCGGCGAGAGGGAGATCAGCGTGGGGATTCCCGAAGGCAGGCCGCGGCCCACCGCCAAGGGGAACGTAAGCGCCAGAACCAGAGGCGGACAGGCGTAGAGCACCGCGCCCGCCCACCGCCACGCCTTCTCTATCCGCGACCACCACGGCCGGGTTTGAGCCCGGGGCTCGGTGTAGACGACGAGGACCGAGACCGGCCACACGACGAGAGCGGCAAGGAGGGGCGAGATCGCCACGCCGCGCCATCCCAGGAGCTCCCGCAGGAAGGACGCGCCCGGATAGGAAAGCATCAGGAACAACAGCACGTTGAGCGCGCCATACCCGACCGCCTCTTTCACCGAGGTCGGGCTGTCCTCACCAACGGGCTTTTCGCATACACCTGACATGGTTCTCTCCTCAGCCTGCGCCGTACGACCGACCAAGGTCAGGGTGTCAGGCGCAGGCGTTCGCCACACCGCCGAGACCGCTCACGCCCGAGGTGAAGACGGCGAGTACGGCCATTGCCACAGACGCCTCTCCCGCTCCCTGGCCCCTTGAGCGACCCACGCGCTACTGTGCTCTCGCCTCGGTCCGGATGGGCCGGTTCGACCCATCCGCACAGCCGGTTCACCGACTTCCGGAAGGGACGGCGTCATCAGCATGAGGATCGCCACGAGCAAGTCCCGACTCCTCGCCACGGTCGCGGCGGGATCCGCACTCACCTTCGTCCTGTCGGGCACGGCGCACGCCGACCGCCCCGACGTGTACGTCCAGCAGCTGGCGACCGGCCACTGCCTCACCTTCAACAACGGCGGTATGTACGCCGGGTCCTGCAACAACGGCCTCGCGAACTCCTTCTACGAGAAGGAACTCGGCAACGACTACGTCCAATACGTGTACAACGGCCAGGGAAACACCTGCCTGGGCATGAACTCCAGCAACGACGACACCGTCGGGGCGTGGCCCTGCGACGCGGGCTACGAGTCGATCTGGTGGCGTGACCGCAGAAGCGGCGGCATCGGCGCGAAGCTGTGGAACCAGTTCTCGATGATCGCCAATCGCGCCGACCAGTGTCTGGACGCGGGACCGGACGGCCGGCTCGTCACCGCCGGGTGCAACGACGGCGGCTACCAGCGGTGGTCCGCCAGGAACAGGTGACGGCCCGGACCCGACCGCCGCCCGGGCGGCGCCCCGTCGTTGGTGCGGGCACACGACCCACCAGACAGTCCCCGGCCGTTCCGGATCAAAGGTCAAGCTTCTTCACGTACTCCGAGAACGGCACCGACTCGGCCAGGGCAACTCGCTGCGCTTCCCGGAACGGCTCCGGGTCGCCTTCGAACACCTCTCGGTTGACCTGTGTTCCATCCGGCTCATAGTTCATGAGCACGACCGTTGACCGGTCGAACATCCAGAAGTCCTGGACGTCGGGGAGCGGGTTTTCCCGGTCGGTCACATCCAGGATGCGAATCTCCTCGCCTGCCAGGACGTGAGGCTCGTAGTACATGAACTCGTACCGGAGGTAGTCCGACAGTGGCCGGGTCACGATGTGGACCCGACCCTTGGTCTTCCCCTCATTGCGGATCCGTTTCAGGTCGTCCGTGTACTCGTCCGAGTAGGCGTGAGGGTCGATCCGGCCACCAGCGAGGAATTCCCGGACTTCCTCTTCCTCATCCGGCACCCGATATACCGGCAGCGTTTCGAGCCTCCATGCTTCCGTTCGGAAGTCTCGGAACTTGGCTCGCCACTCGTCACCGTCCAAGAGCACAGGCAGGTTGCACCTCTCCGCACTGTCACCGCTACCCGTAAGCCGCGTAAGCGTCATGCGCCCAACTCCCCTGACGTCCGGCCTCGGTCGGGCCGTCTGCCAACGACGCTAAGGATGATGCTCACCCGCTGTCCATGCCGGAGGCGAGCGCGTGGGTCATTTCGCCGACAGTCGAGCCACTTCAACCCCGGAATCCGAACTCACCCGGACCCGGCCGGCACTCGGCAGGTCACGTCCTTGTCCGGGAGCCTGCCCGTGGTCAGGTAGGCCGTGGCGGCCTCGTCCGCGCAGGAGTTGCCGCCGGGCGCGTAGAGGACGCCGTGTCCCTCCCCGCCGGCGACGGTGAGCATCCGGGAGCCGCGCAGGGCCCGGTGCATGGCCCGGCCGGCGGGGAGGGGTGTCTGGGGATCCCACTCGTTCTGTGTGATCAGTGCGCCGACCTTGTTGTCGATCGTGGTCTGCTGCTCGCTGCCGGGCTTCCAGAAGGCACACGGCGTGATGCCGGACGCGAAGTCGCCGTACAGCGGATACCGGGCCTTGTCGCGGATCGCGTCGCGGCGGTACTGCTCGGGGCCGTGCGGCCAGGTGCGGGTGTCGGCGCACATGACGGCCCAGGCGCTGGAAGCGTAGTTGTCGTCGGCCTCCTCGGGCGTGCCGGAGGAGTCGGGGCTCTTGCTCCCGGCCGCGTTCTTCAGCCCGGCGATCCATTCCGCGCCCTTCCGGACGTGGAACAGGGCGCGGCTGTTGGCGCGGATGTCGTCGCCTGTGAAGGTCGCCCCCTCGAAAGGGACGGGCTCGCGGTTCGCCTGCGCGATCAGGTTCCAGAAGGTCTTGCGAACCTCGGCCGGGGTTTTGCCCAATTCGTAGGTCTTGTGCCGCTCGGCCGTCCATTCGGTCCATCGCGTGAAAGCCCGCTCGGCCGCCTTCGCCTGGTCCTGGAGCATTCCCCGCCAGACCCGCGCGGGATCGGTCGCACTGTCCAGTACGAACCGGTCGGCCCGCTGGGGGAACATCTGCGTGTAGACGGCGCCGAGGTAGGTGCCGTAGGAGATCCCCAGGTAGGAGATCTTCTTCTCGCCCAGCGCGGCACGGATGGCGTCCATGTCGCGGGCGGAGTTGCGGGTGGTGAGGTGCGGCAGCCTGTCACCGGCCTCGGCCCGGCACTTCTCGGCGACCGTGCGTGCCCGCTCCACGTCCTTCGCGAAGGTCCCGTCCTTGTAAGGGTGTTCGCTCTGTTCGTCCGCGGTCAGGCCGCAGGTGACGGGAGAGCTCCGTCCGACGCCCCTCGGGTCGAATCCGACGAGGTCGTACTGTCGCCGCACTTCTCCGGGGATCCTCAGTCCCGGGTCGACAGGCAGATCCAGACCCGGCCCGCCGGGACCACCGGGGTTGAGCAGCAGAATGCCGCGGCGTTCCTTCTCGCTGCTCGCCTTCAGCCGGGATATCGCGATGTCGAGCTTTTTGCCACCGGGATCGCTGTAGTCCAGCGGCACTTCGAGCGTGGCGCACTGAAAGGTGTCGGGGCTGTTCGCGTCGCAGCGCTGCCACTTGAGCTCCTGCCGCAGGGGATTCCTGGTGGCAGAGGAACCGGATGTGGCAAAGGCCGTTGCGGGTGTCAGTGCCGAAAGGGAAGCCGCCGCGATGCCGACGGCCAGAAGAGGAGCTGTTCGGGTGTTTCGCACGATGGTGCTCGTCCTTACCGGGGAGGATGGGCAGCCGGTCATTTTCCGGTGAGGTGCCGGCGGACGCACTGTGTGTATTCGTGAAGGCTGTCGGGCCGATAGCACTCCTGCGTCTTGTTCGCGTACCAGACCATGAAGACGGCGACCAGTCCCGACACCACGATCGCGAGGGACGACGTCACCACGGCGGTGACGGCCTTGTGCCGGCCGGCGCCGGTCCGCCCGGACGTCATCAGGGCGGCGATGCCCAGGATCAGGCCGATGACGGCGAGCGGGCCGCCGATGACGACGACCGAGGTGAGCAGGCCGGTGATGCCGAGCACCATGGCGGCCGTGGCCAGGCCGTTCTTCGATGTCTGTATCTCTTGAGTGTTCATCGGCCGTTCTCCCGTCGACTGGTCAGGAGGCGATTGTGAATTCCGGGGGCCGGTGCGCACATCGCGGGAAGGCGGGAGAAAACGCTCCCCCGATCGAGGGAGGCCGCCGGTCGGCTGTCCGGCGATACTGGCCTGATCATGATCAGGGGAATCCGGCCGCTGCTGCGCGGCTCCACGTATTCGGGTGCGCTGTTCGCCTATTGCGGCGCGCTGGCGAGCCTGCCGCTGCTGCCTTTCGCGACGCTTCCGGCACTGGCGTGGCCATCCGCTCCGGTGGGGGTGCGGTACGTGCTGACCCTGCTGGTCTGGGCCGTACTGATCGGCGTGATCGGGCTGGCCCGCACCACGCGGCGGGTGCTGATCGCGTGCGCCCGGCGGATGCTGGGGGTGCCGTTGCCGGACCCCGTGGGCGGGCGCCGGCGTGCGGGCCCGACCGGTGACGGGCCGGCCTCTCCCGATCGTCTGCGGACTCCTCTGTGGCTGCTGCTGCACGTGGCGCTGGGGTGGGCGGGGGCGCAGGTGGCCATCGCGCTGCTCATCGCGGGCCTGCTGCTCCCCGGGGGCTGGGCCGGTGCCGAGGCGGGGCTGAGCGTGAACGGCTGGACGGTGCGGCCGGAGAGCGGCTGGCCGAGCTGGGTGGCGGCGCTCGGCTGCGTGCTGTCGGCGGCGGCCCTGTGCGCGGCGGTGACGAGCGCGCTGCGGTGGCTGGCGCCCAGGCTGTTGGGGCCGTCGTCGGCGGAGCGGCTCGCGCTGGCGGCCGAGCGGGAGCTGCGGCTGGCCGAACGCAACCGGCTGGCCCACGAATTGCACGACTCGATCGGGCACACGCTGACCGCGACCACAATCCAGGCGGCGGTGGCGGGCGAGATGCTCTCCGCCGACCCGGTGGCGGCGCGGGCCACTCTGCGCAGCATCGAGGAGTCGGCCCGGTCCGCGCTGGAGGACCTGGACTACGTGCTGGGCGTGCTGCGCGAGGAGAAGGCGGAGACGGCGCCGACCCGTACCCTGGCCGACCTGCCCGAGCTGCTGGACCGGCTGCGGCACGCGGGCGCGGTGGTGGAGCCGGAGCTGTCGGGCGAGTTGGCGCTGGTCCAGGGGACGCTGTCCCGGGCGGCGTACCGGATCCTGCAGGAGGGGCTGACGAACGCGCTGCGGCACGGGTCGGGCGCTCCGATCGAGGTCCGGGTGGCGGTCGCGCCGGACGGGCTGGAGCTCAGTGTGGTCAACCGGACCGGGGCCACGGGCGCGGGCCCGGGTGCCTTCCCGACGTCCGGGCACGGCCTGCCCGGGCTGGCCGAGCGCGTGCGGCTGCTGCACGGTGAGATCGAGGCCGGTCCGTACGGGCCGCGGCACTGGCGGCTGGCGGTCCGGCTGCCGGTACGGTTGCACGCATGATCGGCCCTGAGGCGAGCGCGGCCGTCACCCTCCTGATCGCGGACGACGACGAGGTGACCCGCAGCGGCCTGCGCATGCTGCTCGCGGCGCAGCCGGGGATCGCGGTGGTCGGGGAGGCCGCCGACGGCGTCGAGGCGGTCGAGCGGGCGCGGCTGCTGCGGCCGGACGTGGTCCTGATGGATGTGCGGATGCCGCGCCGCAACGGGATCGAGGCCACCCGGCAACTCCTCGCCGAAGCCGAGGCGTCCGGACCGCCGAAGGTCGTGGTGATCACCACCTTCGAGAACGACGGCTACGTCACCGCCGCGCTCGGCGCGGGGGCCAGCGGGTTCGTGCTCAAGCGGCATCCGGTCCGGCAGATCGCGGAGGCGGTGCGGGTGGCGGCGGCGGGGGAGGCGATCCTCTTCCCGGCGGCACTGCGCCGGATGGTCGCCGCCCGCCCTCTGGACTCCGCCGAGGCGCTGCCGAAGGCGGCGCTGACGGGACGGGAGGAAGAGGTGCTGCGCTCGATGGCCACCGGCCTGTCCAACCCGGAGATCGCGGAATCGCTCACGGTGAGCCTGGAGACGGTGAAGACGCACGTCGGGAACGTACTCACCAAGCTCGGCGCGCAGAACCGGACCCACGCGGTGGTGATCGCGTACGAATCCGGCCTGGTGGTGCCGGGGTTCACGGGCTGAGGAGGCCCCGACCCATAAAAACGCCCCGAGCCCCGGCCTTCGCGGCCGGGGCTCGGGGCGTGCGGCTGGAGCGCCGTCGCGGCGGCGGTCAGGCCACCGTCAGGGTGACCTCGATGTTGCCGCGGGTCGCGTTGGAGTACGGGCAGACCTGGTGGGCCTTCTCGATCA
Source organism: Streptomyces blastmyceticus (assembly GCF_039521185.1). NCBI lineage: Bacteria > Bacillati > Actinomycetota > Actinomycetes > Kitasatosporales > Streptomycetaceae > Streptomyces > Streptomyces blastmyceticus. Next base: position 63,551 of record NZ_BAAABW010000021.1, on the reverse strand, counting down.
GGTCGCGGGCGCGCGCCTCGTCCACGTTCGGGATGGTCGCGGAGATGGCGACCTTGATGCCGAAGCCGCCGTCGGGGGTCTTGCCGAGGCCGACCTCGGCGGTGACGGTGGAGCCGGAGATGTCGGCCTTCTCCTGGCGGGCGACGACGCCGAGCGCGCCCTGGAAGCAGGCGCTGTAGCCGGCGGCGAAGAGCTGCTCGGGGTTGGTGCCGGCGCCGCTGCCGCCCAGTTCCTTCGGGGGGTTGACGACGACGTCGAGCTTGCCGTCGTCGCTGGCGACGCGGCCGTCACGGCCGTTCTCGGCGGTGGCGACGGCGGTGTAGAGGACCTCTACGGGCTGAACGGGCATGGGAGTTCCTTAAAGGGAGTGGGGGGAGGCTCAGGCGTCGAGGGTGACGATCATCTTGCCGGTGTTCTCGCCGCGCAGCATGCCGAGGAACGCGTCGACGTTGTGCTCGATGCCGTGGACGACCGTCTCGCGGTACTTGAGCTCGCCGGAGCGGATCCAGGCGCCGACCTCCTGGACGAACTGCGGCTGGAGGTCGCGGTGGTCGGCGACGAGCATGCCCTGCATGCGCAGCCGCTTGCCGATGACCGACGTGAGGTTGCGCGGGGCGGGGGTCGGCTCGGTGGCGTTGTACTGCGCGATCATGCCGCAGACGGTGATCCGGCCGTGCAGCTTGAGGGAGTCGATGGCCGCTTCGAGGTGCTCGCCGCCGACGTTGTCGAAGTAGACGTCGATGCCGTCGGGGGCGGCCGCCCGGAGCTGCTCGGCGACGGGGCCGTTCTTGTAGTTGAAGGCGGCGTCGAAGCCGTACTCCTCGGTCAGGAGCTTGACCTTCTCGTCCGTACCGGCGCTGCCGATGACGCGCGAGGCGCCCTTGAGCCTGGCGATCTGGCCGACCTCACTGCCGACCGCGCCCGCCGCGCCGGAGACGAAGACGGCGTCGCCCTCCTTGAAGGAGGCGACCTCGACCAGGCCGGCGTAGGCGGTCAGGCCCGGCATGCCGAGCACGCCGAGGTAGGTGGAGAGCGGGGCGACCTGCGGGTCGACCTTGACGGCCTGCTTGGCGTCGACCACCGCGTACTCGCGCCAGCCGAGGCCGTGCAGGACGTGGTCGCCGACCGCGAAGGCGTCGGAGTTCGAGGCGACGACCTCACCGACGGCGCCGCCGTCCATGGGGCGGTCGAGCCCGTACGGCGGGAGGTAGGACTTGACGTCGTTCATCCGGCCGCGCATGTACGGGTCGACGGAGAGGTGGATGTTGCGCACCAGGATCTGGCCCTCGCCGGGCTCGGCGATCTCCGTCTCGCGCAGTGCGAAGTCCTCGGGCTTCGGCCAGCCGTGGGGGCGGGCGACGAGATGCCATTCACGACCGGTGACGGGGGATGCGGACATGGAAGGCGGCCTCCTAATGTTTCAGCAACTGAAACAACCATGCTCCTCGATATTTCATGTTGTCAAGCAACGGAGTACTCTGGAGCCCATGGCCCCCCGAACCGACGCACTGACCCGCGAAGTGGTCGACCTCATCGCGACCGTCGTGGCGCGCTACCACGAGGAGTACGAGGAGGCGGCCGCCCGGCACTCCCTCACCGGAGCCCAGGCGAAGGTGCTTGCCCTGCTCGCCGGCGAGCCGCAGCCCATGCGGCGGATCGCCCAGCAGCTGCGCTGCGAGCCGTCCAATGTGACCGGGATCGTGGACCGCCTGGAGTCCCGCGGGCTGGCCGAGCGCCGCCCGGACCCCGACGACCGGCGCGTCAAGCTCGCCGCCGCCACGGCGGAGGGCACGGCCACGGCCGAGCGGCTCCGCGAGTCGCTGAACTTCGCGCGCGAACCGCTGGCGGGCCTGTCGGCACAGGAGCGCACGGTGCTGCGCGACCTGCTCCGCCGGATGCTGGGCGACGACGCGACCGGCTGAGCCGGCCCCGGTCTCACCCCGCCACCCTCAGCTCCGACGCGGTGACCACCGTGCCCAGGCGCGGCATGTCCAAGGTCACCGACGCCCGGTGCTCCTCGGCCGTCAGGGCGCTCATCGCGTCCTCGACGAAGACCAGCTCGTAGCCGTGATCGGCGGCGGACCTGGCCGTCGACTCCACCCCGAGGTTGGTGGCGATCCCGGCGAGCACGACCGTGCGCACCCCGAGCCCGCGCAGCCGGGCGTCCAGACCGGTGCCGTGGAAGGCGCCGACGGTCCGCTTGACGACCTCGATGTCGCCGGGCTCCGCGACCCCCGGCAGCAGCGCGCTCCCGGGCGGCTGCTCCGCGGTGCCCGGCCGCTCCACCCGTACGACGACGACCGGCGCCCCCGCCGCCCGGAACCGCCGCGCGAGCGCGCCCGCCGTCCGGGCCACCTCGTCACCGCCGCGCGGCGCGAGCGGCAGCGCCACGAGGCGCTCCATCAGGTCGACGAGGACGAGTGCGGTGCGCCGCGGGTCGATTTCCGTCATGACCGGACCGTAGCGGCCGGCCCCGAGGCGCGGGCGGCGTACGGGTCGCCGCCGGGCTGACGGCAGGTGAAGCTTGCGTGACGGGCGGCACTGCCGTGGCGCGAGCGGCCCGGCCCCGGGGCGGTACGGTGGGCGGCGCTTGGACGGCCGTATGTCGTGGACAGCCGTATGTATAGGACACCCGTCCATTCATCAACTGTCGATCGCCCATGGATATGACCGGTCCATGGTGAATGTCCGAGTGACCCCGACCGTCGGCGCCCGTCTCTTCGGTGCCGTGGACCCCCGCAATGGTGAACGAGGCGGCCGCGCGACGGAAGCCCCCTGCGACGACCTGCGCATCAGCCTTCTCGGGCCGGTCCGCGCCTGGCGCGGGCAGGCGGAGATAGACCTGGGAACGCCCCAGCAGCGCACCGTGCTCGCGCTGCTCGCCGCCCAGGGCGGGCCGGTGCCCAGGGACCGGCTCATCGACGGGATGTACGGCCAGCGTCCACCGGGGTGCGCGTCCGGCCTGGTCTCCACCTACGCCAGCAGGCTCCGCAAGGTCTTCGAGCCCGGGCGCACCCCCCGTACCCACCCCAGCGTCCTCACCTCCGGGCAGGGCGGCTACGAACTGCGCATCGACAAAGGGGGCGTCGACGTGCACGCCTTCGCCTCCGCGGTCGACCAGGCGCGGGAGCGGCGCGAGCTCGGCGACCTCCACGGGGCCGCCGGGCTCTTCGAGAAGGCCCTGTCGCTGTGGCGGGGCGAACCGCTCAGCGGCATCGCGGGCCCCTGGGCCCAGGAGAACCGGCCGATCCTCGCGGAACAGCGCATCGGCGTCATGGAGGAGCGCTGGGCCCTGGAGCTGGAGCTCGGCCGGCATGCCGCGCTGACCTCCGAACTCTCGGCGGCGGTCGGGCGGTTCCCGCTGCGCGAGAGCCTGCACGCCCTGCTGATGCGGGCGCTGTACCGCTCGGGCCGGCAGGCCGACGCGCTCCGGGCGTTCGCCGAGGCGCGCCGCGCGCTCGTCGCCGAGCTCGGCATCGAGCCCTGCGCGGAGCTGCGGGAGCTGCACCGGCGCATCCTCAACAGCGACCGCGACGACGAGCCGCGCGCCACCCCGCTGTACTCCCCCGGCGGCGGGCCGGGGCCGGGGCGCCCGCGGATGGTGCGCCCGGGTCAGCTGCCGCCCGCCCTGCGGCATCTCACCGGCCGGGACGCGCCCGCCGCCACCATGGCCGCCGCGCTGACCGCGCCCGCCCGGCAGGGCGTCCCGGTGTGCCTGGTGTCCGGCATCGCGGGGGTGGGCAAGACGGCGCTGGGCCTGCACGTGGCCCACCGGGTGGCGGAGCACTACCCCGACGGCCAGCTCTACGCCCGGCTGGACGGGCCGCTCACCGAACCGGCGGCGGTGCTCGGGCAGTTCCTCCTCTCGTGCGGGATGCGTGTCGGCGACATCCCGGACGGACTGGAGGCGCGCTCCGCAGCGTTCCGCTCGCTGCTGGTCGGCAGGCGGATCCTGGTGATCCTGGACGGCGTTGCCTCGGCGGCGCAGCTGTCGCCCCTGCTCCCGGGGGCACCCACGGCCGGGGTGATCGCCACCGCCCGGCGACCGCTGCCGGTGCCGCTGGTCACCGATCACCTGCCCCTCGACGTGCTCTCCCCCGCCGATGCCGGGGAGCTGCTCGCCCTGACCTCGGGCCGCAGGCGCCGGACGGCGCCCGACGACGACTGGACGCGGCTCGCGGAGCTGTGCGGGCGGCTCCCGCTGGCCCTGAGCAGCGCGGCGGCGCGGCTCGTGGAACGCCCCGCGTGGACGGTCGCACACCTGGCGGACCGGCTGGCGGACGAGGGCCGGCTCTTCACGGAGCTGAAGTCCGGCGGGGCGGCGCTGAAGTCGGCGTACGCCGACGACCGCGACCGGCTCGGCGCGGAGCGGGCGTGGGCGCTGCGGGCGCTCGCGGGGACGGACGCGGCCGACATCTCGCCGGAGTCGGCGGCGGCGTGCCTGGGGGTGGGCGTGCGGGAGGCGGAGGAGCTGCTGGAGTCGTTGGTCGACGCGGGGGTGCTGGGGGCGCCGGGGATGGGGGTGTACGGGTTCCAGGGTCTGATGCGCCTGTTCGTGCGCGGGTGCGGGTGACGCTCCGTTTCCGGGGGCTCCGCCCCCAGACCCCCGTCCCGTGGGATCAGTGCCGCACCGGGCAGGTCAGTGGCGCGCTCCCCTTCGTGGAGGGCGTGGCTTTGACGTCGCGGGAGTGTACGTGGACCAGGACGTCGCGCAGTGGGCGGAGGGAGATGACCGGGGAGCCGTACTGGAGGGAGTCGCCCGGGATGCGGCTGATCCGGAAGCGTTGGTTGATCATGGCCACGATGGTGCGCAGTTCGAGCAGGGCCATGAAGTTGCCGACGCACTGCCGCGGGCCCGCCCCGAAGGGGAAGTACGCCATGCGGGGGCGCTCCTTGACGGCCTCGGGGGTGAACCGCTGGGGGTCGAAGGCCATCGGGTTGTCCCAGTGGCGCGGGTTGTGGTGCGAGACCAGCGGCGAGAGCAGGATCGAGGAGCCCGCCTCGATGCCGTAGCCGTCGAGCGTGTCCGGGGCGACCGCGGCGCGCGGGAAGATCCAGATGGGCGGGTGCATCCGGAGGCTCTCGTCCACCACCGTCTTTGTGTACGCGAGGCCGTCGGCACTCTGCGCGTCCGGCAGGGTGCCGCCGAGCACGCGGCCGATCTCGCCGTCCACCTCCTCCTGGACGTGGGGGTGTTCGGCGATCGCGAGCAGGGTCCAGAAGAGCGAGACGGCGGTGGTCTCGTGGCCCGCGAGGTAGATGGTGAGGAGTTCGTCGCGGATCTGCCGGTCGGTCCAGGGCCTGCCGGTGGTGGGGTCCTCCGCCTGTTCCATCAGGGAGATCAGCGGGCCCTGGCCGGTGCGCGCGTAGCCGGCGCGGACGTCGGCGACGATGCGGTCGAAGACGCGGTGGATGCGGGCGATCTTCCGCTGCCGGTCGGTGGGCAGCCAGGAGGGCAGCATCTCGGAGGCCGTACCGCGCCGGAACATCACCTCGACCACGTCGTCGACGATGAGCTTCAGCACGCGCGACGACGGCTTGATGTCGTAGGCGAACAGCGAGCGGCTGAGGGTGACGAGGGTGAGGCGGAGCATCTCGGTCATCAGGTCCACGGGCTCGCCGCGGGCGGCCTTGCCCTCCCACTCGTCGAGCATCTCGGTGGTGGCGCGGACGATGTTGGGGATGATGTCGGTGACGGCGTTCTTGAGGAACACCGGCTGGACCGCGCGGCGGTGGCCGCGCCAGAACTCGCCGTCCGTGGTGAGCAGCCCCTTGCCCATGACGACGCCGAACTGCTCGTAGAGCGGGCCGCGCACGTAGTTGCCGTTGTTCTCCACCAGCACGCGGCGCACCGCTTCGGGGCTCGTCACCTGATGGACCGTCATGGGGCCGAGGCGCATGCGCACGACCTCGCCGTGGTCGCGCTGCAGGCCCAGCAGGAACTCCGCGGTGTTGCGGCGCCAGGAGCCGAGGCTGCCCAGCACGGGCACCCCCTTGGGGCCGGGGGCGGTGGCCGTGGCGGGAAGGGCGGTGGTGGCGGTCATCGTGCGTCCTTACGAATCGTGCCGGTCCGTACGGGCCGGGGCGGGGCTGGCCGGAGGGTGTCGCGGGGGCCGCTCACGGGTTGCGCTTCTTCTTCGGCACGGGGAAGGCGCGCCGTACGAAGAGGTTGTCGAAGACGGCGTCCGGGGCCAGCCGCCGCAGCGCGAGGGTGCTGTGGGCGAGGAAGCCGACGGGGTAGCGGGCGCGCGGGCGGGCGGTGCGGACGACGCGCTCCACCGTGCGGGCCACGTCGTCGGCCTGGATCGTGAACGTGCCGGCCAGGGTGCGGCGGCTGCCGGTGTAGATGGCGTCGAAGTAGTCGGCGGTGCGGCGGCGGAAGTCCTCGTAGACCTCGCCGACGGGCTTGAAGTTGGCCACATAGGTCGAGCCGAAGTCGGTGGTGCGGACCGGGCCCGGCTCGATCAGCACCACGCGGACGCCGAAGTCGGCGACCTCCAGCCGCAGGGCGTCGCTGAGCGCCTCGACGGCGTGCTTGGACGCCTGATAGAAGCCGCCGCCCGGGACCGCGTAACGGCCGAATATGGACGAGACGTTGACGATGGTGCCGGTGCCCGCGGCACGCATGCCCGGGAGGACCAGCTGGCTGAGGCGGGCCAGCCCGAAGACGTTGGTCTCGAACTGCCGGCGCATGTCGTCGAGGCCGACCTCCTCGACGACGCCGGACACGGCGAAGCCCGCGCTGTTGACCAGCACCCCGACCGAGCCGTGCGCCGCCTCGACGGTGGCGACGGCCGCGCGCATGCTCTCCTCGTCGGTGACGTCCAGCGCCAGCGTCCGGATGCCCTCGGCGGCGAGTTCGGCGAGGGTCCCGGGCCTGCGGGCGGTGGCGTACACGACCGCTCCGGCCCGGTGCAGCCGCCGTGCGCAGGCCCGGCCGATGCCCGATGAACAGCCGGTGATCAGCACCGCATTCGAAGACGTCATCACACTCTCCCGCCATTTCTCGCACCCCGCTCGGGGGTGTGTTGCCGTCAGGGTTCTCGTGGTATCAATGAGGGAATCGCAGGCCGGTATTCACACGCTTTCAAAAGGATTCGCATGTATCACCGAATCGTTGCCGCGAAACTACGCAAGGCGTTTTCCCAGATCGACTCCGGGGACTGGCAGTCCATGGTGGACACACTGGCCCCGGAATTCACCTACATTTTCTACGGGGAGCACGCGCTGTCCGGCGAGCGGCACACCCGCGAGGCCATGAGCCTGTGGTGGCAGCGGGTCTTCCGGCTCATTCCCGACGCCAGGTTCGAACCGCTGGAGATCATCATTTCCGGCGGTCCCTGGCTGACCAAGGTGGCCACCCGGGTGCGGATCGGCGGGCCGCTCCCTGACGGCACCCGCTACGACAACGTCATGACCCAGTTCCTCTATCTGAAGTGGGGCCGGATCACCGAGATCCACACGCTGGAGGACACCGTCGTCCTCCAGCGGGCGCTGGACGCCATCGCCGCCGCCGGAAACGCCGAGGCGCACGCCGCGCCCATCACGGACGCGGACGCGCGCGCCGTCCGGCAGGGCTGAGGGAGCGGCCCCGCCGGCCCCGGCACCGCGCGGTGCCGGGGCCGGGCGCGGTCTAGCCCAGGGCGCCGAGCTGCTTGGCCAGCTCCAGCCCGTCGAGCGAGAACCAGCTCTCCACGATCTTCCCGTCCCGGAACTCGTCGATGACGATCCCGCTCACCGAGAACTCCCGGCCGATGGCCGGAACGCCCTCGTAGGGCTCGCCGGTGTGGGTGCCGCTGGCGGTGAACCGGCTGACGACCTTCTCGCCCTCCAGGATCCAGTCGTCCACGACCACCTTGAGGTCGGGGAAGGACGCGCGCTGCAGCCGCACCCACTCCTTGAGGTGCTCCACGCCCTCCTTGCCGTTGGGCGCGGTGCCGTGGCTGATGTGGTCGTCACCGGCGCCCTCGTAGATGACGTCGAGATTCCCCTTGTTGAGGCACTCCTCGTAGTAGCGCTCCAGTACGGCCTTGTTCTCCTGCAACGTCGGCATTCCAACGCTCCGATTTCTCTCGGCACATCCGGATATTATTTCCCGCGGTCATTTCCCGCGGTTATTCACTGGGCATACGGCGACGACTCCGCAATGCCTTGACGGTGGCATTGCCCGGGAATTCTGTCAACCGTTTCCGAGCGGTCCCGCAAAACCCGATACGGTCAGCACGGGCAGCCCCGAGACCGCGCTTTTGGCGCGCCACACGCCCAGCGCCGGATCGCCCTCGACCACGGAATTCCCCTGCTCCCGGGAATGCAGGGTGACGCGGCCGATCACCAGGGGGTCGACCGCGACGGAGAGCCCTTCCCGCGCCTTCGCGCACAGCCGCACCACGTTCTCCAGGACGGAGACCGCGAGGGCCGTACGCGGCACGCTGGGCGTCGCCCAGAGGTCGTTGGAGGCGCACGGGCGCACCTCCGCGGACCAGCGGCCGTCGGGCAGTTGCGTCCAGGCCGCGGCCGGCACCACCGACGACCGCCAGCGCAGCATCGGCGGCCCCGAGCTCCAGGTGGTCGTCCGCGCGACGGGCGGCCGGGGCGGCGCGGGCGACCGCGCGTCCCCGGGTTCGTAGACGACCCGCAGGCTCGCCCGCGGCCCGTCCGGGCCGTCGTCCGGCCGCCGGAAGGACACCTCCACGACCCAGGTGCGCCCCTCCCGGGTGCCGCTGATCTCCCGTTCCCAGACCGTGGTGGGGCCGTCGAGGCGCAGCAGCTCCAGGGGTACGACGACCTCTTCGAGGCAGTCGACGCGCAGCGCGGGGAAGTCCTCGGGGACGATCCACTCCGCGCCCCGTACCGCGCTCTCCAGCAGCAGGCTCACCGGTACCGCCTCGACGCCGTCCATCAGGAAGTCCATCAGGACGGGCGCCCGTTCGCGGTCGAAGGTCACGCGCGAGACCATCCGGCTGTGCGGCCGGTAGGTGACGACCTCGCCCAGGTGGTAGATCTTCGGGAAGGTGTCGGTGAACCCGGGCAGGTCGGGCACGATGGGATAGCCGATGGCCTGGCCCGGGTCGATCGCCGCGCCCAGCGGGCCCACGAAGGTGACCTCGCCCTCGGATCCGGCGCGCAGCTCGGCCTGCCACTTGGCGAGGCCGTCCGCGACGTCGATGGCGGCCATGTAGCGCAGCGTCGCCGAGAAGTTGGAGATCAGCCCGATGCGGTCCCAGGTCGGCCAGGCGAGCGTCATCACGGGGAAGCCGGCCCGGCGGCCCGCCCAGCGGCCGAGGCGCGCCAGCCCCTCGTTGGCCGCCGCGTACTCCAGCTGGCCGACCATGCCGCCCAGGCGTCCGGTGAGGGAGCCCACGTTGCAGAAGAACTTCAGCGGGTGGTCGCGCAGTTCGCCGAAGAGGTTGGCGAAGCCCTCGATCTTCGTGCGGACGGTCGCGAGGACCTCGTCGTCCGTCTTCTTGGGCAGCCGCGCCGCGGTGTCCACCCCGGCGTTGTGCACCACGCCGGTGAGCGCGGCGCCCTCGCGGGCGAGAAGCTCGCGGACCTGGTCGGGGTCGGTGAAGTCGCACCGGGCGTAGTCGACGCGCAGCCCGCGGGCGCGGGCGCCGGTGACGTTGGCCGCGAGCTCCCACAGGCGGCGGACGCGGGCGATGTCCCGCCGTGTCCCGGCCGGCGGGCGCCCCCGGTTGTCGGACCACAACTGCTTCTCGTACACCTTCAGTTCGGCCTCGTCCATGCCATACCACGGCTCGTCGCCCGTGGGGAAGGGCTCTCGGCCGGTCACCACGACCCGCAGGCCGTGGCGCTCCGCGAGGGTGCGGGCGAGCTCCCAGCCGATGCCCCGGCCGCCGCCGGAGATCAACAGGCTGTCTTCGGGGCCGAGTTCGACGACGGGTTCGCCGGGCGGCCGGGCGGCGGGGGTGAGGGTCAGGCGCTGCCCGTCGCGGTAGCCGACCTCCAGCTCGCCGGGCCGGCCCAGCTCGGCGGCGACGATGCCGGGCAGTTCGTCCAGCGCGGAGAGCGCGATGTCGACGACGCGGGCGTTGCAGTTGGGGAACTCGCGGTGCAGCGTCTTCGCCAGCCCCGCCCAGATGCCGCCCAGCGGCTGCGCCAGGTCGTCCTGCGGGTGGTGGCCCATGCCGCCGCCGAGGTAGGTGACGGCGAGGTAGAACAGGCGGTTCGCCGAGGTCTCCGCCGCCCAGTCGTCGTAGGTCTCGCGCAGGGCGCCGACCGTGCGCAGCAGCGGCTCCCGCCAGGCCTCCGCCGGTCCTGTGGTGTGCCGTTCGGGAGCGCGGCCCACGGTGAGGTCGACGATCGCGTCCACGGCGCCGCCGGTCGCCCGGCGGCGCACGAGGGCCCCGCGCTCGGTCAGTGCCCGCTCGACGGCGGTGGCGGTCCCGTCCTCGTCGCCGAGGAGGAGCACGCGCATCCCCGTGAGCGGGGCGGGCGCCCCGGTCCGCGGCGGCAGGTTGGTGAGCTGCCACACCATGCGGGTCATCGGCTGTACGGCTGTGTCGTCGGCGTCACCCGTGGTGGGTGCGGCCGTTGTCAGTGGGGACAACATGGTTCACGTCCCTTTCCGGTCAGGCGCGCTCGGCGACGGCCTCGCCCGTGCGGGCGTCGACGTAGCCGATCAGGGTCGCCTGGAGGTCCTTCATCTGGAGGAGCATGCGGCCGTCGGGCCGGGTGGCGACGAACCGGTTGTCGACGCGGTCGGCGGCCAGGTCGAAGCCGGGCGGTGTGGCGTAGAGGTCGATCCGGTCCTCGCCGGTGGACAGGGCGTGGTCGTTGGTCTCCTCGTAGAGGTCGATGCGGCGGATCGCCAGCGGCGCCGCGACGGGCACGAGGTGGCCGTCGACCAGGTCGAGCACCCCGACCCTGGCCAGGCCGTCCAGCAGCACGCACGGGACGGTGAAGCGCGCCCACGCGGGGTCGTCCGCCGGGAGCGACAGGGCGTAGCGCCCGCGCTTGCCCTGGGGGTGGATGCGGGTGTCGGCGGTGGAGACGAAGGGCCCGGTCAGCTGCACCGGGGAGCCGGGCTGGTGGTACGGGTCGGGCACGGGGATGTCGTCCGCGCCGTCCCAGTGCTCCCACCGGGGCGCGTCCGGGAAGGCGTCGGCGAGCAGGACGCGGGCCCTGAAGTGCACCCGGTCGGCGATCAGCACGACCCCGGTCGGCGACACCACGTCCTCGGTCACCAGGACCTGGACGACGGTGGCGTCGCCCTGCTCCCCGACGAGCTCGGCCCGGATGCGCTTGGGCCGCGCGGGGAGGTCGCGGTAGACGCGCAGGAAGTGCTCGAACCGCAGGTCCTCGAAGGCGATGACGTGCTTGCCGGGCACCAGGTGCCGGGCGGCCTCGGCCGCGATCTCGGTGACGAAGGTGCCGGGCAGCGTCGGTTCGCCGCGTACGGTGTGGTGCTCCAGATAGCCGTCGGTGTCCAGGTCGAAGCGGCACTCGAACACCGCGGACGTGGCGTCGGACTCGACCGGGCGGCGCAGGAAGAAGCCCCGGTCGCGGCCCGTGAGGTAGCCGGGGTAGAAGGTCTCCACCGTGGTGCGCTCGGCGTCGCCCAGGTGCACGACGGAGGGCCGCCGCACGGGGGCGTGCAGCTCCTGCACGAAGTGGTGGACGCCTTCGGGGACCGGCATGTTGCTGTACGAACCGGCCCGCTCGTAGTACGACTTCGTGAGCTCGTCGGCGCCCATGCCGACGCCGGCCCACAGCGTCCAGCCGATGGTGACCTCGGCGTGGTCCGTGGTGGCCGCGGCGTGGGCGGAGGCGCTGGCCAGGAAGTCGTTGGCGGAGGCGTAGTCCGCCTCCCCGAGCTGTCCGAAGTAGCCCAGCAGGGAACCGAAGTTGCACCACAGCCGGGGCGGTGCGGAGCGCAGCGCGTACTTCAGGTTGAGGTAGGAGGCGACCTTCAGGTCCCGGATGGCGGTGAACTCCGCGAAGTCCTTGTCCTTGATGAGCGCGGAGCGCTGGAGCCCGGCGGCGTTGACGAGGAGGTCGACGCGGCCCTGCTCGTGCAGGATCCGGCCGATCGCCTTCTCGACCTCGGCGCCGTCGCGCGTGTCGCAGGTCAGGTAGGTGACGCGGCCGTCGCCGCTGTGGGCGGCCATCGCGTCGAGGTTCCGCCGGGCGGTGCGGGCGTTGACCATCCGGTCGAATTCCTTGTTGATGCTCGCGACCGTCCGCCCGCCGCGCCCCGCGAGCCCGGAGGAGATGAAGGCCGCGCGGCCCGCCGCGAACTCCTCGTCGCTCCCGGCGTAGACCGAGGGCGGGTAGGCGTCGAGGTCGTTGCTGCCGAACACGTAGATGCGCGGCCGGAACCGCTCGGCGACCGCCTTGAGGACCTCGGCGGTGATGCCCCGGGCGCCGCCGGCGACGACGACCACGGAGTCCGGGTCGAGGGCCACCGGGGTGTCCGCGTCGAGGGTGTTGGGCTCCTCCCGCAGGCGGTGGACGCGCCGTTCCCCGTCGGCGTCGACGACGACGGGGAAGTCCCGGTGCGCCCGGCTCTCCCGCTCCACGCGCTCCACGGCCTCGGTCACCTCGGTGGCGGAGGTCAGCAGGGCGAAACCCGTGGCGTCGGGAAGCTCCAGGCCCGCGGTCTTCAGCAGGCCCGTGAACAGGCCGGTGAAGGGGTGCGGGGTGCCGTCGGAAACGGCGCCCAGGAGAAGGACGACGAGGGAGGAGTCCGGTCCTGACAGGTCCTCGTAGGCGTGCTGCACGGCCAGATAGGCGGCACTGTGCAGGGCGAGGAGGCCCGGGGAGCCCTCGGTGAGCGCCCGCCCGGGGGCCACGGCGCGGCCCAGGTCGCCAAGCACCCGCAGCCGGGTGACGGGCTTCCCGGAGCTCGCGAGCGCCTCGCGGACGGCCTCCGGGGTGACCTCCGGCAGGTGGTACCAGCCGGGGCGCGGGGCATCGAGTGGTGTGGTGGACAGGACCGTGAGCGCGGTGTCCGGGCCCACGGCGCGGGCGAGGAGGTCCGGCGCGTCGGTGACGACTGCCGTGCCGTCCGCGAGGAACGGGACCGTCTCCCGTACGGTCACGGTCGCTGCGGCCTCCAGAACGGGCACGTGGCGCCGGACCTTCAGCGGCGTCCCGGCGTCCGTGTGGTCCTGCGAGAAGAAGCCCTCGGGCAGAGTGGCGGCGGTCCCGGTCGTGGTGTCGCCGTGCTCCGGGGTCCCGTCGGGCTCGCCCGGGACGGTCAGCCGGAGCCTGGCACCGGCCGCGTTCCCGTCCTCGTCGCAGGAGAGCACCACGGTGCCCGCGGGGCCGTGCAGCGCCTTGAGGACGGCCAGTCCCCCGGCCGCGCCCAGATAGCGGGCGTTCTCGGGGGCGGAGGAGCCGCACAGCACGGCGTCGCGCCCGGCCGCGCCGGCGAGCGCCTCGTCGACGTACGCGAGGACGGGCAGGCCCGCACTCCGGGCGAGCTCCTCGGTGGTGAGGGCGAACAGGAAGCCGCCTTCGGCCAGTTCCGTCGTGCCCTCGGGGAGGAGCTCGCCGATCAGGGACCGGTATTCGGGGAGGCTGTTGCCGTTGATGCCGCCCGCGAGCGCGAAGTCCAGCTCGCCGGTGCGCAGGTAGCGGCTGGCGGAGGTGATCGACGACAGGGCGGAGGCGAAGCCGGAGTCCATCGTCATGTTGGGGCCGTGGAGGTCGAAGTAGTTCGCCACGCGCGCCGAGATGATGTTGGGCATCTGGCCGGGGAAGGAGTCCTCGTTGGACTCCGGGATCATCGAGCGCACCTGGTCGCGCAGCCGCTCCAGGACCAGCGGCACGGCGGCCGAGCCGGCCCGCGGGGAGTCGGCGAGCGCCCGCTCGACGTCGTCGAGGTAGCAGCGGTTGGCGTAGAGCATCGCGGCCCGGGTCGGTCCCATGTGCCCGACGAAGACGCCGGTCTTGCGGGCCTGCTCGCCCCAGAATTCGGGCATCTGGTCGCGGAGCTGGTGCGCGCACTCCAGGATCATCAGCTGGCAGCGGTCGAGGGCGCGGATCGTCTTCGGAGGCAGCCGGACCTTGCTGAAGGGCGGCGGCGGGTAGTCGGCGCCGAAGCTGTCGAGGGGCTTCCTCCCCCCGGCCAGCCAGCTCGTGACCGCGTCGCGCCCGTCGAGCCCGGGCAGGTGGGCGGACCAGCCGACGACGGCGACCCGGCTCTCGGTGTCCGGGGTCTTGGTGACGGGGGTCTCCGCCGCCTCCGTACGGGGCAGGGGCTCGGAGACGATCAGGTGGGCGTTGGTGCCGCCGAAGCCGAAGCCGGAGACCGCCGCGAGGCGGGGCCGGTCGGCGCTCCGCGGCCACTGACGCGGCTCGGAGGTCACCTCCAGCTCGGTCTCGTCCAGCCGGAAGTCCGCGCGGGGGCTGCTGAAGCGGAACTGCCCCGGAATGGTGTGCTCCTCCAGGCCCTTCAGGTTCTCGATGAGCGACACCACGCCGGCCGCCCAACCGGTGTGCCCGATGAGGGACTTGTTGGAGGTGACGACGGTGGGCCGGGAGGTGCCGAAGTGCCCGCGCAGGGTGGTGAACTCGGCGAGGTCGCCGGCGGGGGTGCCGGTGGCGTGCGCGTTGATCCACTGCACGTCGTCCCCGGCGACCCCGCCGTCCTCCAGCGCCCGCTGCACGGCGAGGCTCTGGCCGTCCGAGTTCGGGGCGTAGATGGCCTTGCCCTTGCCGTCGGAGGACGAGCCGAAGGCGCGCAGCACCCCGAGGACGCGGTCGCCGTCGCGCCGCGCCTTGCTCAGCCGCTTGAGGACGACGAGGGCCGCGCCGTCGGCGAAGATGACGCCGTCGGCGCTCTCGTCCAGGGCGTGCACCTTGCCGCTCTTGGAGAGCCCCTGGAGCTTGGAGAAGAGCACCGTGCCGCGCGGCGCCAGGGCGAACGCCCCGCCGCAGACGGCAATGTCCTGCTTGCCCATCAGCAGGCCCTTGGCGGCGATGTCGATGGCGTAGAGGGACGAGGAGCACGCGGTGTCGACCATGTGGAGCTCGGTGGACGGCGGGAGGATGCCCTCCATCGCCAGCTCGCCGACCCGGTGCGGCAGGAAGCGCGCCGGGTCCTGCCCGCCGCGCCAGTAGCGGCGGGAGAGCGCCTCGTCGATGTCGCCGCGCAGGCCCTCCCGCTCACCGGCCGGCACGTCGAGGCCGTCGACGATGCCGTGCGTGAGCCGGGTCAGGCTCTGCAGGACCCCGGCCTCCTCCAGGTGCTGGCTGCCGTCGGGGGTGTAGCCGACGACGAAGGAGGCGCTGTCGGTGGGGCTGTGGCTGACTCCTTCGAGCGCCTGCACCAGGCTGTGGCGCAGCCACTGCGTGGTCAGCTCCTGCCGGTCGGCGCCGCCGGGCATGCCGTCCAGGGCGCCCTCGGCGGGGGTGAAGTCGGTGATGAAGACGCAGTGGTCGGCGTAGGCCTTGTCCTCGGCCGACAGGTCGGGCGAGTGGAAGCTCTCGTGCTGCCAGCGGTCCCGGGGGACCTCGACGAAGAGCTCCTCCCCCGTCATCCGCAGCTTCCAGAACTCCTCGGGGCTGTTGGCCCCGGCGACGGCCATGCCCATGCCGACGATGGCGATCGCGTCGTCGCCGTCCTCGGGCTCGGCCTCGTTTTCTTCAGGGCCTGCAACCGGGGCCACGGCCTGCTGTTCCAAGGGCGGCTGTTCCACGGGTGGTGGTGACAGCAGGGACGCGCCGAGGGTGAGGCCGCCGTCGGCCAGGATGACCTGACCGGTGATCCACCGGGAGTCGTCGGAGGCGAGGAAGGCGACGACGGACGCGAACTCCTCCGGGGTGCCGAGCCGCCCCAGCGGCGTGGCCCGCGCGATGACCTCCTGCATCTCCCCGGCCCGGGGGAACTTGTCCGCCACCGAGCTGCTCAGCATGGCGGCGGACGCCGTGTTGACCCGGATGTTCAGCGGCGCGAGCTCGACCGCGAGGTAGCGGGAGGCGGCCTCGGCCGCGGCCTTCGCCGGGGCGCAGGCAAGGTAGTTGGCCATCACCATCTGGGAGCCGCCGAGCGCGGAGACCGTGACGATCGAACCGCCGCCGGCCCTGGCCATCAGCGGTGCCGCGGCCCGCGCGCAGCGCAGCCCGCCCTTGAGGTTGGTGTCGAGCGCCTTGTCGAGGTGCGCGTCGGTGGTCTCCGCGAGCGGCAGCAGGGCGCCGTCGGCCGCGTTGTTGATCAGGATGTCGAGGCGGCCGTGCAGCCGGTCGATCTCCGCGAACATCCGGTCGACCTGGTCCTGCCGGGCCACCGAGGCGCGGACGAGGTCGACCCGGACGCCGTCCGCGAGAAGCTCGTCGCGGGTCTGCTTGGCCTGGTCGTGCGAGTGGAAGTAGTTGAGGACGATGTCGGCACCGCGTGCGGCGAGTTCCCGCGCGATCGCCTTACCTATCCCCTTCGACCCGCCGGTGACCAGGGCCACCTTGCCGGTGAGGTCTTTCATGGAGCCATGTCCTTCGGTAGAGCGAGAGAACGAGCTGGGCTGGGAGCCGTGGTGGGGTCAGGCCGCGCGCGCGGGCTCGCGGGCGCCGCTCAGCTCGGCGAGCACGAAGTCGGCGATCGTGTCCATCGTGTTGTAGTTGGAGAGGCGGAAGCCGGACTCGCGCGGCGGCAGTCCGTAGCGCTCGGAGACGCGGGAGAGCAGCTCGACCTGCTTGACGGAGTCGACGCCCAGCTCGGCCTCCAGCTGCACGCCGCCCTCGAAGACCTCCTCCGGGTACTCCAGGGCCTCGGCGTAGAGGGCGCGCAGCTGGGCGAAGACCTCGTCGCGGCCGGGACCGGCCGCTACGGGCGCGGGCGCGGGGGCGGGGGTCTCGGGGGCGGCGGGCGGCGCGGCGGGCGTGTTCTCCCGCTGGAAGGCGGCGAGTTCGTCGCGTACGTAGGCCAGGACGTCGCCGCCGTGCGCGGCCCAGTACGCCTCGAAGACGTCGGCGGGCACCGCCGGGGCCAGCAGCCCGCCGAGGGTGGGGGCACCCGCCGCGTGCGCCAGGCCCGCCTCCCTCAGGACGCCCAGGGTGGCGTCGAGGGCGAGCCTGCCGCCGCCGTCGAGCGCCAGCGTCGCCAGGGCGCGCACGTCGGAGCCCTGGGTGAGCCGGGTGACGAGCTTGGTCAGCGCGGGGCGCCCGCCCGCCTCCACGAAGGTGGTGACACCGGACTCCTGGAGGTGGCGCACCGCGGTCGCGAACCGGACCGGCTTGACGAAGTGCTCCGCCAGCAGGTCGGCGAGGGCGTCGTCGGGCTCGTAGTAGCGCTGGAGGATCGGCGAGTAGACCGGGCGCCGCAGCGGGTGCTGGTCCAGCTTCCGTACGTACGCGGCGAACTCGGGGACCGCCGGGGCCAGGGCCGGGGTGTGGAAGGGGAAGGGCGCGTCGATCTCGATCGCGTTGACGCCCAGTTGCCGGGCGATCGCGGTGACCCGGTCCAGGACCTTGTCCGGGCCGCTCACCACGGTCTGCTCGTCGTGGTTCTCGGTGGCGACGGCCAGCAGCGGCTCGTCCACCAGGTCCAGGAGCAGCCGGACCCGGTCGGCGCCCGCGGTGAGGGCCACCATGCGGCCGTCTATGCCCTGCTGGCGCTTGATGACCGCCACGCGCTGCGCGACGATGCGCACGCCGTCCTCGACCGAGAACGCCCCGGCGGCCACCAGCGCGGTGATCTCACCGAGGCTGTGACCCGCGAGGACGTCCGGCTGGACGCCCTGGGCGGCGAGGACCTCGTACGCGGCGAGGCCCGCGGCGTAGATGGCCACCTGGGACACCCACGGGGCGTCCGCGAGCAGCTCGCCCAGGTCCGCCTTCTCCCGGCCGAACAGCACGTCGGTGATCCGCCGCGCGAAGAGGTTCTGCGTCTCCGCGTCGATCTGCTCGAATACGCGCTGGATCTGGGGGTGACTCTCCTTGGCCGAACGCAGCGCGTCACTGTCGAAGCCGCCCTGACCGGGGAAGAGGAGTGCGGTGTTCTGTGCCATTGCCGATGTCTCCGTTGCTTGTGTTGGTGCGAAATCCAGCCCGTCCGGCGTTTGAGGACGCGCCCGCAGGGCGCTCCCGCCGCAGGCGGCGAACCGGCCCGCGGCCGGGGGTCCGGGGCACGCGCCCCGGTTTCGGGAAGGGGCGGGGCTGGGGAAAAGAACCTAGGCCGCCCGCACGACGTGCCCCGGCGGAGCCAAGAGGTATTCGCCCATCGGGCCCAGGTTCTCGGCGATCAAGCGGTCCGCCAGCCGCGCAGCAGGCCGCACATGGCGCGGCACCCCCCGCGCCAGCCACCGCACGAACCGCAGCTTCCACCCCGGCCCGCCCCCCGGCTCCAGGTGGTCGAGGAGCGCGTGGATGTTGCGTGCCGAGTAGAACCGCGCGGGGTCGACCATGGTCGCGAACATCCCGACCATGTCCCGCCCGTGCGAGGGGCTGCGGCTCATCGCCCGGATGAAGGCGATCTCCTCCCGCGTGTGGTTCGCGATCACCGCGTGGTCGCAGGTGTAGCGGTAGTGCCCGGTCACCATCTCGTCGCGCAGTCGCTCGTAGCGGGCGAGCGCCTCCGGCATCGGGGTGCGCCCCGACAGCCCGGAGTCGACCGCGTCGGCGAGGAGTTCGGCGCCCCGCAGCCCGTAGGTGATGCCGGAGGCGGTGATCGGGTCGCGGGTGTACCCGGCGTCGCCGACGAGCGCCCAGCCGGGCCCGTGCGAGCGGCGCAGGAAGTTGGGGACGGCGCCCGTCAGCCACTTGTCGGCCCGCTTGGTCTCGCGCAGCAACTGGGCCCGCTCGGGGTCCACTTCGGCGAACGCGGAGATGACCGTGCGGTCGCGCTCCTCCTCGCTCCCGGCCTTGAAGTCGCCGACCGGCAGCGCCACTCCGACGATGGTCAGGCCGTCGTGCGTCGGCCAGGTGAAGGTGTGCTTCCCGGCGTGGCGGTAGGTGCGGACCCGCCCGTCGTGCGGGATGCCCTCCCAGTACGACCAGTGGCTCTTGTTGAGGACGGGCCGCGTCGCGTACTTCTCGGCGCCGACGAGGCGGGCGACGGTGGAGTTGGAGCCGTCGGCGCCCACCACGAGGCGGGCGTGTTCGACGGCCGTGACGCGGTCCGCGCTCTCGCCGCGCACGCCGGTGACGGTGCCGTCCTCGTCCCTGAGGAGTTCGCGGAGCGAGAAGCCCTCGCGGAACTCCGCGCCGGCCGCGACGGCCGCCTCCAGCAGGATGCGGTCGAGCTCGGCGCGGTCCGGGGAGTACGCCTCGCCCACGCCGTCGACGGACGGCAGGCGGGCCATGAGCTCCGCGGGGCCGCTCTTGAGGCCGTACTCGTGGATGGGCGGGCAGCCGGTGGCGGTGAGTTCGCCGAGCAGGCCCCAGTTCTTCAGCCGGAGGATGCCCGGCGGGTGGACCAGGTTGGTGGCCGCGGCCTTTCCGCCGGGAAAGGTGGCGCGGTCCAGGAGCAGGACCTTGTGTCCCGCCTTCGAGAGCAGCATCGCCGTGGAGGCGCCGCCGACCCGCGCTCCCACCACAATCACGTCGTACATGTACGTCCCCCAAGTCGTGCGGCTTTCCGGCCGGTTGCGGAAGGCCCTGGTGCGTTTCCCGGAGTGCCGGGTCTAGTGCGGGCTCTCCAGGAGGTCGCCGTCGCGCGGCCGGCCCGCGTCCCGCGCTCCGGTGCCCGCGCCGGCGACGTGTTTGCCCCGGGAGCGGCGCGGTGCGGTGAGGATGGCGAGGCAGCCCAGGGCCGCGAATCCGGCGCCCGCCCAGGAGGCGGGGACGAGTCCGTCCACGAACTGCTGCGGCGAGCCGTATCCGCCCTGTGCGGTGAAGACCGAGGTGAGGACGGCGACTCCGAAGACGCCGCCGAGTTCGCGGAAGGTGTTGTTGGCGCCGGAGGCGATGCCCTGGTCGCGCGGGGCGACGATGTTCATCGCCATCTCGGCGACGGGTGCGAAGAAGAGTCCGAGGCCGATGCCGCCGAGCACCAGGCCGGGCACCTCGTCGGAGTAGGCGGTGTGCGTGCCGACCACGGAGGCGAGCCAGCCGAGCGCGACGGCTTCGGCCAGCAGGCCCAGGGCGACCACGAGCCGGTTGCCTATCCGCGCGGTGAGCAGGGCGGCGATCGGGGCGATCACGACGGGCATGGCCGTCCAGGGCAGCATCCGCACGCCCGCTTCCAGCGGTGAGAAGCCCTGGATGTTCTGCATGAACTGGGTCAGCAGGAACACCAGCCCGAACATGGCGGCGAACATCATCAGGCTGGCGACGTTGACGGCGCTGAACGCGCGGTTGCGGAACAGCCGCAGCGGGAGCATCGGGTGGCGGGTGCGCGCCTCCCAGAGGACGAAGGCGCCGAGCAGCACGAGCCCGCCGATCAGGGAGACCAGCACCTTGCCGCTGGTCCAGCCGTCGTCGGTGGTCCGTACGAGGGCGAAGACCACGCCGAACATGCCGAGGATCACCAGGACGGTGCCGCCGAGGTCCAGGGAGCTGTCGGGGTGGGTGCTCTCGGCGAGCTTCCACGCGCCGAGCAGCAGCACCACGACGCCGATGGGCACATTGATCCAGAAGATCCACTGCCAGGAGATCTTCTCGACGACGGTGCCGCCGATGACCGGGCCGAGGGCGACGGCGAGGCCGCTCAGCGCGCCCCAGACGCCGAGGGCGAGGCCGCGCCTGCGCTCGGGCACCGCTGCGGTCAGCAGGGTCAGGGTCAGGGGCATCACGATCGCGGCGCCGAAGCCCTGCACGGCGCGGGCGACGATCAGCTGGCCGGAGGAGTCGGACAGGGCGCAGGCGGCGGACGCCCCGGTGAAGACGACGAGTCCCACCAGGAACATCCGGCGGCGCCCGAAGCGGTCGCCCGCCGCCGCGCCCGCCATGAGGAAGACCGCGAAGGACAGGGTGTAGGCGTTCACCGTCCATTCCAGGTCCTGCAGGCTCGTGTCGAGGGACTCCCGGATGGCGGGCAGCGCGGTGATCACGACGAGGTTGTCGAGCGCTGCCATGAAGACCGCGAGCCCGGTGACGATCAGGGTCCAGACGGGGTTTCCGCGTGGACCGGACCGACTCAGCATGAGGGACCCTTCGTGTGTGTGGACGGCGGGGAGGTGCCGGGTGCGGGCGCCGTGGGCGCGGACAGCGTGTCCAGCGCCGCGCGCCACAGGGCCGCCAGCCGGCCGGCTTCGGGCAGTCTGCGGTCGTAGAGGAAGCTCACCCGGACCCGGGAGCCGCAGGAGAGCAGCGTCACGGAGAGGGCGTTGCCCGGCAGGAGCACGCCGAGCGGTATCGCGTCGATCACGGGGTCGCCCTTGAAGGACAGGAAGTTCGGCAGGCTGTAGTTGGAGGCGTAGAGCGGGGACGAGCGGGGGCTGAGCAGGCGTCTGACGGTCCATCGGGTGACGGCCGGGGGCAGCAGGGCGACCAGGGCCCGGCTGGCAGGCCGCAGGCCGCGCGAGCGCATCCGGTGGGTGCCCTCGACGAGCTGCGCGAACGCCGCCTCGGTGCGCAGCCCCTGGTCGGGGAGCGCGACGACCGCCGTGGTGAGGTGGTTGCCGAGGGCCCCCTCCTCGCCCGTGCGGCGGGTGCTCAGCGGCATCCGGACCGGTACGGGCGACGCGCGGAACACGGACCGCACGCCGGCCCCCTCCTCCTCCGTGGCGCTCCAGGTGGTGAGCGCGCCCCACAGCGCCATGAGGAAGGCGTCGTTGAACGTCCCGCCGAACCGCTGCCCGAGCAGGCCCAGTTCGCGCTGGGTCGCGCTCGTGCTGCACACGGCGAGGTGGCCGGGGCGCGGTCCCGGCACCTTGGGCCAGCGCCGGGCGGGGAGCAGCCCGTGCACCAGTCCGGCGCCCACGTTCAGCGTCCCGCGGAGCAGTTCGTCCGCGCACGCCCCGAAGAACGGGCCCTGTTCGTCCCTGGCCTCCCGCCCGCTCTCCGGTTCGTCGCCGAAGAGGGAGGCGACGACGTGCACGGCGCCCAGGCCGTCCTCGGTGCCGTGGTGGACGCGGTAGCACACCGCGTACTCCCCGGGGGCGTAGCCGTGGACGAGGTGGAGGGACCACAGCGGTCCGTCGTGGCGGGGCAGTGGCAGTCGTACGAGGGCGGTGAGCACCTCGTCCAGCGTGGTTCCCGCGGGGAACTCCTCCTCCCTGAGGTGTTCTCGTATGTCGAAGCCGGTGCTGGGCACTTGGTACGCCCGTCCCGATCCGGTGGTCGTCCGGTAGGTCAGCCGTGGCAGGCCGGGCAGCCTGGCCACCAGGTGGTCGCGGAGCGCCGCCAGTGGGGGCGGGCTGCCGCGGAACCGCAGGAACTGGCCGTGGGTCAGGCCGGGTTCCCGGCCCATGGAGAGGAAGACCTCGTCGATCGGATTGAGTGGACGCTTCAATTCCGCTCCCAGTCGAGCGCTTCGGGGGATCGGGGAATCGGTGCCGTGCGGAAGTGCGGAAGTGCGGCAGTCCGCGGCGCCGGACGGAATTCTGAATTCCGATACCCCGCGGTATTTTTCCGGCGTATTCGGGCGCTCTCCCCCGTGCTCCCCGAACCGCCGTGCAAATCGACTCTAGCGAGTGCCGATCATCCGGGGGACTGTACCTTGGTACAGGAACCGGTAAGTGTGCGCGACCAGCCCGGCCTGCAATCTGGATTCCACGCACAATTTACTGAGCACCCGGGCCACATGGAACTTGACCGTGCGCTCCGTCACATCCAGCCGCTGCGCGATGCTGCGATTCGAGAACCCCTCGCCGAGGAGCTCGAAAACCTCCGCCTCGCGCCCGGACAGCAGGGCCACGCGCTCCGACTCCGGTCTCCAGGGCGACATTTCGGCAGGTCCGGAGGGTACGCAGGCGGCGTGGGCCGCGTCGTCGGCCGACGCGGCGTGCGGGCACTCGGCAACGATGCAAGCCATGGGAATTCCCCCTTCTCAACAGAACTCGGGCATGGGGATGCCAGCTTTCATCGCGCCCAGTATCGAAGACCCGCGCCATGGCCTGTCAAGAAAATTAAGGGCTCTCCCGCAGGGCGAGAAACGGGCCCGCGCTTTCCGCTCTCCCGCCCTGCGAGAAACGGCATTCGAGGGAGCACGCCCTCGGGTTCCCGTGCCAATTCCGCAACAATCCGTTAACCGCGGGGAAACTTAAGTGGAGCTGGCGGTCTCCGCCGACCAGGCGCCGCGCCGGCCCGCCTGGCCGAAGCCGGCGGCCGCCTGCCTGGCGGCCTGGGCCAGATCCGGCCACCGCGGGAGGCTGTCCTTGGGCTTGAGCACCGCGACGGCTCCCATGATCAGTCCGTCCCAGCGGACCGGGGCGGCGCAGCCGTGCCAACCGGCCGCGCACTCCTCCACGTCGAGGGCGACGCCCCGGCCCCGCACGTCCTCCAGGGAGCGCAGCAGCGCGGCGTTGTCGCGATGGGCGCCGGGACCCGCCCCCTCGGGGGTCGGCTCGGCCATGACGGCCTCCTGGATGACCTCGGGGAGGTGGGCGAGCATGGCCCGGCCCGCGGCCCCCGTGCGCAGCGACTGGGAGATCTCCAGGAAGGCCCGGTGGCCGATGCCCAGTTCGGAGAGGTCGGAGTCGCCGACGGCCATGTCCAGGCACTGCTTTCTGGCGCCGCCGAAGGGCGCCAGCGCGAAGAGGAACACCAGCCCCTCGCCGGTGGCCTCGCGCAGCTCCTCCAGTACGGCGTGCGCGACCCGGGTGTTGGGCGCGTGGGAGAGCGCCTTGAGGCCGAGCCGGGCGGCACCGGAACCGAGCCGGTAGAGACCGCGGCCCTCACGGGCGAACGTACCGTCGTAGACGCCGGACTGGAGAATGCGATGGACCGTGGAATCATCCAGTCCGGTTATCTCGGCCAGCTCGCCCGGCCCGTGCACCTGCCCCTCGATCTCGGTGAAGGCCCGTTGGACCCGGAACACCCGGTCAGCATGGGTACTTCCTCCTATAGCGCCGCTCCTGGCCATGAAGTCCACTTCCCCCTGGGTTGTCCTCACACGGTGATCAACCACGGTCAACAGGCTAACCACTTCCGGCCGCAGACCGCTCGCTCGCCCTCGTCACGGCCAACAAGCGGAATGGGAAACGGAATCGGGGGACAGCGGGGGAAGGCGGCCGTGCCGCGGAGCCGGGGCGCGCCCCGGTCACGACGAGGGCCGACGCACCAACCGGTCGGCGGAACGTGCCGCGAAATACAGCAGCCCCCCGCTCAGCAGCAGCGCGACCGAAGCCGTGTCCGCCACGGAACCCGCGCCGGGAACACCCCGCAGGGCCGCGCGCAGCGCGAGCGCCAGCCCGCCGACGGACACCAGCGGCCCCGCCGCGTACCAGGCGAGGAAGAGCAATATCCCCGGGTCGCCCACCGGCGTGCTCACCCCGGTGAACATCAGGCTCGTACGAGACGGGCCGCGGCACGCCGCGAAGACCGCCGCCGCCGCGAACGGCACCGCGCACACCGGCATCAGCAGCAGCGCCCACGGCGCGCCCGCCACGGCGAACGGGACGGCCGCGAGGGCCGCCAGCAGCGCGCCGACGACCGCCGGCACGACCGTGTGCTGGAGCATCAGCACACGGAAGCGGAACGGCGACCAGGCAGCGCGCCCGACATCGTCGGTTTCCAGCCGCGCGGGCTCGGCGAGCGCGCCCACGGCGACGTAGCCGAGCAGCAGGGCCACGACGAGGCACAGGGTCCGCCGGCCGCCGCCGAGTTGCGTGCCGAGGGCGGCCGCCGCGGTGGCGCAGGCCGTCCACATCAGGGCCCTGGCCAGGCGGCCGGGCGCGCGCAGCAGCGCCTGGAGGTCCCGCCACACCACCACGAGGTACTTCGAGCGCGGCACCCTCAACCGGATCCGGTAGGTCCGGCCGCCGTCCGCGGTGGCGTCCAGCAGCGCGAGCCTGGCGGCCCTGAGCTCCACCGTCCACATCACGGACGACACGGTCTGCGCCGTCGCGGCCCGCCGGCGCAGCTGCGCGGTCGGCACGCGCGCGGCGTCCCGGTCCCCCTGGAACAGGGCGGCGGCGGTGAGGAGGGCGAGCGGGAGCAGCGCGTACGGCCAGGCCGGCGCGGAACCGCCGGTCGCGGCGACCACCGGCTGCGCCGCCCACCCCCACGGCCCCGACCACAGCTCGGCCCGCTCCAGCGGGGCGAGCCGGTGCCCGTACCCCGCGAGCACCACCTGCCCGGCCAGCAGCATCAGCACCACGACAACGAGCGGGGTGAAGCGGCGCACGGACCGGGCGAGCCGGGCCCGGCGCTCCACCGCCATCCCCGCCGACACCGCCAGCAGCGGCAGGCAGAGGGCCGCCGGGAGGAGCGCGAGCAGCGCCGTACCGAGCGACGCCAGGTCCATCACGCGCAGCACCACGGCCCCGGCGGCCGCGCACAGCAGACCCGGCACGACGGAGACCCCGGCGGACAGCCAGAACCAGGGCCGCAGCACCCTCGCCCGGCGCACGGGCTGCGTGAGCAGCCAGCCCACGGACGGGCCCGGCACGACGACCGGCCCGCGCCACAGGGCGTCCCGGGCGGCGGCCAGGACGAGAGCGGCGGTCAGCAGGGTGAACAGGGCGGGCAGGGTGCGCTGCACCCCCGTGCCGAGACCGCCGTAGTCGGCGCCCAGCCGGACCTGCCGCAGGAAGTGATAGGCGTAGCCGCTGCCGTAGCCGACCACGGCGAGGACGGCCGTGTAGAGGAAGACGGCCAGGTCACGGCCCTTCCGCCGGCGGTGCTCACGGCGCTTTTCCCGCAGCCACGCCAGCGTCTCGGCGGTGCGGTCGTCGTCCTCCTCGCTCCAGGTGGGCTCGTCGTCGGTCCCCCGCACGGTCATCGCCGCAGCCCCAGCCGTGCCAGCACCTCCGCGGGCGGGCCCTCGGCGATCACCCGGCCGTCCTCCAGTGCGACCATCCGGTCCGCGACCGCCTCGGCCAGCTCCGCCTGGTGCGTGGCCAGCAGCACGGCGACACCGTCCGCCTTCTCCCCGGCCAGCAGCTCCGCGAGCCGGACCCGCGCGTCGGGGTCGAGCCGCTGCTCGGGCTCGTCCAGCACGAGGAGATCTCGCGGGCGGACGAGCGCGGCCGCGAGCAGCAGCGACTGGAGCTGGCCGGACGACAGGGACCCGGGCAGCGCCCGCGCGTGGTCGGACAGCCTGCGGTCGGCGAGCACATGGTCGATCCACGCCTGCGCGTCGTCCACGGCGTGGGCGACGGCGACGAGTTCGAGGTGCTCGCGCACCGTCAGGTCCGGGTAGGTGGCCACCGTGTCCCCGACGACCGCGACCCTGGCCCGCACCTCCGGGTCGTCCTCGCTGACCGGGCGCCCCGCGAACAGGGCGGTGCCGCGGGTGGGGGTGTCACGGCCGCTCGCGATGCGCAACAGCGTGGACTTGCCGGAGCCGTTGTGCCCGAACAGGGCCGTGCAGGTGCCCGCCTCCAGGTCGAGGTCGATCGGGTGCAGCGCCCGGCGTTCCCCATAGGTACGGCCGACCCCGCGCAGCCGCAGCAGCGGGGCGCGGTCCGGGTGCTCGGTGTCGTCGCCCTGCGCGGCCATCAGACCTCCGTACGTGGTGGGACTCCCCAGACCCTAACCAGGCGGGACGAACGGCCGTCGTCCGCGGTACGCCCGCGCGGGGAGCGACGGGTGCGCGACGATGGACCTCATGAGTCCAGTGCCTGATCCCGACCGGGGTTCCCCGTCCGACTTCGGCCCGTTGAGCTTCCAGCTCGTGCTGCTGCGCAGGATGGCCGACCACCAGCCCGGGCTGGTCGAGGACGCCCTGCGCGAGCTGGGCGTCGACCGGTCGGAGATGCGGGAGGCCAATCGCCGCTGGCAGGCCATGCTGCACTCGCCGCGGCGGCGCGGCGCGGGCGCGCGCTACCGCTCGGTGCTCGGCCCGCCCGAGACCGTCGGCGAGCGGCGCGTCGGCGACCTGACCTTCGAGGCGCTGACGTGGCCGGTGCCGCTCTGGCCCGACCTGCGCTTCGAGGTGCTCGCCGCGCCGGGCGGCGCGATCTGGAACGAATGGCTCGTCCGCGCGCCGGGCGCCCCGGCCCCGGCCCTGCGCACGGCCGGTGACCTGCTCCCCTGGTCGTGCACCGTGGACGAGGTGGCCCGCGCTTTCGCCCCCGCCCGCCCTATGGAGGGCACGGCGCCGACGCGCTGGCAGCTCGCTTTCACGACTGCCGAGGGCGAACGGGTGGCGGAGTTCACGTGGGGACTGTTCCAGCGGCTGCTGTAGCGGGTACGGGTGCGCAAATCCAGCCCGTCCGGCGTTTGAGGACAGCGCGCGGAGCGTGCTTCGGGGTCTGGGGCGGAGCCCCAGTTTCGGGAAGGGGCGGGATTGGGGAAACAAACCCGCCGGCCCGCACCCGGGCACGGGTCCGGGGCGGAGCCCCGGCCTCGGCGGAGCCGAGCATCAGACGCTGCGGGAAGGGGCGGGGCTGGGGAACAAACCCTCCTCCTTTAGGCCGAGAGGAAACTGGCCGTTTACCCGAGGTAAGCCCGCACGGCCAGTGCCTAGCGTGGCCCCATGCCCCGTATCCGCCTCCACGCCATCGCCCTGGCAGCCACAGCCACCCTCGTGGTCACGAGCTGCTCGCTGACAAGCGACCGCACCAAGGAAGCCAGCGGAACCCCCGCCGCCACGGAGGAGCCGTCCAAGATCTCCATCCCGGACATCGGCGTGGACAGCCGCCTGCTGCGCCTCGGGCTGAACAGCGACGACACCGTGCAGGTGCCGCCGCCGGAGAAGGGCATGACCGCCGGCTGGTACACCGGCAGCGCCGAGCCCGGCACCCCCGGCGCCGCCGTGATCATCGGGCACAACGACACCCGGGACGGCAAGGCCGTCTTCCACGACCTGGGCAAGGTCAACAAGGGGACGGCCATCGACGTCGAGCGCGGTGACGGCAAGGTGCTGCGCTTCTCGGTGACCGGCACGGAGACGGTCGACAAGAGCGCGTTCCCGACGCAGAAGGTCTACGGCAAGACCTCCGAGCGGGTGCTGCGACTGGTGACCTGCGCGGGCGACCTCGACGCCAAGGGGCACCCGGTGCAGAACCTGATCGTCTACGCGGCGCTCAAGGCATGAGGCGCGTGAGGCCGGGAGTCACACGACCCCCGGCCTCACAGCGACGGCTGGCTCAGACGAGCTCGGCCGTCAGGGTGATCGTCGTGCCGGTGAGCGCCTGGCTGACCGGGCAGTTCTTCTTGGCGTCCTCGGCGGCCGCGGCGAAGGCCTCGGCGTCCAGGCCCGGCACCTCGGCGCGGACGGTGAGGTGGATGCCGGTGATGCCCTCGCCGGGCTGGAAGGTGACGTCCGCCTTGGTCTCCAGGCGGGTGGGGGGCGTACCGGCGCCGGTCAGGCCGTGCGAGAGGGCCATCGAGTAGCAGCTGGAGTGGGCGCCCGCGATCAGCTCCTCGGGGCTGGTCTTGCCGTTGGCCTGCTCGGCTCGCGACGGCCAGGAGACGGGGTAGTCGCCGATGCCGGACGAGTCGAAGGTGACGGTGCCGCTGCCCTTGAGCAGTTCGCCTTCCCAGACGGTGTGCGCGGTGCGGGTCGTAGCCACGTTGTCGTTCCTCCATGGAAGCAATGGGTCATATCAAGATCGGGGACGGTCCTTGCGACCGCCACCGATCATCGGCCGGTCACGGCTCCGGGCCCGGTTCCGACACGCTCGTCGCCCCGGCCCCGGCCGCTGTCCGCGGACGGGGGCAGGTTCCAGGCGACGAGCGCCGGGCGCCCGTGCTCGGTGCCGATGCGGCTGACAGTAGCGGTGTCCAGCCGGAAGAGGGCACCCGCGGTGGGCGGCAGGCCGAGCCTGCGGGCGGTGAGCACCCGCAGGAAGTGCGCGTGCGCGACCAGCACCACGTCCCCGCCGTCGGGGTCCCCGAGCAAGGGGGCGATCCGGGCGAGCACCCGGTCGGCGCGGGCGCCGACCTGTGCGGCCGTCTCCCCCGGGTGCCCGGCGGCCCCGGGCGGGACGCCGTCGTCCCAGAGGTACCACTCGGGCCGGGTGCGGTGGATCTCGTCGGTGGTGACGCCCTCGTAGCCGCCGTAGTCCCATTCGTGCAGGTCGGGGTCGGGCTCAGGGTCCAGGCCCGCGAGCTCGGCGGTCCGTACGGCCCGCTTGAACGGGCTGGCCAGCACCGCCGCGATCCGCCGCCCGGCCAGCAGCGGACGCAGCGCCTCCGCCTGTTGCTCACCGTGCTCGGTGAGCGGGATGTCCGTCAGTCCGGTGTGCCGCCCGGAGCGGCTCCACTCGGTCTCGCCGTGCCGGACCAGCAGGAGCTCACTCACCGGTCCGCTGCTCCCCGCCCTGCTCGGCCTGCGCCTCGGCCACGGAGGCCCGTACCTCGTCCATGTCCAGGGCCCGGGCCTGCTTGATGACGTCCTCCAGCGCGGCCTCGGGCAGCGCGCCGGGCTGGGCGAAGACGGCGATGTTGTCCCGCACGATCATCAGGGTCGGGATCGACCGGATCTCGAAAGCGGCGGCCAGCTCGGGCTGGGCCTCGGTGTCGACCTTCGCGAAGACCAGGTCCTCGTGGCGCCCGGCGGCCCCCTCGTAGACGGGGGCGAAGTTCCGGCATGGGCCGCACCACTCCGCCCAGAAGTCGATGAGCACGAATCCGTTGCCGGAGACGATCTCGTCGAAGTTGTCCTTGGTGAGCTCCACCGTGCTGCTGCCCATGCGTGACTACCTGCTTCCGGTTCTCGCGGTCGAGTACCCCAGCACGGCCAACCAGGCAGCGCCGGGCGCTATTCCTTCCGTGCCCCGCGACGTGGTCCGTCATCCGGTCGAGGGGCGGGGCGCGCCTTCACAAGAACGTCGAACGCGTCACGGCCGGTGCCGTTCCGGACACTCGCGTTCCGCCTCCATCAAGGATTCGCATTGTTCACTCATAAGCGAGCACTTGTTCACCCAGAGTTCTCCGTGTCCCGCGTTTCCCCGTCCGCACGGGAGAGACCCGACCACTCACAGAGAGCAGTGAAGCGATGGACTCCTTCCGGCACCTCGCGGCGCATCTGGGGCTCGACCTCGTCGCCGTCTGCCTGCTCACCTTCGCGGTCTACTACCCGCGCCATCGGCGCCGCGATCTGGTGCCGGCCTATCTGGCCCTGAACGTCGCCCTGTTCACGGTCGTCGCCGCGCTGGCCGAGATGAGCGGCGCCGGTGGCACGGCGCTCGGCTTCGGCCTGTTCGGCGTGCTGTCGATCATCAGGCTCCGCTCCGACTCCGTGCAGCACGAGGAGGTCGCGTACTACTTCACGACGCTCGTCCTCGGCCTGCTCTGCGGCCTGCCGCACCTGGCCTTCGGCCTCACCGCCGGGCTGAGCGCCGTGCTGCTGCTCGTCATCTACGTCGCCGACCACCCGCGGCTGCTCGCCCGCACCCGCCGCGCAGTCGTCACCCTCGACGCCGTCCACAGCGACCCCGCCGCGCTGCGCGCCGACCTCGCCCGGCGGCTCGGCGAGCCCCTCAACTGGACGGTCATGGAAGTGGACTTCGTACGCGACCTGACCGTCGTCGACGTCCGCTACCGCGAACCCGAGCAGGGCGCGGGCGCCCGCCGGGCAGCCCCCGCAGAACCGGCCCGCAGCACGGCACCCGCCTGGGAGTCGGTGTGAGCCCCGCGGCCGTACGGGCCATCACCGAGGCCGCCCACGCAACGGAACCCATCCCGCTCGCCGAGGTCAACGCCCGGTCCGCACTGCTCGCACGCTTCGACCGCAGCTACCTCGTCCCCGCCCCGGTCTTCCTGCGCATGGCAGGACACCTGACCGACCCACGCCGGCCCGGCGGCCCCTTCCGGGCCCTGACCATCGACGGCAGACGCACCTTCCGCTACCACTCCGTCTACTACGACACCCCCCGGCTACGCTCCTTCCACGACCACCGCCAGGGCCGACGACTCCGCTTCAAAATCCGCGAACGCCTCTACCAGGACACCGGAGAGCGCCAGTTCGAGATCAAACTCAAAGGCAGCCGCGGCGACACCGTCAAACACCGCCGCCCCCTCACCGGCACCACCACCCCACTCGACACCCCCTGCCGCACCTTCCTCACCGAAACCCTCCACCACGCCTACGGCATCGACGCACCCACCGCACTGCACCCCTCCCTCAGCACCGACTACCTCCGCGCCACCTTCGTCGCCGACGGCGAACGCATCACCTGCGACGCCGGACTCACCTGCCACGACCTCCACACCCACCGAACCGCCCACTGCGACACCACACTTGTCCTGGTCGAAACCAAAACCACAGGCCACCTCACCGAAGCCGACCGACTCCTGCACACCTACGGAATCCGCCCGGCCGTCTTCACCAAATACTGCAGCTCGTTCACATGGCTACGCCCCGGCCTGCCCGGCAACCGCTGGCGACGAAGCGCACGCGACGCGTTCGGGATGCCTGCCTGACGAAGGGTGGTCACACCGCACGGGCCGCACCAAAAAGCCGGACGGGCAGAAAGTCCAAGCCCGTCCGGCGATTGAGGACACGGCCCGAAGGGACGTGCCCCCCACAACGCACATCAGCCCCGACGCCGCCTGAAGATCCGCTTCGCGGCGTAGATGATGCCCACGATCAGCAGCACCAGGAACAGGACGATCAGGATCCCCACGATCAGCAGGAACTTGCCGAGCTTCGCGAAGAAGCCCTTCTTTTTCTTCTTCTCGTGCTTCGAGGCCAGTTCGACGGTCGCCGGGGCGGCGGCGGTCGTCCGGGACGCATCGCCCCGAGCGCTCGTGGACGCGTCGGCCGGTCCCGCGGCCGCGGCAGGGCGGATCGCGGTGGCCGCGGCAGCCGTGTGGGTCGCCGTGGCCGTCAGGCCCATGACGGCCATCGCGACGACCAAGGCGCCGACTATCGAGCGTGCGATCCGGTGCATCATCTTCGTTTCTGTCCTTACGGTCCGTAGACGGTCGTGACCTGCGTGTTTCCTTGGCCGTGGCGGCCGCTGCGGCACAGGCCGGAGGAGAGTACCGGCGCCCCGGCCCTCGATCAAGGCGAGCGCGGAAGCACGCCCCGCACCGCCGTGCGATCCCCGCGCTCCCAAGACACTTTAGAGGTTGCGCAACTGGGGAAGTTTCATGGAGTCCGTCACGCCAACGCAATCGGGGGACGCCCATGGACAGTCTGGACCACTTGAGGGTGGAGGACACACCCGACTTCGAACACGTCGTTCAACAGGCGCTGCACTTCCCCGAGATCAGGGACGCGGTGCGCGGCGGCACCGCGCCGGTCAGCGCCGAACAGCTGCGCACGATGGCGCTCCGGGCCCGCGCGGAGATCGCGGCCACGGCGGCCGACGAGTACCGCGCGTACCTCCGGACGCGCACCACCGCACCCCAGGATCCGCCCCCGCCGGCGCCGGGCGGCCGGTCGGTGCCCGGTTTCGGCGGCGGGCTGCTGGGGGCGCTGGGCGTGCTCGTGCCGACGCTGGCGGCGGTGGCCGCCGCGGCCTTCCTGCTGCTGGGCTACGGGCTGCGGCTGACCGGCACTCAGGAGCACCTCGCGGACGGACTGGTGACCGCGGGCTGGACGACGGCCGTCGTCGCGGCGACGACCGCGGCCGCCGCGGCGGCGGCGCTGCTGGTCTCGGCGGTACGGCAGCGCTCCGCCCCGGACGACGAGGCGCAGCCGGAGGCGGAGACGGCAGTGGCGCGCTCCCGGCAGGCATGGCAGCAGGCCCTGCTGGAACGCGGCGTGCTCCCCTTTCTCCACTCGGCCCTCCAGGAGCCCCGCCATTCCCCGTGACCACGACACCGGCCGGGGCACCGGGCACTTACCGCAGCGCGACGCCCTTAGCGTCACCGCCCGGCAGCGCCTCCCCCGGGCAGCCCTCCAGAACCTTCCCGATCGCGTCCCGCTCCTCCTGGGTGACCCACAGCCCGTACGCCTTCTTGACCGCCACCTGCCGGGCCACATATGTGCACCGGAACCCCTTGTTGGCGGGCAGCCAGGCCGACGCGTCCTTGTCGCCCTTGCCCATGTTCGCCGGACCGTCCGCGGACACCAGGTTGAGCGGATCGTTCGCGAGTGCCTCGCGCCGCGCCTGCGGGAGCTTCTGCGCCCCGGTCTGCCACGCGTTCGACAGCGCGACGATGTGGTCGATCTGCACCGCGGACGACGTCTTCCGCCCGCGCTCGAAGTGGATCTTCCCGCCGGTGTACGGGTCCGCCAGCGTCCCCGCGTCTATCACGCACTTCGAGCCGCTCTTGAACTTCTTGTCCGTCAGATCGCGGGCCAGTATGTCGTTGCGGGTGTCGCAGGAGTTGCCCGAGCCGGGGGCGGACGTCGAGTCCGACCACGCCGGGCCGAACTTGGCCTCCCGGTCGTAGCCGGACTTCGACGCCGCCTTCTTCACCGGCAGCTCCGCCAGGGCCGCCCGCGCGGTGCCCGGCCGGCCCTTGTCCTTGTCGTCCCCTCCCTTGTCCCCGGCCGAGGAGCATCCGGCCAGGGCGGCGGCCAGCAGGACCGCGGCGAGGGCTGTACGGGTGGTGCGGGGGTTCACGGGAGACGGCCTCGTTTCGTATCGGAGCACATACCTGCGCGGACCGGACGGGAGAGCACCCGCCCCGGCCCCGTAAATGATCACTCAGGGGCCGTCATGTCCCCATATCGGCCCACCCCGACGCGGACATATCCCGAGGACAGGAGCGGAAGCGAGTGCGACGCGTAAGGCTGCGGGACCGGCTGCGGTACTGGTTCGACGGCACCATGGACCGGGGGACGCCCGCCCTGATCGGCTGGCTGGCGCTGGCCTCGGTGGTGCTGATCGGGGTGATCACGGCGCTGGTGGTCGCCTTCACCGACGAGGACACCGAGGCCAACGGCGGCTGGGTGGGCGTCGCGTGGATGAGCATGCTGCGCACGCTCGACCCCGGGACCATGGGCGGCGACAAGGGCGCGCCGCTGTTCCTCTTCCTCATGCTGACGGTGACCATCGGCGGGATCTTCATCGTGAGCGCGCTCATCGGTGTGCTGACGACGGGTCTGGACAGCCGGATCCAGCAGTTGCGCAAGGGCCGCTCCCGTCTCATCGAGCGCGGGCACACGATCGTGCTGGGCTGGTCGGAGCAGGTGTTCACGGTGGTCGCGGAGCTGGTCGAGGCCAATCAGAGCGAGCGCCGCTCCTGTGTCGTGATCCTCGCCGACCGCGACAAGGTCGACATGGACGACCAGATCCGGCAGCGCGTCCCCGAGACGGGCCGCACCCATGTGATCTGCCGCTCCGGCAACCCCCTCAAACGCGCCGACCTGGAGCTGGTGAGCCCCGACACCGCCAAGTCGATCATGGTGTTGCCGCCGGTCGGCGACGACCGCGACACCAGTGTCATCAAGGTGCTGTTGCTGCTGAACAACCGCACGTGGCAAGGCCCGCGGCCGCCCGTGGTCGCGGCGGTGCAGGAGTCGGACAACCTCGCGGTCGCCCGGCTCGCGGCGGGCGACTCCGGACTGGTCGTCGACGCCGACGACTTCGCCGTACGGCTCGTGGTGCAGTCGCACCGCCAGTCCGGCCTGTCGGCCGTCTGCGACGAGCTGCTCAGCTTCTTCGGCAACGAGATCTACATCCGCCGCGAACCCGCGCTGACCGGTTCGACCTACGGGGCGGCCCTGGACCGCTACGACCTGGGCATCCCCATCGGGCTGCGCAGGCCGGACGGGCAGGTGCTGGTCAACCCCGGCATGGACACCGTGATCGGCGCCGACGACGAGGTGATCCTGGTCGCCGAGGACGACCTCCTCATCCGGCTCGCCGACCGCCGGCCGGAGGTCGCCACCCCCGCGATCGTCTCCGTGCCGCGCCGCCCACCGGCACCGGACCGCACGCTGCTGATCGGCTGGAACTCCCGCGCACCGAAGATCATCAGCCTGCTGGACCAGCTCGTACGGCCCGGCTCGGTCATCGACGTCGCCGCGCCGGAGCGCCCCACGGAGGAACTTCAGGCGCCCCGGTGCTGCCTCACGGTCGGCTATCAGCACTGCGAGCCGACCAACAGGAAGTCCCTGGAGGCGCTGGGTCTCGGCGGCTACCAGCACATCGTCGTGCTCTCGGACGAGAGCGTCGACCCCGATCTGGCGGACGACCGGACGCTGGTGACGCTGCTGCACCTGCGGGACATCGAGGTCGGGCTCGGCGACCCGTACTCGATCGTCACGGAGATGAACGACGACAGCAACCGCGAGGTGGCCCAGGTCACCAAGGCCGACGACTTCATCGTCAGCACCAAGCTGACCTGTCTGCTGCTGACCCAGCTGGCCGAGAACCGCGATCTGTACGGGGTCTTCGGCGACCTCTTCGACCCGGTGGGCTCGGAGATCTACCTCAAGCCCGCGCCGAACTATCTGCGGCCCGGTGCCGAGGTGAACTTCACGACGGTCATCGCCGCGGCGCGGGAACGCGGGGAGACCGCGATCGGCTACCGCCTCGGGCGCGACGGCGACAAGCCGCCGTCCTACGGGGTGTTCCTCAACCCGCCCAAGGCGGGGCCCGTCACCCTCTGCGAGGGGGACCACGTCATCGTGCTCGCCGAGAACTGACGCGGCCCTGGCCCCTCAGACCTTCCTGCCGTCCGGGAGCTCCTTCTTCGCGTCGACCACGGCGCGCCGGACGACCGTGGTCTGGCCGGTCACCGTGCCGGGCTCCATGCCGTAGGCCGCCTTGAGCAGGACCTCGCGCTGGCCGAGGTAGTCGTAGGTG
Organism: Streptomyces blastmyceticus; assembly: GCF_039521185.1. Taxonomy (NCBI): domain Bacteria; kingdom Bacillati; phylum Actinomycetota; class Actinomycetes; order Kitasatosporales; family Streptomycetaceae; genus Streptomyces; species Streptomyces blastmyceticus. The sequence continues at coordinate 27,888 of NZ_BAAABW010000021.1, read as the reverse complement.
TTCTTGTCGAAGACCCACTCCTTGCGCTTGTCGCCGATGGTGAAGGCGATGGCGATACCGGGGCGGCCCGCCGCGTCCACGGTCTTGTCGACCAGCGTGACGCCCGGGATCCTGGCGGCCGCCTCGTAGAGGGCGGCGCTGGTCGACGGCGGCGCGATCTGCTCCTGGAGCAGCTGCCCGATCTCCTTGAACGCCATCCAGTCGGCGTCGTGGTCGCCCGGCTTCCCGCCCTGGTAGAGCCGCTTGAGCAGGGCTTCGGGGTCGGTGGGCAGCGCCTTCACGCTGTTGTAGGAGTGCCGGTTGTCGCCGGTGCCGTGCTCGCCGTCGTCCAGGTCCTCGCCCTTCTTGTCGATGAGGCCGTGTCCGGGCTCGTAGAGGAACCCCTTGGTGCCGTCGGGCGACTTCCAGATCTGCCGCTGGTGGAGCGGGGTGATCCAGTTCTTCTCCTCGCCGTTGTTGTTCTCGCTCCTGAGGAACGACACCTTGCTCTCGACGTAGATGAACTGGTCCGCCCGGGGCTCCAGGGCGGGCTGCTTGGCGGCGGCGAGCGAGATGCGCTCGACGGCGGCCGGCAGGCCCTCGGTGGTGCCGGGCTCCAGCCTGAGCACCTCGGGCTCCGCCGTGGCCCCACCGGCCCGTACGTCTTCGTGGGCACCGGCACCCGGGCCCCACTGGCCGATCGCCACGGCGCCCGCGACGAGGGTGGCCGCGACGGGGAGGGCGATCCAGGCGGTGCGGCGGAGGCGGGGACGAGCGGGGGCCGGGGCGGTGCGCGTGATCTCGTCCATCAGGTGCTCCTTGAGCAGCGTGTGCCGGTCGGCCGGGAGGGCGGGGTCACCGGGCGCGGGCAGCAGCAGGCCGAACTCGGCGTGGTCGAGGGACTCGTGTGTGAACGGCTCCCCCTTGAAGGGGTCGTTGCGCCGCTTCGGGTCGGTCGTCATCGGTTCCGTTCCTCCTTCTTCGGGCGGGCCGGGGCGGGGGCGTCGTATACGGGCCGGAGCGGCCGGGGGGTGTCGGCGGTCTTCTGCCGCAGCTCGCGCTCGGCGAGCTTGCGCAGCCGTGCGCGCGCCCGGGACAGCCGCGAGCGCACGGTGCCCACGGGCACGTCCAGCGCTTCGGCCGCCTCGGCGTAGCTCAGGCCGGACCAGACGCAGAGGGTGACGACCTCGCGTTCGGATCTGCGGAGCTTGCCCAGGGCCGCCTTGGCCGCAGCGAGCTCCTCGGCGTCGGCCATCCGCCCGACGAGCTCGTTGGCGAAGTCGGGCAGCGCCTCTCTCGCGGGCAGGCGGGCCATCGCCCGCTCATGACGGCGGGCGGCGCGGGCGGTGTTCCGCAGTACGTTCACCGCGATGCCCATCAGCCACGGCCGTACGCTCTCGTTCTCGTCCCGCAGCTTCTCGCGCAGCCGCCAGGCCTCGAGGAAGGTGAGCGAGACGACGTCCTCGGCCAGGGCCCAGTCGCCCGTCACCCGTACGGCGTGCCGGTGGACGAGCCGCGCGTGCTCGTCGAACAGCTGCCGGAACGCGCCGGGGTCGCCGCCCCTTATGCGGTCGTGCATCGAATGTTTCACACCCAGTCTTGTCCGCCCACGGACAGCCGTTCCCGTGACGCGGGTCACACCCGGCCGCGCTGCCGGGCTCACCTCGGGCTCACGCAAAGGCGCCAACAGCACGAGGCCCCGCCCGAAAACTTCGGGCGGGGCCTCGTAAGACCAGGTCGCAACGTTTCTGCACCTGAGCCGCAAAGTGGGGCGGGTGGGACTCGAACCCACGGCCGACGGATTATGAGTCCGCTGCTCTAACCGGCTGAGCTACCGCCCCGTTCACGGCGCGTCGCGCACATCTGTGCGCGCCGTCTGCCGCAGCATAGCTGCTCATACGATCTGCTGCCCTGGTGGGGCCTTATTGCGTGACCGACCTGACCATGAGGACTTCGATCACGCCGGGTTGGTTCCCGCCGGACGCAAAAAAGGACCCCTCGCGGGGTCCTGATCTGTTGGCTCCCCCGACTGGACTCGAACCAGTAACCTGCCGATTAACAGTCGGCTGCTCTGCCAATTGAGCTACAGGGGATCGCGCTCCCCCGACTGGACTCGAACCAGTAACCTGCCGATTAACAGTCGGCTGCTCTGCCAATTGAGCTACAGGGGATTGCTGCGTGTGCCTCGAATGCTCTGCCGTCCGGTCTTCCGGGCGGCGTGCGCTCGCTGCGACACATACATTAGCGCAAGCAGGGGGGTGCTCCGCCAATCGGTACCTCGGGAGTGACCTTCGCACCCGGCGGGTAGGCGCGGAGCACAGCCCGGCGGCCCCCGCGGAGCGCGTGGGGCGCGAGGGATCCGAGGGAAGGGTGGAGCGCGATGCGCTACCGGCTGACGTTCATGATCGGGGCTGCCGTCGGGTACGTGCTCGGCGCACGGGCCGGCCGCGAGCGGTATGAACAGCTGCGCAAGGGAGCACAGCGGGTGGCCCAGAACCCCGCGGTCCGCAATACGGCGGAGTCCGCCGCGCAGAACAGCCGGGCCATGGCCGCCAAGGCGTTCGACAGGGTGGGCGACCGGCTGCCGGGGGCCGTAAGCGACCGGGTCCGCTCGCTGCGCGAGCGCGGCCAGGCCGCCGAGGACGACTGGGGCACCAGCAACACCTGACCGGATGACGGCCGGAGCGCGACCGTTTGGCATCATCACCGCATGGGCATAGTCGCCGGTTTGGACAGTTCCACCGAGAGCACACGGATCGTCGTCTGCGACGCGGAGACGGGTGCCGTGCTCCGTCAGGGGTACGCACCGCACCCCTCCTCCCCCGAAGGTGATCCACAGGCGTGGCTGATGTCGCTCGGCGACGCCGCCGCCGGCGGGCTGCTGGAGGGCGTGCAGGCGATCGGCGTCTCCGCGCAGCAGCAGGGGCTGATCGCGCTGGACGCAGGCGGTGTGCTCGTCCGGCCCGCGCTGCTCGGCAACGACAAGCGGATGCAGGCCTCGGCGGCCGATCTGACGGACGCGCTCGGCGGCCGCGCCGCGTGGGCGCAGGCCGTCGGGTCCGTGCCGCAGCCCGGTCAGGTGCTGGCGAAGCTGCGCTGGCTGGCGCGCAACGAACCGGAGTCGGCGACGCGGACGGCCGCGGTGCTCCAGCCGCACGACTGGCTGGTCTGGCAGCTGCTGGGCCGGCCGCAGCGGCGGACGACGGACCGCGGTGACGCCTCCGGCACGGGCTGCTGGTCGGCGGCGACCGGGTCCTGGCGGCCGGACCTCGCGGAGCTGGCACTGGGCCACCCGGTGACGCTGCCGGACGTGCTCGCCCCCGCGCAGCCCGCCGGGCACACCCCCGAGGGGCTGCTGATCTCGGCGGGCACGGGCGAGACGATGGCCGCCGCCTTCGGGCTCGGTGTCGGCCCCGGCGACGCGGTGATCTCCCTGGGCGCCTCGGGCTCGGTCTTCGCCGTGCACCACGAGGCCCTCATCGACCCCACGGGCACCATCACCTCCTTCGCGGACGCGACGGGCATGCACCTGCCCGTGGTGCACACCCTCAACGCGGTCCGGGTGCTGCGCGGCACCGCCGAACTGCTGGGCACCGACCTGGCGGGCCTGTCCGAGCTGGCGCTGCGGTCCTCGCCCGGGTCGTACGGACTGGTGCTGCTCCCCTATCTGGAGGGCGAGCGCACCCCGCACCTGCCGCACACGGCGGGCAGCCTGACCGGGCTGCGCCGCGAGAGCATGAAGCCGGAGCACCTGGCGCGGGCCGCGTTCGAGGGGATGCTCTGCGGGCTCACGGACGCCCTCGACGTGCTGCGCACGCGCGGGGTGCAGGTGCGGCGGGTGTTCCTGCTGGGCGCCGCGGCCGAGCTGCCCGCCGTGCAGGCGATCGCGCCGGCGCTGTTCGGCGCGCAGGTCGTCGTCCCGCAGCCCGCGGACTACGCGGCGCTGGGTGCGGCCCGGCAGGCGGCCTGGGCGCTGGGCGTCCAGCACGGCACGCTGTCGCCGCAGCAGCCTCCGCTGTGGCCCGCGGCGGCCAGCCAGGTGTTCGAGGCCACGGGCGAGGAGGTGCCGGTGGGGCAGGCGGTGCGGCAGCAGTATGTGACCGTGCGCGAGCAGTCCCACCCCGGGGCGTTCCAGTAGGAGAGCCTCGGGCGGCTCAGTCCAGGTAGCCGCGGAGCTGGTCCGCGAAGGCGTGGTCGCGGAGCTTGTTGAGGGTCTTGGACTCGATCTGGCGGATGCGTTCGCGGGTGACGCCGAAGATCCGGCCGATCTCCTCCAGGGTGCGGGGGCGGCCGTCGGCCAGCCCGTACCGCAGCTGCACGACCTTGCGCTCGCGCTCGCCGAGGGTCGACAGGACGGCTTCCAGGTGCTCGCGCAGCAGCAGGAAGGCGGCCGACTCCACGGGTGAGGCCGCGTCGCCGTCCTCTATGAGGTCACCGAGGGCGACGTCGTCCTCCTCGCCGACGGGCGCGTGCAGCGACACGGGCTCCTGGGCCAGCCGCAGCACCTCACTGACCCGCTCCTGGGTGAGGTCGAGCTGGCCGGCGACCTCCTCGGCGGTGGGTTCGTAGCCGCGCTCCTGGAGCATGCGGCGCTGGACGCGGACGACGCGGTTGATCAGCTCGACGACGTGGACGGGGACGCGGATCGTGCGCGCCTGGTCCGCGAGCGCCCGGGACATGGCCTGGCGGATCCACCAGGTCGCGTACGTCGAGAACTTGTAGCCCCGGGCGTAGTCGAATTTCTCAACTGCCCTGATCAGGCCCAGGTTTCCCTCCTGCACCAGGTCGAGCATGGTGAGGCCGCGGCCGATGTAGCGCTTGGCGACGGAGACGACGAGCCGCAGGTTGGCCTCGATCAGGCGGCGCTTGGCCATCCGGCCGAGGACCACCAAGCGGTCGAGGTCCAGGGCGAGTTGGGAGTCGAGGTCGGGGGTGCTGCCCAGCTTCTCCTCGGCGAAGAGACCGGCCTCGACGCAGCGGGCCAGGTCCACTTCCTCGGCCGCGGACAGGAGCGGGATCCGGCCGATCTCGCGGAGGTACTGACGGAAGAGGTCGGAGGAGGGGCCGCCGGTATCGGCGCGGGAGCTCTCGGCGTGCGATGCTTCGTCACCGGCCTCGTCAGCGCGGGACGCCCCGGTGCGCGCGGTGCCGCGCGCGTCCGGTGGCGGTCCCGGTTCGGGGCCGGGCGCGGAGGACGCCTCGTCGGGGAGGCTCTCACAGCCGGGCGGCTCGGCCTGCTGGGGCACGGCCGGGGCCGGCTCCGCCGGAGGCAGGGTCGGTGTCTGGGGCCGGGTCGGGGTCCGGGTCTGCACGGGGGCGACCTCCAAGGTGATCGCTGCCGGTTCGGGGGGTGGCATGCGACGAAGGGGCGGCGGCGGCCGGGCCGCCGTCCGTCCCGTGGTTCAAGGGCGACTTCGCGGAGGTTTCCGGGTCCCTGCGACCGGACCAGGCACCGCCCACCAGTGTGGGGTACGACACAGGTCCGCCACGAGGGGCTTGCGGGCACTTTCTGAGTCCACTCCGTGACCGGGGGTTACCGACGGGTGTCGCGTGCGGCCCGGGAGGTCGAGGCTCGGGAGCGCTACAGCGCAGCGGCGCCGCGGTCCTTCAGTGCCCTGCCGTACTGCTCAAGCACCCACAACTCGTTCTGCACGGCGGCCAGATGGTCCGGCGCGGCCTGTGCGCCCAGGCGGACGAGGCTGCCCTGGACCTCCTTGACGCGCCGCTCCACGGCCCGCAGGCGGACCTGGACCAGCTGCATACCGGCGTAGATCTCGTCCACGCTCTTGTGGCGGATCGCCTCGACGGCCAGCTCGGTGACCAGCGAGCGGACGGTGTCGTCGGGGGCCGCGTCCCGGACGCGGGTGAGGTAGTCGGCGGGGGCGTCGGTGACGCCGCCGGCCTGCTCGATGGCGCAGCGGACGGCCACGTACGGCGCGGCGGTGAACTCGTCCTCGCCGTAGGCGTCGAAGGCGGGGGCGACGAGCTCGGGGCGCTGGAGGGCGAGCTTGAGCAGCTCGCGCTCGGTGAGCTGGGCGGGGCTGCGGAGGTTGAGGGCGGGGCCCCGGGCGCCCCGGGGGGCCGGCGGCCGGGGTGCGGCGGCCGCGGCGGCGCGGTGCGTGCGCCCCTGGTCGGGGCGGTTGCCGCGCTCGCGGGCCCAGCGGGCGAGCTGGCCCACGCGCATGACGACGAACTGGGTGTCGAGGATGCCGAGCAGCCCGGCGAGGCGGACCGCGTACTGGTGGCGGATGGAGCTGTCCTTGATGCCCGCGACGATCGGCGCGGCCTCCTCCAGGGCGGCGGCCTGGCCCTCGGGGGTGTCGGCCTCGTGCCGCTCGACCACGGAGCGGATCGCGAACTCGAAGAGGGGGGTGCTGTCGTCGACGAGCTGGCGCACGGCCTCGTCGCCCCGGTCGAGGCGCAGCTCGCAGGGGTCCATGCCGCCGGGGCTGACGGCGATGTTGGTGCCCGCGGCGAACTTCTGGTCGTCCTCGAAGGCGCGCAGGGCGGCGCGCTGGCCCGCGGCGTCGCCGTCGAAGGTGAAGATGACCTTCGAGCGGGAGTTGTCCATCAGCAGCCTGCGGAGGATCTTGACGTGGTCGGCCGCGAAGGCGGTGCCGCAGGTGGCGATGGCGGTGGTGACCCCGGCGAGGTGGCAGGCCATGACGTCGGTGTAGCCCTCGACGACGACGGCGCGGCTGGTCTTGGCGATGTCCTTCTTGGCGAGGTCGATGCCGTAGAGGACGTGCGACTTGCGGTAGAGGGGGGTCTCGGGGGTGTTGAGGTACTTCGGGCCGTTGTCGTCGTCGCGGAGCTTGCGGGCGCCGAAGCCGATGACCTCGCCGGTGATGTCGCGGATGGGCCACATCAGGCGGCCGCGGAACCGGTCGATGGGCCGGCCGTTGCGGCTGTCCTGGGCGAGGCCGGAAAGGATCAGCTCCTTGTCGCTGAAGCCCTTGCCGCGCAGGAAGCGGGTGAGGTGGTCCCAGCCGGCCGGGCTGTAGCCGACGCCGAAGTGCTGGGCGGCGGCCTGGTCGAAGCCGCGCCCGGCGAGGAAGGCCCGGCCGATCTCGGCCTCGGGGCTGTCGAGCTGGTCGGCGTAGAACTTCGCGGCGTGCTTGTGGGCCTCGACGAGGCGGATGCGCTCGCCCTGCTGGCGGCCCGGGGTGTAGCCGCCCTCCTCGTAGCGCAGGGTGATGCCCGCCAGGCCGGCGAGCCGCTCGATGGTCTCGGCGAAGGAGAGGTGGTCGATCTTCATGACGAAGTCGACGGTGTCCCCGCCCTCCTGGCAGCCGAAGCAGTAGAAGAGCCCCTTGGCGGGGCTGACCTGGAAGGACGGGGACTTCTCGTCGTGGAAGGGGCACAGGCCCTTGAGATTGCCGCCCCCGGCGTTGCGGAGCTGGAGGTATTCGGACACGACGGAGTCGATCGGGACCGCGTCCCGGACCGCCTTCACGTCGTCATCGTTGATCCGTCCTGCCACACGTGAATTCTACGGCCGGGCACCGGCGCTCCCGCCCAGGGCCGACGGTCCTCACGTGGTGATCAGCGAATCCAGCGGCACACCGGGGTCGGCCAGGGCGTCGGCGTCCAGCCGGGTGCCGGAGCGGATGAGGGACTGGATCGTCTCGGTGACATCCCACACATTGACGTTCATGCCCGCGAGCAGCCGCCCCTCGGACAGCCAGAAGGCGATGAACTCGCGCTTGCCGACGTCCCCGCGGCAGACGACCTGGTCGTACGAGCCGGGCGGCGCGTAGCCGGAGTACTCCAGGCCGACGTCGTACTGGTCGGAGAAGAAATAGGGCACCCGGTCGTACACGACCTCCTGCCCGAGCATGGCGCGGGCGGCGGCGGGGCCGCTGTTGAGGGCGTTGGCCCAGTGCTCGACGCGGAGCCGGGTGCCCAGCCACGGGTGCTCGGCGGCGGCGACGTCACCGGCGGCGAAGATGTGCGGGTCGGAGGTGCGCAGCGAGGCGTCGACGGCGATGCCCCCGCCGTCGGCGCGGTCGACGAGGGCGAGCCCCGCGGCCTCGGCGAGGGCGGTGCGCGGGGCGGCGCCGATGGCGGCGAGGACGTCGTGGGCGGGGTGCTCCTCGCCGTCGTCGGTGCGGGCGGCGAGCACCATGCCGTCGTGCCCGGCGATCTCGGTGAGCCGGGCGCCGAAGTGGAAGCGGACGCCGTGCTCGCTGTGCAGGTCGGTGAAGAGCTGGCCGAGCTCGGGGCCGAGGACGGTGTGCAGCGGCGTGGGCTCGGGCTCGACGACGGTCACCTCGGCACCGTAGCCCCGGGCGGCGGCGGCGACCTCCAGGCCGATCCAGCCCGCTCCGGCGATGACGAGGTGGCCGTTGTCGCGGCCGAGGGAGGCGAGGACGCCGCGCAGCCGCTCGGCGTGGGCGAGGCGGCGCAGGTGGTGGACGCCGGCGAGGCCGGTGCCGGGGATGTCCAGGCGGCGGGGCTCGGCGCCGGTGGCCAGCAGCAGCCGGTCGTAGTGGATGCGGGTGCCGTCGCCGAGGCGCACGGACCTGTTCTCGCGGTCGAGGTGGACGGCGGGCTGGCCGAGGTGGAGTTCGATGTCGGCCTGGGCGTACCAGGCGGGCTCGTGGACGAAGACGCTGTCGCGGTCGTCCTGGCCCGTGAGATACCCCTTGGAGAGCGGGGGCCGCTCATAGGGGTGGTCACGCTCGTCGCAGATGAGGATCACCCGGCCGGTGAAGCCCTCCGAGCGGAGGGTCTCGGCCGCCTTCGCCCCGGCCAGGCCCCCTCCGACGATGACGAACGTCTGGTGTGCGTCGACCACTTGCTGCCTCCTCGCTGCCACGCAGTGCGTCTGCGCTACCGCCCCCGGTCGAAAACGCCCGTGCAGAGGGTCCCGCACGGAGTGTGCCGCCGGAAGAGGGACTACCCCGGACGGGTCAGTACCCGCATGGTGCGGGGGAACTGCTCGGATTCTGTGGACATTCGGTCACCCTTTTGCCACAGTCCCCGCCACAGTGAGCCGGGCGCGCAAGGTGCGGGCGGAGGCGTCGGTGAGGGCGGCGATCTGGTCGACGACGGCGCGCAGCCGCCCGGCGTCGTCGTGGGCCGCGGCGAACAGGGTGCGGAACTGCGGGTCGAGACCGTCGGGCGCGCGGGCGACGAGCGCCTCCGCGAGCTCGGCGATGACGACGCGCTGGTCGGCGCGGAGCTTCTCCTGGTCCGGGCGCTGTATCACGAAGCGGTCGGCGACGGCCTTGAGAACGGCGCACTCCAGCCGGGTCACCCGGGGGACGACAAGCTCCGCGCGGTAGCGGGTCAGCGCGCCCGGGCGGTGCCCCCACACGGCGCGGGTGGCGCTCTCGGCGGCGAGGCAGAACCGGCCGATGAGCTGGCTGGTGGCGTCCTTGAGGCGGGCCTGGGCGACGGCGGAGCCGTCGTAGCCGTGCGGCCACCACTCCTGTTCCAGCAGCCGGTCGAGGGCCTCGGCGAGCTCCTCGGGCGCGGCGCCCGGGGCGTAGCGGCTCGCGGCGACGGCGAAGACCTCCTGCCGCTCGGGCCCGGCGAGGAGCACGTTCGGGTCGAGGTGGCCCGCGTGCAGGCCGTCCTCCACGTCGTGGACGGAATACGCCACGTCGTCGGACCAGTCCATGATCTGGGCCTCGAAGCTCTGTCTGCCCTCGGGGGCGCCCTGCCGCAGCCAGGTGAAGACGGGGATGTCGTCCGGATATACCCCGAACTTGCGGGAGCCCTCGTCCGTGGGGTGCCCGCCGCGCGGCCAGGGGTATTTGGTGGCCGCGTCCAGGGCGGCCCGGGTGAGGTTGAGGCCGACGCTGCACAGCTCCCCGTCGCGGGGGACGAAGCGCTTGGGTTCGAGGCGGGTGAGCAGGCGCAGCGACTGGGCGTTGCCCTCGAAGCCCCCGCAGGGCTCGGCGAATTCGTTGAGCGCCTGCTCGCCGTTGTGCCCGAACGGCGGGTGGCCGAGGTCGTGGGCCAGGCAGGCGACCTCCACCAGGTCGGGGTCGCAGCCGAGGGCCGCGCCCAGCTCCCGGCCCACCTGGGCGCACTCCAGGGAGTGCGTGAGGCGCGTGCGCGGGCTGGCGTCCCAGGCCTGGCCGCTGACCCCGGGGGTGACGACCTGGGTCTTCCCGGCGAGGCGGCGCAGCGCGGCGGAGTGCAGGACGCGCGCCCGGTCGCGCTGGAAGGCGGTGCGCCCCGGGCGTTTGTCGGGCTCGGGCGCCCAGCGCTCCAGGTCCGACGCTTCGTATCCGGCGATGCCGGGCTGTTCCTTCGCCATCCGTGCTGAGCCGTTCATACCCCCGACGGTAACCGCCGGGTGTGACAGCAGCGATGGAGCGAGGTCCGGCGGCGGGCGTTCCGGCCGCGCCCGGATGGCGCCGGGAACCGGCCGGGCCCCGGTGGCGTTGATCAATGTCGACGGAAAATCGGCGGAAAGGTGTCGACGTGAGGCTGAGGGGCCGGCTGCGGCTGCCGCGTACGACGGCGGGGCGGCGCCGTGCGCTGTGGGCGGTGGTGGCGGGCTGCCTGCTCGCGCTGGCCCCGGTCACCTGGGTGTACGCCTCGGCGACGCCCCGGGTGCGGGACGCCGGCAGCGTGCCGGAGGCGCCGGTGGCCATGGTCTTCGGCGCGGGGCTGCGGGACGGCGAGCCGTCCCCGTATCTGGCGCACCGCCTCGACGCGGCGGTCGAGCTGTACCGCGCGGGCAAGGTCCGGGTGGTGCTGGTCACCGGTGACAACAGCCGCACGGAGTACGACGAGCCGGACGCGATGCGCACCTATCTGACGCAGCGGGGCGTGCCCGACGGCCGCATCGTCAGCGACTTCGCGGGCTTCGACACCTGGGACTCGTGCACGCGCGCGGTGCGGGTCTTCGGGGTGCGCAAGGCCGTGCTGATCAGCCAGGGCTTCCACATCCGGCGGGCGCTGGCGCTGTGCGGGGCGGCGGGCATCGACGCGTACGGCGTGGGTGCGGCGGCCGACGCGCACGACGTGACCTGGTACGCGGGCGGGGCCCGCGAGGTCTTCGCCTCGGGCAAGGCGGCGGTGGAGGCGCTGGTGCGTCCCGGTCCGCGCTTCCTGGGGCCGCGGGAGCCGGGGCTGGCGCGCGCGTTGGCCTCCGAGGGCCGTTGACCGGCCGCTAACCGCGGCTGGGCTCGCGATTGTTTATGGCGTCGAGGTAGAGCTTGAAGATCTCGTCGTCGTTGACCGGGCTGTACGAGATCTGCGAGCTCGTGTCCCCGTCGGGACCGCCGCCGTTGAGCCCGCCGAGCACCCCCACCAGGTCGCCGGTCTTCGTCTTCTCGTCGAAGTGCATCAGCCACGGGCTGCCCGACGTGCCGGAGAAGAAGCCGTCGCAGCGCATCTTCAGCTGTCTGCGGTCGTCGAGGCGGCTCGTCATGGCCGTGCAGCGGATCGCCTGGTCGGCGGGGTCGTCGTCGGCGTCGGGGTAGCCGATGACGGTGACGCGGTTGGTGTAACCGGGCGTACGGACGAGCCGGTTGGCGCCGGTGACCCGCTCCAGCCGGCGGCCGAGGCTGTCGGGCTTGACGGTGGCGAACGCGAAGTCCAGGTCGGAGCCCTCGCCGGTGTCGGTGCGCCGCGGGTCGACGAAGGTGCGGTCCACCGCCCAGACGCCGTACGGCTGCTTGGCGGCGCCCGTGCGGTAGTCCGGCACGAAGGCGGCGTCGTCGCCGAACGAGCAGTGCCCGGCGGTGATGATGAGGTTGCCCTTGGGGCTGTGCACCACGCTCGCCGTGCAGTGGTGGTCCTTCATGTCCTCGCCGACGTAGAACAGCACGCCGACCGCGGGCACCCCGTCGAAGTGCCGGGCGCTGCCGCTGATCTGCTGGGCCGCGGAGTCGGTGTCCCGGCCGGAGTCCTGGTCGGAGCCGCTCTCCGACGACGCCGACATCCGTGCGGGTCCCCAGAACCGCCGGGCCTCCTCGCTGGACCAGCTGCCGTCCCTGGCATGCCCGCCGGCGCCCTTGGGCACGGCCGCCGCCAGCGTGACGACATAGAGCCCCGCGAGCACGGCCCGGACCCACCGGGCCCGGCGCCACCGGGAGAAACGCACGTGCACCCCCACCACGTCAGGAAGGTAGTCGACAGGCTAACCGCATCCGTCGTTTTCCGGCCCGCGCCAGACTTATTTTCGTACAGCCGAATGACACACGATCGGGCATAAGGCCAGCGTACGAGCGACCTGTGAGCCCCGTTCGGAGGTACCTCCCGGCGTGCCGCGCACCCCGTCCGTCACCCGCCCCACTGGTCGTAGCCCAGCTTGCAGACGAGGGACACCACGACGACGACCAGCACCACCCGCACGAACCCGCTCCCCCGCTTCAGCGCCATCCGGGCACCCACCGCGCCGCCGGCGAGGTTGAAGAGGGCCATGGGGGCGGCCAGTTGCCAGATCACCGACCCCTGGAGCGAGAACGTCACCAGCGCGCCCACATTGGTGCAGACATTGACGATCTTCGCCGTGCCGGAGGCGGTCACCAGGTCCATATGGAGCATCGCGACCAGCGCGAGGACCAGGAACGTGCCGGTGCCTGGGCCTATGAGCCCGTCGTAGAAGCCGATGCCCAGACCCGCCACCAGGATCGCGGTCAGCACCCGGCGGCGCGTCACCGGCACCTCCGACGCCTGCGCCGTCACCCCGAAGGTGGGGCGCAGCAGCACGAAGGCGAGCACCGCCAGGAGGATGGCCATGATCAGGGGGCGCAGCACGGCGCTGTTGATGCCGGACGCGAAGAAGGCGCCCGCCAGCGAGCCGCCGAGAGCGGCGAGGCCGATCCGCAGGGCCCTGCGGAGGTCCAGCGTGGCACGGCGCGCGTAGGCGACGGCCGCCGCGGTCGTACCCCAGATGGCGACGGCCTTGTTGGTGCCGAGGACATGGGCGGGGGCGACCTGCGGCAGCCCGACGAGCAGGGCGGGCAGCTGGATGAGCCCGCCGCCGCCGACCACCGCGTCGACCCAGCCGGCTGCGGCCGCGGCGAGACAGAGAAGAAGGATCGTGGTCAGCGACATGTCAGGGGGCACGGTGCGGATGCTACGGGGCAGGCAAGTCGGTTACGGTGCCGGGTTGGTGACGGCCGGTGGTCACCCACCGGGGGCCTGCCCCCGGACCCCCGAAGCACGCTTCGCGCGCTGTCCTCAAACGCCGGACGGGCTGAAGTGCGCACCCCGGGGGTCTGGGGGCTTGCCCCCGGTTTCGGGAAGGGGCGGGGCTGGGGAACAAGCCGTCCGTACGCCGCCCGGCCGAATCGCGGGGCCCCGCGCACCACTCTCGCCTAGTCTGGAAGCTCCCCACGCGGAGGAACGGTGGACGTGGACGGCTGGAGCGCGAGCGACATCCCCGACCAGAGCGGCCGCACGGCCGTGGTGACCGGTGCCAACAGCGGCATCGGCTACGTCACCGCCCGGGAGCTCGCCCGCCGGGGGGCGAGGGTGGTGCTGGCCTGCCGGGACGCGACGCGCGGCAAGACGGCGGAGGAGCGGATCCGGGCGGAGGCGCCCGGGGCGGACGTCCTGTTCGCCCCGCTGGACCTCGCGGACCTGGCGTCGGTGCGGGCCTTCGCCGCGGAGTTCCCGGACCGTCGGCTCGATCTGCTGATCAACAACGCCGGGGTGATGGCCCTCCCGGAGCGCAAGACGGTCGACGGCTTCGAGATGCAGTTCGGCACGAACCACCTGGGCCACTTCGCGCTGACCGGACTGCTCCTGCCCAGGCTGCGGGCGGCCGGGCGGGGCGCGCGGGTCGTCAGCGTCTCCAGCTGGCTGCACTTCCTGGGCACGGTCGACCCCCGCGACCCGAACATGGAGCACCGCTACCGCCGTTGGGCCGCGTACGGCCGCTCCAAGAGCGCCAACCTGCTCTTCGTGCACGAGCTGTCCCGGCGGCTGGCGGCGGAGGGCTCGCCGGTGCTGGCCGCGGCCGCGCACCCCGGCTACGCGGCGACGAACCTCCAGACCAAGGGGGCGCTGATGGAGGAGCGGGCCTGGCTTGAGCGGCTGTTCGAGCTGCTCAACCGCACGGTGGCGCGGAGCGCGGAGGCCGGCGCGGTGCCCACGCTGTACGCGGCTACGGCGCCGGAGGTGGGGCAGGGCGACTTCTTCGGGCCGGGCGTCCCGAAGAAGTCCCCGCGGGCGCCCTGGACGCGGGATTCCCGGGCCGCCGCGGGGCTCTGGGAGACGTCGGAGCGGCTGACGGGTGTCACGTACGCGTGGTCGCCCCCTCGGTGACGCTCACTCCAGCCCAGCCTCCCGGAGCAGCTCGCGTGCCACCTCGTCGTCCACGCGCCGCGCCACGCACGCCAAGGGGGTCGCCCCCTCGCGGAGCAGGCCGACGGTGCGGGCGCGGCGGGCGCCCGTGTCGAGGTGGTGCCAGAGGAGGGGGTTGTCGACGAGGACCGCGGGGTCCAGTTCGACGCGGGCGCCGCCCGCGTCGCGCAGGATCAGCCGGGGCGTGATGCCGTCGGAACGCCGGACCTGGGTGAGCAGGTCGGTCCGTACGCGCCGCTCGCGCAGCAGCCCGCGCGTGGCCAGCCAGCCCTCCCCCGCGGTGACCCGCTGCGGCATGAGCACCGCGAGGAGGAGGGCGCCGAGCGCCACCCAGCAGCCGCCGCGGAACCCGTCGAGGGCGCCGCGGGCGAGGTCGATGAGGGTGAGGGCGCCGGTGAGCGCCACGCCCGAGTACCACGCGGCCCGCGCCTCGCGCCGCCAGTTGCGGTCGTGGGCGAGGACCGCGCCGCCCGGCGGGGACACCGCCCGGGGCCGTTGCCGCTCGCGGCCGCCGCGGAGCCGCAGGGCGTGTCCACCACTTTGTACCCGCAAGGGCTGTCGCCGTCCCATGGTGGTGACGCTAGGACCGCCGGGCCGACGGGTCGTCAGGTGTTGATGCCACGCTGACGCCGGGCGGCCGAACCCTGACGGGTCGCTGACACCTCCTCAGCCCGGCCCGTCAAGAACGCGTGAAGATCCCGCCGAACGGCGCCAAGAGACCGCCAAGACCGTGCGCGGGCGGCCGAAGCCGGGCGCACGCTGGCCGTCCCACGTCACGGAGGTACGACAAAAGATGTCCATGGTGGCCAATACGGACGAGCGTGCCGGGGCCGAGGAACCGCCCGATACCGGGGCCGCGCGCCCGTCCACGGAGGACCGGCACCGGCTGACCGCCACCCAGGGCCTGGCCGCCCTGTCGCTCGACGCGATGGCGTCCGTCGCCTACGGGCCGGAGTCGATCGTGCTGGTGCTGGCGGCGGCGGGGGCGTACGGCCTCGGGTTCACGCTCCCGGTCACGCTCGCGATCGCGGCGCTGCTGGCCGTGCTCGTCGCCTCGTACCGGCAGGTCATCGCGGCCTTCCCGGACGGCGGCGGTTCGTACGCGGTCGCCAAGCGGCACCTGGGGCGGCGCACCAGCCTGGTCACCGCCGCCTCCCTGGTGCTGGACTACGTGCTGAACGTGGCGGTCTCCGTGACCGCCGGCGTCGCGGCCCTCACCTCCGCCTTCCCCTCCCTCTACGGCGACCGGCTGTGGATCTGCCTGGCCGTGCTGGCCCTGGTCACGGCCGTGAACCTGCGCGGCATCGTGGAGTCGGCCAAGTGGTTCATGGTGCCGACCGCGGTGTTCGTCGGCTCGATCCTGACGATGATCGTGGCCGGGCTGCTGCGGAACGCCCCCGCGAGCACCGAGGCCGCCACCGGGCACGCGTCCGTGCTCGCGGGCAACGCCACCGCGGTCGGCGCCCTGCTCCTGCTGAAGGCGTTCGCCGCGGGCTGTTCCGCGCTGACCGGCGTGGAGGCCGTGGCCAACGCCGTGCCGTCCTTCCGCGCCCCGGCCACCCGGCGGGCGCAGCGCACCGAGGTCGCGCTGGGCGCGCTGCTCGGCGTGATGCTGATCGGCCTGTCGGTGCTCATCGGCCGCTTCCACCTCCAGCCGGTCGAGGGCGTCACCGTCCTCGCCCAGCTCGCGGACGCCTCGCTCGGCCACAACTGGGCCTTCTACGTGGTGCAGTTCGCGACCGTGGTGCTGCTGGCGCTGGCGGCGAACACCTCCTTCGGCGGGCTGCCCGTGCTGATGGGCCTGCTGGCCCGGGACAACTACCTGCCGCACGTCTTCGGCCTCAAGGCCGACCGCCAGGTGCACCGCCACGGGGTGCTGGCGCTGGCCGCCGTGTCCGCGCTGCTGCTGCTCTTCTCCGGCGGCGACGTCAACACCCTGGTGCCGCTCTTCGCGATCGGCGTCTTCGTCGGCTTCACGATCTGCCAGGTCGGCATGGTGCGGCACTGGCGGCAGGAACGTTCTCCCAAGTGGCGCGGCAAGGCGCTGCTCAACGGCTTCGGCGCGCTGCTCACCGGCGTCTCGGCCGTCGTCGTCACCGCGACGAAGTTCGAGGAGGGCGCGTGGCTGATCGTCCTCGCGCTGCCGCTGATGGTGCTGGTCTTCGAGGCGGTCCACCGCGCGTACGGGCGGATCGGCGACCGGCTGGGGCTGGGCCGGGTGCCGGAGACGCCGCGCCGCTGCCACTCCCTGGTCGTCGTGCCGGTGTCCTCGCTGTCCCGGCTGACCAGCAAGGCCCTGACCGCCGCCGTGTCGCTCGGCGACGAGGTGGTGGCGGTGACCGTGGCCCAGCCCGACGCCGAGGGCCGGCGGGCCGCCGAGTCGCTGCGCCGCGACTGGGAGCTGTGGGACCCGGGCGTCGACCTCGTCGAACTGCCCGCCCCCGGCAGGTCCCTGGGCGGCCCGATCGTCGCCTATGTGCGCGAGCTGTCCGACCGGCACCCCGACAACCGGGTCACGGTGCTGATCCCGGAGGTCGAGCCCGCACACGTGTGGCAGCGGCTGCTGCAGAACCAGCGCGGCGCGGTCGTCGCCCACGCCGTCCGCCGCGACACCGACGCGGTGATCTGCCGCCTCCGCTTCCGCCTCGGCGCCGAGCCGCCCACCATGGCCGGAAAGCGCGCCACGCGCAGGTAACGCCTCTGTCGTAATCCCCCGCCATCGTTGATCGTTGAGCCGTACGGTCACGGCCGGCACAGCGAGGGGACGGGCGAAATGGCGATCAGCCGCAGACGACTCCTGACGGGCGGCGGCGCGCTCGCGCTGACAGGCGGGCTCGCCGCCGCGTGCGGTTCCAACACCGGGCGCGGCGGCGGGGGTTCGAAGGCCGCGCTGTCGCAGTGGTACCACCAGTACGGCGAGCCGGGCACCGAGCAGGCGGTGCGGCGGTACGCGGGGGCGTACAAGGACGCCGACGTGCGGATCCAGTGGCGGCCCGGCGCCTACGACCAGCAGGTCGCGGCCGCGCTGCTGACGGACTCGGGGCCCGATGTGTTCGAGTCGGACGGGCCGACGCTGGACCAGATCCGCGGCGGCCAGGTCGTCGACCTCACCGATCTGGTCGCGGGCGTGCGCGCCGACTTCCACCCGGCGGCGCTCGCGCCCAAGACGTACGACGGCCGGGTGTGGGCGGTCCCGCAGGTCGTCGACACCCAGCTGCTCTACTACCGCAAGAGCCTGCTGGAGAAGGCGGGGGTGCGGCCGCCGCGGACCCTGGACGAGCTGGTCGACGCGGCGAAGCGGCTCACAAACTCCCGCACCAAGGGGCTGTTCCTGGGCAACGACGGCGGCGCGGGCGTCCTCGGTGGCACTCCGCTGTACGCCGCGGGGCTCTCCCTGGTCACCGACGACGGCAGGGCCGGTTTCGACGACCCGGCCGCGGCCCGCACCCTCGGCAAGATCCACCGGATGTACGCCGACAAGTCGCTGCTGCTGGGCGCGCCCGCGGACTGGTCCGACCCGTCCGCGCTGGTGCAGGGGCTCACCGCGATGCAGTGGTCCGGGCTGTGGGCGCTGCCGCAGGTGCGCAAGGCGCTGGGGGACGACTTCGGGGTGCTGCCCTTCCCCGCGGACGGCCCGTCGGGCAAGCCGGCCGTGCCGGTCGGCGCGTTCGGCTCGGCGGTGAGCACCCGCAGCGGGCGGCGGGACGCTGCCAAGGCGTATGTGAAGTGGCTGTGGGTAGACCGCACCGACTATCAGGAGGACTTCGCGCTCTCCTACGGATTTCACATACCGGCCCGTCTGTCGCTCGCCGCGAAGGCGGGCCGGCTGAAAGAAGGCGCGGCGGCCGAAGTGGTGCGCTTCACAGCCGATCACGGTTACGCGCAGCCCCTGTTGTGGACGGTGGCGAGCCGAACCGCCTATCAGGACGCCCTCAGCCGCATCATCAAGGACGGCGCCGACCCGGAGCGCGAGCTGCGCGGGGCCGTGAGCACGACGGAGGACGAACTCCGGCGCGTACGGAAGAAGTCCTGAATGGCCGCCCCCGGCAGCACACGCCGCCGCTCCACCCCACGCGAGCGGAATCAGACCCTCTGGTTCTGGATTTTCGTCGGTCCGTTCGCGCTCGGCCTCGCGCTCTTCACCTATGTGCCGCTCGCCTGGAGCGTCTGGCTCAGCTTCTTCGACGCCCACAACACCGTCTCGCCGACGGACTTCGTCGGCCTCGACAACTACACGGCGGTGCTGGGTGAACCCGCTTTCCGCTCCGCCCTGGTGACCTTCACGGTCTTCACCGCCTTCATCGTCCCGGCCACCTACGCCCTGTCGCTCGGCCTGGCGCTGGCGGTGGGCCGGCTGCGCTTCGCGCGCGCATTCTTCCGGTCGGTTTTCTTTCTGCCGACCGCGTGCTCGTATGTCGTCGCGGCCCTGGTCTGGAAGCTGTCGATCTTCAACGGGGTGCGGTTCGGGCTGGCCAACACCGTCCTCGGCTGGTTCGGCGCCGACCAGGTCGCCTGGCTGTCGACCACCGACCCGCCCTGGTACTGGCTGGTCCTCGTCACCGTGCGGCTCTGGCTCCAGACGGGCTTCTACATGGTGCTCTTCCTGGCCGGGCTCCAGCGCATCCCGCCCCAGCTGTACGAGGCCGCCGCCGTCGACGGCGCCCGGCCCGGCTGGCAGACCTTCCGGCACATCACCTTCCCGGCGCTGCGCGCCACGTCGGTCGCGGTGGTGCTGCTGCTCGTCATCAACGCCTTCCAGGCGTTCGACGAGTTCTACAACCTCCTCTCGGACGCCCGCGGTTACCCGCCCTACGCCCGGCCGCCGCTGGTCTACCTCTACTACACGGCGCTCGGGCAGGGGCAGAATCTCGGCCTGGGCAGCGCGGGGGCCGTGGTCCTGGCGCTGATCATCGCGGTCGTGACGGTGGCACAGGCGCGCTGGTTCGGCCTGGGCAGGCGGGAGGCGGAAGGGTGAGGCAGACGGACGACGCCCTCGTACGGGCGGGGCGGGCGCTGCGGCTGGTGCTGCTGATCGCGCTGGCCGCGCTGTTCCTGATCCCGTTCTACCTCCTGCTGCGGAACGGGCTGGCCACGGAGAAGGACATCACCGCGCCGGGCTGGACGTTCTTCCCGCGCGAGCTGCACTGGTCGAACCTGCGGGAGCTGTTCGACGACCCGAACGTGCCGATGGCGCACGCGCTGCTGAACTCCACGCTGATCGCGGTGGCGACCACGGCCGGCACCCTGCTGCTCGCCTCGCCGGCCGGCTACGGCCTGGCCCGGATCCCCTACCGCCACGCGAACGCGGTCTTCTACGCGGTCCTGGGCACCCTCATGGTCCCGGCGGCGGTCACCTTCGTGCCGTCCTTCGTGCTCGTCTCCTCGCTCGGCTGGATCTCCACGCTGCGCGGGCTGATCGTGCCGACGCTGTTCAGCGCCTTCGCCTGCTTCGTCTTCCGCCAGTACTTCCTGGGCTTCCCCCGCGAGCTGGAGGACGCCGCCCAGGTGGACGGTCTCGGCCCGTGGCGGACGTACTGGCGGATCGTGGTGCCCAACGCGCGCCCGGTGTTCGCGGCGGTGGGCACGATCGTCTTCATCGGCGCCTGGAACGCCTTCCTGTGGCCGCTGGTCATCGGCCAGGACCGCGACGCGTGGACGGTGCAGGTCGCCCTGTCGACCTTCACCACGGCGCAGACGGTCAACATCCACGAACTGTTCGTCGCCGCGGCCGTGTCGATCGTGCCACTGCTGCTGGTCTTCCTGCTGCTCCAGCGCTACATAGTCGCCGGGGTGGAGCGTTCGGGGATCGACGGCTGAGGGCGGCGCGGCTGCGGGGCGCGGTGGCCGCCGCGCAGCAGGGCGGCGCCCAGCGGCGTCAGGGTGTGCATCACGGCGCTGCCGTTGCGCAGGGTCAGCACCAGGCCCGCCTCGCGCAGCACACCGGCGTGCTGGCTGGCCGAGGCCGCCGACACCCCGACGCGGCGGGCGAGTTCGCTGGTGGTGCAGCCGCCGCCGATGGAGCCGAGCACGGCCGAGCGGGTGTGGCCGACGAGCTTGCCCAGCGACCGCGGCGGGGCGTCCACGGGCGGCCCGGACTCCGACAGGTGCCGGACGGGGTAGACGAGCACGGGCGTCAGGTCGGGGTTCTGATACGTGACCGGCGTCCGGCGGCAGAAGAACGAGGGGACCAGCAGCAGGCCCCGCCCGTTGAGGTGGACGTCGCGGTCCACCGGATAGTCGGCCTCCAGCACGGGCGCCCGCCAGCGCATCATCGGCGGCAGCGAGGACAGCAGCGCGTCGGCGCCGCCGTCCAGCAGGGCCCGGCCGCGCACCGCGCGGTCCCCCTCTATCTGCGCCTGTATGTGGCTCCAGTAGGGGGCGATGGCCGCCTCGTGGTAGGCGTGCAGGGCACCCGTCAGCTTGGCGAAGGCCCGGGAGTCGCCCTCCGCCATGGATCGTATCCAAGCGGGGAGCGTACGGACGGTGGAGAGCCGGCCCAGCTCCCGGTGCACCCGGTCGGGCGGCGTCTCGCGCAGCGCCTGCATGCCCGAGTCCAGTCCCAGTACGCCTTCGGGGGGCGTCAGGAAGTCCGGAAAATAGCCGCGGGAGGGAACCAGCGGGGCGAGAAGCCGAGTTTCACCATTCAACCTGGCCCGGGTTTCCGACCGCCAATCTCCGAAGATCGACTCGCCTTGTTTGTCCCGGAGCCGGTGCAGACTCAAAACGGTTTCCCAGAGTGCGTCCGGGTCTCCGGCCAGGCGCAACCGGGCCAGATCGAGTCCAGTGAAATGGACGCGTAGCACCAAACCCCCACATGAGACATCCGCAACCACCCCCCGCTCACTGAGTATGCACACCGATACGAGCTGTTACCACGTCCTTTTGGCCACAGTTGAAAGGACTCGCGGGGAACGTCGCGGAAGCGAAATGCTATTCACGCACTCAGGGCTGCTCCCGCTCGTTCCCGTGGGGGGTGGCGAGCGAAAAAGCGGCCGCTGAGTATGCGAGTTGCCGCCCGAGCCGATGCGGGCGGCAACAACTCCCGGTGGGGGAGTAAAGAGGGGCGGCGCTCCCGCACGGGCGCCGCCCCTTCGCCATGCGGCGGGCGTCCGGGTGGTGGGGCACGCCCGCGTTACGTGCGGGTTACCGCTCGGGGGCTCCGCCCCCGTACCCCCGGACCATACGACGGAGCCGCCGCCGGGGCCGAACATCAAGGCCCCGGCGACGGCTCCGACGTCCGTCAGGTCAGCGGCTGTCGCTGCCCCCGCCCAGAGCCGCCGCCCGGCCCGCCTCGAGGCGTGCCACCGGGATGCGGAACGGCGAGCAGGAGACGTAGTCCAGGCCCACCTCGTGGAAGAAGTGCACCGACTCCGGGTCGCCGCCGTGCTCGCCGCAGACGCCGAGCTTGAGGTCGGGGCGGGTGGCCCGGCCGGCCTTGACGGCCGAGCGGACGAGCGAGCCGACGCCGTCCTTGTCGATGGTCTCGAAGGGGCTGACGCCGAAGATGCCCTTCTCCAGGTAGGCGGTGAAGAAGCTCGCCTCGACGTCGTCGCGGGAGAAGCCCCACACGGTCTGGGTGAGGTCGTTGGTGCCGAAGGAGAAGAACTCGGCGGCCTCGGCGATCTGATCGGCCGTCAGCGCGGCGCGCGGCAGCTCGATCATCGTGCCGATGGTCAGCCGGAGTTCGGTGCCGGTGGCGGCCTCGACCTCGGCGATGACCCGGTCGGCCTCCTCGCGGACGATCTCCAGCTCCTGGACCGTGCCGACCAGCGGGATCATGATCTCGGCACGCGGGTCGCCCTTGGCGTTCCTGCGCTCGGCCGCGGCCTCGGCGATGGCCCGTACCTGCATGGCGAACAGGCCGGGGATGACCAGGCCGAGCCGGACGCCGCGCAGGCCCAGCATCGGGTTCTGCTCGTGGAGCTTGTGCACGGCCTGCAGGAGGCGCAGGTCGTTCTCGTTGGCGTCCTCGCGGGCCTCGGCGAGCGCGACGCGCACCGACAGCTCGGTGATGTCGGGGAGGAACTCGTGCAGCGGCGGGTCGAGCAGGCGGACCGTGACCGGCAGGCCGTCCATGGCCTCGAAGAGCTCGACGAAGTCGGTCTTCTGGAGCGGCAGCAGGGCGCCGAGCGCCTCTTCGCGCTCGCCGTCGGTGTCGGCGAGGATGAGCCGCTCGACCATCTCGCGCCGCTCGCCGAGGAACATGTGCTCGGTGCGGCACAGGCCGATGCCCTGGGCGCCGAAGCGGCGGGCGCGGGCGGCGTCCTCGGCGTTGTCGGCGTTGGCCCGTACGCGCAGCCGGCGCATCCGGTCGGCGTAGGCCATCATCCGGTGGACGGCCTGGACCAGCTCGTCGGCGTCGTCGGCACCCGCGTGCATGCGGCCCTCGAAGTACTCGACGACCGGGGACGGCACGACGGGGACCTCGCCGAGGTAGACCTTGCCGGTGGAGCCGTCGATGGAGACTACGTCGCCCTCCTCGATCACCACCCCGCCCGGCGCGGTCATCCGGCGCCGCTTGGTGTCGACCTCGAGCTCCTCGGCGCCGCAGACACAGGTCTTGCCCATGCCGCGGGCGACGACGGCGGCGTGCGAGGTCTTGCCGCCGCGCGAGGTGAGGATGCCCTCGGCGGCGATCATGCCGTTGAGGTCGTCGGGGTTGGTCTCGCGGCGGATCAGGATGACCTTCTCGCCGGACCGGGACCACTTCACGGCGGTGTAGGAGTCGAAGACGGCCTTGCCGACCGCGGCGCCCGGGGAGGCGGCGATGCCCCGGCCCAGCAGGTCGGCCTTGGCCTTCTCGTCGAAGCGGGGGAACATCAGCTGCGCCAGCTGGGCGCCCGTCACGCGCTGGAGCGCCTCGGCCTCGTCGATCAGGCCCTGGTCCACCAGCTGGGTCGCGATGCGGAAGGCGGCGCCCGCGGTGCGCTTGCCGACGCGGGTCTGGAGCATCCAGAGCTTGCCGCGCTCGATGGTGAACTCGATGTCGCAGAGGTCCTTGTAGTGCGTCTCCAGCGTCTCCATGATCTGGATCAGCTGGTCGTACGAGGCCTTGTCGATCCGCTCCAGGTCGGCGAGCGGCACGGTGTTGCGGATGCCCGCGACGACGTCCTCGCCCTGCGCGTTCTGGAGGTAGTCGCCGTAGACGCCCTGGTGGCCGCTGGCGGGGTCGCGGGTGAAGGCGACGCCGGTGCCGGAGTCGGGGCCGAGGTTGCCGAAGACCATCGAGCAGATGTTGACGGCGGTGCCCAGGTCGCCGGGGATGCGCTCCTGACGGCGGTAGAGCTTGGCGCGTTCGGTGTTCCACGACTCGAAGACGGCCCTTATGGCGAGGTCCATCTGCTCGCGCGGCTCCTGCGGGAAGTCCCGGCCGGTCTCCTTGGAGACGATGTCCTTGAACTCCGCCACGAGCCGCCGGAGGTCCGCGGCGTCGAGGTCGATGTCGGTGGTGACGCCCTTGGCCCGCTTGGCCTCGTCCAGCGCCTCCTCGAAGAGCTCGCCGTCGACGCCGAGGACGGTCTTGCCGAACATCTGGATGAGGCGGCGGTAGGAGTCCCACGCGAACCGCTCGTCGCCGGCCTGGGCGGCGAGCCCGGTGACCGAGGCGTCGGAGAGGCCGATGTTGAGGACGGTGTCCATCATGCCGGGCATGGAGAACTTGGCGCCCGAGCGGACGGAGACCAGCAGCGGGTCGTCGGCCTGGCCGAGCTTCTTGCCCATCCCGGCCTCGAGGGCCTCGAGGTGGGCGGATACCTCGTCACGCAGTGCCGCGGGCTCGTGGCCGCTGGCGAGGTAGACCTTGCACGCCTCGGTGGTGATGGTGAAGCCGGGTGGTACGGGCAGGCCGAGGTTGGTCATCTCGGCGAGGTTGGCGCCCTTCCCGCCGAGCAGGTCCTTGAGGTCCTTGTTGCCCTCGGTGAAGTCGTAGACGAACTTCTGGCGATCTTGGGTTTCCGGCACGGGACTCGACTCCTCACTGGGGTCCCCCCGTACACAGGTGAGGGGAAGGCTGCTCAAACGATGCTGACGGCGGGGAGCGTACCCAGATCGAAGGCTTTTGAGGAGGTCCACTCCACGGTCATAGGGCCGTAACCACCCGTCTGCCAGCAGATCGAAAGTCAAGGCCCGGAAAAGAGGCCGGAACCCGCTCGTTCAACACTTGAACCAAGGATGACAAGCCGGAGGCGTGAGGTCACGCAGCGTCGACGAATCAAGAGGTGAGTCATCAACTAATGAATACAAGAAGGGTGGCACCCAGTGCCACCCTTCAGAAAGGTACCGCCGCTTTCCAGCCGCTCATCTGAGCGCCCCCATGATCAGAGGTGGCGAGAATCACGCTGCCCGACCGCGGGAATCGGGGCTCCGCCCCGGACCCCGGAACGCGCTCCGCGCGGTGTCAGCCGCCCGACGTGTCGAGCTCCGCGTCCGCGCTCACGGACGCGCAGTCGTACGGGTCGTCGAGCCACCCGTCCGGCAGGACGACCCGGTTGCGCCCGGACGTACGGCCACGGGGCCCGTCCGCGCCCAGCGGCCAGGACTGGTCGCCGTCGACCTCGCTCAGAAGAGCGGCCAGCTCGGCCAGGGAGGAGGAGACGGCCAGCTTCTTGCGCAGGTCGGAGCCGACCGAGAAGCCCTTGGTGTACCAGGCGACGTGCTTGCGGAAGTCGATGACGCCGCGCTCCTCGCTCTCCAGCCACTCCCCCAGCAGCTCCGCGTGGCGCACCATGACGCGGGCGACCTCCTTGAAGACCGGCGCCGCGGGCGCGCCGCCGCCCTCGAAGGCGGCCACCAGGTCGCCGAAGAGCCAGGGCCGGCCCAGGCAGCCGCGGCCGACCACGACGCCGTCGCAGCCGGTCTCGCGCATCATGCGCACGGCGTCCTCCGCCGACCAGATGTCGCCGTTCCCGAGGACCGGTATCTCGGTGACGGTCTCCTTCAGCCGCGCGATGGCGTCCCAGTCGGCGGTGCCGCCGTAGTGCTGGGCGGCCGTGCGGCCGTGCAGCGCGATGGCCGTGACGCCCTCCTCGACGGCGATCCGCCCGGCGTCGAGATAGGTCATGTGGTCGTCGTCGATGCCCTTGCGCATCTTCATCGTGACGGGCAGCGAGCCGGCGTTGCCGACGGCCTCCCGCAGGATCGAGCGCAGCAGGTTCCGCTTGTACGGGAGCGCCGAGCCGCCGCCCTTGCGGGTGATCTTGGGGACCGGGCAGCCGAAGTTGAGGTCGACGTGGTCGGCGAGGTCCTCGTCCACGATCATGCGGACGGCCTTGCCGACGGTCTCCGGGTCCACCCCGTAGAGCTGGATGGAGCGCGGCTTCTCGGTGCCGTCGAAGTGGATCAGGCGCATGGTCTTGGCGTCCCGCTCGACCAGGGCCCGGGTGGTGATCATCTCGCTGACGAAGAGCCCCTTGCCGCCGGAGAACTCCCGGCACAGCGTGCGGAAGGGTGCGTTGGTGATCCCCGCCATGGGGGCGAGCACCACCGGCGGCCACACGGTGTGCGGGCCGATCTGGAGGGGCGTGGCGGCGTCGTTCGTCATGCCACTCATTGTCGCGTACCCATCCGCCCCATTTAGTTGTACTCTTTAAATCATTAGAGGAATACAACTATCCGAGGTGCTGCCGCATGCCAGAGCTCTCCCGCCGCCGACGGCTGCTCGTCCTGGCGATCTGTTGCACGAGCCTGCTGATCGTCAGCCTCGACAACACGATCCTCAACGTGGCGCTGCCGTCGATGCAGAAGGAGCTGCACGCCTCGGTCTCCGGCCTCCAGTGGACGATCGACGCCTACACCCTCGTGCTGGCCTCGCTGCTGATGCTGGGCGGCTCGACCGCCGACCGGATCGGCCGCAGACGGATATTCCAGGTCGGCCTGACGCTCTTCACCGCCGGATCCCTGCTGTGCAGCCTGGCCCCCGGGCTCGGCTGGCTGATCGCCTTCCGGATGGTCCAGGCGGTCGGCGGCTCGATGCTCAACCCGGTCGCGATGTCGATCATCACCAACACCTTCACCGACCCGAAGGAACGGGCCCGCGCGATCGGCGTGTGGGGCGGTGTCGTCGGCATCAGCATGGCCGCCGGGCCCATCGTCGGCGGCGCGCTCGTCGAATCGGTCGGCTGGCGCTCGATCTTCTGGATCAACCTGCCGGTCGGGCTGCTCGCCCTGGTCATGACCGCCCGCTTCGTCCCCGAGTCCCGCGCCCCGAAGCCCCGCAGGCCCGACCCCGTCGGCCAGCTGCTGGTGATCGCGCTGCTCGGCTCGGTGACCTACGGAATCATCGAGGGCTCCGCCGCGGGCTGGACCTCACCGCTGATCCTCGGCTGCTTCGCGCTCGCCCTCGGCTCGCTCGCCGGGCTGCTGACGTACGAGAGGAGGCGGCACGAACCGCTCGTCGAGCTGGGCTTCTTCCGCAGCGTGCCCTTCAGCGGGGCCACCGCGATCGGCGTGAGCGCCTTCGCCGCGCTCGGCGGCTTCCTCTTCCTCAACACCCTCTACCTCCAGAACGGGCGCGGCCTGTCCGCCCTCCACGCCGGGCTGTTCATGCTGCCGATGGCCGCCATGACCCTGGTCTGCGCCCCGCTGTCGGGCCGCCTGGTCAGCGCGCGCGGCCCCCGGCTGCCGCTCGTCCTGGGCGGTACGGCGATGACGGCCAGCGGCCTGATGTTCGCCGCCTTCGACGCGCAGTCGACCGACGCGGCGCTGTTCACGGCGTACGTCCTCTTCGGCATCGGCTTCGGCCTGATCAACGCCCCCATCACCAACACCGCCGTCTCCGGCATGCCGCGCTCCCGCGCCGGGGTCGCCGCCGCGATCGTCTCCACCAGCCGCCAGGTCGGCCAGTCGCTCGGCGTCGCCGTGATCGGCGCGGCGGTCGCCGCCGGGCTGCAGCTCACGGGCTGGTGGATCATCGCCGCGTGCGGACTGGCCGTCCTGCTGCTCGGTACGATCACCACCGGCCGCTGGGCCACCGGCACCGCCGAACGCGCCGCCGCCCGCCTCGGCCCGGGCAGCACGCGACCGGCCGCCGCCTCGCTCCCCACCAGATCAGGATCCCGGTGACACCACCATGACCACGCACGACACCACCTCGGCGACCGCCGAGCGCGCCTGGGCGAACCTCCGGGAGATCGTCCTGGGCGGCAACGAACGGCGCAAGGACGTCGTCGAGGCGCTCGGCATGAGCTTCTTCCGCGTCAAGGCGCTGCGCCGGATCGCCCGGGAGCCGGTGACCCTGCGGGAGCTGGCCGACCAGCTGCTGACCGACCGCCCGTACGCGACGCTGGTCGTGGACGACCTGGAGAGCCGCGGCCTGGTGGAACGCACGGCGAACCCGGCGGACCGGCGGTCGAAGATCGTGTCGGTGACGGAGGCGGGCCGCGCCGCGGCGGAGCGGGCGAATCGCATTCTGGGCACGCCGCCGGCGGCACTGCTGGCACTGCCGCCGGATGATCTCGCTTTGCTGGACCGGATCACTGCGCGGCTCACCGGCGGCGAGGAGCTCTGACCTGGGGCTTCGCGGTCGGGCTCCGCCCCGGGCCCGTGCTCGGGTGCGGCCCGGCGGGCTTGTTCCCCAGCCCCGCCCCTTCCCGAAACCGGGGGAAACCCCCGGACCCCCGAAGCGGCTGCGCC
>NZ_BAAABW010000020.1:0-39012 GCF_039521185.1 Streptomyces blastmyceticus | reverse complement strand
TGCCCGCCGCGCTGCCGCCCGCGCCACGCGACGGCCGCATGCGCGGCTTCTGAAGCCGGACCCGAGTCACCCCGGGCCCGGCCGCCGGGGCCCGGGCCCCGCCGCACCTGCTGCTTGCTACTTGTTGCGCCCGCGCTTCTCGCGTACCCGCACGGAGATGTGGATCGGCGTCCCCTCGAAGCCGAACTCCTCGCGGAGGCGGCGCTCGATGAAGCGGCGGTAGCCCGCCTCCAGGAAACCGGAGGCGAAGAGGACGAAGCGCGGCGGCTTCGTACCCGCCTGCGTGCCGAAGAGGATGCGCGGCTGCTTGCCACCGCGGACCGGGTGCGGGTTGGAGGCGACGATCTCACCGAGGAAGGCGTTCAGCCGGCCGGTGGGGATGCGGGTCTCCCAGCCTGCGAGGGCCGTCTCGATCGCCGGGACGAGCTTCTCCATGTGGCGGCCCGTGCGCGCCGAGACGTTCACGCGGGGCGCCCACGCGATCTGACCGAGCTCGGTCTCGATCTCGCGCTCGAGGTAGTAGCGGCGCTCCTCGTCCAGCGTGTCCCACTTGTTGAACGCGATGACCATCGCGCGCCCGGCCTCGACGGCCATCGTGATGATCCGCTGGTCCTGGACGCTGATCGACTCGCTGCAGTCGATCAGGATGACGGCGACCTCGGCCTTCTCCACGGCCGCCGCGGTGCGCAGCGAGGCGTAGTAGTCCGCGCCCTCCTGGAGGTGGACGCGGCGGCGGATGCCGGCGGTGTCCACGAACTTCCAGGTCACGCCGCCGAGCTCGATCAGCTCGTCGACCGGGTCGCGGGTGGTGCCGGCCAGCTCGTTGACGACGACGCGCTCCTCGCCCGCGACCTTGTTCAGCAGCGAGGACTTGCCGACGTTGGGGCGGCCGATCAGGGCGATGCGGCGGGGACCGCCGATGCCGGGGCCGCCGAAGGTCTGGGCGGGCGCCTCGGGCAGGGCCTCGAGGACCGCGTCGAGCATGTCGCCGGTGCCACGGCCGTGCAGGGCGGAGACCGGGTGCGGCTCGCCCAGGCCCAGCGACCACAGGGCGGCGGCGTCGGCCTCGCCGGACTGGCCGTCGACCTTGTTGGCGCAGAGCACGACGGGCTTGCCGGCCCGGCGCAGCAGCTTGACGACGGCCTCGTCGGTGTCGGTGGCGCCGACGGTGGCGTCCACGACGAAGACGACGGCGTCGGAGGCCTCGATGGCGTACTCGGCCTGCGCGGCCACGGACGCGTCCAGGCCGAGTACGTCCTGCTCCCAGCCGCCGGTGTCGACGACCTTGAAGCGGCGGCCGGCCCATTCGGCCTCGTAGGTGACGCGGTCGCGGGTGACGCCCGGCTTGTCCTGGACGACGGCCTCGCGGCGGCCGATGATGCGGTTCACCAAGGTCGACTTGCCGACGTTGGGACGGCCGACGACGGCGAGCCGGGGCAGCGGGCCGTGGCCCGCCTCCTCCAGGGCGCCCTCGATCTCCGAGGCGTCGAAGCCCTCCTGTGCCGCGAGCTCCATGAACTCCGCAAACTCGGCGTCGCCAAGCTCACCGTGCTCGTCGCCGGAGTGGATCTGGTCGTTCATGAAGTCCGTTCCTCGTTCTTCGTCATCGGTGGGCCGCTGGTGCGCGGTCCACTACTCAAAGTCTCGCGGGGTCCGGGGGGTCTCCCCCGGAATGACGCCGTGGCGGCCGGTGAGCCGCCTGGCGTCGGCCAGGTGCGCGGCGAGGCGCTCCTGGATGCGTACGGTCGCCTGGTCCAGCGCCGTGCGCGTGCGCCGTCCGCTGCCGTCCCCCGCCTCGAAGGGGTCGCCGAAGACGACGTCGACGCGGCTGCGCAGCGGCGGCAGGGCCCGTATCGCGCGGCTTCGGCGCTCGGCGCTGCCGAGCACCGCGACCGGCACGATCGGTGCCCCGGAGCGTACGGCGAAGTAGGCGAGCCCGGCGCGCAGCGACGCGAAGTCGCCCTCGCCGCGGGTGCCCTCGGGGAAGATCCCCAGGACGCCGCCGTGCTCCAGGATCTCCAGCGCACCGGTGATCGCGGTGCGGTCGGGGCCCGAGCGGTCCACCTTCAGCTGGCCGATCCCGCGCAGGAACGGGTCCAGCGGTCCGACGAACGCCTCTTTCTTGATCAGGAAGTGCACGGGCCGGGGCGCGGTGCCCATCAGCATCGGGCCGTCGACGTTGTGGGAGTGGTTGACCGCCATGATGACGGGCCCCGCGGCGGGCACCCGCCAGGCGCCCAGCACACGGGGCTTCCACAGCCCGTACATGAGGCCGATGCCGATCCGCCGGCCGACGGCGGCGCCGGAGGCGGAAGGGCTCACGCCGCCCGCTTCACGCACTCTCGGTCCCACTCCGGCGCTCCTCGACGAGGGTGACCACGCACTCGATGACCTGGTCCAGCGTCAGGTCGGTGGTGTCCACCTCGACCGCGTCGTCCGCCTTGGCCAGCGGGGAGGTCTTGCGGCCGGAGTCGGCGGCGTCCCGCTTGACCAGGGCGGCCTGGGTGGCGGCCAGGTCGGTGGCCTCCTTGCCCTTGAGCTCGCCGCTGCGGCGGGCCGCGCGGGCCTCGGCCGACGCGGTCAGGAAGATCTTGAGGTCGGCGTCGGGCAGCACGGTGGTGCCGATGTCCCGGCCCTCGACGACGATGCCGTGCGGCGCCTCGGCGGCGATGGCCCGCTGGAGCTCGGTCAGCCGGGTGCGGACCTCGGGGACGGCGCTGACGGCGCTGACCGCGGAGGTGACCTCCTGGGTGCGGATGGGCGCGGCGGCGTCGGCCCCGTCGACCGTGATGGCCGGCGCGGACGGGTCGGTGCCGGAGACGATCTCCGGCTTGCCCGCGGCGTCGGCCACGGCCGCGGCGTCGTTCACGTCGATGCCGTTGCTCAGCATCCACCAGGTGATCGCCCGGTACTGGGCGCCGGTGTCCAGATAGCGCAGCCCGAGCTTCGCGGCCACGGCCTTGGAGGTGCTGGACTTGCCCGTGCCGGAAGGACCGTCGATGCCGACGACGACTGCTGCCGGTGCGATCCGGGCGGCGGTTACGGCATTGCCGACGTTGTTCACGGTGTCAGACACCTTCCTCGTGCACGGGGGTTTACGTTTCGGCAGCACGGACGGTTTCGGTCCTATACAGCCTCAGACAAGGTTACTGGCTCACCGCCCGTACTCTCGCCGGGCCTACTGCCGGATCGACCAGCCGCGGTCCGTCAGGGCCTCGACCAGCCCGGGCACGGCGCGCGGCTCGACCATCAGCTGGATCAGGCCCGCCTGCTGGCCGGTGGCGTGCTCGATGCGGACGTCCTCGATGTTGACGCCCGCGCGGCCCGCGTCGGCGAAGATGCGGGCGAGCTCGCCCGGCTGGTCGCCGATCAGGACGGCCACCGTCTCATAGGCCGTGGGGGCCGCGCCGTGCTTGCCCGGCACCCGGCTGCGGCCCGCGTTGCCGCGGCGCAGGACGTCCTCGATGCCGGCCGCGCCGCCCTCCCGGTCGTCCTTGTCCCCGGAGTCCAGGGCGCGCAGGGCGCGCACGGTCTCGTCGAGGTCGGCGGCGACGGCGGAGAGGATCTCGGCGACGGGGCCGGGGTTGGCGGAGAGGATGTCCAGCCACATCTCGGGGTTGGACGCGGCGATGCGGGTCACGTCGCGGATGCCCTGGCCGCACAGGCGCACGGCGGTCTCGTCGGCGTCCCGGAGGCGGGCCGCGACCATGCTGGAGACCAGCTGCGGGGTGTGCGAGACGAGGGCGACGGCCCGGTCGTGGGCATCGGCGTCCATGACGACGGGGACGGCGCGGCACAGCGAGACGAGTTCGAGCGCGAGGTTGAGGACCTCGGTGTCGGTCTCGCGGGTGGGGGTGAGCACCCAGGGGCGGCCCTCGAAGAGGTCGGCGGTGCCCGCGAGGGGGCCGGAGCGCTCGCGGCCCGCCATGGGGTGCGTGCCGAGGTAGCCGGTGAGGTCGCAGCCCAGCGCCTCCAGGTCGCGGCGGGGGCCGCCCTTGACACTGGCGACGTCGAGGTAGCCGCGGGCGCGGCCGCCGCGGATGGCCTCGGCGAGGGTCGCGGCGACGTGCGCGGGCGGCACGGCGACGACGGCGAGGTCGACGCGGCCGTCGGGCTCCTCGTCCGTGCCCGCGCCGATGGCCGCGGCCGTGCGGGCCCGGTCGGGGTCGTGGTCCGAGAGGTGGACCTGGACCCCGCGGCTCTGCAGCGCGAGCGCGACCGAGGTGCCGATCAGTCCGGTACCGATGACGAGGGCGGTTCTCACTGGCGGTGTCCTTGCGAGGGGCGGCCGCGGCGCCGGGGCGGACGTGGCGTGACGACGTACGGGGGCAGGGTCGGCCCGCACGGGCGGTGCGGCCGCGGACCGGGCCGCCGTGCTGGCGGACCCAGCCTAGCCAGCCGGGCCGACGCGTGTTCGGGCCGGTTGTGACGGTCGCCCTCCGGGACTGGCGGGCCCGCGTCCGGTACAACCATGTACATGATCTACCACGTGGTGCCCCTGGACGACTGGCTGGCCGTGCCCGACCGCCCCTACTCCCCCGCCTCCCTCTCCGACGAGGGTTTCGTGCACTGTTCCCCCGACGAGGAGACGACGCTCGCGGTGGCCTCCGCGTTCTATCGCGAGGTGCCGGGTCCGCTGATGGTGCTGCTGATCGACGAGCACAAGCTGGACGTGATGGTGCGCTGGGAGGCGGCGGCCCCCGCGCCGCCGCCCGGGGTCGCGGACGGGACGCTCTTCCCGCACGTCTTCGGCCGCATCAACCGGGAGGCGGTGGAGGGAATGATGGAGATCCAGCGCGACGAGGCCGGCCGGGCGACGGGCCTGACGGTCTGGTCCTGAGGGCTCCGGCCCGAAAAACGCTCGGACGGGCTGAATATTCAGCCCGTCCGGCGTTTGATGAGCGGGGTCCGGGGCGGGACCCCGGTGGGTTGCCTAGAGCTCGACCTCGCGCATCAGCATGCCGACCTCGGTGTTCGTCAGGCGGCGCAGCCAGCCCGACTTCTGGTCGCCCAGCGCGATCGGCCCGAAGGACGTGCGGACCAGCTTCTCCACCGGGAAGCCCGCCTCGGCCAGCATCCGCCGGACGATGTGCTTGCGGCCCTCGTGGAGGGTGACCTCGACCAGGTAGTTCTTGCCGGTCTGCTGGATCACGCGGAAGTTGTCCGCGCGGGCCCAGCCGTCCTCCAGCTCGATGCCGCTCTTGAGCTGCTTGCCGATGTCGCGCGGCAGCGGGCCCGTGATGGCCGCGAGGTAGGTCTTCTGGACGCCGTAGCGCGGGTGCGTGAGGCGGTGGGCCAGCTCACCGTGGTTGGTGAGCAGGATGATGCCCTCGGTCTCCGTGTCGAGACGGCCGACGTGGAAGAGCCGGGTCTCGCGGTTGGTGACGTAGTCGCCCAGGCACTGGCGGCCGTCGGGGTCCTCCATGGTGGAGACGACGCCGGCCGGCTTGTTCAGCGCGAAGAAGAGGTACGACTGGGTGGCGACGGTCAGGCCGTCGACCTTGATCTCGTCCTTCTCGGGGTCGACGCGCAGGCCCTGCTCGATGACGATCTGGCCGTTGACCTCGACGCGGGACTGCTCGATGAGCTCCTCGCACGCGCGGCGCGAGCCCATGCCGGCCCGGGCCAGCACCTTCTGGAGGCGCTCGCCCTCCTGCTCGGCGCCGGGGAAGGTCTTGGGGGTCTTCACCTGGGGCTTGTTGTGCCGCTCCCGGTTGCGCTCCTCGATCTTCGCGTCGAGCTCGCGCGGGCGGGCCGGGGCGTAGCCGTGGCCACGGGCGGGCCCGCTGCTGCGCCCGCCGGCACCGGCCGTGGAGCTCTTGCGGGGGCCGCCCTTGGCGCCACCGCGGGCGGCCGCGCCGCGACCGCTGGTGGGGCCACTGGTGCGGCCGCTGTTGGCGCCGCTGCGGGTGCGCTCGGCGTCGGGACCCACGTCGTAGCGGCGCTCCTCGGGGCGCGGCCGGCGCGGGCGCTCCTGCGGCCGGTCGTCACGACGGTCATCACGCCGGTCGTCGCGGCGCTCGTCCCGCCGGTCGTCGCGGCGGCCGCCGTCGAAGCGACCGCCGTCCGGGCGCCCGCCGCCGGAGCGGCCGCCCTCGGGACGTCCGCCGCCCGGGCGTCCACCGCCGGAGCGGCCGCTGTCGAAGCGACCGCCCTCGGAGCGTCCGCCGCCCGAGCGCGCGCCGCCGGAGCGGCCGCCCCCGGACGCCGGCCGGGGGGACCCTCCTCGGGCGCCCCGGTCGTCCCGGTTGCCGCTTCCGCTGTTCCTGCCGCTGCTTCGCATCAAAGTTCCGTCTTGTCGTCTGCGTCGGTGTCCGGTGCGTCCGGATCGAACGACGGCACACCTTCCTGAGTGTCGCCCTCGATCGCCTCCGCCTCGGGGAGGAAGGGCGCGAGCTCCGGGAGCTCGTCCAGGCCCCTCAGGCCCATGCGCTCCAGAAAGTAGTTCGTCGTCCTGTACAGGATCGCACCTGTTTCGGGTTCCGTCCCCGTCTCCTCCACCAGACCGCGCTGGAGGAGGGTGCGCATGACGCCGTCGCAGTTGACCCCCCGTACGGCGGAGACCCGCGAACGGCTGACCGGCTGACGGTACGCGACAACGGCCAGGGTCTCCAGCGCGGCCTGGGTCAGCCGGGCCTGGCGGCCGTCCAGGACGAAGCTCTCGACGGCGTCGGCGTACTCGGCCCGGGTGGCGAAGCGCCAGCCCCCGGCCACGTTCCGCAGCTCGAAGCCGCGCCCCTGGGCCGCGTACTCGTCGGCCAGCTCGCGCAGCGCGTCCGCCACCTCGCGGCGGCCGCGCTCCAGGACGCGGGCGAGGTACTCCTCGGCCACCGGTTCGTCGACGACCATGAGGACGGCCTCCAGGGCGGGCCTGAGCGCGAGCCCGGCCACGTCCCGCAGCCCGGCGGGGGCCGCCTCCTCGGTGGCGTTGTCGTGGGTCACGCTGTGGCCTCCCCGGCCTCGTCGGCCGTCGTCTCACGGTCGGGTTCGCGGTCGAACTCGTCGGTCACCCGCGGCGGGCCGTCGCCGTCCGCGCCGGTCCAGCTGACCATGAGCGCGCCCAGGGCCTCGTCCTGGTCGAGGGCGACGGCGCGCTCGCGGTAGAGCTCCAGCAGGGCCAGGAAGCGGGCCACGACCGTCAGGGTGTCGGGGGCGTCCTCGGTGAGCTGTCCGAAGCTCGCCCGCCCTGCCGACCGCAGCCGGGCCACGACGACCTCGGCCTGCTCCTGGACGCTGACCAGCGGCGCGTGGATGTGTTCGGTGTGGACCTGCGGCTCGGCCCGGGGCCGCATCGCCTTGACGGCGAGCTCGGCGAGCCCGCGCGCGCCGATGCCGAGGACGACCTCGGGCAGCAGCTCGGCGTGGTGCGGTTCCAGGCCGACCGTACGGGGGTGGCGGCGCTCCTCGGCCGCCAGCCGCTCGCCGAAGATGTCGGCGATCTTCTTGAACGCGCGGTACTGCAGGAGCCGGGCGAAGAGCAGGTCCCTGGCCTCCAGCAGGGCGAGGTCGGCCTCGTCCTCGACCTCGGCGGCGGGCAGCAGCCGGGCCGTCTTCAGGTCGAGCAGGGTCGCGGCCACGACCAGGAACTCGGTGGTCTGGTCGAGGTCCCAGTCCGGGCCCATGGCGCGGATGTGCGCCATGAACTCGTCGGTGACCTTGGACAGGGCGACCTCGGTGACGTCCAGCTTGTGCTTGGTGATCAGCTGGAGCAGCAGATCGAACGGCCCCTCGAAGTTGTCGAGCCGCACGGTGAAGCGGCCGTCGCCCTCCCGCTCCCCTGCGGCGGGCGCCGCGTCACCGCCACCGCCCCCGGCGGGCGGCCGCGCGCCGGGCCCGTGGCCGAGGGCACGGCGGGCCTGCGGGGCGGGGGCGGGCGGGGTGGGCATGTGCTTCGGTCGTCCAGGGTCGCGGGGCGGTACGGGGGCCGGTCCGGGGCGGGGCCACGGTGGTGCGGGGGCCGCCCCACGGGCTCGTACACACCTGCACGGGCCTGTGGGGGCCGCCACGGGCCGCCGGGGGCGGTCCCGCACTTCCGGACCGGCAGGCTATCGGCGAACGCGCTCAGCGGCCGCGCAGGCGGCGCACGAGGATGCTCGCGTCGCCCCGCGACTCCAGGTCGGCGAGGACGACGGCGACGGCCTCGCGGACGATCCGGCCGCGGTCGACGGCCAGGCCGTGCTCGCCGCGCAGCACCAGCCGGGCGTGTTCGAGGTCCATGAGCTCCTCGGCGGAGACATAGACGGTGATCTTCTCGTCGTGGCGCTCACGGCCGCTGGGTCTGCGGTTGGCGGCGCGGCCGCGGCGGCGGCCCTGGGCGGGGGCGACGGGCTCGCCGCGGGTGCGGTCGGGGGCCTGCGCGGGGGTGCGCCGCTCGCCCGCGGCCTCCCGGTCGGTGCCCGCCGAGCCCCGCCCGCCGTGCTCGGTACGGCCCTCGCCGGCGCCGCTCTCCGTGGACTCGGGCTCGGCGGCCGGGCCGGGGACCCGTGGCGCCGCGTCGCCGTTCGCCTGCCGGCGGGGGGAGGAGGACTGGAGTCCGGTCCCCCCGGTGGTGCGGAACAGTTCGTCGGCGCCGGGCAGACTCACTCGGCGTGACACCGGGCGAGCACCTCCCTGGCGAGCTGTCGGTAGGCGGCGGCACCCACGGAGTTGGACGCGTACGTGGTGATCGGCTCGCCCGCGACCGTGGTCTCGGGGAAGCGGACCGTCCGGCCGATGACCGTGTGGTAGACGTGGTCGTCGAAGGCCTCGACCACGCGGGCCAGGACCTCGCGGCTGTGCACCGTCCGCGAGTCGTACATCGTGGCGAGGATGCCGTCGAGCTCCAGCTCGGGGTTGAGCCGCTCCTGGACCTTCTCGATCGTCTCGGTGAGCAGGGCCACGCCGCGCAGCGCGAAGAACTCGCACTCCAGCGGCACGATCACCTTGTGAGCCGCCGTCAGGGCGTTGACGGTCAGCAGGCCGAGCGAGGGCTGGCAGTCGATGACGATGTAGTCGTAGTCGGCGAGCAGCGGCTTCAGGGCGCGCTGGAGCGTCGACTCGCGCGCGACCTCGCTGACGAGCTGGACCTCGGCCGCGGACAGGTCGATGTTGCTGGGCAACAGGTCCATGTTGGGCACGGCCGTCTTCAGGAGCACCTCGTCGGCCGACATGCCCCGCTCCATGAGCAGGTTGTAGACCGTCAGGTCGAGCTCCATCGGGTTGACGCCGAGGCCGACCGAGAGCGCGCCCTGCGGGTCGAAGTCGACGAGCAGCACCCGGCGTCCGTACTCCGCGAGTGCCGCGCCCAGGTTGATGGTCGAGGTGGTCTTGCCGACCCCGCCCTTCTGGTTGCACATCGCGATGATCTTCGCGGGGCCGTGGTCGGTCAGCGGACCGGGGATGGGGAAGTACGGCAGGGGACGCCCGGTGGGGCCGATGCGCTCGCGGCGCTGCCGGGCAGCGTCGGGCGCGAGGGTGGCCGCGTACTCGGGGTCGGGCTCGTACTCCGCGTCAGGGTCGTAGAAGTGCCCCTCGGGCACGTCCTCGTAGTCGGCGAGCCGGGCGGAATCCGCTCCGCCGCGGTCGCCGGCCATGGCGTTCACGTGATGGCCGTCCATGCTCTGGTGGGCTGTCGGTGTGCTCTGGATGTTCTGGTGTGCCGCGAAGGTGTGGACAGCGACGGAGCCGACAGCTTCGAGTCCCACGGGACTCTGGCCCTGCGCAGACGTTCCTGGGTGACCACCCCCGGGAGCAAATGTCGACTCATTCACAAGTCGTCCTACCTCCTTGGTGACCAGGAAACATCTAGATAGGTCAGCGTTGCACCATGCCGACGGTTGGCGACTCTATGGCGTGTCGGCGGTCCGCAGCAACACAATCCGCCGGAGACGGCACGATGTGTCGGCAATCGAACACCCTTCTGTCAAGGGTGTGCGACCCACTGCCCGGAAGTTTCGCGGGGCCCCGGAACGGCCCGGAAACGGCCCGGCCGGGCCTTGTGGAGCAAGGCCCGGCCGGGTGCGCGTTCTTGGCGTGTCGTGTTGACGACTCAGCCGAGCAGGTCGCTCAGTTCGAGGTGCGGCAGCCCGTGCGCCTCGGCGACGGGGCCGTAAACGACCTGTCCCTCGTGGGTGTTGAGGCCCTTGGCGAGCGCGGCGTCGCGGCGCAGCGCGTCCTGCCAGCCGCGGTTGGCCAGCTCCACGATGTAGGGCAGCGTGGCGTTGGTCAGCGCGTAGGTCGAGGTGTGCGGGACCGCGCCGGGCATGTTCGCGACGCAGTAGAACACCGAGTCGTGGACCTCGAAGGTCGGCTCCGCGTGGGTGGTCGGACGGGAGTCCTCGAAGCAGCCGCCCTGGTCGATCGCAATGTCGACAAGTACACTTCCGGGCTTCATCTTGGCGACGAGCTCGTTGGTGACCAGC
Source organism: Streptomyces blastmyceticus (assembly GCF_039521185.1). Lineage (NCBI taxonomy): Bacteria > Bacillati > Actinomycetota > Actinomycetes > Kitasatosporales > Streptomycetaceae > Streptomyces > Streptomyces blastmyceticus. Next base: position 28,612 of record NZ_BAAABW010000020.1, on the reverse strand, counting down.
TTCGGGGCCTTGGCGCCCGGGATGAGGACGGCGCCGATGACGAGGTCGGCCTCGACGACGGCCTTCTCCAGCTCGAAGGCGTTGGAGACGATCGTCTGCACCTTGGTGCCGAAGATCTTGTCGGCCTCGCGGAGCTTGTTGATGTCGCGGTCGAGCAGGGTGACGTGGAAGCCCATGCCGACGGCGATCTGCGCGGCGTTCCAGCCGGAGACGCCGCCGCCGATGACGACGGCCTTGCCCGCGGCGACGCCCGGGACGCCGCCCGGCAGCACGCCGCGGCCGCCGGCCGCGCGCATCAGGTGGTAGGCGCCGACCTGCGGGGCCAGCCGGCCCGCGACCTCGGACATCGGGGCGAGCAGCGGCAGGGCGCGGTTCGCGGTCTCGACGGTCTCGTACGCGATGGCGGTGGTGCCGGACTGCAGCAGCGCGTCGGTGCACTCGCGGGAGGCAGCGAGGTGCAGGTAGGTGAAGAGCGTCTGGCCCTTGCGGAGGCGGTGGTACTCCTCGGCGATCGGCTCCTTGACCTTCAGCAGGAGGTCGGCGGTCTCCCAGACCTCGTCGGCGGTCTCCAGGATGTCGGCGCCTGCGGCCGTGTACTCGGCGTCCGTGATGGAGGAGCCGACACCGGCGCCCTGCTCCACGTAGACCTGGTGGCCGTTGCGCACGAGCTCATGCACGCCGGCGGGCGTGATGGCCACGCGGAACTCGTTGTTCTTGACCTCGCGGGGGATGCCGACCTTCACGTCGATCACGGTCCTTGAATCAGAGAATGACAGGCTAATCCGGAAATGCCGGGGCACACCAGAGCAGACCGCGTCGATCGCGGCCCAACCAGTCTAATGAAGGATCCCACCCTGTCTAGCCTTGCAAAGCACCAATCTTCTGGCGATCAACTACTGATTTCGTAGGTAACCCTCGGTTGATGGTGACTCGCGCCCAGCAGCCGGGGCGGCGGGGCCCACGGGAGGGCCTGCCGGGTCCGCACCACCGGCCGCGACCGGGGACCCGGCCGCGGATATCGCACCGCCGCCCGCCTCGGGCACGGGAGCGGGACCGGCCGCCAGCAGCCGGCCGGCCTCCTCCCGGTGCACCCCTGCGGCGGCCGGGTCGCCGAGCCGCTCCAGGGTGTCCGCCAGCCGCAGCCGCACCGCAGCCTGCAGCCGTACGTCGCCCGCCTGCCGCGCGCACTCCACCGCCTCCCGGCACGTGCGCAGCGCGTCCTGCGGGCGGCCCGCGTACTCCTGCACCCGGGCGATCTCGCTCAGCGCCCGGGCGTGCCCCGGCAGATCGCGCAGCCTGCGGTGGGCGGCCGCCGCGGCGCGCCAGTCGCGCAGCGCCTCGCCCCACTGGCCGGCGTAGGTGTGGACGGCGCCCAGCCGCCCGTACAGCCGCGCCTCGTCGGCCAGTTCACCGCGCGTCAGCCGCAGCTCCAGCGCCCGCCGGTACCAGTCCGCGGCGCGCTGCCAGTCACCCAGCTCCTGCTGCGCGGCGGCGATCGACTCCAGCGACCGGCTGATGGCGTACGGGTCGGAGGCGTCCCGCGCCGCGTCCAGCGCCTCGCGGTAGCGGCCCAGCGCGGCGCGGGTGCGCCCGGCGCGGGCGTCCAGGTCACCGAGGTTGAGCAGGGCCGCCGCCTTCTCCAGCGGCATCTCGCAGCGCTGCGCCACGTCCAGGACGAGCTGGTGCAGCCCGTACAGCTCCGGGCCCGCCTCCTCGGCGCCCAGATGGGCCGTCAGCGCCCGCGTCAGCGCGGAGACCAGCCGCCGGGCGAGCGTGTCGAGGCGGCCGTCCTCGACCGCGAGCCGGGCCGCCGCGAGCAGCGCGGGCAGCCGGCCGCGCAGCCACTCCTCGGCGGCCCGCGGCGAGGCGAAGCGCAGCGGCCGCGGCAGCTCGGCGAGCCGCTTGCGGGTCAGCGGGTCGCCCGTCTCGGTGGTCGCCCGGCAGGAGTGCAGCTGACGCACCGTCCGCTCCAGCATCCGGGCCCGCGCCAACTCGACCTCCGCGGGCCGCTCCTGGGACTCCAGCAGCGACCGCAGCAACGGCGCCAGGCAGCCCGGCACCCCGTACTGCTCCGGCAGGTGCCCCACCGAGGGCTCGGGCCGCAGCATGCCGCGGGCGGCGAAGTCCTCAAGCGCGGTCTGCGCGGCGGCCACCGAACAGCCCGCCAGCGCGGAGGTGGTGTGCGCGTCGGCCGGACCGGCCGGGGCCAGCGCCAGCAGGCGCAGTATCCGGGCGGCGGACGCCGGCAGCGCCTCGTAGGCGAGCCAGAAGGCGCGCGCCACCGTGCGGCCCGCGCTGTCGTAGCCCTCGGCGGGCGGCAGCTGGCGAAGCCGGGTCGCGACGTCGGCGACGGAGACCTTGGAGTCGGCCGCCAGCCAGCCGCCGATCAGGACGAGCGCCGCGGGCTGGGCGCCGCACTCCTCCACGACGGCGCTCGCGGCCACCGGGTCGCAGGTGATCCGGGTCGGCCCGGCGTACCGTTCCAGCAGCTCGATCGCGGCCGCCTTGTCCAGGCCGCCCAGCGTGCAGGGCCGTACGTCGGGCACGCCGGTCAGCGGACCCCGGGAGACGGCCACGACCAGGCAGTCGGACTCGTCCGGCAGCAGCGGGTCGACCTGCTCGGCGCCCGCCGCGTCGTCGAGGAGCAGCAGGGCCTTGCGGCCGTTGAGCGCGCTGCGCAGCGCCGCCGTCAGCTCGTCCTCCTCCGCGCCGGCGGGCACGGGCGCGCCGACGGCGGTGAGCAGGGCGCGGGCGGTGCGCTCGGTGGGCACGGGCTCGCCGTCCGCGCCCGTGAGGCGGGCGCGCAGCACGCCGTCGGGGTAGTCGCCTGCCAGTCTGCGGGCGAGTTCCTCGGCGAGTGCCGTACGGCCGGAGCCGGGGCGGCCGGCGATGAGGAGGACCCTGCTGCGGGGCGACTTGCGGCCCGCGAGGGTGTCGAGCCCGGTGCGGTCGATGTCGGCCCGCAGCTCCTCCAGCTCGCGGCGGCGCCCGACGAAGACGGTTCGCTGCCGCTGCGTCACGGGGCCCACTCTCTTCCCTGCACGCCCCGAGCCTAGTTCACGCTCCGGTGGGGTCCCGAACAGGCGAGGCCCGCCCTGTGAAGATCACCTATTCGGTTCTCCGGATGGTCGGAACCGTCCCGCCGCCGCCCGCTACGCCTCGAACGGGCGGGCGGGCCACGGCGCGTCGGCGGGGCGCAGCGCGGTGAGGCCGTCGGACGCCAGCGCGGCGGAGAGGGCCATGACGCCGACCACCAGACAGTTGTTGTGCAGCTCGCCCGCCAGGGCGCCCCGCACCAGCTCCGCCAGCGGCACGCGCGCGAACTCCATGTCCGCCTCCTCCTCGGAGACCGCGAAGCGCTCGCCCTCCGCCTCCGAGAGGCCCTGGGCCAGGAAGATCCGGATGGCCTCGTCGCAGCCGCCGGGGGTGGTGTAGATGTCGGTGAGGACCCGCCAGTCCTCGGCCTTGACGTGCGCCTCCTCGAACAGCTCGCGCTGGGCGGCGTGCAGCGGGTTCTCGCCGGGAACGTCGAGCAGACCGGCGGGGATCTCCCACAGCTTCTGCCGCACGGGATGGCGGTACTGCTTGAGGACCAGGACCCGGCCCTGCTCGTCGAGGGCGAGGACGGCGACCGAGCCGGGGTGCACCTGGTAGTCGCGCTTGACGGTGGAACCGTCCGGCATGACGACCTCGTCCGTGCGCACGCTGGTCTTGTTGCCGACGAAGGGGGTCGCGGTCGCGGTGACCTGCCACTCCTCGGGGGTGTCCTTGATGCCCATTGCTACGTCCTCCAGAAAACAGAAAACCGGGGTGGGGGCCCGGCAGGCCCCTCACCCCGGCAACCGTATAGGTCAGCCCTGCTTGCGCTCGACGGCCGCCTTCACCAGGCCCGCGAAGAGCGGGTGCGGGCGGGTCGGGCGGGAGCGCAGCTCCGGGTGCGCCTGGGTGGCGACCAGGTAGGGGTGCACGTCGCGCGGGTACTCGACGTACTCGACGAGCTTGTTGTCGGGGGACGTGCCCGAGAAGACCAGGCCGGCCTTCTCCAGCTCACCGCGGTAGGAGTTGTTGACCTCGTAGCGGTGGCGGTGGCGCTCCTCGACGTAGGGCTCGTCCGCGTAGACCTCGCGGACGATGGAGCCCTCGGCGAGCTTCGCCGGGTACATGCCCAGTCGCATGGTGCCGCCCATGTCGCCCTCGCCGGCGACGATGTCCAGCTGCTCGGCCATGGTGGAGATCACCGGGTTGGCGGTGGCCGGGTCGAACTCGGTGGAGTTCGCGCCCTCGATGCCCGCGAGGTTGCGCGCGGCCTCGATGACCACGCACTGCAGGCCCAGGCACAGGCCCAGCAGCGGGATCTTGTTCTCGCGGGCGTAGGTGATCGCGCCGACCTTGCCGTTCACACCGCGGTCGCCGAAGCCGCCCGGGATGCAGATCGCGTCGACGTCGCCGAGCTGCTTCTGCGCGCCGGCCGGGGTCTTGCAGTCGTCGGAGGCGACCCACTTGACCTTGACCTTGGCACGGTTGGCGAAGCCGCCGGCGCGGATCGCCTCGGTGACCGAGAGGTAGGCGTCGGGCAGGTCGATGTACTTGCCCACCAGCGCGACGGTGACCTCGTGCGAGGGGTTGTGGACGCGGTCCAGCAGGTCCTCCCACTGGGTCCAGTTCACGTCGCGGAAGGGCAGGTCCAGCTTGCGGACGACATAGGCGTCCAGGCCCTCGGTGTGCAGCACCTTGGGGATGTCGTAGATCGACGGGGCGTCGATCGCGGCGACCACGGCGGCCTCGTCGACGTCGCACATCAGCGAGATCTTGCGCTTGATCGCGGCCGGCACCTCGCGGTCGGCGCGCAGCACGATCGCGTCGGGCTGGATGCCGATGTTGCGCAGGGCGGCGACGGAGTGCTGGGTCGGCTTGGTCTTCAGCTCGCCGGAGGGGCCGATGTAGGGCAGCAGCGAGATGTGCACGACGAAGACGTTGTCGCGGCCGACCTCGTGGCGGACCTGACGGACCGTCTCCAGGAACGGCAGCGACTCGATGTCGCCGACGGTGCCGCCGACCTCGGTGATGACGACGTCGACGTCGTCGGTCGCCATGCGCCGGATGCGGTGCTTGATCTCGTTGGTGATGTGCGGGATGACCTGCACGGTGTCGCCCAGGTACTCGCCGCGCCGCTCCTTGGCGATCACGGTGGAGTAGACCTGGCCGGTGGTGACGTTGGCGGACCCGTCGAGGTCCACGTCGAGGAAGCGCTCGTAGTGGCCGATGTCCAGGTCGGTCTCGGCTCCGTCGTTGGTGACGAAGACCTCACCGTGCTGGAACGGGTTCATCGTGCCCGGGTCGACGTTGAGGTACGGGTCGAGCTTCTGCATCGTGACCCGCAGCCCCCGCGCCTTGAGCAGCGCGCCCAGGCTGGAGGCGGTCAGACCCTTGCCGAGCGAGGAGGCGACACCCCCCGTGACGAAGAGGTGCTTGGTCGTCGTGGGCTTTGCGGCAATGGCCAAAGGGGGGCTCCCGTGGTCGCGAGGTGAGGTGCGTATCGGCGATCACCCGGTTTGATTCGGGGGTGCCGTCGCTGCGGTTGGGGGGTCTTGCGCCCACCGGTCCACGGGGTACCAGGGTATCAGCGCCCCGGCCCGTACGCGTCCGGTGACGCGTGGACCCCCTCCCCGGGGCCGCTCCGAGTGCCTTCCCGGAGCGCTCCCGCACCCGCTCCCGGGCCCGCTCCGGCACCGCTGTCCCAGGCCACCCGTTCGGCTCAGATTCGTCCCCCGACCGTCGCGCGTCACACCAACTCCGCGTCGTATCCTGCACGGACACATGCAGCGAGCCGGCCGGCACGGCACCACCCACGCCTCTCTCCGGAACAAGAGCTCGTCTAAAGATCGCTTGACCGCAAGAGGACCCTTCGGGGTCACGTGGCCGTTCGACTGGAGATGACGTGGCCGGGCGTATCGAGGATTACGCACTCATCGGTGACATGCAGACCGCCGCCCTGGTCTGCCGGGACGGCACGGCCGACTGGCTGTGCCTCCCGCGCTTCGACTCGCACGCCGTGTTCGCCGGCCTGCTCGGCACGGAGGAACACGGCTTCTGGCGGGTCGGCCCGGCGCACCCCTCGGGGGCGGCGCCGCCGCGGGCCGACCGCCGCCGGTACCGGGGGGACTCCCTCGTGCTCGAATCCGAGTGGGACACCCCGCGCGGCACCGTGCGGGTGATCGACTTCATGCCCCCGCGCGACGGGGCACCGCAGCTGATCAGGATCGTGGAGGGCGTCAGCGGCCGGGTGCCGATGCGCTCGGCGCTGCGGATGCGCTTCTCCTACGGCCGCGTCGTGCCGTGGGTGCACAAGGTCGGCGACCGCACGGTGGCCGTGGCCGGGCCCGACTCGGTGTGGCTGGACACCACCGCCGACACTTTCGGCAAGGACCTCACGACGTACTCCGACTTCACCGTCGCCCCCGGCGAGCGGGTCGCGCTGACCATCAGCTGGCAGCCCTCGCACCACGACGCCCCGGCGCTGCCCGACCCGGAGGGGTCGCTGGTGGCCACGGAGGAGTTCTGGCGGGAGTGGGTCGAGCACTGTACGTACCACGGCCCCTACCGGGACGCCGTCGTCCGCTCGCTGATCACGCTCAAGGCGCTCACCTACGCGCCGACCGGCGGCATCGTCGCGGCGCCGACCACCTCGCTGCCCGAGGACATCGGCGGCTCCCGGAACTGGGACTACCGCTTCACCTGGCTGCGGGACGCGGCGATCACCCTCTCCTCGCTGCTGCGCACCGGCTACCGCGAGGAGGCCCGCGCCTGGCGCGAGTGGCTGCTGCGCGCGGTCGCGGGCGACCCCGAGAACCTGCAGATCATGTACGGCATCGCCGGCGAGCGCGAGCTGGGCGAGGCCGAGCTGTCCTGGCTGCCGGGCTACGAGAACTCCCGGCCCGTACGGATCGGCAACGGCGCGGCCGACCAGCTCCAGCTCGACGTCTACGGCGAGGTCACCGAGGCGCTGCACCTCGCGCACATGACGGGCCTCGCGCGCAACGACTACGCGAGCCTGCTCCAGCTGCGGCTGATCGGCTATCTCGAGGACCACTGGAACGAGCCGGACGAGGGCATCTGGGAGGTGCGCGGCCCGCGCCGGCACTTCGTGCACTCCAAGGTGATGGCCTGGGTGGCGGTGGACCGCACCATCAAGCTCATCGAGGCCGGTGACGTGGACGGCCCGCTGGAGCGGTGGCGCGAGCTGCGCGAGGACATCCACCGGGACGTCTGCGAGAAGGGGTACGACAAGGAGCGCAACACCTTCACCCAGTCCTACGGGTCGAAGGAGCTGGACGCCTCCCTGCTGCTGATCCCGCAGATGGGCTTCCTGCCGCCCGACGACAAGCGCGTCATCGGCACCATCGAGGCGATCCAGCGGGAGCTGTCCACCCCGGACGGCTTCGTCCTGCGCTACCCCACGGCCGGGGACGAGTGCGGCGTGGACGGGCTGGAGGGCGACGAAGGGGCGTTCCTGGCCTGCTCGTTCTGGCTCGCCGACGACCTCGCGATGATCGGCCGGGTCGACGAGGCACGGCAGCTGTTCGAAAAGCTGCTCTCGCTCCGCAACGACCTGGGGCTGCTCGCGGAGGAGTGGGACCCGCGCCTCCAGCGGCAGGTCGGCAACTTCCCGCAGGCGTTCAGCCACGTGCCGCTGATCGACACGGCGCTGCGGCTCACCGCGTCCAGCGCCTTCGGGGGTTAGTGCCGCTCCGGTTTCCGGAGGGCGAAGTACAGCGCGGCGGCGCTGACGGGGAGGACCAGCACGGCTGCGGCGGCGTTGAGGCCGCCGTAGCCCGCGGCGGCCACCAGCCCGCCGGAGAGCGCCCCGCCCGCCGCGCCGACGAGGTTCATCAGGGTGTCGGAGAGCCCCTGGACCTCCGCCCGGTGCCCGGCGTCCACGGACTCGCTGAGCAGCGTGGACCCGGCGACGGTCGCACAGGACCAGCCGATGCCCAGGAGCAGCAGCCCGGCCGTGACCGCCCACCGGCGGCTGCCCGCGGTGCCCGCGAGCAGGGTCGCGGCGACGTAGACCACCTGCCCGAGCAGGATCACCGGCACCCGGCCGATCCGGTCCGTCAGCCGTCCCACCAGCGGTGACAGCCCGTACATCCCGGCGATGTGCAGGCTGACGGTGAAGCCCACGACGCTCAGCGAGGCGCCGTGGTGCGCCAGGTGGATGGGCGTCATCGTCATCACGGACACCATCACGGCATGCCCGAGGACCAGCGCCGTCAGCCCGGTCAGCGCCGAGGGTGAAGCCGACACATGACGCAGGGCTCCGCTCATTCGGGTACGGAAACGGGCCCGTGCGACGGCGTCCCCGGAGGTCTCCGCGGCGTTCCGGGCGGCCAGCAGCAGGGGGTCGGGGCGCAGCCGCAGGTGGACGATCGCCGCGCCCGTGCAGAAGGCCACGAGGGAGAAGACGAAGGGGCCCGCCGCGTCGGGCACCCCCAGCACGCGGGCGAGCGCGGCGCCGGGACCGCTGAGGTTGGGGCCGAGGACGCTGCCGACGGTGGTGGACCAGACGACCAGCGACAGCGCGCGGGCCCGGGAGCGCGGCGCGGCGAGGTCGGTGGCCGCGTAGCGGGACTGGAGGTTGGACGCGGTGCCGGCGCCGATGAGCAGCATCCCGAGCAGCACCAGGGGCGGCAGGTCCGCGCCCGCCGCCAGCAGCACGGTCAGCGCCCCGGCGGCGGCGACCAGCCAGCCGGTGCCGAGCCCGGCACGGCGCCCGCGGGCCCGGGAGAGTGTGGCCAGGGGCACGGACAGCAGGGCGGCGCCGAGGGTCGTCAGGGTGGTGCCGAGGCCCGCGACGGCCTCGGAGCCGGTGAGGTGCTCGATCAGGATCCCCCCGGAGGAGATCATCGAGCCGATCCCGACCCCGGCGGCGACCTGCGCCGACATCAGGACCCTGACGGTGTGCCGCTGGACGGCGACAGGGTCGGCCGCCTCGGATATGCCGGGTATGTCGGCGGAGTCCGACGCGGACTCGGGGGCTGCGGTCATGCGCGACAGCGTAGGGGCGGCCCGCGCGCCCCGGCACCGGCCCGTACGGGGTCCGCCCGCGGCCGGTGACGGTGGTCCGCGCGGGGGTGGGCCGAGTAGCGTTCCCGGTCATGGAACCGCAAGGCCCGCAAGGGACGATCACCGTGGCGCGGGCGCTGGACCTGCCCGCCCTGCGCAAGGGCCTGCCCGAGGTGCTGGCCGCGGGCGACCGGCTCGACCGCCCGGTGCGCTGGGTGCACGCGGGCGAGGCCCCGCACATCGCCACCCTCCTCAAGGGCGGCGAGCTGCTGCTGACGACCGGTCTCGGCCTGGGCAGCCGGCCCGCGGAACAGCGCGGCTTCGTCCGGGGGCTGGCCGAGCGGGACATCGCGGCGCTGGTGGTGGAGCTGGGCGCGCGGTTCGCGACGCTGCCCGCGGCGGTCGTGGACACGGCCCGCTCGTACGGGCTGCCGCTGGTCCAGCTGCACCGGGAGGTGCCGTTCGTCGCGGTGACCGAGGAGATCCACACCGAGCTGGTCAACGAGCACTACGCCCTGCTGCGGCGCGCCGAGGAGGTCCACCGGCAGTGCACGGAGGTGCTGCTGGGCGGCGGCGGGGTGCCCGAGGTGCTGCGGCTGTTCGCGGGCTTCACCGGCAACCCCGCCTTCCTCCAGACGCCGGACGGGCGGCTGCTGTACGCGGCGGGGCCCGCGGGCCGGGCGGGCGCCGCCGATCCGCTCCAGGTGTGGGAAGGGCTGCGGGACGCAGGGCTCGCGGGCGCGCTGACCACCGACATCCCCGGCCAGGGCCCCGGGCCCGGCGCGGTGCGGGCCCAGCTGACCGTACTGCCGGTGAACGCGCCGCTGGCGCCCGTGCACCGCATCGCCGCTGACCGTACGGCCGGGCTGCTGGCCGTCGTCCTGCTCCAGGCCCGGCAGGAGGAGGAGCTGGCGGCGCGCGGCCGCGGCGACTTCCTCTCCGGCCTCGCCGACGGCCGCGTCGACCCGGCGGACGCCCCGGCCCAGGCCCGGGTGCTGGGCTTCCGGCCGGGCCCCGGCCCGCTGCTGCCGATGGTGCTGCGGCTCTCCAGCGACCTGGTGCCGCCCGACAGCTGGGCCGCGCTGGTGTGCGCGGTGCAGGAGGAGCTGGCCGCGGTGGGCGCGCCGGTGCTGCTTGGCGTACGGCTGCCGGAGGGCCGGATACCGCTGCTGGTGGGGCTGCGGGACGACGCGGAACGCCCCGCCGTCGCGGACCGGGTGGCCGCGGCGCTGCGGGCCGGGGCGGAGCGGGCGGGCCTGCGGCTGCCCGTGGTCGTGGCGGGCGCGCCGACCGGGTGGGAGGCGGTGGGGGCGGCCCTGCGGCACGCCGCGGAGGCGGCGACCGCGGCCCGCGGCCTGCCGGACCGGACCTGGCACGACGTCCGGCAGCTGGACGTGGACGTGCTGCTGTGGCGGCTGCGCTCCCAGGGCGATCTGGCGGCGTTCGTCGACCGGGTGATCGGCCCGCTGATCGCCCACGACCGCACGTCACGCCCGGCGCTGCTGCCGACGCTGGAGACGTACCTCGCCCACGCGGGCCGCAAGGCGGAGACGGCGCGCGAGCTCCACCTCAACCGCCAGACGCTCTACGACCGCCTGGCCCGCATCGCACGCCTCCTGGGCACGGACCTGGAGGACCCGCAGACGGCACTCTCCCTGAACCTGGCCCTACGCGCACGCCGCCACGTGGGCTAGGTCTTTTTCCCGAAACTGGGGGCAAGCCCCCCAATCCCCAGGGTGCGCAAATCCAGCCCGTCCGGCGATTGAGGACGCGGCCGCAGGCCGCCCCCGCCGCAGGAGGCAACGGGCCCGCACTCATCGGGGAAAAGCGGCCGCAGGCCCGGCTAGCGAACCCGCCGGCTCAGCTCGTCGTACACGCTCAGCACGTGCGCCACCGTGTCGTCCTCCGACGGCCACGTCGCCGCCTGCTCCCGCCCCGCCGCCGAGAGCTCCGCCCGCCGGACCGGATCGGCGAGGAGCCGGCTCACCGCGGCGGCCAGCGCGGCGGCGTCGCCGTACGGGACGAGCTCGGCCGCCTCGCCGACCAGGTCCGGTACGCCGCCGACCGCGGTCGCCACCAGGGGGACGCCCGCGTGCAGTGCCTCCTGCGCGAGCACGGAGCGGGCCTCCCACCGGCTGGAGAGGATCGCCACGTCGGCCGTCGCCAGCAGGTCGGGTACGTCGTCGCGGTGCCCCACGAGGCGGACGGGCAGGCCCTCTGTCTCGATCCTGCGCTGGAGCAGGGGCCGTTCGCGGCCCTCGCCGGCCATGATGAGGAGGGGCTCCGGGTCGAGTTCGCGCCAGGCGCGGGCCGCGTCGAGGAGGGGTCCGTGGCCCTGGTCCGCCTCCAGCCGCCCGACGGTGACGAGCAAGGGCCGGGCGACGGCGCCGAGTTCGGCCCGCGCCTTGTGCCGCGCGGGTTCGTCGTCCTCGGGGGCGGGGCGCGGTGCGGGCACCCCGACGGGGGCCAGCCGGGCGTCCCGCGCGCCGCGCAGCCGCGCCCGGTCGACGAGTTCCGAGGTCACCCCGAGCACGACGGCCGCGGCGCGGGCCGCCTGCCGCTCCATCAGCCGGACGAACTGGGCGCGCGCGCCTGCCGCGCGCGCCCTCGTGTGCCACGTGACGACCAGGGGCGTACGCCGCCCCCGCAGCGCGAGCGCCGCGAGTACCCCCGACCGCAGGCCGTGGGCGTGGACCACGTCCGCGCCCGTGCTCGCGGCCCGGATGCCGGCGACGGCCAGGGCGTCAGGCCCGGTGCGCAGCGGCGCGAAGGAGGCACCGCCGACGGCCCCGGCGCCCGTGAAGCCGTACCCCTCGCCCGTGCGCCGCGGCGCGCACACCGTCACCCGCAGCCCGCGCGCGACCAGCCCGGCGGCCAGCGACCGCACGTGCGGTCCGCTGCCGGAACCGCCGCCGCCCAGCACTTGCACGGCGTGCAGGGGTGGGCGCCCGTGCGGCGAGGCGGGTGTGCTGCTCACGCGGGTGAAGCTCCTGATTCGGCGTCGGGCGAGGGCGGACGGCGCTGCGGTGCCGCGCCCAGGATGCCAGCCCCGGCCGACATCCCGGCACCACCGTCTCGCGGGTTGGCCGCCTTACCTCGCCCACATATCCGCGGATTCACTCACATAGGTGATTCTTGGCGCCCAAGTCCCCACGAGGGCGGGTGGCGTGCCGAGGTGGGGTTACCGCCTGCGGCGGGCTTTGTTCCCCAGCCCCGCCCCTTCCCGAAACTGGGGCTCTGCCCCAGACCCCGGAGCACGCTTCGCGCGCTGTCCTCAATCGCCGGACGGGCTGATTTCAGCCCGTCCGGCGATTGAGGACGCGCCCGCAGGGCGCCACCGCCGCAGGCGGCAACGGACCCGCACCCGGGGGGCCGGGGGCACACGCCCCCTAAAGCCCTCGCGCCGCCGCCAGCAACTCCTCCGCATGAGCCCGGGCCAGGTGAGAATCCTCCTGGCCCGCCAGCATGCGCGACAGCTCCCGCACCCGCGCCTCCCCCTCCATCGCCTGGACGCCGCTGCGGGTCACCGAGCCCTCGTGGGTCTTCTCGACCACCAGGTGGCGGTCGGCGAACGCGGCCACCTGGGGCAGGTGGGTGACGACCACGACCTGCGCAGTCCGCGCGAGGCGGGCCAGGCGGCGGCCCACCTCGACGGCCGCCTTGCCGCCGACCCCGGCGTCGACCTCGTCGAAGAGGTACGTCGGCACGGGGTCGGAGCCCGCGAACACCACCTCGACGGCGAGCATGACGCGCGACAGTTCACCGCCGGAGGCGCCCTTGGCGATGGGGCGCGGCCGGGCGCCGGGGTGGGGGGCGAGGTAGAGCTCGACCTCGTCGGCGCCGTGCGGGCCGTAGGCGACGGCGCGCCCGCCGACCTCGATGCCGTGGTCGGCCTCCGGCTCCGCGACCTCGCTCTGGCCGATCTCGAAGGACACGCGCGCGTGCGGCATCGCCAGCGAGGCGAGCTCCTCGGTGACGGCCTCGGCGAACCGCTCGGCGGCCTCCGTCCGCGCGTCGGTCAGCGCCTGCGCGAGCTCGCCGAGTTCGGTGCGCAGCGCGTCCCGTTCGGCGGTCAGCTCGTCGATGCGGTCGTCGTCGCCCTCCAGCTCGCCGAGGCGGGCCGCGCCCGCCTCCGCCCAGGCGAGGACGCCCGCGATGTCCTCGCCGTACTTGCGCGTCAGGTGGGTCAGGTCCGCCCGCCGCTCCTCGACGGCCGCGAGCCGCCGCGGGTCCGCGTCCAGGTCGGAGGCGTAGCCCGCGAGCTCCCCCGCCACGTCGGAGAGCAGGATGCCGATCTCGCCGATCCGGTCGGCGAGGCCGGCCAGGGCCGGGTCGTGGGAGCGTACGGCCTCCACCGCCCGCTGGGCGCCCGCGACCAGGGTGGCCGCGTCGATGCCCTCGGGGTCCTCGGGGTTGCCCGCGAGGGCGGCGTGGGCGACGGTGGCGGCGGAGGCGAGGGCCTCTGCGTGGCCGAGGCGGGAGGCCTCGGCGGCCAGTTCGGTGTCCTCGCCGGGCAGCGGCTCGACGGCGGCGACCTCGTCCAGGCCGAAGCGCAGCAGGTCCGCCTCCTGGGCCCGCTCGCGGGCCCGCGTGGTCAGCTCGGCCAGCTCGGCGGCGACGGCCCGCAGCCTGCGGTAGGCACCGGCGTACTTGGCGAGCGGCACGGACACGGCGTCGCCCGCGTACCGGTCGAGGGCCTGCCGCTGCCGGGCGGGTCTGAGCAGCCCCTGCTGGTCGGTCTGCCCGTGCACGGCCACGAGGTCGTCGGCGAGCTCGGCGAGCAGCCCGACGGGCACGCTCCGGCCGCCCACATGGGCGCGCGAACGCCCCTCGGCGGAGAGGGTGCGGCTGATCAGCAGGGTGCCGTCGTCGAGTTCGGCGCCCGCTTCCTCCGCCCGGACGGCCGCGGGCGACCGGCGGTCGACGGTGATCCTCCCCTCGACCACGGCGCTCTTGGCGCCCGTCCGCACCAGCGCGGGGTCGGCCCGCCCGCCGAGCAGCAGACCGAGGCTGGTGACGACCATGGTCTTGCCCGCGCCGGTCTCGCCGGTCACCGCGGTGAAACCGGGCGACAGCTCGACCACCGCGTCATCGATGACGCCCAAGGACCGGATCCGCATCTCCTCCAACACGGGTACGACCATACGAGGTTCCGGGGCCCCCTCGCGACGGCCACCCCCGTCGGTCCCCCTGGGGACAGCCCCACCACCGGTCCGGGTGACTGCCCCATGGCCTCGGTGCCCCTTACCGAACAGGCTTGTCCCATGACGTCAGCCCGCATGACCGCCCGGTCCCGTACCCCCCGCGCGGCGGCGCTGCTCCTCGCCGCGGCCGTCGCCCTGACCACCGCCGCAGGCTCGGCGAGCGCGCTCGCCGACACCCCGGGCGGTACGGGTTCCCGCCCGGCCGCGCTCGACGGCACATGGCGCATGGACGGTTACGGCACGGTCGTCGCCGTGGACGACGGGGGCCGCCGGCTGCGGACGTACGAGACCACGGGCGTCGGCTGCCTGCCCGGCGAGCTCACCGCGACCCGTTCCGACGCCTCCGGCCCCTTCCGGCAGGAGGGCGAGGCGCCCCTCACGGTGACGCCGAAGGGCCGCGACCGGGCGGAGCTGGCGTTCGGCGACGACGTGGGCCACCGCACACTGCGGCGGATCGCCGCGCTGCCCGCGAACTGCCGCGGCGCGATCGCGCCGAGCCCGGACGCGGACCCGCGGAAGGTCTTCGACGCCTTCTGGCAGACGTACGCCGAGAACTACCCCTTCTTCGCCGCGCGGCACATCGACTGGAACGCCGTACGGGACCGCTACCGGCCCCGGATCACGGCCACCACCGGCAAGGACGAGCTGTTCTCCGTCCTGTCGGAGATGATCCGGCCGCTCCACGACGGGCACACCGGCCTGGTCGACCCGCAGCACCCCGAGGGCTACTTCAGCGGGCACCGCGAGGACACCGTCCTCCCCGACGAACAGGAGCGGAAGCGTATCGACCAAGCCGTCGCCGAAAGCGTCAGGGCCGCCGGCGGCAAGGACGAACGGTCCTGGGCGGGCGGGAAGATCACCTACGCCGGGCTGCCCGGCGGGATCGGCTTCCTCCGCGTCACCACATTCCAGGGCTACGCGAAGGGCAACACCTACGAGGCCGACGCGGCCACGCTCGGCAGGGCCCTCGACGAGGTCTTCACCACCGCCCGGACGAGCGGCCCGGACGCCCTGCGCGGCCTGGTCCTCGACCTGCGACTCAACGGCGGCGGCTCGGACCGCCTCGCGCTGGACGTGGCCGAGCGGCTGACCGGACGGCCGTACACGGCCTATCTCAAGCACGCGCGGAACGACGCCCACGACCCACGGAAGTTCACCCCCGCCGAGCCGATCGGAGCCCGCCCGCACGCGGGGCCCGTCTACACCGGCCCGCTGACCGTCCTCACCAGCCGGCTGACGATCAGCGCGGGCGAGACCCTCACCCAGGCGCTCCTCGCCCGCGACCCGAAGCCGGTGCTCATCGGCGAGAACACCCAGGGACTGTTCTCGGACCGCCTCGAACGGACGCTGCCGAACGGCTGGCAGTTCTGGCTCCCGAACGAGGAGTACTTGAGCGCGCGGGATCACCGCACGACGTACGACGGCACGGGCATCCCCGCGGACATCGCGACGCGCCCGGACGGGGCACTGAGCGTGGCCCTCGGCGTCCTCGATCGCCGGACGGGCTGAATTCAGCCCGTCCGGCGATCGAGGACGCGCCCGCAGGGCGCTCCGCCGCAGGCGGCACGGACCCGCACCCGGCAACGAACCCGCACCCACACAAGCCGATTAATGCGGCGCGCCCCGCCACCCGGCCACCGGCAGCGCGAACTTCGCCACCAGCCGGTCCGTGAACGACGCGTGGTGCAGCCGGGCCAGCCGGACCGGAACCGCTCCCCGCCGCACTTCCACCCGCGCGCCCGCAGGCAGTTCCACCGTGCGCCGCCCGTCGCACCACAGCACCCCGTTCGGCGTCTGCGGCTGCACCTCCACCGCGAGCACCGAGTCCGGCGCCGTGACCAGCGGCTTGGCGAAGAGGGCGTGCGCGCTGATGGGGACCATCAGCAGGGCCTCGACCTCCGGCCAGACCACCGGGCCGCCCGCCGAGAACGCGTAGGCGGTCGAGCCGGTGGGGGTCGCGCAGACGACGCCGTCGCCGCCGAAGCGGGACACCGGGCGGCCGTCGACCTCGGTGACGACCTCCAGCAGGCGCTCCCGCGCGGCCTTCTCCACGGACGCCTCGTTCAGCGCCCAGTCGGTGTGCACGATGTGACCGTCGGTGCGGACGAGCACGTCGAGGGTCATCCGCTCCTCGACCTCGTATTCCCGGGTCACCACCCGGTCCACGACCTTGTCGAGGTCGTCGCGCTCGGCCTCGGCGAGGAAGCCGACCCGGCCGAGGTTGACGCCCAGCATCGGCACCCCGGAGCGCCGGGCGAATTCCGCGCCCCGCAGCAGCGTGCCGTCACCGCCGAGGACGATCAGCAGCTCGCACCCCTCCAGGACGTCGGGCCGGTCCGGCCCCGCCTCGACGAGTTCGGCCGAGGGCGGCAGCGGCAGGTCGGCGGCCTCCTCGGCCAGCACGCGCACCCCGATGCCGCAGCGCAGCAGTCCTTGGACGACGAGTTCGGCGCTGCGGATGGCCGCTGGGCGGCCGGTGTGGGCGAGCAGGAAGACCCGACGGCCCCCGGCCGTCGTCTCCCCCTCGGCCGCCGCCCGGGTCTGTGCCGATGTTGCTGATGTTGCTTCTGAAGTGGTCAACGGGGCCCCTCCGCCACTGCACGGTCAACGTCCGCCGGGTCCAGTTCAGGCGCTCCGGCGCGCAGCCACAGAAAGTACTCGACGTTGCCCGAGGGCCCGGGCAGCGGGCTGGCCGTCACGCCCAGCACCCCGAGCCCGAGCGCGGCCGCCTGGCCCGCGACCGTACGGACCGCGTCGGCCCGCAGCTGGGTGCTGCGCACCACGCCGCCGCTGCCGAGCCGCTCCTTGCCGACCTCGAACTGCGGCTTGACCATGAGGACGAGGTCCGCGTCGGGGGCGGCGCAGCGCACGAGCGCGGGCAGCACGAGGCCGAGCGGGATGAAGGACAGGTCGCCGACGACGATGTCGGCGGGCTTGCCGTCGATCTGCTCCAGCGTCAGCTCACGGACGTTGGTGCGGTCCTTCACGGTGACCCGCTCGTCGCTCTGCAGCGACCAGGCGAGCTGTCCGTAGCCGACGTCGACGGCGACGACGTGGGCGGCGCCCGCGCGCAGCAGGACGTCGGTGAAGCCGCCGGTGGAGGCGCCCGCGTCGAGCGCGCGGCGGCCCTCGACCCGCAGCCCGTGGGGGACGAAGGCGGCGAGGGCGCCCGCGAGCTTGTGGCCGCCGCGGGAGACGTAGTCCGGGTCGTTCTCGTCGTCGGTGACGACGACGGCGGCGCTGATCTCCACCTGTGTGGCCGCCTTGGTCGCGGTCGCGCCGCCGACGGTCACCCGGCCCGCCGCGATCAGCTGGCTCGCGTGCTCGCGGGAGCGGGCGAGTTTCCGGCGCACCAGCTCGGCGTCGAGTCGGCTGCGTCGCGGGCGGGTCACTGCCACGGGTGGTTCAGCTCCTGTTGTCGTACGAAGCGGGCGCGCCGGAGGGCGCCGTCGGCCCGGGGTGCCGGTCGAGCGCGGTGAGCGCGTCGCGCAGGCCCCGGTGTACATCCTCGTACACCTCCAGGTGACCGCTCGCGGCGAGGTGGTCGGCGTCGGCCAGCCGGACGAGCAGGCCGTCCACCGCGGGGTCGCCGGTGGGGGCGCGGTCGACGCCGAGCGGCAGGGGCCCGGCCTCCCGCTCGTCCTGCGGTGCGCCGGTCATCGGGTCGGTCATGCCTTTGACGCTACCCCGTCCCGGCGCCTGTGCGGCGTACGCGATCGGCTGGGGTAGCGTCCCTCCTCATGGCGACCATCGAGGAGTGCCGGGAGGCACTCGACCGGCTGGCGGAGAATCTCGCGGGGGCGAGCGGTGACCTGCGGGACGCCGCCGCGCCCGACCGCTCGCTCAGCTGCCACCTCTCCGACCTCGACGTCACCTTCACGGGCCACCTGGCGGGCGGCCACATCCAGGACGTGCGGACGGTGCCGGGCACCCCCGAGCGGCGGGCGGAGATCGCCCTGACGATGTCGGGCGACGATCTGGTGGCCCTGGTGCACGGCCGGCTCGGCTTCGCGAAGGCGTGGGCCTCGGGCCGGGTCAGGGTGCAGGCGAGCCTGCGGGACGTGCTGCGGCTGCGGTCCCTGCTGTAGCGCCGGCGGGCGTCCGCCGGCGCCGGGCGGCGGGGACGACCAGGGGGGTGCCGGTCTCGGGGTCGTCTATGACCTGGCACCGCAGCCCGAACACCTGCTCCACCAGCTCGGCCGTGACCACCTCCCCCGGCTTGCCCTCGGCGACGACCCGCCCGTCGCGCATGGCGATGAGGTGGGTGGCGTAGCGGGCGGCGTGGTTGAGGTCGTGGAGGACGGCGACGAGGGTGCGGCCCTGCTCCTCGTGCAGCTGGGCGCACAGGTCGAGCACGTCGATCTGGTGCTGGATGTCGAGGTAGGTGGTCGGCTCGTCCAGGAGCAGCAGCGGGGTCTGCTGGGCGAGGGCCATGGCGATCCAGACGCGCTGGCGCTGCCCGCCGGACAGCTCGTCGACGTGCCGGTCGGCGAGGGCGTCGACGCCGGTCGCGGTCATCGACTCCACGACGATCCGCTCGTCCTCCCGCGACCACTGCCGCAGCAGCCCCTGGTGGGGGTAGCGGCCGCGGGCGACGAGGTCGGCGACGGTGATCCCGTCCGGGGCGACGGAGGACTGCGGGAGCAGTCCGAGCGTGCGGGCGACCTGCTTGGCGGGGTACGAGTCGATGGCCGCGCCGTCGAGGAGCACGGCTCCGGCGGCCGGCTTGAGCATGCGCGAGAGGGCGCGCAGGAGGGTCGACTTGCCGCAGGCGTTGGGGCCGACGATCACCGTGAAGGAGTGGTCGGGGACGGCGACGGAGAGGTTCTCCGCGATGACCCGCTGGTCGTAGGAGAGGGTGACGGACTCGGCGGTCAGCCGGCTCCCCCGGCTCTCTCCTGCCGCTTCGGCCGCCGGCCGCACGGCGGCCTCGCGTACGTCGCTCACGGTGGTCTCTCCTTGTTCGTTCGTCGTGTCCGGCGTGTCCCGCGTGTCCGGCATGTCCCGCGTCATATCCGGCCCGCCTTGCGCTCGGTGAAGAGCAGCCACAGCAGATAGCAGCCGCCGAGCATGCCGGTCACCGCGCCGACGGGCAGCTGGTCGGCGCCGAAGAGCCGCTGCGAGACCCAGTCCGCGGTGATGAGCAGGACGGCGCCCATGCACGCGGAGGCGGGCAGGTTGGGGCCGGGCGCCCGGGTCAGCCGCCGGGCGAGCTGGGGTGCGGCGAGGGCGACGAAGCCGACGGGTCCGGCCGCGGCGGTCGCGGCGGCGGTCAGCAGGACGGCGGCGCCCATCACCACGATCCGTACGCGCTCGGCCCGCACGCCCAGCGCGTACGCCGCGTCGTCGCCCATCTCCAGCATCCGCAGGGCCCGGCCCCGGCCGATGACCACGGGGAAGAGCACGGCCGCCACGCACAGCAGGGGCCACACCTGGCCCCAGCCGCGGCCGTTGAGCGAGCCGACCATCCAGACCATCGAGCGGGTCGCGTCGACGAGGTCGGCCCGGGTCATCAGGTAGTCCCGGACGCCGGTGAGCACGGCGGCCGCGCCGATGCCCACGAGGACGAGGCGGTAGCCGTGGACGCCCTTCTTCCACGCGAGCAGGTAGACGGCGATGCCGGTGACGATCCCGCCGGCCACGGCCCCGGCCGCGACGGCGAACGGGTCGCCGTGGAAGAGGATGATGACGACGAGCGCCCCGGCCGCCGAGCCCTGGCCGAAGCCGATCACGTCCGGGCTGCCCAGCGGGTTGCGGGAGACCGACTGGAAGACCGCGCCCGCCAGCCCGAGGCTGGCGCCGACGAGCAGTCCGACCAGGACGCGCGGCAGCCGCAGGTCCTGGACGATGAACTCCTGCGCGGGCGTGCCGCCGCCGGTGAGGGTCCGTACGACCTCGGCCGGGGACATCGGGAAGTCGCCGGTGCCGATGAGGGCGACGGCGGCGGCCGCGGCGAGGGCCAGCAGGGCCACGACGACGAGGACGGCCCGCGTGTCCACGCGCAGCGAGAGCCCGCCGCGGGTGCGGACCACCTTGGGCCTGGGGGGTGAGGACACACTCACTGCTGGACCACCCTCCGGCGGCGTACGAGGTGGATGAAGACGGGCCCGCCGATCACCGCCGTCACGATGCCGACCTGGAGCTCGCCGGGCCGGGTGACGACCCGTCCGAGCACGTCGGCGCCGAGCAGCAGCACGGGCGCGAGGACGGCCGCGTACGGCAGGATCCAGCGCAGGTCGGGGCCGGTGAGGGCGCGCACGAGGTGCGGGACGATCAGGCCGACGAAGACGATCGGTCCGCAGGCGGCGGTCGCCGCGCCGCACAGCAGCGTGACGGCGGCCATGGCGAGGACGCGGGTGAGCGTGGGCCGGGAGCCGAGCGCGAGGGCGGTGTCGTCGCCGAGCGCCATGGCGTTGAGTGGCCGGGCGAGCGCGAGGGCGAGGACGACGCCGAGGAGGACGAAGGGCGCGATCCGGCCGACGGTCCCCATGTCGGCGGAGGCGAGCGAGCCGACCGTCCAGAAGCGCATCCGGTCGAGCGCGGCGGAGTCCATGAGCTGGACGGAGTAGACGTAGCCGTACAGCGCGTACGTCACGGCCGTGCCCGCGAGCGCGAGGCGCACCGGGGTGGCGCTGCGGCTGCCGCCGAGGAAGTGGACGGCCACGGCGACGACGGCCGCGCCGAGGAAGGCGAACCACATATAGCCGCTGATCGTGCCGATGCCCAGGAAGCTGATGGCGGAGACGACGGCGGCCGCGGCACCGGCGTTGACGCCGAGGATGCCGGGTTCTGCGAGGGGGTTGCGGGTGAGCGCCTGCATCACCGCGCCCGCGAGTCCGAGCGCGGCGCCGACCAGGATGCCCAGGAGGGTGCGGGGCAGGCGCACTTCACGGACGACCACGGCGTCGGACCCGGACGCGGAGTGGAAGAGCGCGTCCCACACCTGGTCGAGGGGGATCTGTTTGGCGCCGATGGCGATGCTCGCGACGGCGACCAGGAGCAGGGCTCCCAGCGCGGCGAACAGCCCTGCCGCACGGGCCGCGTTCCGGCCGGACGGCGCGGACGGGGGCGGTGCCGCCGGGGATTCGGGGAGACTGTCGACCAACACCAGGTTAGGTTAGCCTACCCTGACAACGCCCCTTCGACCGAGTACCGAGAGAAGCGCATCCCCATGAGCACCCCCCGCATCCCAGGCATCACCAACCTGTCCCGCCGTGGCCTTCTGACGGCGGGTGGCGCGCTCGGCGCCGGCGCCCTCCTGACCGCCTGCGGGGGCGGGAAATCCTCCGGCGGCTCCGACTCCGGCTCCTCGGGCGGCTCCTGGGCCTTCAAGGACGACCGCGGCGAGACCGCCAAGGCGGGCAGGACCCCGAAGAAGGTCGTCGCCTTCACCGGCTCCGCGGCCGCCCTCCACGACTTCGGCTTCGACTGCGCGGGCGTCTTCGGCCCCACCAAGCTCAAGGACGGCAAGCCCGACCCGCAGGCCGGCGACCTCGACGTCGGGAAGGTGACGATCCTCGGCAACGCCTGGGGCGAATTCAACGTCGAGAAGTACGCCGCCATGGGACCCGAGCTGCTCGTCACCAACATGATCCAGGGCGAGGAACTCTGGTACGTCCCCGACGACAGCAAGAAGAAGATCCTCGGCCTCGCCCCGAGCGTCGGCATCAGCACCTCCAAGAAGTCGCTCACCGACGTCATCGGGCGCTACGCGGAACTCGCGAAGTCGCTCGGCGCCGACCTGCAGGCGAAGCAGGTCACCGACGCCAAGCAGCGCTTCGAGAAGGCGTCCGAGACCCTGCGCAAGGCCGCCCGCGACCACAAGGGCCTCAAGGTCCTCGCCGCCTCCGGCTCCGCCGACATGCTCTACGTCTCCGACCCCGCCGTCTACGCCGACCTCACCTACTTCAAGCAGCTCGGCATCGAACTCGTCGTCCCCGACAAGGTCACCGGCGGCTTCTTCGAGAGCCTCAGCTGGGAGAACGCCGGCAAGTACCCCGCCGACCTGATCCTCCTCGACAACCGCACCGCCACCCTCCAGCCCAAGGACCTCGCCGCCAAGCCCACCTGGGCGGACCTGCCCGCGGTCAAGGCCGGCCAGATCACCCCCTGGCTCAGCGAACCGCGCTACTCCTACGCCGGATGCGCACCGCTCGTCGAGAGCCTCGCCGCCGCGGTCGACAAGGCCAAGAAGGTCGCCTGACGGCTCCTCACGTCAGCTGCGACCACCTCCGGTCGCGCCCGTCGCGCCCGCCGCGTCAGCCGAAAGGACCACGCCCCGCATGACCGCCACCACCGCCCCCACCGCCGTCCCGTACCGCTTCTTCGACCTGCACGTCCTGCGGACGGTACGGGTCAGCCCCGCCATGATCCGCGTGACCTTCGGCGGGGACGGCCTCGGCGCAGCCGTCAGCGGCGGCCGCGACCAGCGCTTCAAGCTGTTCCTGCCGCAGCCCGGCCAGGACGCGCCCGTACTCCCCGAGAACCTCGGCGAGGGCTGGTTCGCGGAATGGCGCACCCAGGACCCGGCCGTACGCGCCGTCATGCGCTCGTACACCGTCCGCGAGCTGCGCGACGACCCCGCCGAGCTCGACGTCGACTTCGCCGTCCACGGCGACGCGAACGGCCACGGCGGCCCGGCCACCAACTGGGCACAGGCCGCCCGCCCCGGCGACCGCGTCGCCGTCCTCGGCCCCGTCGTCGAGGACAACGGCGGCGTCGACTTCCAGCCGCCGGCCGGCACCGACTGGATCCTCGTCACCGCCGACGAGACCGCCCTCCCCGCCGTCGCCGGCATCCTCGCCTGGCTGCCCGAGGGCACCCGGGCGAAGGTCTGGATCGAGGTGCCGCACGCGGACGACGTCCAGGACCTGCCGACCGCCGCCTCCGCGGACATCACCTGGCTGGTACGGGGCGCCGGCCACGCGACCCCGCTGCTCGACGCGGTGCGCGCGGCCGAACTGCCCACCGGCACCCCCTACGCCTGGATCGCCGGCGAATCCGGCACGGTCCGCGCCGTCCGCCGCCACCTGGTCGGCGAGCGCGGCCTCGACCGCCGCGCGGTCACCTTCACGGGCTACTGGCGCCGGGGCGCGT
Source organism: Streptomyces blastmyceticus (assembly GCF_039521185.1). Taxonomy (NCBI): domain Bacteria; kingdom Bacillati; phylum Actinomycetota; class Actinomycetes; order Kitasatosporales; family Streptomycetaceae; genus Streptomyces; species Streptomyces blastmyceticus. The sequence goes on along the minus strand of NZ_BAAABW010000020.1, from coordinate 5,249 downwards.
CGGAGGAGGACCTGCTGGCGGAGCTGGCGTGAGACGAACGGCGCAGGAGCCATGGGGCTCCTGCGCCGTTCGTCGCGACCGGGCGGACCCGGCGCTAGAACCCCAGACGCGCCAGCGCCTTCCCCGCGTCCAGCCCGCACTCACCGGATCCGGCCGCCGACCAGGCGGCACCGCACAGCGCCCGCAGACCGTCGACCGGCTCCCCCGACCCCGTCAGGACGAGCTCCCCATCGGCCACCGCGGCCGTCCAGCCACCACACCGGAACCCCCCGTCGACCGCGTCGACGCCGGGCTGCGCCACGAGCAGCCCCCGCAGGTCCTCCGCCACATACGTCGGCCGGTGCTCCGGCGGCGCGGCGAGCAGCTGGGCCGCCGTGGTCACACCGGTCAGCACGAGCAGCGAGTCCACGCCGCCGACGTGCGCCCCCTCGATGTCCGTGTCCAGCCGGTCGCCGACGACCAGCGGCCGCTCCGCGCCCGTACGCAGCACCGTCTCGCGGTGCATCGGCGGCAGCGGCTTCCCCGCCACCTGCGGCTCGGCGCCCGTCGCTATCCGTACGACCTGCACGGCCGCGCCGTTGCCGGGCGCGATGCCCCGCGCGCTGGGGATCGTCAGATCCGTGTTGGAGGCGAACCACGGCACGCCCCGCGCCACCGCGTACGACGCCTCCGCCAGCCGCGACCACGGCATGTCGGGGCCGCCGTAGCCCTGCGCCACCGCGGCCGGGTCGTCGTCCGCCGAGTCCACGGGCACCAGCCCGCGCTCCTCCAGCGCGACCCGCAGACCCTCCGCGCCGATCACCAACACCCTTGACCCAGCGGGGATCTGATCGGCAATCAGCCGTGCCACAGCCTGCGCCGAGGTGATCACGTCGGAAGGCTCCGCGGGCACGCCGAGGTGCGTCAGGTGCGCGGCGACCGTCTGCGGCGTACGGGCGGCGTTGTTCGTCACATAGGCGAGGTGCATCCCCCCGTCCCGCGCCGTCCCCAGCGACTCGACGGCGTACGCGATGGCCTCGCCGCCCGCGTACACCACGCCGTCGAGGTCCAGCAGCGCCGTGTCGTAGGCCGCGCAGAGCGGCTCGCGGCTGCCGTCGGGCCGGATCCGGGCGGTCTGGTTCATCGTGCACTCACTCCTTGTGCTGTACGTCTCTTCCCCGATCATTGCTCATCCGGCCATGAGACATAACATTTCCCAATGAGCACTCCAGGCCGAACAGGGGATAGAAGGCAGGGTCTCGAACTCGCGCCATTCCGAGGGCTGCGCTATGTCCCCGAGCGGGTCGGCAGCCTCGCCGCCGTGACTTCACCACCGTACGACGTCGTCGTGCGGCCCGACGGCCTGCGCCACCTGGAGACCGCGGATCCGCACAACATCGTCCGGCTCATCCTCCCGCAGGCCGCCACGGCCGCGGACCGGCACCGGCAGGCGGCCCAGACGCTGCGCCTCTGGCAGGACGAGCGGATCCTCGCGGCCGACCCCGAGCCCGCGCTCTACGTCTACGAGCAGCGGGGCGACGGCATACTGCAGCGCGGCCTCATCGGGGCCCTGCGCCTCAGTCCGCGCGAGGAGGGCGTCGTGCTCCCCCACGAGGACGTGATGCCGCACATCATCGAGGACCGGGCGGCCCTGATGCGCGGCACGGGCGCCAATCTGGAGCCGCTGCTCTTCTCCTACCGCGGCGACGACAGCGACGGCGGCGCGGCGGGCGTCATCGACCGGGTGACCCGCTCCGCGCCCCTGCTGTCCACCACCACCGACGACGGCTACGCCCACCGGCTGTGGTCCGTCACCGACCCGGCCGAGCTGAGCACGATCGGCGCCGACCTGTCCCGGCAGCAGGCCCTCATCGCCGACGGCCACCACCGCTGGGCCACCTACCTCCGGCTGCGCGCCGAGCAACCCGCCGACAGCCCCTGGGACTTCGGCCTGGTCCTCCTCGTCGACACCGCCCGCTACCCCCTGCGCGTACGGGCCATCCACCGCCTGCTGCACCGCCTGCCGATCGCGGAGGCACTCGCGGCCGTCGGCGGCGCCTTCCGCGTGCGGACGCTCGAAGGCTCCCTGCCGGAGGCCCTGGACACGCTCGCCGAGGCGACCGGCAAGGACGGCAACGCCTTCGTGCTCGCCGGCGACGGCCGCTTCCACCTCCTCGACAGCCCCGACCCCGCCCTCCTCGCGCGTACGGTCCCCACCGACCGCCCGGAGGCGTGGCGCACGCTCGACGCGACGGTTCTGCACTCGGTCCTGCTGGAACACATCTGGCACGTTCCGGACGACCCCGAGCACATCGGCTACATCCACGAGACGGCCGCCGCGGTCAAGCAGGCCGAACGGCACGGCGGCACGGCGGTCCTGATGCACCCGGTGTGCGAGGACGTCGTACGGGAACTGGCCGAGCAGGGCGTCACCATGCCCCGCAAGTCCACCTCCTTCGGCCCCAAACCGGCCACGGGACTGGTCCTCCGCAGCCTCGCCCTGAACTGAACCCGGCGCCGCGAACGCCGAAGGGCGGAACCCCCGGTGGGGGTTCCGCCCTTTTGCGCTGTGCGTCGGCGCGGCAGCGATCAGCTCTTGTCGTCGGACGCCTTGTCCTCGACCGGCTTGACCTCGGCCTCGGCCTCGGCTGCCTTCTCCTCGGCGGGCTCGGCGGCCTCGGTGGGCTGCTCGGGCATGACGGGCTCCACGAACTGCGGGGCCGCCGCCGGGGTTTCGGCCGGGGTCTCGACGGGCTGCGGGGCGTCCGTGACCTCGTCCGCCACGGCGGTGTCGGCCTCGGCCGTGCCGGCCGGGGTCTCGTCGTCCTCGTCCGCCTCGACCATGGCGTCCGTGAACTCGACGCCGTCCAGCTCCGCGAGACGGTCGGAGGCGTCCGTCATGCCGCCCTGGTCGGCCTCGAGGGCCTTGGCGAACCACTCGCGCGCCTCGTCCTGGCGGCCGACGGCGAGCAGCGCGTCGGCGTAGGCGTAGCGCAGGCGGGCCGTCCACGGCTGGATCGAGCTCGACGCGAGCTCGGGGCTCTGCAGGGTCACGACCGCCGCGTCCGCCTGGCCCATGTCCTTGCGGGCACCGGCGGCGACGAGCCGCATCTCGACCTGGCCGGCCTTGTCCAGCTTGTGCACCTCGGGCTCACCGGCCATGGCCAGCGCGCGCTCCGGGCGGCCCATGCCGCGCTCGCAGTCCGCCATCACGGGCCACAGCTCGACGGAACCGGTCATCCGGCGCGCGGCGCGGAACTCGGCCAGCGCCTCGGTGTACCTGCCCGTGGCGTACGCGGCGAAGCCGGCGGCCTCCCGCACGGCGGCGACGCGGGACGCGAGGCGCAGGGCGATCCGGGAGTAGGCGTAGGCCTGCTCGGCGTCCTCGTCCAGCAGGTTCGCCACCATGACGAGGTTGCGCGCGACCTCCTCGGCAAGACCCTTCGGCAGGCTCATGAGCTCCTGCTTGACGTCCTTGTCGATCTCGTCGCCGGTCACGTCGTCGGGGATCGGCAGACGCTTCACGGGCTCGCGGTCGCGGTCCCGGTCGTCGCGCCGGTCGTCGCGGCCACCGCGGTAACCACCGGAGCGCTCGTCGCGCCCGCCACGGTAGCCGCCGCCACCCTGCCGGTCGTCACGACGCCCGTAGCCGCCACCGCTCGGGCGACCACCACGGTCATCACGGCCACCGCGGTAACCACCGCGGTCGTCGTCGCGGCGGGGGCCACGGTCGTCATCACGGCGCGGGGCGCGGTCATCACGACGGAACGACGGACGGTCGCTGCCACCACGGTCGTCGCGGCGGAAGGAGGGGCGGTCGTCACGACGCTCGTCGCGACGGAAACCACCGCGGTCGTCATCGCGACGGGGGCCACGGTCGTCATCACGACGCGGCGCACGGTCATCACGACGGAACGACGGACGGTCATTGCCGCCACGGTCGTCACGACGGAAACCACCACGGTCGTCATCGCGGCGCGGCGCACGGTCGTCGCGGCGGAAGGAGGGGCGGTCGTCACGACGGTCATCGCGGCGGAAGCCACCGCGGTCGTCCTCGCGACGGGGACCACGGTCGTCATCACGACGCGGCGCACGGTCATCACGACGGAACGACGGACGGTCATCTCGACGCTCGTCACGACGGAAACCACCACGGTCATCGTCACGACGCGGGCCACGGTCGTCACGCCCACCGCGGAAGCCACCACGGTCGTCATCACGACGGGGAGCGCGGTCGTCGCGGCGGAAGGAGGGGCGGTCGTCACGACGCTCGTCACGACGGAAGCCACCGCGGTCGTCGTCGCGACGGGGACCACGGTCATCGTCACGGCGCGGCGCACGCTCGTCACGACGGAACGACGGACGGTCGCTGCCGCCACGGTCGTCACGGCCACCACGGAAACCGCCGCGCTCGTCGTCACGACGAGGGGCGCGGTCATCGCGACGGAAGGACGGACGGTCGTCGCGACGGGGGCCACGGTCGTCATCACGGCGCGGCGCACGGTCGTCACGCGGGAAAGAGGGGCGGTCGTCGCGGCGGAAGCCACCGCCGGCGGGACGTCCACCACGGTCGTCACGCCCACCGCGGAAGCCACCGCGGTCGTCGTCGCGACGGGGACCACGGTCATCGTCACGGCGCGGCGCACGGTCATCACGACGGAACGACGGACGGTCATTGCCGCCACGGTCGTCACGACGGAAACCACCGCCGGCGGGACGCCCACCGCGGTCGCCTTCACGGCGCGGACCGCCGCGTCGGTCGTCACCACGGTCGTCACGCCGGTGTGCCGGTCGGTCGTCGCGGCGGAAGCCGCCCCGGTCGCCGCCCGATCGATCGTCGGGAGAGTTGGTGGACATCGACGTGACTCCTGTCTTCGGGTACCGCAGTCATTCTCGCGCACCCAACTGACAGGCGCGCTTCGACAAAATACAAGGCAAAATACAAAAAGGACCCTTGGTCCCAGCGTGAACGCTGGGACCAAGGGTCCTTGAAAGATTGTTCGGCGGCGTCCTACTCTCCCACACGGTCCCCCATGCAGTACCATCGGCGCTGAAAGGCTTAGCTTCCGGGTTCGGAATGTAACCGGGCGTTTCCCTAACGCTATGACCACCGAAACCCTATCGGGTTCTAGCGAACAAGCACACTCTTCAATTAAGAGATACATACTGGTTCAACCGGTGCGACTGTTCGCAACCCGGGAACCACACAGTGGACGCGAGCAACTGAGGACAAGCCCTCGGCCTATTAGTACCAGTCAGCTCCAACCGTT
>NZ_BAAABW010000019.1:0-57722 GCF_039521185.1 Streptomyces blastmyceticus | reverse complement strand
GGAGCCCACGACCTCGGTCGTGGCGGGCAGCTCTTTTACGTATGCGGTGGGGGTCAGGCGCTGAGGCGGCTGCCCATCCACTGGAGGGTGCCGGGGATCTCACGGCGCCAGGTGTTGAAGTTGTGGCCACCGCTGTCCAGGATCATCGAGGAGACGCGGGTGGGGTGCTTCTTGGCGGCGTCGATGAACTTCAGGGTGTCGCCGTAGTTGTGCTCACCCTGCTTGCTGCTGGTCACCAGGAGGGAGACGGCCGGCATCGGCTTGTTCTTCAGCCGCCACATCAGGTCGTTCTCCTTCTCCAGCTGCTTGCTCTGCTTGCCTTCGCCGAAGAGCTTGCCGGTCGTGGCGTCCTGGGCGGCCACGTAATAGCCGGACAGGGCGGCGGCGGCGCCGTAGGAGTCCGGGTGACGCATGGCGAACTTCAGTGCGCAGTAGCCACCGGTGGAGTCACCGATCACGCCCCAGTTCGCGGGCTTCAGGCCGATGCGGTACTGCTCGGAGAGCCCTTTGCGCAGGTCCTTGGTGAAGAAGGTCTCGGTCTGCGGGCCGCCGGGTATGTCTATGCACTCGGTGTCACGCGGCGGGGCGATGGTCGGACGCATCATCACCAGGATGGTGGGCTGCATCTTCTTCGCCTTGGCGAGCTTCTGCGCCTCCTGCGGGTAGTGCAGGCCCTTGATCAGCGCCTCGGCGGTGCCGGGAAAGCCGGTCAGGACGACCGAGGCGGGAAAGGTCTTGTTGGCGTACTGCGGCTGAAAGTACTCCGGCGGGAGGTAGACGAAGGCCGGGCTCACGATCTTGGACTCGGGCCCTTTGATGTTGACCTTCTCGACCTTGCCCGCGATCGAGGGCACCGAGCCGTGGCCCTTGACCTGCTGGATGCCGGTCACCTCGACGGGCTTGCTGCCGGCGCTGTGGTCGACGACCACGCCCTGGCCCTTCTCCATGCCGAAGAGGTCGGCCCAGGAGGCGAAGAAGCCGAAGGACTGGTTCGCCCAGAGACCGATCGCGGCGAACAGCGTCAGCTGGGTGGCGAGCATCATGCCGAACCGGCCCAGAACCGATCCGACGCTCTTCTTCCCCAGTCGGGGCCAGAGCCAAATGGTCAACGCGAAGAGCACTACCGCCGCCACGATGGCAAGCAGCAGAACCGCCATGCTGGTGAGACCCATGAGGTGCTTTCTGCCGAGCGGCCCGCCGCGGGCCGCGGAATGGTTACTTCTTTCCGGGCTCGGCCCCCGGCGGAACCTCAACCCCGAAACCGTCGTCCTACAGGGCGCACATTGTCCGGGCGCTGCCGCCAGAAGGCGCAGGACCACTCGACAGGACGACGGGAAGAGATGTCTGTCAGGGTAGATGGCAAAAAGTCCGATGGGGTTCCCGAGGGAACCAAGCGACTGTCGAGGCTTGCGCGTATCGCCAAGGGGCCGCGGCCCGAGAGCGTGCCGACCGTGGTGGGATGGGTCGGCATCATCATCGGCCTGCTCAACATCGTGGCCGGAGTCGTCCCTCGGCTCCGCTGGAGCAAGTTCCACACCTGGGCCGAGGTCCTGCCCGGCACGGTGACCCAGCTCGCGGCGGCCGGGTCCATCGTCGTCGGCATCCTGATGCTGATGCTGGCCCACGGCCTCATCCGCGCCAAGAAGCGGGCCTGGCTCGCCGCCGTCGTCGTCCTGCCGATCGGTGCGGCCGCCCAGCTGATCTACCGCCACTCGATCATCGGCACGATCTGCTCGCTGGCGCTCTTCGCGTACCTGGTCTGGCACAAGCCCTCCTTCACGGCCCTGCCCGACCCGCGAAGCCGCTGGAAGGCGCTGGCGAACTTCATCATCATGGGTGGCGTCAGCTTCACCCTCGGGTGGATCATCGTCGGCTCGCAGTACAAGCGGATGGTCGGCGACCCGTCGATCGTCGAGCAGATCGAGCACGTGATCTGGGGCCTCTTCGGCTTCGAGGGCTCGATCCGCTACACCCACGGCGTCGACTACACCGTCGGCTACTCCCTCGGCGCGCTCGGCCTGCTGACCGTCGCCTCCACCGCTTACCTCGCCTTCCGCCCGGCCTACCCGGCCGCGGTGCTGACCGAGGAGGACGAGGACCGGCTGCGCGAGCTCCTCGCCAAGCACGGTGCGCGCGACTCGCTCGGCCACTTCGCGCTGCGCCGCGACAAGAGCGTCGTCTTCTCCCCGTCCGGCAAGGCCGCGGTCTCGTACCGCGTCGTCTCCGGTGTGATGCTCGCCAGCGGTGACCCCATCGGTGACGTGGAGGCCTGGCCGGGCGCCATCGAGCAGTTCATGGAGCTCGCCAAGCGCCACTCCTGGACCCCGGCGGTCGCCGGCTGCAGTGAGACCGGCGGCGAGGTCTGGACCCGCGAGACGGGTCTCGACGCGCTGGAGATGGGCGACGAGGCCATCGTCGACGTGGCCGACTTCTCCCTGACCGGGCGCGCCATGCGCAACGTCCGCCAGATGGTCAAGCGCATCGAGCGCAACGGCTACGAGACCAAGGTGCGCCGCGTCGGCGAGCTGAGCCCCGCGGAGCTCGAGGCCGTGCAGAAGGCCGCCGAGGCCTGGCGCGACACCGAGGACGAGCGCGGCTTCTCCATGGCCCTGGGCCGCATCGGCGACCCCAAGGACCTCGACGCCGTCATCGCCACCGCCCACAAGGCGCCGGAGGAGGGCGAGGAGCCCGGCCCCTTCGGCGACCTGCAGGCCATGCAGCACTACGTGCCCTGGGGCCCGGACGGCCAGTCGCTGGAGCTGATGCGCCGCGACCGCAGCGCCGACCCCGGCATGAACGAGCTGCTCATCGTCGCCTTCCTGCAGGCCGCGCCCGACCTGAAGATCAAGCGGCTGTCGCTGAACTTCGCGTTCTTCCGCTCCGCCCTGGAGCGCGGCGGCAAGCTCGGCGCCGGCCCGGTGGTCCGGGTCCAGCGCGCGGTGCTGGTCTTCCTCTCGCGCTGGTTCCAGATCGAGTCGCTGTACAAGTTCAACGAGAAGTTCCGGCCGCGCTGGGAGCCGCGCTTCATCGTCTTCCCGAACAACCGCGACCTGCCGCGCATCGGCTTCGCGATGATGCAGGCGGAGGGCTTCCTGGAGCTGCCGCGCCTGCTGCGCCGCCGTCCGGCCGAGCCCAAGCCGTGCATGGACGACGAGAAGGTCTCGGTCGCGGAGGTCACGCGCGCCGCGTGACCGTACGGCACAGGCCCCGAAGGCCCTGCCCGACCACCGCTTCCCCGGACGACCGTCCGGGGAGGTGCCGTCGGGCGGGGCCTTCGTCATATGCCGAAGGCGGCCGGAGTTCGCCGCGATCCGGCCTCCGGGCGGGCGGCGCGCCCTTCACCGCACGCCCTAGGCTGGTGGCATGAGTGCGTTGCGTGGTCGATTCGGGCCGGTCGGTCTGCCGGAGTGGGGCCGTTGTGCGGTGATGGGCGTGGTCAACGTCACGCCCGATTCGTTCTCCGACGGCGGTCGCTGGTTCGACACCGAAGGGGCGGTCAAGCGGGGTCTGGACCTGGCCGCCGAGGGGGCCGACCTGGTCGACGTCGGCGGCGAGTCGACCCGGCCGGGCGCGACCCGGGTGGACGAGCGCGAGGAGCTGCGCCGGGTGATCCCGGTGGTCCGCGGGCTGGCTGCCGAGGGGGTGGTGGTGTCCGTGGACACCATGCGCGCCTCGGTCGCGGAGGCGGCCGTCGAGGCGGGCGCGGCGCTGGTCAACGATGTGAGCGGCGGCCTCGCGGACCCGGCGATGGTTCCGGTGGTGGCCACGGCCGGGGTGCCGTTCGTGGTGATGCACTGGCGCGGCTTCAGCGAGGACATGAACAACCGGGCGGTCTACGGCGACGTGGTCGGCGAGGTCCTCGGCGAGCTGCGGCAGCGGCTGGACGCGGTGGTCGCCGCGGGCGTGGACCCGGAGCGGCTGGTCGTCGACCCGGGGCTGGGCTTCGCGAAGACCGCGGACCACGACCTGGCCCTGGTCGCCCAGCTGGCCAGGCTCCGCCGGGAGCTGGGGCTGCCGATGCTGGTGGCCGCCTCCCGGAAGCGCTTCCTCGGCCGGGTGCTGGCCGGGGACGACGGCGGCAGCCCGCCGCCTGCCCGGGAGCGGGACGCGGCGACGGCGGCGGTGTCGACGATCGCCGCGCGCGAGGGCGCGTGGGCGGTGCGGGTGCACGAGGTGCGGGCGAGCGCCGACGCGGTGCGGGTGGTGCGGGCCGTGGACCAGGCGGCCGAGACGGCGGGGGTGGCGATGGTGGCGGAGGCGGCGGGCGCCCGGGGCGCCGAGGGGGCCGAGTGAGCGCGGCCCGTACGGACAGCGAGCGGGTCGAGCTGGCGAACACCGCGCTGTACGAGGCGGTGGAGCGCGGCGACACGGTGGCCATGGGGCGGCTGTGGCTGGACGACCCCGATGCCGAGGTGTCCTGCGTGCACCCGGGCTGGCCGGTGCTGCGCGGGCGGAGCGAGGTGCTCCGGTCGTATGCGCTGATCATGGCGAGCACCGACTACATCCAGTTCTTCCTGACGGACGTCGAGGTCGCGGTGGCCGGTGACACGGCGCTGGTGACCTGCACCGAGAACATCCTCAGCGGCGGTCCGTCCGAGGCGGAGGGCGAGCTGGGGCCGCTGGTGGGCCAGCTGGTCGTGGCGACCAACGCCTTCCGGCGGGTCGGCGAGGAGTGGAAGGTGTGGTCCCACCACGGCTCGCCGGTGCTCGCGGGGCGCGACGACGAGGAGGAGGACGGCCCGGAGGGCAGAGAGGGCGCGGACGGCCCGGAAGGGGCGTGACCGGCGCCCGGGCGTCAGCTCCGGGCATTCGGAAGCCACTCGTTCGGGGTGCTCGATGGCCGGGTAGGGGTGAGGCACGGAGCCGGGGGTAAGCGCGGCGGGACCGGTCGGCGGCGTTGGGGTTCCTGTCCGTGAAGCTCTGTGGCGTCCGTAAACATCCGCAAATGTCGTTACATGTCGGCAGCGCCCCTGGGCGTCCGGGTGCGAGCACTGTCGGTGCTCGCAGGTAGATTCGAAGTGGGTACCCCGGCCGACGGGGGACGGGTGATGTGCCGGCAGCGGCCGGTGCGCACCCGGCATACCGATGACCAGCAGGAGTGATTCGTGTGGATCGTGTCGCGCTGCGCGGCTTGAAGGCCCGCGGGCACCACGGGGTTTTCCCCCGGGAGCGCGAAGAGGGCCAGACCTTCATCGTGGACCTGGTGCTGAGTCTGGACACCCGGCCCGCCGCGGCCACCGACGACCTTGCGAAGACCGTGCACTACGGCGTGGTGGCGGAGGAGGTCGTCGACGTCGTCCAGGGGGAACCCGTCGACCTGATCGAGACCCTCGCCGAGCGGATCGCCCAGGTGTGTCTCAAGCACGAAGCGGTGCGGGAGGTGGAGGTCGTGGTGCACAAGCCCGACGCCCCCATCACCGTGCCTTTTGACGATGTGACGATCACTATTACCCGGAGCCGAGTATGAGCAGCAGCGACCCGACCGTGCAGCCGGTGCCCGCCTCCGTGGTGGAGCAGGTGGACGCCGCAGATGTGACCTTGAGCAACCCCAAGCGGGCCGTGATCTCGCTGGGCAGCAATCTCGGCAACCGCCTGGAGACCCTCCAGGGCGCCATCGACGCGCTGGAGGACACGCCCGGCCTGCGGGTCAAAGCGGTCTCCCCGGTCTACGAGACGGAGCCGTGGGGCGTCGAGCCGGGCACCCAGCCCTCGTATTTCAACGCCGTCGTCCTGGTGAAGACCACCCTCCCGCCGGACTCGCTGCTGGAGCGCGGGCACGCGATCGAGGAGGCCTTCGAGCGCGTGCGCGACGAGCGCTGGGGCCCGCGGACGCTGGATGTCGACATCGTCAGCTATCAGGACGTCCTCTCCGACGACCCCGTCCTCACGCTGCCGCACCCGCGCGCCCACGAGCGCGCCTTCGTGCTCGCGCCGTGGCACGACGTGGACCCCGAGGCCGTCGTCCCGGGGCACGGCGCGGTCGTCGAGCTGCTGGCCCAGGTCGGTCTCGACGGGGTCGCCCCGCGGGTCGACCTGGAACTGCGACTGCCCGAGTAGGCGTTGGGCCGAGAGACGTACGAGACGAGGGGCGAGGGCACGGTGCGACCTGTTCCGCGGCCTGCTCCGCGATCTGCTCACGGAGGAGCGAACCGGTGAAGCAACTGCGGTTCAGGGTGCTGGCCGGGCTGTTCGTCGTGGCCGGGGTGGTGTCCTGGGCGGGCGCCCGGCTGTGGGACGCCTTCGGCACACTGCCGAGCGTGCCCGTGGCGGCCCCCATCGTGCTGGCCGTCATCGCCGTCGTGCTGGCCGCGACGGCGCTCTCGCTGCGCGCCCGGCTGCGGGCCCAGCGCGAGCGGCGCCCCGGCGCGAAGGGTGTCGACCCGCTGGTGGCCGCCCGCGCGGTGGTCTTCGGCCAGGCGAGCGCGCTGGTCGCGGCGCTGGTCGCCGGCATGTACGGCGGCGTGGGCGCGTTCCTCCTGATGGCCGGCCTGGACAACAACCCGGCCCGCCGGGACCAGACGATCTACGCCGGGGCGTCGGTGCTGGCCGCCGTCTGCGTCGTGGTGGCGGCGTTCTTCCTGGAGCGGGTCTGCCGGCTTCCGGAGGACGACGACGAGGAGGGCGGGACGGGCTCGGCGCGGGCCTAGCTTTTCGTCGCCGGACGGGCTGATTTCAGCCCGTCCGGCGTTTGAGGACGCGCCCGCTGGGGGCACCTCCCAGCGGTAGCTGGGGGAGCTCCCGCCGCAGGCGGCAACGGACCCGCACCTGGCGAGCAGGCTTCCCAAGGGCTACGCGTCGGCCACGGTCTCCACCGACACCTCCGCGCGCGCAGCGCCAAGCGCGTCCGCCGCCGTCGACCGCCGCAGGGCCTCGTGCAGGCGGGCCGGGGTCAGGACGCCCACGAAGTGGTCCGCTTGGTCGCCGTCGAGGACGGCGATCCACCCCGCGTCGTGCTGGAGCATCGTGCTGAACGCCTGCTTCAGCGAGGCGCCCACGGGCAGCCACGCGTCCATGCGCCGGGAGTGGTTCCGGACCGTACCGCCGTCGGGCGCGCCGGAGAGCGCCTCCGCCGAGACCCAGCCGTGCAGCCCGTCCGAGCGGTCCAGGACCACCGCCCAGCGTGCTCCCTCCGCCTCCAGCCGGGCCGCCGCGTCGCCCACCCGGTCGTCGAGGTGGACGACGGGCGGCTGTTCGAGGTCGCCGGACTCGATGGGGGTGACGGAGAGCCGCTTGAGGCCCCGGTCGGCGCCGACGAAGTCGGCCACGTACGGCGTGGCGGGCGCCCCGAGCACGGCCGCCGGCGGGTCGAGCTGTTCGATGCGCCCGTTGCCGTAGACCGCGATGCGGTCACCGAGGCGGACCGCCTCCTCGATGTCGTGGGTGACGAAGAGGACCGTCTTGCGCACCTGCGACTGGAGCCGCAGGAACTCGCTCTGGAGACGCTCGCGGACCACCGGGTCGACCGCGCCGAACGGTTCGTCCATCAGCAGGACGGGCGGGTCGGCGGCCAGCGCGCGGGCCACGCCGACGCGCTGGCGCTGCCCGCCGGAGAGCTGCTCGGGGTAGCGGTCGCCGTAGACGGACGGGTCGAGCCCGACGAGGTCGAGCAGCTCGGCGGCGCGGGCGCGGGCCTTCTTGCGCTGCCAGCCGAGCAGGTGCGGGACGGTCGCGGTGTTGTCGAGCACGGTCTTGTGCGGGAAGAGGCCGACCTGCTGGATGACGTAGCCGATCCGGCGGCGCAGTTCGACGGGGTCGACGGTCGCGATGTCCTCGCCGTCGAGGAGGATCCGGCCGCTGGTCGGCTCGATCAGCCGGTTGACCATCTTCATGGTGGTGGTCTTGCCGCAGCCGGACGGTCCGACGAGCGTGACCAGCTCGCCCTCCGCCACCTCGAAGGACAGATCGTCCACGGCGGTGGTGCCATCGGCGTAGCGCTTGGTGACGTGCTCGAAGCGGATCATGGTTCCCCATTCTGGCCGTACTCGCTCCCCACATTGTTGCCGTTGTGTGGCGCCGGACTCGAATGTCAGTGCCCGGGGTTAGGGTCGCCAGTAACCGACGGTCAATGCCCAGGGGGAGGTGAGAGCGTATGGCGGGGCAGAACTGCCTGGTCACCAACGAGTGGATCTGCGGCGAATACCTGCGGACCCGCGGCCACGAGCTGACGGACGCCACGCTCCAGCACATCGGGATCACGCTGGCCTCGGTCGCCATCGGCGTGCTCGTCGCCTTCCCGCTGGCGCTGCTGGCCCGGAGATGGCGGGCCGCGGCGGGCCCGGTGCTCGGCCTGACCACCGTGCTCTACACGGTGCCGTCGCTGGCCATGTTCTCGCTGCTGGTGCCCGTCTTCGGGCTTTCGGTGTCGGTCGTGGTCACCGGCCTGGTGCTCTATTCGCTGACGGTCCTCGTGCGGAACATCCTGGCCGGCCTGGCCTCGGTGCCCGAGGAGGCCCGCGAGGCCGCGCGCGGCATGGGCTACGGCCCGCTGCGCCTGCTCTTCGGCGTGGAGCTGCCCCTGGCGCTGCCCGCCCTGATGGCGGGTCTGCGGATCGCCACGGTCTCCACCGTCTCGCTCACCACCGTGGGCGCCATCATCGGCTACGGCGGCCTCGGCAATCTCATCTATGAAGGCATGCACAGCTATTTCAAGGCGCAGGTGCTCACCGCCTCGGTGCTGTGCGTGGCGCTGGCGATCGTGGCCGACCTCGTGCTGCTGCTCGTGCAGCGGCTGCTGACCCCCTGGATGCGGGCGGGCAAGCAGGCGAAGCGCCGTGGCAGGGGAGCGGGCGGGCGGCCGGTCACCGAGGGGGCTCTGTGATGGGCGTCATCGACCGCACGTGGACGTGGCTGACCACCGGCTCGCACTGGTCCGGCACGGACGGCGTGTGGCACCGGCTCGGCGAGCACCTGTTCCTGACCGTCGTCTGCCTGGCGATCTCCTGCGCCCTCGCGCTGCCCGTCGCGGTGCTGCTGGGGCACGTGGGCCGGGGCGGTGCCCTCGCGGTGAACATCTCCAATGCGGGGCGCGCCGTGCCGACGTTCGCGGTGCTGGTGCTGTTGCTGCTCAGCCCGCTGGGTACGCATGGCTCATGGCCGACCGTCATCGCGCTGGTGCTCTTCGCGATCCCTCCGCTGCTCACCAACGCGTACGTCGGGATGCGCGAGGTCGACCGCGACGTGGTCGAGGCCGCGCGCGGCATGGGCATGACCGGCCGTCAGCTGATCGGCCGGGTGGAGCTGCCGCTCGCCTTCCCGCTGATAGCGACCGGGGTGCGGACGGCCGCGGTGCAGGTGGTGGCCACGACCACGCTCGCCGCGCTGCCCGGCGGCGGTGGCCTCGGCCGGATCATCACGGCGGGCTTCCGGCTGACCGACACCGCCCAAGTGGTGTCCGGCGCGCTGCTGGTGGCCGTGCTCGCGCTGCTGGTCGAAGGGGTGCTGGTGGTCCTGGAGCGGCTGCTGGACCCGGTGCGCCGCAGGGCGAGGCGGACGGCCGGCCGGGCCGCGGGCGGCGACGGCCCGGTGGCGCCCGCCGACGCCGCTCCCGCCGTGGGCAGCGCCGTGTGACACCCGTGTCCCGTCCGCCCTCGTGCGACGGCGGGAATGACGACCGATCAAGGGCCGTCCGGGCGCACCGGACGTCCGACCGAGTGGATGGAGTTCCCCATGAGCAGGACCCCGCGTCGAGCGCGGACCACGCGCGCGCTGCTGGCGGCGGCGGGCGTCGCCACCCTGACGGCGGGTCTGGCCGCCTGCGGTGGCGACAGCCTGGAGAAGTCCGGTGGCGGGGACGCGTCCGGGCGTCCGGGCGAGGGCTCGCTGGTCATCGGATCGGCCTCCTTCACCGAGTCCAAGGTGCTCGCCGAGATATATGCGGGGCTGCTGAAGGACGCCGGATATTCGACGTCGATCAAGACCGTCGACGCCCGCGAGCTCTATGAACCGGAGCTGGAGAACGGCAAGATCGATGTCGTCCCTGAGTATGCGGCGACACTCGCCGAATTCCTCAACAAGAAGCAGAACGGCAAGGACGCTCCCACGGTCGCCTCGGCCGATGCCGACGCCACGGTGAAGGCGCTCCGTAAACTCGCGGAGCCGCGTGGCCTCAAGGTGCTGGACGCCGGTCGGGCCGTCGACCAGAACGCCTTCGCGGTGACCAAGGAGTTCGCCGCGAAACACCAGCTCAAGACCCTTTCCGACCTGGGTGCGGCAAAGGAGCGGATCAAGCTCGCGGCGGGCGACGAATGCCCCCAGCGGCCCTTCTGCCAGCCGGGTCTGGAGAAGACGTACGGCATCGACGTCACCGGTATCGACCCGCTGGAGGTCGGCAGCACGCAGGCCAAGCAGGCGGTCAAGTCGGGCAAGGACCAGATGGTGCTGACCACCACCACGGACGCCACGCTCGAACAGTTCGGCCTCGTTCTCCTTGAGGACGACAAGAAGCTCCAGAACTCCGACAACGTGTTGCCCGTCGTGAATGCGAAGAAGGCCGGCGCACAGAAGATCGCCGATGCCCTCGGCAAGCTCAACAGGGTGCTGACCACGGCCGATCTCACCGAACTCAACAAGAAGGTCGACGCACAGCGGCTCAAGCCCGCGGATGTGGCGGCTCAGTACCTCAAGGACAAGGGGTTGCTGACGGGGGAGAAGAAGTAGGAGAGAAGTAAGATCAAGGGAAGAGTTTGGTGGTGGAGTCACACTCCTGAGGCGACGCACGGTAAGTTTCAGGCCATGCCACGAGGACGCCACCGCCATTCACAGCCCCTGCACAGGCTCCTTCCCCCATCGACGGTCGCCGCGACATCGGTCGCCGCTGCCGCCGGTGCTTGGGTGGTAGGTGAAACGGTCGTCATCCGGGGCCTCGCCGCGGCGGCCGCCGCCGCCGCGGTGGTCGGCGCCGTGCTGATGCGCCGTTGGGACCGCGCCGCCGGGAAGCGGGTCGCCCAGCTCAACGCCGCCCGGGTGCGCGAGGAGTGGAAGACCGACGAGCGCATCGCCGAGCTGGAGACGGAGCTGGAGGAAGCCCGCACCGCCCGCGCCAAGGTCGAGACCAAGCTGCGCGGCAAGCGCGCCGAACTCGCCAGGCTCCGTACGGAACACGCCGACCTGCTGCGCCGCTACGCCGCGGCCGAGACCGGCCGGGCCAGCGCGCTCGAGGGCCGGCGCCAGGCGCGCGGCGCGGCGCCCCGGAGCGCGAAGGCGCTGGAGTCCGCCGCGGCTTCGGCCGGTACGGCGGGGTCCGCCGTCGCCGCTTCCGCGTACCGCAAGGCGGCGGAAGCACTGCGCGACCTGGAGCGGAATGCGACGCTCCAGCGGGACGCGGAGTCCGCGGCCGCGGCGGAGCCCGTCCAGGACGCGCCCCTGGCGCAGCCGGCCGACGCCGTGCCCGTGCCCCCGACCGGGCGGCCGGAGGCCGGCACCGGCGAGATCCTGAGCGCCGCGGACGCGGCCAGGGCCGCCAAGAGGCGCACGGGCGCGAAGACCACCGCCGACGCCGAGGCCGCCGGGAAGCGCCCGGCGCCCGAGAGCACCGGGTCCGCCCCGCACACCGTCGAGCCCGCCCCGGCCACCGGGGAAGCCGACGCGGCCGAGGGCGTTGTCGAGGGTGCCCAGGACACCACCGCGGCCATGGACACCGAGCCCGCCACGGACACCGCGCCCGCCGAGGACGCCGAGCCCGTCGAGGACGCCAAGCGGCCCGGCGACGCCGAGGCTCCCAAGAGCGCGCCCCGCGTGACCCGGCCCGCCTCCGCGGTCGTGCCGCAGCAGAGCCCCGCCCGGCGCCCCGCGTCGCGCGCGCAGGGCGGCTTCGACTTCTTCGGCACCCAGCGGACTCCCGCCGCCGCGCGGCCCGTCGAGGAGACCGACCTCGCGGACGTCGTCGGCGAGGAGGCGCTCGCCGAGGCCGAGGCCGCGGAAGCCGGTGGCGACGACGCCAAAGGGGGCGTCATCGACCTGACCGCGCACGACGAGACCGAGCAGATAGACGTCGTGGAACTGCGCAGCGCCATCTCGTAGCCCGGCGCCGGCCACGAAACCCCCGGTGGGACGCCCACCGGGGGTTTTCGTTTCGCCGCGCCGCCCGACGCCGCTCGCCGCGCTACTTGTCGATGTCGCCGACGACGAAGAACAGCGAGCCCAGGATTGCCACCATGTCGGCCACCAGCGTCCCCGGCAGCAGCTCGGTCAGCGCCTGGATGTTGTTGAACGACGCCGACCGCAGCTTGAGCCGGTACGGCGTCTTCTCGCCCTTGGAGACCAGGTAGTAGCCGTTGAGGCCGAGCGGGTTCTCGGTCCAGGCGTAGGTCGCGCCCTCCGGCGCCTTGAGGACCTTGGGCAGCCGCTGGTTGATCGGGCCGGGCGCGAGGTGCGCGATCCGGTCCAGGCACGCCTCCGCCAGCTCCAGCGAGTTGTGCGTCTGCTCCAGCAGGCACTCGAAGCGGGCCAGGCAGTCGCCGTCCTCGCGCGTGACGACCTTCAGGGTGTCCCGCAGCTCGCCGTACGCGAGGTACGGCTCGTCGCGGCGCAGGTCGAAGTCCACGCCGGACGCGCGGGCGATCGGCCCGCTGACCCCGTACGCGTGCACCGCCTCGCGCGAGAGCACGCCGACGCCGCGCGTACGCCCGCGGAAGATCTCGTTGCCGAGGACGAGCCGGTCGTAGACGTCCATCCGCGAGCGGACGTCGGCCACCGCGTGCCGGGCCCGGGCGAGCCAGCCCGCGGGCAGGTCCTCCTTGAGGCCGCCGACGCGGTTGAACATGTAGTGCATCCGGCCGCCGGAGACCTCCTCCATCACCGTCTGGAGCTGCTCGCGCTCGTGGAAGGCGTGGAAGACGGGGGTGATCCCGCCCAGTTCGAGGGGGTACGAGCCGAGGAACATCAGGTGGTTGAGCACCCGGTTCAGCTCGGCGAGCAGCGTGCGCGTCCACACGGCGCGCTCGGGGACCTCCATGCCCAGCATCCGCTCCACGGCGAGCACGACCCCGAGCTCGTTGGAGAAGGCCGACAGCCAGTCGTGGCGGTTGGCGAGCATGATGATCTGCCGGTAGTCGCGCGCCTCGAACAGCTTCTCAGCGCCCCGGTGCATATAGCCGATGACCGGCTCGGCGTGCTGGATCCGCTCCCCGTCGAGAACGAGCCGCAGCCGCAGCACACCGTGGGTGGACGGGTGCTGCGGCCCGATGTTGAGCACCATGTCGGTGCTCTCCGCCGCGCCGCCGATGCCGACTGTCGTCTCAGAGGTAGGGGCCATGGGGGATAGTTTGTCAGCCCTCCCCGTCCGGGCGGCCGTGGGCGGGCTCCAGAAGCCCGGCGCAGGCGTCGCCGACCGGCTGCACCAGCCAGCCGAAGCCGCCGAGACCGGCCGGCGCCGTCAGCTCCGCGGCCTCGCCCGCGGCGCCCAGTGCCCGTACGTAGGCGGCCGGATCGGACGACGCGAGCGACAGCGGGGGACGGCTGCCGTCGACGCCGAGGGCGTGCAGGGCGTCGCGCTGGGTCAGCAGGGAGCTGCCGGGGCCCGCGCACGCGTCCAGGGCGACGTGCGCGGTGATGTCGCACGAGCCGTCCGGCACCGGCCGCACCTCGCGGCCCTCCCGGAAGCCGGTCAGCGTGCCGAACGGCGGCCGGGCGTCGTGCCGGTGCGCGTAGTCCACGGCGACGGCCAGCCCGGACCGCAGGCCGCGCACCGCCCGCGCCCAGGCGGCGTCGCGCGGCAGGCCGATCTCGGCGCGGCTGCCGGGCGGCGCGCCGTCGAGGGGCCACCAGCGGGCGAGCCAGGCGGCGTCGGCGCCGGACACCGGCTCGCCGAGGAGCTCCTCGCCGTCCTCCTGGACGAGCACTTGGCGCGCGATGCCCTCGGCGTCCGTCTCGGCGACGTCGACCGGCACGTTGTCCAGCCACTCGTTGGCGAAGAGCAGCCCGTCCACGCCCTCGGGGACGTCACTCACCCAGGTGATGCGCTCGTCGATCCCCGGGGGGCGCTCGGCGCGCTCCACGGCGTACGGGCGCAGCCGCGCGCCCAGCTCGGGCGCGGTCCGCGCGAGCACGGCGGTGAGGAGCTCACCACGGCCCGCGCCGACGTCCGTGAACGCCAGCTCCGCCGGATGGCACAGCGCCGCGTCGACGCGGCGCAGGAGTTCCGCAACGGCCCCCGCGTAGAGCGGCGAGGCGTGCACGGAGGTACGGAAGTGCCCGGCGGGCCCCTCGGGACGCCGGTAGAAGCCGTTCGGGCCGTACAGGGCGGCCTCGGTGGCGGCGCGCCACGTTCTTGTTCCGCTTGCCATACACACACGCTATGCGCCCTTGGTGGGCATGCCGCCTCCACCTTGGGGAGTAGGCGGGGCGTCGTCGGATCGATCGTCCGGTTGACCCCGGCACGTACGCGACGTGCCTACGCTGGGTGACGTGCAGCGCCTCTACGACTTTCTCCGCAGGCACCCGACGGGTGTGGACAGCTTCTGGGCCGTCCTGCTGCTCGGGCTCAGTGCGATCACCATCGCCGAGCAGTCGACGGGGGCCGGGCACGCGTCGGGCCTCGTCAAGGCGGTCGTGGCGGTCGCGCTGTGCACGGTGATCGCGCTGCGCAGGCGATGGCCGGAGAAGATGCTGCTGCTGGCGACGGCGGTGGGGGTGGCACAGCTCGTCCTCGACGTCGGGCTGAACCTCGCCGACTTCGCGATGCTCGTGATCATCTACACGGTGGCGTCCGGCAACACCCGCTGGGCGTCCCGCTATGCCCTGATCGGCGGCCTGATCGCGCCGACACTCGCCCAACTGCGGTGGGTCGAACCCCACCAGACCATGACCGCCAACGTCATCGGGACGGTCTTCGTCACCGTTCCGTTCGTCCTGGCCTGGGTGCTCGGCGACTCGATGCGCACCCGTCGCGCCTACTGGGCGCAGCTGGAGGAGCGGGCCACACGGCTGGAGAAGGAGCGCGAGCAGCAGTCGCGGATGGCGGTGGTGGCGGAGCGGGCGCGGATCGCGCGCGAGCTGCACGACGTCGTCGCGCACAACGTCTCGGTGATGGTGGTTCAGGCCGACGGCGCCGCGTATGTCCTGGACGCCTCGCCCGAGCAGGCCAAGCAGGCCCTGGAGACCATTTCCGGCACCGGCCGCCAGGCGCTCGCCGAGATGCGCCGGCTGCTGGGCGTACTGCGCACGGAGGAGGGCGGCGAGGGCGGCGAGTATGTGCCGCAGCCCGACGTCGAGCAGATCGGCGACCTCGTCGAGCAGGTGCGCGGCGCGGGGCTGCCGGTGGAGTTCCAGGTCGAGGGCGCGCCGCGGCCGCTGCCGAGCGGCGTGGAGCTGACCGCGTACCGCATCGTGCAGGAGGCGCTCACCAACACCCGCAAGCACGGCGGGCCGGGCGCGGGCGCGAGCGTGCACCTGACCTTCTTCGACGACGGGCTCGGCCTGCTGGTCGAGGACGACGGCCGGGGCGCGCAGCAGGAGCTGTACGAGGCGGGGGGCGCGGACGGCATGGGGCACGGCCTGATCGGCATGCGCGAGCGGGTCGGGATGGTCGGCGGCACCCTGGACGCGGGGCCGCGGCCGGGCGGTGGCTTCCGGATCAGCGTGCTGCTGCCGATCAAACCGGGCGGCCGCTGACCCGCCCGACGGGTGCGGGAGGCACGGCGACCGCATGCTGATCAAACCTGATCGAAAACTGTCAGCGCTGGCAGACTTGATGAACACCGAGGAAAGGGACCACGCATGTCGATCCGCGTGATGCTCGTCGACGACCAGGTGCTCCTGCGCACCGGCTTCCGCATGGTGCTGGCGGCCCAGCCCGACATGGACGTCGTCGCCGAGGCCGGGGACGGTGCGGAGGCCCTGGAGGTGCTGGCCGGGACCGAGGTGGACGTCGTCCTGATGGATGTGCGCATGCCGCGCCTGGACGGCGTGGAGGCCACCCGCCGCATCTGCGCGCAGGAGAACCCTCCGAAGGTGCTGATCCTGACCACCTTCGACCTGGACGAATACGCCTTCTCCGCGTTGAAGGTCGGCGCGAGCGGCTTCATGCTCAAGGACGTGCCCCCGGCCGAACTGCTGGGCGCGATCCGGGCCGTGCACAGCGGTGACGCGGTGGTCGCGCCCAGCACGACCCGCCGGCTGCTGGACCGTTTCACCCCGATGCTGCCCAGCGCGGGCAACGAACCCACGAGCGCGGAGCTGAGCAGGCTCACCGAGCGGGAGCGCGAGGTGATGCTGCTGGTGGCGCAGGGGCTGTCCAACGGCGAGATCGCGGCACGGCTGGTGCTGTCCGAGGCCACCGTGAAGACCCACGTGGGACGGATCCTCACTAAGCTGGGGCTGCGGGACCGGGTGCAGGTCGTGGTGCTCGCGTACGAGAGCGGCCTCGTCCGGGCGGGCGGGGGAGCGGCGCAGTAGTGCGGCGCCCCGCCTACGCGCACACGGTCTACGCGCACACGACGGCGCGCACCGCCTCCCGGAAGTCGTCCGTGCCCGGGTGCGTCGGCTGGGCGGGGCGGGCGAGATAGACCGTGGCCGCCGGGGCGTCGGTGACGGGGACATAGCGCACCCCGGGGTGCGCGTGGCTCTCCCGCGTGCCCGCCGCCGCCAGGCCGATCGCCTGTCCCGCGGAGACGGCGGTCAGCCACTCGTCGACGTTGCGGACCTCCGTCGTACGGCTCGGGCGCAGCTCCACCGGCCAGAGCTCGACGCCCGCGGTGCCGGTCTCCGGGCAGACCGCGAGCGTCTCGACGCGGAGCTCGGCCAGGGTGACGGCGTCCCGGCCGGCGAGCGGGTGGTCGTCGGGCAGCGCGGCGACGCGCTCCTCCAGATAGAGCGCCTCGGCGTGGATGCGGGGGTCGGTGGGCAGGACCCGCAGGATCGCCACGTCGACCTCGCGGGTGGCGAGCCCGGCGGTGCGGTTGTCCATCCGGCGCAGCTCCAGCGGGATGTGCGGGTGCTCCTGACGCCAGGAGCGCAGCAGCGGCACGGTGAGCTCCCCGAGGACCGCGCAGTTGTACCCCATCCGCAGGGGGCGGGAGACGGCCGCCGTGTCGGCGAGGGCGGCGTCCATGTGGGCGAGGATCGCCCGGCCGTGCTCCAGCAGGGTCCGGCCGGCCGGCGTGAGGGTCAGGTGGCGGGACGAGCGCTCGACGAGGCGGACCCCGACCCGCTGTTCGAGCTGGGCGAGCGTACGGGACAGGGCGGGCTGGGTCAGGTGCAGGCGCGTGGCCGCGGCGGTGACGGTGCCTTCGTCGGCGATGGCGACCAATGCCCTGAGGTGACGCAGTTCCACATCCATGCGTGGGGAGCATAGTCGCTGCGCAGAAGGCATTTCCGGGTGCGCGAGGGGCTGATTAGCGTCGGAGTCGTTCCTGTTGCTTCTCGACGATTCCCTGGACGGACAGCATGAAGATTCTCCTTGTCGGCGCCTCCGGCACCCTGGGCGGCGCGGTGCGCACGGCACTGGCCGGGCGCGGCCACGACATGATCACCGTCGGCCGTACGGGCGGCGACGTGGTCTGCGACATCACCGACCCCGAGGCCGTGGGGCGGCTGTACGAGCGGGTGGCGGGCGGGAGCGGCCTGGACGCGGTCGTGTGCGCGGCGGGCGACGCCGTCTTCAAGCCGCTCGGCGAGCTGACCGCCGACGACGTCGCCGCCTCCTTCCGGGGCAAGGCGCTGAGCCAGATCGAGCTCGTCCGGCAGGGCTCGCGGCACCTGTCCCCGGCCGGGTCCTTCACTCTGATCAGCGGCGTCCTGACCCAGGAGCCCATCCTCGCGGGGGCCGCCGCCTCCGCGGCCAACGGTGCGGTGGAGGCGTTCGTCCGCGCCGCCGCGATCGAGCTCCCGCCGCAGCGGATCAACGCCGTCAGCCCGACCGTGGTCACCGAGTCCCTCGACGCCTATGGCGCGTTCTTCCCCGGCATGGAGTCCGTACCGCTCAGCCGTGTCGCGAACGCCTACGTCCGCTCGGTCGAGGGCCGCCAGACGGGGCGGATCTACGAGGTGGCGTAGGGGAGTGGCAGGTCGGGAACGGCGGTTGGGAGCGGCGGGCGGCCCCGGGGGCCCGTCACCTGGGGTGCGTCACCGCAGCACGGTCTCCAGGAAGTCGCTCCCGAGGCGCGCCACCGTCGTCAGATCCAGCTGGTGGAGCACGTACCGTCCGCGCCGCCGAGTGCTGAGCAGCCCCGCCTTCTTCATCACGGCTATGTGCCGTGACACCTCGGGCGGCGTCAGGTTGTACGCCGCCGCCAGCTCGCCCGTGGTGTGGGGGCCGCGCGAGAGGGTGCGGCACAGCCGCATCCGCACCGGGTGGGCGAGGGCCTCCAGCCGCTGCTGCACCAGGTGCGGGCCCGTGGGCTGGGGGAGCTCGGTGGCGGTCACCGGATACTGGATGACCGGCTTCCACCCGGACCGGTGCACGGCGAAGAGGTGCGGCCAGCCGAAGGCGGTCGGCAGGAACGTCACCCCCTGCCCGTACGCCGTGGTCCGCCCGTTCGCCAGCTTGTCGACGACGATGCGGGACCGGTCCTCGCTGAGCGAGACGGCGGGGGAGACCGCGGCGAGGGCCTCCGCGAGGCCCTTGTGCTGGAGGAGGTCGGCCTTGTGCCGGGCGTCGGTGGCGAGCTGCACCCGCACCCGCTGCCAGTTGTCACCGAAGAACGCCTGCTCGCAGTCCTCGAAGAGGCGCCGCAGCCAGGCGCGCAGGACCCCGGGGGTCTCCAGCATCCGCTCCGCGAACGCCGCCTGCCGCGGCCCGCGCGCGGCGGAGAGCTCCAGCACCCGCGCCCGCTGCCCGGAGTCGACCAGCGGGGACGGCCAGCCCTTCTCGTAACCGGAGAAGCAGGTGACCTCGAAGGCCGCGGACGTGAACGTCTCGTCGTCCATCCGGTCGAGGTCGTCGAGCTCCTCGGCGAGCGTGGCCCGGGGGACGGCCGGCAGCAGGATGTCCGAGCGCGTGGAGCGCCACAGGAAGTCCGCCTCGGTCAGCCGGTCGGCGAGGTCGGGCTTGAGCGAGGAGGCGGTGGTGGTGGCCCAGGCGTGCAGCCCCGGGTGGTGCCCGGGCTCGGCCAGCGCGTGCAGCATCGCGCCCAGTTCCGCCAGCGGCGAGGGGCAGAACTGGATGCGCTCGAGCGGCAGTCCGGTGATGTCGATGTCCACGCTCATGTGCTCATCGTGCCTCTCTTTTCGCAGGTCGGGCCGTCGATTGACGGTCCTCGTCAATTGGCGCGCCAGTGGCTTCGCGACCGGCGCAGGGTGGGGACATGAACGCCACCCAGCAGCACATGCTCGACCTCTACCGCGCCGCCCAGCATCAGGAGCCCGCCCCGCTCACCCCGGGCGAGGGCGAGCTCCGGGCCCTCCGCGAGTTCCGCACCTGGCGGGACTTCCGGGCCGTCGTCGACGAGCGCGCCGCGGCCCGCCGCGCCCGTTGGAACGCCCTGCTCTCCTTCCTCCGGCCGGGGACGCGCACCCCGGCGCACCCGGTGGCCCGCGTCGCCGCCCGCCCCGCGGTGGAGGCCCGGACCGCGGAGCCCGCCTCACCCTGCGCCTCCGGCGCCCGCCGGAACCCGGGCCAGGACCGCGCCGACCGCCTCGACGACCGCCTCGGGCGTCCAGCTCAGTGCTGACGAGGCGATCGTGACCTCGGTGAACGACAGACCGGGCACGTCGGAGGACGACCAGCCGTCGAACACCGTCGTACGGGTCTCCTCCGCCAGCGACACCCCGGCCTCCTCCAGCGCGGGTGCCGGATACGGCAGCCACACCTGGAACTGGTGGGTGTGCGGCACCCGGGGATTGACCCGGAACCACGGCACCCCGGCCGCCCGGAAACCCTCCTCCAGCGCCGCCGCCACGACCCTGGCGTGCGCCACGTACGACGGAAGCCGGGGCAGCTCACGCTCCAGCCCGGACAGCGCCGCGAGCGCCGCGGGCCACTGCTGGAAGACATTGCCGCCGTACCGGTGCCGCCACGCCCTCGCCTCCTCCACCAGCTCCGCGGGCCCGGCCAGCGCGGCCCCCGATATGCCGCCGAGCGACTTGTAGAAGGACACGTAGACCGAGTCGGCGAGGGCCGCCACCTCGGCCGGACCCACACCGAAGTGGGTCGCGCACTCCCACAGCCGCGCGCCGTCGAAGTGGACCACCGCCTCCCGCTCGCGGGCCGCCTCCACCACGGCGGTGAGCTCCTCCCACGTAGGCAGGAGGAAGCCCGCACCCCGCAGCGGCAGTTCGAGCGCGAGAGTCCCGAAGGGCTCGTCGAGATCGCGGACCTCCGCGGCCGTCGGCGGCCGGGCACCGCTCGCGAGACGCACCGCGCGCAGGCCGGAGACCTGTGCGTACGCGCCGCGCTCGTCCTTCTCCAGATGGGACATGGGGTGCAGCGCCACCACCGGGCTGCCGGTGCGCCCCGCCCAGCACCGCAGGGCCACCTGCTGCGCCATCGTGCCGGTCGGGAAGAACGCCGCGGCCTGCGTGCCCAGCAGCTCCGCGACCTTTCGCTCCAGCTCGCCGACGATCCCGTCGCCGTACACATCCGCCTGCTCGTCCAGGCCGCGGCCCGCGGGGGCCCGGTCGGACAGTGCCGCCAGCCGCTCGGCGATCGTCGCCACGGGCAGGCCCGCCGAGAGGACCCGCTCCGAACCCCGCACGGCCGCGACCCTGCGCGCCCGGTCCACGCTCGGCCCCTCCTTCAGCCCTTCCTCCGGCTCTGCCGCGCCGGTTTCCGCCGTCGCCGCCTCGGTGTCTTCCCAGGTCCTGTCGTCAGCCATGTGCCGATGATGGCGCATCTCCGGAACACCGCCCGAGTTATCCACAGGCGGGTTATCCACAGGGCTGGAACGTTCGGAATCGGCCGCCGCACACTCGCGTAGCATGACGAAGGAATCGTCCGGTACCCGCCCCTGGCCTGCGGCATGGGGGACCCCAGGACTGGAACGGAAGGCCATCGCCGCGTGAACGCACAACCCATCCCGCAGCACCCGAGCCCACAGGACCGACCGGCCCGGCTCAACGTCGGCGTCGTCGGCGCGGGCCGTGTCGGCCCCTCGCTGGCCGCCGCGCTGCGGCTCGCCGGGCACCGCCCGGTCGCCGCCTCCGGAGTCTCCGACGCCTCGGTGCGCCGAGCCGCCGACCTGCTCCCAGGAGTGCCCCTCGTCCCGCCCGCCGAGGTGCTCGCGCGCGCGGATCTGGTGCTGCTCACCGTGCCCGACGACGTCCTCCCCGGACTGGTCGCCGGGCTCGCCGAGACCGGCGCCGTCCGCCCCGGCCAGCTCATCGTGCACACCTCGGGCCGGCACGGCACGGCCGTCCTCGACCCGGCGCGCAGGGCCGGTGCCCTGCCGCTCGCCCTGCACCCCGCCATGACCTTCACCGGCACACAGCTGGACGTGGAGCGGCTCGCGGGCTGCCCCTTCGGCGTCACCGCGCCCGACGAGCTGCGGCTCGCCGCGGAGGCCCTGGTCATCGAGATGGGCGGCGAGCCCGAGTGGATAGCGGAGAGCACCCGCCCCCTCTACCACGCGGCCCTCGCCATCGGCTCGAACCACCTGGTCACCCTGGTCGCCCAGGCCATGGACCTGCTGCGGACCGCGGGCGTCGCCGCCCCCGACCGCATGCTCGGCCCCCTGCTCGGCGCCGCGCTCGACAACGTCCTGCGCAGCGGCGACGCCGCCCTCACCGGCCCGGTGGCCCGCGGCGACGCGGGCACCGTCGCCGCCCACATCGCGGAACTGCGCACCCACGCACCCCACGCCGTCGCCGGATACCTGGCCATGGCACGCACGACCGCGGACCGCGCCCTCGCGCACGGCCTGCTCAAGCCGGAACTGGCGGAGGACCTGCTCGGCGTCCTCGCGGACGGAGGCAACGAATGACCACCCAGCTCACCCGTACGGCAGAGGAGCTGCACGCCCTGCCCCGCGCGGGCCGACGAGCCGTCGTGATGACGATGGGCGCCCTCCACGAGGGCCACGCCACCCTGGTCCGCACCGCCCGCGAGCTCGTGGGGCCGGAGGGCCAGGTCGTCGTCACCGTCTTCGTCAACCCCCTCCAGTTCGGCGCGGGTGAAGATCTCGACCGTTATCCGCGCACCCTCGACGCCGACATCGTCATCGCGGAGAAGGCCGGCGCCGACATCGTGCTCGCCCCCGCCGTCGACGAGGTCTACCCCGGCGGCGAGCCCCAGGTGCGGATCACCGCCGGGCCCATGGGTGAGCGCCTCGAAGGCGCCAGCCGCCCCGGCCACTTCGACGGCATGCTCACCGTCGTCGCCAAACTGCTCCACCTCACCCGGCCCGACGTCGCGCTCTACGGCCAGAAGGACGCCCAGCAGCTCGCGCTCATCCGCCGCATGGTCCGCGACCTCAACTTCCCCGTCGAGATCGTGGGCGTCCCCACCGTCCGAGAGGGCGACAACCTCGCCCTCTCCAGCCGCAACCGCTATCTCTCCGAGGCCGACCGCGCCTCCGCCCTGGAGATATCGCGCGCCCTGCTCACCGCGGAGGCAGCCGTCGCGAAGGGCCCCGCGGCCGTCCGCCGTTCCGCCCGCGCCGTCCTGGACGACGCGGCACGGATGGAGCCCCCGGTCGTCCTCGACTACCTGGCCCTCGTCGACCCCGCCGACTTCACCGAGATCCCCGACGACCACACCGGCGAGGCGGTCCTGGCCGTCGCCGCCAAGGTGGGCGCCACCCGCCTCATCGACAACATCCCCCTGACCTTCGCGGAAACCGGAGCACAGCGATGACCGGCATACGGCTGCACGCACCCCGGCCCGGCTGGTCCGTCGACGCCGACGTGGTCGTCGTCGGATCCGGCGTCGCGGGGCTCACCGTCGCGCTGCGCTGTGCCGCCGCCGGGGCCGCTGTCACCGTCGTCACCAAGGCACGCCTCGACGACGGCTCCACGCGCTGGGCGCAGGGCGGCATCGCCGCCGCGCTCGGCGACGGCGACACCCCCGAGCAGCATCTCGACGACACCCTCGTCGCCGGTGCCGGGCTCTGCTCCGACGAGGCCGTGCGCGCGCTGGTCACCGAGGGTCCCGACGCGGTGCGCCGCCTCATCGCCACCGGCGCTCTCTTCGACACCGACAGCGACACCGGCGAGATCCTGCTGACCCGCGAGGGCGGCCACCACCGCCGCCGGATCGCCCACGCCGGCGGCGACGCCACCGGTGCCGAGATCTCCCGCGCCCTCGTCGAGGCCGTCCGCGACGCGGGCATCAAGACCGTGGAGAACGCCCTCGTCCTCGACCTCCTCAAGGACTCCGAGGGCCGCGCCGCGGGTGTCACCCTGCACGTCATGGGCGAGGGCTGCCACGACGGCGTCGGGGCCGTGCGCGCCAAGGCGGTCGTGCTGGCCACCGGCGGTATGGGCCAGGTGTTCTCCGCGACCACGAACCCCGCCGTCTCCACCGGCGACGGCGTCGCCCTCGCCCTGCGCGCCGGGGCGGAGGTCTCCGACCTGGAGTTCGTCCAGTTCCACCCGACCGTCCTGTGGCTCGGCCCCGACGCCGAGGGGCAGCAGCCCCTGGTGTCCGAGGCGGTCCGCGGCGAGGGCGCCCACCTCGTCGACGCCGACGGCCACCGCTTCATGGTCGGCGCCCACGAGCTGGCCGAGCTGGCCCCGCGCGACATCGTCGCCAAGGGCATCACGCGCCGCATGCAGGAGCTCGGCGCCGAGCACATGTACCTCGACGCCCGGCACTTCGGCGCGGAGATGTGGGCCCACCGCTTCCCCACCATCCTGGCCGCCTGCCGCGCCCACGGCATCGACCCCGTGACGGAGCCCATCCCGGTCGCGCCCGCCGCGCACTACGCCTCCGGCGGCGTACGGACCGACCTGCACGGCCGCACGACGCTGCCGGGGCTGTACGCCTGTGGCGAGGTCGCCTGCACCGGCGTCCACGGCGCCAACCGCCTCGCGTCCAACTCCCTCCTGGAGGGCCTGGTCTTCGCCGAGCGCATCGCCGCGGACATCGCGGCGGACGACTCCGCCGCACCGGGCGAGGCCACCGTCGCCGACCGGCCGGTCACCCCCCTCCTCGCCCCCGAAGCCCGCTTCGCGATCCAGCGCATCATGACCACGGGCGCCGGAGTGCTGCGCTCCGCGAAGAGCCTGGAGCGGGCCGCCGCCGACCTGGACGCGCTGCTCTCCCAGGCGGTCACCACGCTGGAGACGGACGGCAAGACCGCCGAGCCCGGCACCGAGAGCTGGGAGGCCACCAACCTCCTGCTCGTCGCCCGCGTCCTGGTCGCCGCCGCCCTGCGCCGCGAGGAGACCCGCGGCTGCCACTGGCGCGAGGACTTCCCCGACCGCGCCGACTCCACCTGGCGCCGCCACCTCCTGGTCACCCTGCGCCCCGACCGTACGCTCGCGGTCTCCCGCACGGACTCCGCAGCCTTCCCCGCGCTGTCCACCACAGCCGTCCCGCCCGTCACTCCCGCCGCCCTCAAGGAGACACCGTGAGCACCACCGAAGATCTTCCCCTGCACCAGATCGGCCTGTCCGAGGAGGAAGCCGCGGCCGGCGGCTGCGGCGACGGCTGTGGCTGCGGTGAGACGTTCGAGGCGGACGCCATGGAGTGCGGGCTCGACGCCGCGCTCGCCGAGCTGCTCGCGGGCGCGGGCCTGGACCCGCTCCAGGTCGAGGACATCGCGCACCTCGCCGTCGAGGAGGATCTGGACGGCGGCGAGGACATCACGACCGTCGCGACCATCCCCGAGGACGCCGTCGCCACCGGCGACTTCACCGCCCGTGAGGACGGCACCGTCGCGGGTCTGCGCATCGCCGAGGCCATCCTCTCGGTCGTCTGCACCGACGAGTTCGAGGTCGAGCGGCACGTCGAGGACGGAGACCGGGTGTCGGCCGGCCAGAAGCTGCTGACCGTGCGCACCCGCACCCGCGACCTGCTCACCGCCGAGCGCAGCGCGCTCAACCTGCTCTGCCGCCTGTCCGGCATCGCCACCGCCACCCGCGAGTGGGCCGACATCATCAAGGGCACCAAGGCCGCCGTCCGAGACACCCGCAAGACCACGGTCGGCCTGCGCGCCCTGGAGAAGTACGCGGTGCGCTGCGGCGACGGCGTCAACCACCGCATGTCGCTGTCCGACGCCGCGCTCGTCAAGGACAACCACGTGGTCGCCGCCGGTGGCGTCGCCGCCGCCTTCCGCGCCGTCCGCGAGCGCTTCCCCGAGGTGCCGATCGAGGTCGAGGTCGACCGGCTCGACCAGATCGAGCCGGTCCTCGCCGAGGGCGCCGACCTGATCCTGCTCGACAACTTCACCGTCGAGCAGACCCGCGAGGCGGTCGAACTCGTCTCGGGCCGCGCCATGCTGGAGTCCTCCGGCCGCCTCACCCTGGTCAACGCCCGTGCCTACGCGGAGACCGGCGTCGACTACCTCGCGGTCGGCGCGCTCACCCACTCCTCCCCGATCCTCGACATCGGCCTGGACCTCCGGGAGGAGACCGCCTGATGCTGCTCACCATCGATGTCGGCAACACCCATACCGTCCTCGGCCTGTTCGACGGCGAGGACATCGTCGAGCACTGGCGGGTCTCCACCGACGCCCGCCGCACCGCCGACGAACTGGCCGTCCTGCTCCAGGGTCTGATGGGCATGCACCCGCTGCTCGGCGAGGAGCTGGGTGACGGCATCGACGGCATCGCGATCTGCTCCACGGTCCCCGCCGTCCTGCACGAGCTCCGCGAGGTCACCCGCCGCTACTACGGCGACGTCCCCGCGGTCCTGGTCGAACCGGGCGTCAAGACCGGGGTGCCGATCCTGATGGACAACCCCAAGGAGGTCGGCGCGGACCGCATCGTCAACGCCGTGGCGGCCGTCGAGCTCTACGGCGGCCCCTGCGTCGTCGTCGACTTCGGCACGGCCACCACCTTCGACGCGGTCAGCGCGCGCGGGGAGTACGCGGGCGGAGTGATCGCCCCCGGCATCGAGATCTCCGTGGAGGCGCTGGGCGTCAAGGGCGCCCAGCTCCGCAAGATCGAGCTGGCCCGCCCGCGCAGCGTCATCGGCAAGAACACGGTCGAGGCCATGCAGTCCGGCATCCTCTACGGCTTCGCGGGCCAGGTCGACGGCGTCGTGACCCGGATGGCCCGCGAGCTGGCCGACGACCCGGACGACGTCACGGTCATCGCCACCGGCGGCCTCTCGCCGCTGGTGCTCGGCGAGGCGTCCGTCATCGACGAGCACGAGCCCTGGCTCACGCTCATCGGCCTGCGCCTGGTGTACGAGCGCAATGTCGCCCGCACCTAGGACCCCGGCGGGTACGGTCGGGAGCGTGGTGCGCTCGTAGGGAATGCTCCGCGGGCGCAACCGGGGGGCCGCTCCAACTGTCCTGTCAGCTGCGGGACATGATCGTGCACATGATGGGCGTGGAGCGTATGCGCAGGAAGCGGACAATGCGGCGGCTTGCGGCCGTCGGCGCGGTGGCGGCGGCCGGACTGGGCCTGGCCGTCGGGCCGGTGAGCGCCGACGGGCCGTCGCGCGCCGATTACCAGGCCGTCGCCCATCCCGTCGTGGGCCGCGTCGGCCAGACTGTCGAGGTCGAACTGGGCGTCAGGAACGGCGGCCCCGCCCCCGCGGCCGTCCGCGGCGGTCACGGTGCCGGCACATACGAGGTGATCCCGCCCGCGGGGACCACCATCACCGCGGCGCGCCCGCCGCAGGGCGGTGGCCGGCAGCCGTGCGTGGCGAAGGCGACGCCCACCGGCCCGGCCGCGTACGTCTGCGCGATCGGCGACGACTTCCCCGCGGGGGACCAGGAGACGCTGCGCTTCCAGGTCCGCATCGACCGGAAGGTCGAGGGCGCGGAGGGCCGGGTCCAGGTGCTCGACCACGACGCCGAGCAGGCGCCCGACCCGGACCCGGCCAACGACTCGGCCCCGATCCACGTGGAGATCCTGCCCCCGGCCCCGCCGCCCGCCCGCACGGAGGACCTGGGCACCAACGGCACCCTCCTCATCGCCACCACGTCGGGCACGGCCCTCTCGGCGGGAGCGATAGCCCTGGGCGCGTCCCGCCGCCGCCAGCGCTGACGGGGCCGACGGAGGACGGCCCGCAGGAGCGGAAGCCGTACCTGGCGACGAGCCGCGATCAAACACTCATGCCACGCCCGAAATGCACCGATCGGACAATTTTGTCCGCTTAGCACTTAAAGTCGGCGCATGCCCACGCCTTATGGAACACGCGGCGGCATGGCGTTCAGCGCGGACGAACTGCGCGTGCTGCGCCGAGCCCTCGCCATCGCCCTCGACCCCCAGTCCGTGCCCAGGAGCCCCGGCCCCGAGCGGGACGAAGAGGTGCGCGAGTGCCTCCGGCTCGCGGAGTCCGTGGACGAGGCGGCCCACGAGGGTGGCCGGCTGCGCGCCTTCCTCCTCGCCGACCTCATCCGCTACCGCGCCGCCCTGCCCGGGACCGCCGCCGGCTACACCGAACGGCTCCAGAACGCCCTCTCGGCGGGCTACCAGCCCCGTGCCGAGGACCTCAAGGCGCTGCGCACGCTCTGCGCGGGGCCGTCCGGGGGTGCCGAGGCGGACCGCCGCCGCGCGCTGCTGCACCGCTGCGAGCACCTCGCGGAGCTCGGCGTACGGGCACGGCTGGCCGACCGCTCGGTCACCGGCGGGGTGCCCATGTCCCGGCCGGAGCCGCGTGCGCGGCTGCTCGCCCTCGCGGGCGGCCGGGCGGCCGGGGCGACGGCGATCGCGGCACCGGAGGCTCGCCCCGACCCGAAGCCGGCACCCAAGCCCGAGCAGAAACCCGCCCCGTCGGCGCCCGCGCCGAAGTCGCCGCGGCCCGAGCGCCCCATTCCCACCCCCGGCGAGGTCTTTCCCCCGCGGCGCAAGGTTCCCCCGCCGTCGGGGTCCGAGGTTGCCGACCCCCGGGTCCGGCCGGCCTGATGCGCGCGTAATCTGGACGGGTCGCTCAGGCAATCGCAGAATCCAGAACCAGAAGGAGCCGACGGCCATGGACTATGTCGCAGCGCTGGTCCCGCCCGTGGTGATGGCGGTCGCATTCATCGCGCTGATCGTGACGATCGTCAAGAGCCAAGGTGGCGAGAACAAGGCGAAGGAAGACGCCATCGTCGACGCCGCCCTGGCCCGCGCCGGGAGTGCCGACCAGGCCTCCTAGGGCGGCGCCCCCGACTTCCCGCCGAAGGGCGGGTCTGCCGTTTGGGCGTACCGCGTCCTCAGGGCGTACGGTCCGAGACCGCATTTCTCGGCCGTGCGCCCTTTTTCCTGCCCGGATAAACCGGCATTCTAGACATCTCCCACTATTATTCGCGTGTGGTTCGACGCCTGGGTGATCTGGAAGACGCCGTGATGACGCGCGTGTGGGACTGGAACCGACCGGTCACTGTTCGAGAAGTGCTGGAAGACCTTCAGCAGGAACGGTCGATCGCCTACACCACGGTCATGACCGTAATGGACAACCTGTATCAGAAGGGCTGGGTCCGGCGGGAAGCGGAAGGCCGCGCCTATCGATATGAGGCGGTCTCCAACAGGGCCGCCTACTCGGCCGCACTGATGAACGAAGCGTGGTCCGTCAGTGACAACCCGGCGGCCGCACTCGTCGCCTTCTTCGGGATGATGTCGGCCGAACAACGCGAAGCCCTGCGCGACGCCATCCACATCGTCCAACTCGACGGGCCCGCCGACAGCGCCGGGGCTCCCGAGCGATAGCGTCCGGGCATGCCCGCACAATCAAAAGTCGTCACCGTCCGCCGCGCCCGGACCAGTGATGTCCCGGCGGTGCGCCGCCTCATCAACACGTACGTTCGTGAGCGGATCCTGCTCGACAAAGCCACGGTCACGCTTTACGAGGACATCCAGGAGTTCTGGGTGGCCGAGCGGGACGCCGACGGCGAGGTCGTCGGCTGCGGCGCACTCCACGTGATGTGGGAAGACCTCGCGGAGGTGCGCACTCTCGCGGTGGACCCGGCCGTCAAGGGCGCCGGAGTCGGCCACGCGGTACTGGGCAAGCTGCTCCAGACGGCACGCTGGCTCGGCGTCCGGCGCATTTTCTGCCTCACCTTCGAAGTGGACTTCTTCGTGAAGCACGGCTTCGTGGAGATCGGCGAGACGCCGGTCGACGGGGATGTCTACAGCGAGCTGCTGCGGTCCTATGACGAGGGCGTTGCCGAGTTCCTGGGTCTCGAACGGGTGAAGCCGAACACCCTTGGCAACAGCCGGATGCTTCTGCATCTGTGATCGCGGTCCCTATGTCCGAATCGCGCCCCTATCCCAGACCTCCGGAAGGCATCGTTCCCACGCGGAAGGCGGGCTGAACCTTCCCGGGGGGTTTGTGTTTTTCAGAGAAAGGCGGTTTGCTATTCCTCCGTAATCCCATTTTCCACTGAAAGGATTCCCCGTGGCACAGAAGGTTCAGGTCCTTCTTGTTGATGACCTCGACGGTGGCGAGGCGGACGAGACCGTGACGTTCGCGCTCGACGGCAAGTCCTACGAGATCGACCTCACCGCTACCAATGCGGACAAGCTGCGCGAGGCGCTCGCGGACTACGTGAAGTCCGCCCGTCGCACCGGCGGCCGCACCGCGGGTGGCCGTGGCAAGGCCCGCGCCGCCACCGGTGGCAGCCCCGACACCGCGAAGATCCGCGCCTGGGCCAAGAAGAACGGCTACAGCGTCAACGACCGCGGCCGCGTCCCCGCCGACATCCGTGAGGCGTACGAGAAGGCCAACGGCTGATCTGCCGTCGGCTGACGCGTGCGCGCGTCCCCGGCGCGCAGCAACCGGGCACGGTGGCACTCCGTCGCCGCCGCGCTCACGAGCCGTACGAGATCGGGGGCGCCCCCATCGCCCCCGAGGCCGGTCACCGGCAGCGTCGGCTCCACCTCGCACCCCGGCTCGGGAGGTCGTACCCACACGGCCTTCCCCGTGCCGAGCGCCACGAGGTGCCCGCGGCCCTCGCCGGCGGGCACAGGTGCGACCACCCGGCCGCCCGACCCCAGGGCGGTCAGATCCAGGGCCACCCCGCCCCACTCCAGCCAGTCGAGCAGCCCCGGCAGCTCGTCCGCGCTGCCGGCGGCGATCAGGAACCGCAGCCTCCGCGCTCGCTCGTCGAGCGCGACGGGCCCGGTCCGCACCCGGGCGAGCACCGCGCGCCCGGCGTCCAGCGGCACGTCCAGGACGTCGAAGCGCACCCCGGTCACCAGCTCCAGGGGTTCCTCGCCGGTGGTCGGCCAGTTCAGCTCGTGCTCGTACCAGTGGCGTGCCTGGCACCATGGAGATGCGGGGCCGCAGGGGCGCGGGAGGGCAACGGTCATACGCGGTGCAACTGAGAAGCGCCCAAGAGGTTACGCAGGGTTGGTAGTTGGGCACGCTCCGTATAAGGGGCAAGGGGCGCACGGAGGCTCCGGAAGGCGCGAGGTTGTTCGCCCGTAGCTGAGGGGCGGGGGCCGCGCCGCATGGACCGCCGGTGCTTACGGGTAAGACATTCCCAGTGGGAAAGAGGCGGTACAGCAGCGTCGGAGCGCACCACCGGGGGCGGTGGTGGGGTGCCGAGCGGGCGTGTCGGGCCAGGGGTGCGTTCGCCATGGGCGTAGTGGTGGTGAGCGTATATGCCTGGCCTGCGGGAACATCGTCTCCCACCATCGGGTTGGAGGAGTTGTCGGCTGTTCGGCAGCAGGTTTCCCCGCCGACGCGGGGGTGATCCGGACGGATGTCGGCAGTTGGAATGAGCTGTCCCGTCCCGCGGGACTAGCATGCGGAAGGACAGGGAGGGGACCGACCCCTAACTGCCTGACCGCTCTGAGGAGCGATTAACGATGTTCGAGAGGTTCACCGACCGCGCGCGGCGGGTTGTCGTCCTGGCTCAGGAAGAAGCCCGGATGCTCAACCACAACTACATCGGCACCGAGCACATCCTCCTGGGCCTGATCCATGAGGGTGAGGGTGTCGCCGCTAAGGCCCTGGAGAGCCTCGGGATTTCGCTCGAGGCGGTCCGCCAGCAGGTGGAGGAGATCATCGGGCAGGGGCAGCAGGCCCCGTCCGGGCACATCCCCTTCACTCCCCGTGCCAAGAAGGTCCTGGAGCTGTCGCTCCGCGAGGCCCTTCAGCTCGGCCACAACTACATCGGTACGGAGCACATCCTGCTCGGCCTGATCCGCGAGGGCGAGGGCGTCGCCGCCCAGGTCCTGGTCAAGCTGGGCGCCGATCTGAACCGGGTCCGGCAGCAGGTCATCCAGCTGCTCTCCGGCTACCAGGGCAAGGAGGCCGCCACCGCCGGCGGCCCGGCCGAGGGCACGCCCTCGACCTCGCTCGTCCTGGACCAGTTCGGCCGCAACCTGACGCAGGCGGCGCGCGAATCCAAGCTCGACCCGGTCATCGGGCGCGAGAAGGAGATCGAGCGGGTCATGCAGGTGCTCTCCCGCCGTACGAAGAACAACCCGGTGCTCATCGGCGAGCCCGGCGTCGGCAAGACGGCGGTCGTCGAGGGCCTGGCCCAGGCCATCGTCAAGGGCGAGGTGCCCGAGACCCTCAAGGACAAGCACCTCTACACCCTCGACCTCGGCGCCCTGGTCGCCGGCTCCCGCTACCGCGGTGACTTCGAGGAGCGCCTGAAGAAGGTCCTCAAGGAGATCCGCACCCGCGGCGACATCATCCTGTTCATCGACGAGCTCCACACCCTCGTGGGTGCGGGCGCCGCCGAGGGCGCGATCGACGCCGCCAGCATCCTCAAGCCGATGCTGGCCCGCGGTGAGCTCCAGACCATCGGCGCCACCACGCTCGACGAGTACCGCAAGCACCTGGAGAAGGACGCCGCCCTCGAGCGCCGCTTCCAGCCCATCCAGGTCGCGGAGCCGTCGCTGCCGCACACCATCGAGATCCTCAAGGGTCTGCGCGACCGGTACGAGGCGCATCACCGCGTCTCCATCACCGACTCCGCCCTGGTGGCCGCGGCCCAGCTGGCCGACCGCTACATCTCCGACCGCTTCCTGCCGGACAAGGCGATCGACCTGATCGACGAGGCCGGATCCCGGATGCGCATCCGCCGGATGACCGCGCCGCCGGACCTCCGCGAGTTCGACGAGAAGATCGCCGACGTCCGCCGGGACAAGGAGTCCGCGATCGACTCGCAGGACTTCGAGAAGGCCGCCTCCCTGCGTGACAAGGAGAAGCAGCTCCTCGCCGCGAAGACCAAGCGGGAGAAGGAGTGGAAGGCCGGCGACATGGACGTCGTCGCCGAGGTCGACGACGAGCTGATCGCCGAGGTCCTGGCCACGGCCACCGGTATCCCGGTCTTCAAGCTCACGGAGGAGGAGTCCTCCCGCCTGCTGCGCATGGAGGACGAGCTGCACAAGCGCGTCATCGGCCAGAAGGACGCCATCAAGGCGCTCTCCCAGGCCATCCGGCGCACGCGTGCGGGCCTCAAGGACCCGAAGCGCCCCGGCGGCTCGTTCATCTTCGCGGGTCCGTCCGGTGTCGGTAAGACGGAGCTGTCCAAGACGCTCGCCGAATTCCTCTTCGGTGACGAGGACGCGCTGATCTCCCTCGACATGTCGGAGTTCAGCGAGAAGCACACCGTCTCCCGGCTCTTCGGATCCCCGCCCGGATATGTCGGTTACGAAGAGGGCGGCCAGCTCACCGAGAAGGTGCGCCGCAAGCCGTTCTCCGTGGTTCTCTTCGACGAGGTCGAGAAGGCCCACCCGGATATCTTCAACTCGCTGCTCCAGATCCTGGAGGACGGTCGCCTGACCGACTCCCAGGGCCGCGTGGTCGATTTCAAGAACACCGTCATCATCATGACGACCAACCTTGGTACCCGGGACATCTCCAAGGGCTTCAACCTGGGCTTCGCCGCCCAGGGCGATGTCAAGACCGGGTACGAGCGGATGAAGGCGAAGGTCAACGAAGAGCTGAAGCAGCACTTCCGGCCCGAGTTCCTCAACCGCGTCGACGACACGGTCGTCTTCCACCAGCTCACCGAGGAAGACATCATCCAGATCGTCGACCTCATGGTCGCCAAGGTGGATGAGCGGCTCAAGGACCGCGACATGGGCATCGAGCTCAGCTCGGAGGCCAAGTCGCTGCTGGCGAAGAAGGGCTACGACCCGATCCTGGGCGCCCGCCCGCTGCGCCGCACGATCCAGCGCGAGATCGAGGACATCCTCTCGGAGAAGATCCTCTTCGGTGAGCTCCGCCCCGGCCACATCGTGGTCGTCGGCACCGAGGGCGAGGGTGAGGAGAAGAAGTTCACCTTCCGCGGCGAGGAGAAGTCGGCTCTGCCGGACACCCCGCCGATCGAGTCCGCGGCAGGTGGCGCGGGCCCGAACCTCTCCAAGGACGCATAAGGCGCCCTGGGCACAGCTGAAAAAGGGTGGGCCCCGGAACCGTACGGTTCCGGGGCCCACCCTTTTTCAGCTCTTCCGGTGAATTTCAATTACCGGAATTGACGGTCATGGCCCCGCGGGGCCGAACCGGGACAGGCCGCCCGGGCGCTCGTTGCCCACGCGCAGGCTCCCGCCCGTACGGGCGTCCTTCGGCGTGAGCGTGAAAGAGACCCGGTGGGTGCGCGTCGAACCCCGGGACGCCTCCGTGTCCAGGCTGACGACCCAGGCCTTCACGCCGCCCGAGCCCTGGAGGTCCCTGCGGATCTCCACGCTGAATTCCATGGCGATCGGTCCGACGTCGAACACGACGTCCTGGCCCGCGCCGCGCGCCGCGGCCGTGGTGAGGCCGTCGCGGACCGCCTGGACGGCGTCCGCCAGCTCGATGCCCTCGATCTCGGAGTGGTGCGGATCCCTGCCCATCGCGGTGCCCCCCGGCGTGTGCGGCCCGTCGTCAGCTGCCGTCCGAGAGCGTACCGCCGGGACGCGGGCCTTGGTCCCGGAACGGCGAAGGCCGAAAGTCCCGGGGCGGTGACAAGCCGCACAGGGCGAATTCCGGCTACTACCCGCATTAGCGGTCGGCCAGGCACCACAAAAGCGTGATTTTGCCCGGAGAGGCCCGGGGGTAGGGACCAAATGCCTTCGCGACGGATACGAAATCCGCTAGTAGAGGGCGCCCTTGGCGGACCGGAAATTGCGGGTTACCAAGGTATGGCGATCCCGGTCCGCAACCGGGACCCATTCATGCCTGGAGGTATTTCTTCATGTCGAAGCACACCACTTTCCGTAATGCGAGCACGTCTGCCCTGCGCTCCCGCGCCGCCGTCCTGGCCGCCGGGCTCGGCGCCTCGCTCGCTCTCGGAACCGGTGTGGCGCTCGCGGCGGACACCTCCACCGCCCAGGAGCAGGTCCCGGCGTTCGCGTCCGTGGTGGCGCTGGGCGGCGCGCTGCACGCGCAGGCCGAGACCCAGCTGAAGGCCGCCGCCAAGGAGCAGGCCGACCGGACCCATGCCAAGCAGGAGGCCGACAAGCGCGCCGCGGACGCCCGCAAGGCCGCCGAGGCCTCGCGCAAGCGCGCTGACGCCTGGGTCGCGCCCGTCGACGGCTACCGGATCGGCCAGCCCTTCGGCATCTCCGGCAACATGTGGGCCAACAAGCACAGCGGCCAGGACCTGGTCGTCGACAGCGGCACGTCCGTGAAGGCCGTGCACGGCGGCACGGTCGTGAAGGCGGGCCCCAACGGCGGCGGCGACGGCCCGGCGTACGGCAACGCCATCGTGATCAAGCACGACGACAACACCTACTCGCAGTACGCCCACCTGTCGCAGGTCGAGGTGCGCGTCGGCCAGGCGGTCACGACCGGCCAGGAGATCGGCCTGTCCGGCTCCACCGGCAACTCCTCCGGCCCCCACCTGCACTTCGAGATCCGTACGACCCCGGACTACGGCACCGCCGTCGAGCCCCGCGCCTTCCTGAGCGCCCACGGCGAGAACCTCTGACGTCACCGCCGGAGCCCGGAGCAGCCCTCAGTCCGGCACCTGGATGATCGGGAAGCTGCCCGTGCTCGTCGGGGCGGACTCCGGCAGCCAGAGCACGGCGATCGCCCCGCGCCCCTCCTCCGCCTCCGGGTCCGCGTTGCGGAAGGTCAGCCGCGCCCCGAGCACCCGTGCCTGGCCCGCGGCGATGGTCAGGCCCAGGCCGTGGCCCTTGCCCGCGCGGTCCGAGCTGCCGGTGCGGAAGCGGCTCGGGCCCTCCTTCAGCAGCTCCTCGGGGAAGCCCGGCCCGTGGTCCCGCACGCGCAGCACCCGGCCCTCCACGGTCACCTCGAAGGGCCCCTTGCCGTGCTTGGCGGCATTGGCCAGCAGATTGCCGAGGATGCGCTCCAGCCGGCGCGGGTCGGTGGAGACATAGGCGTCGCGCACGACCTTGACCTGCGCCTGGGGCTCGGCGATCCGGACCCTGCGCAGCACGAACTCGCCGAGCCGGATGTCCTGCATCTCGGCGCGCTCCGCGAAGCCGTCCAGCCGGGCGACCTCCAGGACGTCCTCGACCAGGGTGCGCATGGCCTGGGCGCGGTCCCTGACGAGCTCGGTGGGGCGGCCGGGCGGCAGCAGTTCGGCGGCGGTGAGCAGACCGGTGACGGGGGTGCGCAGCTCGTGGGCGATGTCCGCGGTGACCCGCCGCTCGGCCTCCAGCCGGTGCTGGAGCGCCTCGGCCATGCCGTCGACCGCGCGCGCCAGGTCGTCGGTCTCGTCCCGCACCCGCCCCCCGATGGCGTCGCGGACCCGCACCTCGGCGTCCCCGTCGGCGAGCTTGCGGGCGGCGGTGGCGGCCTTCCGCAGCCGCCGTGAGAGCTGGCCCCCGATGAGGATGCCCAGGGCGCAGCCGCCCAGAACCACCGCGACCGAGCCGATGATCAGCGCCCGGTCGAGGGCGTCGAGGATCGAGAAGCGGTCCTGGAAGCGGGTGTGGATCGAGAGGATCTTGCCGTTCCGCAGCGGGGTGGAGGCCCACACCTCGGGGGTGCCCTTGCCGCCGGAGTCCTGGAGATAGGTGGCACGCAGGCCCACGGCCGCGGCGTCCTTGAGCTGCTTGGGGAGCGCCGGGTCGTCCAGCTTCGCGTGGAGCATCAGCCGGTGGGTGCTCTCGTAGTAGCCCTGGGCGATCTGGACCCGCGAGTCCATCACGTCACGGGCGTTGTCGAGCATGGACAGCCGCGCCGCGTTGTGCACGACCAGGCTCAGCGCGACGGCCACCAGCGCGCTGACACCGGCGATGGCGAGGCTGACCTTCCAGCGAAGACCGGTTCGCAGGGCCAGCTTCACCACGGGAGACCCCGGTGGTTCACCATCGGGAGGTCAGCCTCTGAGTTTGTAGCCGAAGCCACGGACCGTCTCGATGCGGTCCTGGCCGATCTTGCCCCTGAGCCGCTGCACATGGACGTCGACGACGCGGGTGTCGCCGCCCCAGCCGTAGTCCCAGACCCGCTCCAGGAGCCGGTCGCGGGAGAGCACGGTGCCCGGCGCCGCGGAGAACTCCAGCAGCAGCCGCATCTCCGTCGGGGTCAGGGCCACGGGCTCGCCGGCCTTGCGCACCTCCATGCCCTCCGTGTCGACCTCCAGGTCGCCGAAGCGCAGCACACCGCCCTCGAGCGGCTCGGGGTCGTCGGCCGCGCCGCCGCCGCCGGCGTGCCCGAAGCGCCGCAGCACGGCCCGTATCCGGGCGACGAGCACGGCACCGTCGAAGGGCTTGGTCACATAGTCGTCGGCCCCGGCCTCCAGGCCCAGCACGACGTCGATGGAGTCCGCGCGCGCCGACAGCATGATCACGGGGACGGTCGACTCGTCACGGATCCGGCGGCACAGGCTCACCCCGTCCAGCCCCGGCACCATGACGTCGAGCAGGGCGATGTCGGGCCTGCGGGCGCGGAAGCGCTCCAGCCCCAGCAGCCCGTCGGGCACGGCGGTCACCTCGAAGCCGTCGCGCTCCAGCGCCAGCTGGGTCGCCTCGCGGATGACGTCGTCGTCCTCGACGAAGAGCACATGCGTATCGGCCACGCTGCTCTCAGCCCTCCGTTCCCACGCTCGGGAGTTCACCCTTGTCGTTGTTGCCGCCGACCTTGCTGAAGTCGGTGTGCGTGCGACTGGCCTCGCGGAACTCGTTCCCCGACCAGTGGTACGTCATGACGTCCTCGCCCGACGCGCAGCACGCCGCGTCGCCAGGGCCGTAGACCTGCTTGGTGACCCGCAGGTCGCGGCGGTCTATCTCGGCATAGACGGGCGGCTGCTCGGCCGTGAACACATTCTCGTACGAGTCGCCCTTGGCACGGTACACATACGAAGCGACCCCCAGGGAATCCCCACAGGTCAGGACGTTGACGACCACGTCGTTGCGGGAGCCCTCGGTGACCTGCCCGTAGATCACGTCGACGGGGTACTGGTTCTTCTCGCAGGGCTTGAGGTTCTTCTTGACCTGATCGCTGACCTTGGGGTCGCTCTTGATCAGCTTTATGGCGTCTATCTTCCCCTGGGTGGGGACCGCCGACGCCGCGGGCATCCGGGTGGGCTTCGCCGCGGACTGGGTCTGCGCGGTGCCCTCCTTGCGCACGCCCTCACTGCCCGCCTCGCATCCGGCAAGCAGAAGACCGGCGGCTGCGGCCAGTGCTGCGACCGTGCCGCCGGTGATCAGTGCCGGCTTGGTGGGAGCCGCCTTTTTCAGGCTGCGCACCGTTCCTGCCCCCGCTCGTTGCGCTCAAGGGCGTGGAAGTCCAGGTCACGGCTCTCCAGCTCCTGACGGAGCCGGGCCAGCGCCCGGTGCAGCGTGCTCTTGACCGTGCCGGTCGACATGCCGAGCGCCTCCGCGGTCTCCTCGGTGCTCATCTGCTCCCAGTGTCGCAACACGACGACGCTGCGCTGCTTGGGGGCCAGGACTCCGAGGATGTCCATCAGCAGGGCGCGGTCGGCGTGCTGCTCGGTGCCGTCCTCGACGCAGGCGTCGGGGAGCTGCTCGGTGGGCACCTCGTCGAGCTTGCGGGCGCGCCACCACTCCGTACGAGTGTTGATCATGACACGGCGGAGGTAGGCGTCGGCAAGCGACTTGTCCGCTATGCCTTCCCAGCGGCCGTACGTACGCACCAGGGCGGTCTGGAGGAGGTCCTGCGCGTCGATGGGGTCCGGAACGAGACGGCGGGCGCTGCGCAGGAGGGCGTCCTGACGGTTGCGCACGTACTCTTCGAAGTCCAGAACCTTGCTGCCGCTGCTGGCCATCTTGCAGCCTCCATTCCGCTTGCATTCCCCGCGTCACGCTGGTGGTCCTCCAGCACGAGTAGGACGCTACGGAGGAGCTGTTGCGGCGCGATGTGCAGCAGCCCTGCGGCTGGTGCACAGCTGTCCATAGGTTGTGTAACAGCGATGAGGGAAAGCCGAAGAAATGGGGCGCAAAGGGGGCTGTGCGCCTTTGCTTTGTTGCTGTGACGCCCGGCCGTGCCAGGATCGTGGTGATGACTGCCGCACCCACACCCGCCGACGCGTCCCTCCACACCCCCGTGATCGCGTGGTTCGAGACGCACGCCCGCGACCTGCCCTGGCGCCGCCCGGAAGCGGGCCCCTGGGGCGTGATGGTCAGCGAGTTCATGCTCCAGCAGACGCCGGTCAGCCGGGTGCTGCCGGTGTACGAGCAGTGGCTCGCCCGCTGGCCGCGCCCCGCCGACCTCGCGGCGGAGCCGCCCGGCGAGGCCGTACGGGCCTGGGGCCGGCTCGGCTACCCGCGGCGCGCGCTGCGGCTGCACGCCGCGGCCTCGGCGATCACCGAGCTGCACGGCGGCGAGGTGCCGAGCGACCACGCCGAGCTGCTGGCGCTGCCGGGCGTCGGCGAGTACACCGCGGCGGCGGTCGCCTCGTTCGCGTACGGGCAGCGGCACGCGGTCCTGGACACCAACGTCCGCCGGGTCTTCGCGCGCGCCGTGAGCGGCGCGCAGTACCCGCCGAACGCCACCACCGCCGCCGAGCGGAAGCTGGCCCGCGAGCTGCTGCCGCACAGCGAGCCGGTGGCCGCGCGCTGGGCGGCGGCGACGATGGAGCTGGGGGCGCTCGTCTGCACGGCACGCACCCCCGACTGCGCCCGTTGCCCGATCGCCGCCCGGTGTGCCTGGCGGGCGGCCGGCTCGCCTGCGCACGACGGCCCGCCGCGCCGCGGCCAGACCTACGCGGGCACGGACCGCCAGGTCCGGGGCAAGCTCCTGGCCGTTCTCCGCGAGGCCCTGGAGCCCGTACCGCAGCGGACCCTGGACGCGGTCTGGGACGAGCCGGTCCAGCGGGCCCGCGCGCTCGACGGCCTGGTCGCGGACGGCCTGGTGGAACCGCTGCCCGACGGCCTGTACCGGCTGCCGCTCACGTAGCGCGCCCCCGGAGCATGTGACTTTCGGCAGGGGCGCGCGGGACCTCCGCACCGGTACGTTCGAGCGGTGAGCCGTAGACCCGCCCTGACCACGGTGCTTCCGGACACCCTGCTCTGGGTGGCGCTGGTGGCGCCCGGTTTCGCCGCGGCCTGGCTCGGGCTGAACACGCCGCGGCCCTGGTGGCAGTCGCTGGGCGGCGCCGCCGTCCTCGCCGTCGCCGTCGTGGCGTCCCGTACGCGTCCGGTGCTCGGGGTGCTGCTGGCCGCGGGGCTGGGCCTCGCGACCTCGCCGTCGCTCTTCACGCTCTCGTACGGGCCCGCGCTCGCCGTCCTCGCCTTTC
Organism: Streptomyces blastmyceticus; assembly: GCF_039521185.1. NCBI lineage: Bacteria > Bacillati > Actinomycetota > Actinomycetes > Kitasatosporales > Streptomycetaceae > Streptomyces > Streptomyces blastmyceticus. Next base: position 18,144 of record NZ_BAAABW010000019.1, on the reverse strand, counting down.
TGCTCGGCCGCCGCTCGGCCGGGGCCCGCCCGGCGCTGTACGCGTTCGCGGCGACCGCCGCGGCGGGCACGCTGCTGGTCGTGGGACGGGGCTTCGACCCCGTCATCGAATGGCTGGTCCTGACCGGCACGCTGCTGTTCGGGGCGGTCTTCCCCTGGCTGATCGGCCGCTACCGCCGCCAGGACCGCGAGCTGGTCGCGGCCGGGTGGAGCCGCGCGGCGCAGCTGGAGCGCGAGCAGGTGATCGTCGCCGACCGCGCCCGGCTGCGCGAGCGCGCCCGCATCGCCCAGGACATGCACGACTCCCTGGGCCACGAGCTGAGCCTGATCGCGCTGCGTGCGGGCGCCCTCCAGGTGGCGCCGGGCCTCGACGCGGAACAGCGCGCGGCCGCCGCGGACCTGCGCGGGGCGGCGGCGGACGCGACCGACCGCCTCCGCGACATCATCGGCATCCTCCGCGACCCCACGACGACCCAGGCGGCACCGGTGCCCCCGCTGACCCCGGCGGACGAAACCATTCCGGCCCTGGTGCAGCGGGCTGCGGCCTCGGGGATGAGCGTGCGTCTGCACCCCGCTCCCCGGACGGGCACCCCCGCCGTCCCCGTCATGATCGAGCGCGCCGCCCACCGCGTCGTACAGGAAGCCCTGACGAACGCCGCCAAGCACGCCCCCGGCGCGGACGTCACCGTGACCGTCGAGCACGGCGCGGACGGGACGGCCGTCACCGTCGTCAACGGACCGGCACCCACCGCGCACCCCTCCGCCTCCGGCGGCTCCGGCACCGGACTGCTCGGGCTGCGCGAACGCGCCGCGCTGGCCGGCGGCACCTTCTCCGCCGGCCCGTACGACGGCGGCTTCCGCGTCTCGGCACACCTGCCCCACACGCCTCCCGCGCCCGCCGGGGAGGCGGAACCACGGCACACCGGCGAGGCCGAGGCCCTCACCGCCGCCTCGGCGGCCGGGGACCTCGACGCCTTCGCCCGTGCGCGGCGCGTGTCACGGCGGCGCATCGTCGTGCCGTTCGCCGTCGTCGGAGGCTGCGCCGCCGTTTTCGTCGCGGCCGCCTTCGGGTGGTACGCCTACATCAAGGCGCACTCCGTGCTGAAGCCCGCCGACTACGCCGCGCTGCGCGTCGGCGCGCCGTACGACGCGGTCGCGCCCGTACTGCCCGACCGGCGCGTCGCCGACCCGCCGGTCAAGCGGACCGTCGCACCGCCGCCCGCCGGGGCGCAGTGCCGCTACTACCGGGCCAGCGGCGAGCTCTTCGTCAGCGTCGACCACTTCCGGCTCTGCTTCCAGGACGGCCGGCTGGTGGCGAAGAGCCGCATCCCGCGGGTCGGCACGGCCGAGGTCGTGGAACAGGAGGAGAAGGAGTGGGTGCGGTGACAGGCGAGGCCATCAGGGTGCTGCTCGCGGACGACGAGGCGATGATCCGGGCGGGCGTGCGGGCCATTCTCAGTGCGGACCCGGGCATCGAGGTGGTCGCCGAGGCGGCCGACGGCCGGGAGGCGGTGGAGGCGGCGCAGGCGCACCGCCCCGACGTCGCCCTGCTGGACATCCGGATGCCCCGGCTGGACGGCCTCGCCGCGTGCGAGGAGATCCGCCGCACCACACCCGGCACGGCCGTCGCCATCCTCACCACCTTCTCCGAGGACGCCTACATCTCCCGCGCCCTCGGCGGCGGCGCCACCGGCTTCCTCCTCAAGTCCGGCGACCCGTACGAGCTGATGGCCGGCGTGCGCGCGGTGGCCGACGGCGGCGCCTATCTCTCCCCCAAGGTCGCCCGGCACGTCATCGCCGAGCTGGGCGGCGAGCGGATGACGCGCGGCACCGCCGCGCGCGCCCGCACCGCCGGGCTGACGGCCCGCGAGCGCGAGGTGCTCGCCCTGCTGGGGGAGGGGCTCTCCAACGCCGGGATCGCCCGGCGGCTGCACCTCGTGGAGGGCACGGTCAAGGGCTATGTGAGCGCGGTCCTCGACCGGCTGGAGGTCGGCAACCGGGTGCAGGCCGCGATCATCGCGTACGAGGCCGGACTGGTCACCGGCGACTGACCGGGGTGGAATGGGGATCATGAGCGAGACGGAGCAACGGCCCCCGGGCGAGATCCGGGCGGCCCTCGACGCGCACACGACCATGACCCTGGCCTACGCCGACGAGGACGGCCCACAGGCGTGCGCCGTCCTCTACGCGAGAGGGGAGACCGCCGACGGCGGCCCCGCTCTCCTCTTCGTCACCTCGGTCACCACCCGCCACGGACGCGCTCTCCTCGACGGGGGGCCCGTCGCCTTCACCGTGCAGCGCGACGGCCAGGTGTGGACCGCCCTGACGGGCCTTCAAGGCCGGGGCGTGTGCCGCCGCCTGGAGGGCCCGGACCGTGAGGCCGGGTGGCGTACGTACGGCACGCGCCACCCCTACGTGGACCGGAACGAGAAGCTCCGGCAGGCGATGGAGCGCACCGATCTGTGGGAGCTGCGCCCCGAATGGCTGAGGCTTGTCGACAACGGCCAGGGCTTCGGGCACAAGACGGAGTGGACTCACCACCCCATCGTGTGAACCGCCGTCATGCCTTGACGAGTACGCTCCACCGGCCGCCGCTCCACCGCTCCACCAGCCGGGTGCCGGGGCGTACGAGCAGCCGGGCCGCCAGCAGCGCGACGATGGCCCCGAGCAGCAGGCCCGCGGCCACGTCGTGCGGGTAGTGCACGCCGAGGAAGACGCGGGAGAACGCCACCAGCAGCGCCATGGGCACCACCAGCCACGCCGCGACGGGGCGCGCCAGGATGATGCCGGTCGCGAGGGCGGCGGCCAGCGTGGCGTGGTTGCTGGGGAACGAGTAGTCGGTCCGCGCCGGGCACGCGGCGATCGAGGTGACCGCGTGCGCCACCGCACGGCACGGCCGCACCTCGTCGACCAGGGCCTTCACGATCTCGCTGATCCCGTACGCCACGGCCGTGCCGACCGGCACCAGGAGCGTGAGCGCGACCTCGCGCGCGCCGCGCCGCCGGGCCAGCCACCAGACCACGACGGCCACGGCCATCAGCAGCAACAGTCCGGCCTGGGTGCCGACTTCCGCGAGGGTGTGCACCCAGCCCGGGGTGGAGTGCGCGTAATCGGTGATGTCACGGTAGAGATCGTCGTCCATGATCAATGGAGCGTACGGAATGTCACCCCCGCACCACATCGGGCGATCGGCATGCGGCGCATCTGACTTTCGTCAGGTATCGACAACGGAATGCCCTCGTCACGCGGGCAGATGATGGGAAAAGTAAGCACCCGCCCGGCGGGTATTGGCTGGTGCCCTGCCCGATCTCTCGTAGAGTCTTCGCGTGGGATCACTGCGCAATCCGATCGGGCCGCTTCCCTCCTCCATCTATTGGCGGCGGAGGGCAGTTGCGCTTGGCCTGCTCGGCCTTCTCGTACTGCTGGGGCTGTGGATGCTCACCCTCGGGGGTGACGGGGGCTCCGGCAAGGACCAGAGCAAGGGCTCCTCGGACGGAAAGGGCCCGTCGGACACGACCATCACGCCCGGCCCGGTTCCGTCGGGCACGTATTACAGCCAACGGCCGGGCGGCCGGGGCGACTCGGGCGCGGGCGGCAGCGGTGGCGTCGCGAACGACCACGGCGACGTCAGCGGCTCCGGAGGTTCCGGCGGCGGCACGGGCGGCTCCGGAACCGGCGGTTCCGGTGGCTCCGGTGGCGGCAACGGGGCCCTGGGCACGGGCGACGGCAAGGCCGTCCCGGCGAGCTCCTCGCTGCCCGACTGCACGTCAGGATCCGTGAGCCTGGCGGTGCGCAGCGTCAAGGACTCCTACGGGCCCGGTGAGAAGCCGAAGTTCGAGATCGTGGTGAAGAACTCCGGCGGCTCGGCGTGCAAGGTCGACTTCGGGTCGACGGCCGCTTTCCTGAAGATCACCGAAGCCGGTGGCGACGACCACGTCTGGTCCTCCGACGACTGCCCCCGGGGCAAGGGCGCCGTGCTGATCGAGCTGCCCGGCTCGGGCGAGACGAAGCGGACGCTGGAGTGGGACCGCAAGCGGAGTGCTCCGCTCTGTGCGACGCCGTCCGGCGCTTCCTCGGCTGGCGCGGGTGCGTACCGGGTGGAGGTCAAGGTGGCCGGGGTCACCGAGAAGTTCGAGTTCACACTCGACAAGGGCTAGACATCGGGCGGATCGCGGACGGGAGAATCAAGCCCGTCCGGCGATTGAGGACCGGGGTCCGGGGCGGAGCCCCGGGGCAGAGTGAACTGATCCCGGGTGCCCCACGGCCGCGTCAGACGTACCGCTCAAGGATCGAGGACTCAGCCAGGCGCGAGAGCCCCTCGCGCACCGAGCGGGCGCGGGCCTCGCCCACGCCGTCGACGGTCTGCAGATCGTCGACGCTCGCGGCGAGCAGCTTCTGGAGCCCGCCGAAGTGGTCGACCAGCCGCTCGATGATCGCCCCCGGCAGCCTCGGCACCTTCGCCAGCAGGCGGTAGCCGCGCGGGGAGACCGCCGAGTCCAGCGTCTCGGGCGAGCCGCTGTAGCCCAGCGCGCGGGCCACGATGGGCAGTTCGAGGAGCTCGGCGTGGGTGAGGGAGTCCAGCTCGGACAGTGCCTCGGGGACCGTACGCGTGCGCTTGGCGGTCGGCTCGGGGACGTAGTCGCGCACGACCAGGTCGCGCTCCGGCTCGACGCCGGCGATCAACTCGTCCAGCTGGAGGGAGAGGAGACGGCCGTCGGTGCCCAGCTCGACCACGTACTCCGCGATCTCCGTGGCGATCCGGCGGACCATCTCCAGCCGCTGGGAGACCGCGGTGACGTCCCGGACGGTCACCAGATCCTCGATCTCCAGGGCGGAGAGCGTGCCGGCGACCTCGTCCAGACGGAGCTTGTAGCGCTCCAGGGTGGCCAGCGCCTGGTTGGCGCGGGAGAGGATCGCGCCGGACTCCTCCAGCACGCGCCGCTCCCCGCCCACGTACAGCGCGATCAGCCGCATGGACTGGCTGACCGAGACCACGGGGAAGCCGCACTGGATGGAGACGCGCTGCGCGGTGCGGTGGCGGGTGCCGGTCTCCTCGGTGGGGATGGAGGCGTCCGGCAGGAGCTGGACGCCCGCCCGCACGATCTTGGTGATGTCCTTGTCGAGGATCAGCGCGCCGTCCAGCTTGCAGAGCTCGCGCAGCCGGGTGGCCGTGAACTCCACATCGAGGACGAAACCGCCCGTACACATCGACTCGACGGTCTTGTCCATGCCCAGGACGATCAGGCCGCCGGTGTTGCCGCGAAGAATGCGCTCAAGGCCGTCGCGCAAGGCCGTGCCGGGCGCGACGGCGCTCAGCGAGGCGCGCATCAGACCGTCGGCACCGGAGGATCCCCCGGCCTTGCCGGGGCCCGATGCCCGGTCGTTGGCTGCCACTGCACTCCTCCGGTCGCAAGGTCAACGGTGCCGCAGGCCGCCCTGCCGTCCGTACGTACGGGCGAGACCAGGGCAAAGTCTACTGGCGTATTCCGGCGCCCAGCCTATTAAAGAGGGCTCTCCTCCGGTTCAGACAGGGCTCTCTTCCGACGAGGCGTCCGCCCCGGCTTTGCGCCGGTTCTCCCGGGGTACCCGCTTGGGCAGCACTCGAAGCGCCTCGCCTATGTCCGCGACCTCCAGCACCCGCATCCCGCTCGGGATCTTGCCGGGGTCGCCCGGCACCAGCGCGTGCGTGAATCCCAGCCGGTACGCCTCGGCCAGCCGCCGCTGCACTCCCGTGACGCGACGGACCTCGCCGGCCAGCCCCACCTCGCCGATGGCCACCAGGTTCTTCGGCAGCGGGGTGTCGCTGGCCGCGCTGGCCAGCGCGAGCGCGACGGCGAGGTCGGCGGCCGGCTCGGAGAGCTTCACCCCGCCCACCGTGGCGCTGTAGATGTCCCGCTTGCCGAGGGCGCTGATGCGCCCGCGCTGCTCCAGCACGGCCAGCATCATCGACACCCGCGAGGTCTCCAGACCGGACGTCGTGCGGCGGGGCGAGGGGATCTGCGAGTCGACCGTCAGCGCCTGGACCTCGGCGACCAGCGGGCGGCGGCCCTCCAGCGTCACCGTCAGACATGTGCCGGGCACGGGCTCGGCGCGCCGGGTCAGGAACAGCCCGCTGGGGTCCGCGAGGCCGGTGATGCCCTCGTCGTGCAGCTCGAAGCAGCCGACCTCGTCGGTCGCGCCGTAGCGGTTCTTCACCCCGCGCACCAGGCGCAGCCGGGCGTGCCGGTCGCCCTCGAAGCTCAGCACCACGTCCACCAGGTGCTCCAGCAGCCGGGGCCCGGCGATCGCGCCGTCCTTGGTGACGTGGCCGACCAGCAGCGTGGACATCCCGCGCTCCTTCGACGCGCGGATCAGCGCGCCCGCCACCTCGCGCACCTGCGCCATGCCGCCCGGCGCGCCGTCGATCTCCGGTGAGGCCACCGTCTGGACGGAGTCCATGATCAGGAGCGAGGGCTTCACGGTGTCGAGATGCCCGAGGACGGCGGACAGATCGGTCTCGGCGGCCAGATAGAGGTGGTCGGAGAGCGCACCGATCCGGTCGGCGCGCAGCCGCACCTGGCTCGCGGACTCCTCACCGGTCACATAGAGGGTGCGGTGCTCCTCGGAGGCGGCCTTGGCCGCCACGTCCAGCAGGAGGGTCGACTTGCCGACGCCGGGCTCGCCCGCGAGCAGCACGACGGCACCGGGCACGAGGCCGCCGCCGAGGACGCGGTCCAGCTCGTCGACGCCCGTGCTCCGGGCGGTGGCCTGGCGGCCGTCCACCTGCGCGATCGGCAGCGCGGCCGAGGTCACCCGGCCGGGCGCGGTCGTCCGCACCGCGGGCACGCCGAGCTCCTCCACGGTGCCCCACGCCTGGCACTCGGGGCAGCGGCCGAGCCACTTGGCGGTGGTCCAGCCGCATTCCTTGCATTTGTAGGAGGGGCGGTCCTTGGCGGATCGAGCGGTGCGGGTGGCCATGTGGGTCACCGTATCGGTGGGCACTGACATCCCGGGTACGGGTCCGTTGCCGCCCACGGGGCGCCCCGCGACAACGAGGCGTCCCCTTTTGAGGGAGAAGCTCACCCGAATGGGTTAATCCTGTGCCGGCAGCGAGGACGAGGGCCCGCCACGCGCCTACCGTCGCCGGGATGATGACCAGGAGGCCCGAGCACCCCACGCACGCCACCGGCGCGCACCGCGCAGGCCGCGGAGCGCCGCGCGCGGCCCGTACGGACCAGGAAACGCTCGTTCAGCGGCCGCCTCTTCAGTACGACCCCCACCTCGACGGCCTGTTCACGTACTGCCTGTCCGTGCTGTGCGAGCACGACAGCGCGACCGCCGCGCTCGGCGAGGTCCTCGCGATCGCCGAGCGGCGCGCAGACCGCGCCCCCGCCGGTGACGACGTGCGCCGCTCCTGGCTCTACGCCCTCGCCCGCTGGGCCTGTCTGCGCCGGCTCGCCGAACCGGGCGGCGCGTCCGGGGAGCCCGCCGAGCACCGCCGCACGGAGCTCGCCCGGCTCGCCTGGCCCGAGGCCGCCGGGACCACCGCCGAGCAGCGGGAAGCGCTCGAACTGGCCGTCCGCCACGGCCTCTCCGCGCACGAGGTCGCGGCCGTGCTCCGCCTGGAGGCCGACGCGGCGCGCGCCCTGTTGTCCAGCGCCGCCTGCGAGGTCGAGCGCACCCGGACCGCGCTGGCCGTCGTGGAGTCGGGCCGCTGTCCGGTCGTGGCACGGTTCGCGGGCGACACCCGGGTGCTGCTGGGCACCGCGCTGCGGCGCGAACTGGTCCGGCACGTCGACGACTGCGCCGACTGCCGCCGCACCGCCGAGCGGGCCACCGCGGGCGAACCCTGGCCCGGCACCTCCGCGTCATCGGCCGCGCTGCCCGTCATCGAGGCCCCCCGGGCCGCGGCGCACACCGCCATGCTGGCCGCCGTGAGCGCGCGTACGCAGCGGGGGTCCGCGCACCTCACCCCGCGCTTCGACCGCCGGGGCTTCCCCGTCGACCCCAAGGACCGCGTGGCGCGCCGCAGCCGGCTCCGCAGCCGCGCCATCACGACCACGGTCGTCGCCACCGTCGTCGCCGCCCCCGTGCTCGCCCTGTGGGCCGCCTACCGCGGCGCGCCGTCGACGGGGGAGGGACAGAGCCCCACGTCCGTCACCGCAGAGGAGGCCGGCGGCCCGGCCGAATACCCGCGCGGGGAGGCCGACGACGCGGCCCACAAGCGGATCGGCACGCGCTCGGCGCCCGGAGACCGCCCGCCCGGGGTCTCGGTCTCGGTGATCGGGCCGGACGGCAGACCCGTGCCCGTACCCGAGGAGCAGCTCGGCGGGGTGCCGCCCTCGCCCACCGGCAGCGCCGTACCCCTGCCGGGGCCGCCACCGACGCCCGCGCCCGGTCCCGGACGGCTGACCATCGCCGCGCGGCCGAGCGGCAACGCCACCCTCATCACCCTCACGGCGAGCGGCGGGGAGCCGGTCGTCTGGTCGATGAGCACCGACGCGCCCTGGCTGCGGCTGAGCCGCACCGGCGGGGTGCTGCGGCCGGGCCAGTCCATCACCGTCGTCGTCGAGGTCGACGCGGCAAACGAACCGGCCGGGCACTGGAGCGCGCGGGTGGCCGTGGCGCCCGGCGGTTCGGTGGTGACGATCGAGGGACAGGGCCCGGCGCCGATACCGACGCCCCGGCCGACGCCGCCCGCGACCACCCCGCAGCCGACGCCTCCTCCGCCCACCCCGGCGGGCTGATCGGGCTCAGACAGCCGTCAGCGCTTGTCCGCGGGATGCGGAGCGAGCGGCAGGAGCGAAGCCACCCGCTCCTCGCAGAGCTCCACCAGCCGCGCGTACGCCTTCTTGCCCATCAGTTCCTTCAGCTCCGGCGCGTACGTCACGTACACCGGGTCACCCGCGCCGTGCGCGGACGTCGCCGACGTGCACCACCAGTGCAGGTCGTGGCCGCCGGGGCCCCAGCCGCGGCGGTCGTACTCGCCGATCGAGACCTGGAGCACCCGCGTGTCGTCCGGCCGGTCGATCCAGTCGTACGTGCGCCGCACCGGCAGCTGCCAGCAGACGTCCGGCTTGGTCTCCAGCGGCTCGCGGCCCTCCTTGAGGGCCAGGATGTGCAGCGAGCAGCCGGCGCCGCCCGCGAAGCCCGGCCGGTTCTGGAAGATGCAGGAGCCCTCCCAGCGGCGCGTCTGCCGGTCGCCGTCCTCGTCGACCTGGGTCCAGCCGGTCGACGTGCCGACCTCGTGGAACTGCCACATCTCCGGCGTCAGCCGCGCCACGTGCCCGGCGACCCGCTGCTCGTCCTCCTCGTCCGAGAAGTGCGCCCCCAGCGTGCAGCAGCCGTCGTCGGCGCGCCCGGCCTGGATGCCCTGGCAGCCGCTGCCGAAGATGCAGCTCCACCGGGAGGTGAGCCAGGTCAGGTCGCAGCGGAAGACCTGTTCGTCGTCGGCCGGATCGGGGAATTCGACCCAGGCGCGGGCAAAGTCGAGCCCGACCTCGTCGGAGACCTTCGCGGAGGGCTTGGAGCCCTTCTTCGAGGTCTTGTCCCGGGAGATCTCGGCTGCCTTGTCGAGGGTTTTGTCAGGCTTCGCCTTCTTCGTCTTTGCCACCCCTCAAGACTATGCGCACCGGCCGACCGCAGTAGCGTTCAGGCCATGAGACTCGGTGTCCTCGATGTGGGTTCGAATACGGTCCATCTGCTGGTGGTGGACGCGCATCCGGGTGCCCGCCCCCTGCCCGCGCACTCCCACAAGGCCGAGCTGCGCCTCGCGGAGCTCCTCGACGACGAGGGGGCGATCAGCGAGGCCGGGATCGACCGGCTCGTCGCCGTCGTCCAGGAGGCCCTGGAGGCCGCCGAGGACAAGGGCGTGGAAGAGGTGCTCCCGTTCGCCACCTCCGCGGTGCGCGAGGCGGCCAACGCCGACACCGTGCTCGCCCGCGTCCAGAAGGAGACAGGGATCACCCTGCCCGTCCTCACCGGCGACGAGGAGGCGCGGCTGACCTTCCTGGCCGCCCGCCGCTGGTTCGGCTGGTCGGCCGGAAAGCTCCTCGTCCTCGACATCGGCGGCGGCTCCCTGGAGATCGGCTTCGGCATGGACGAGGAGCCCGACGCGGCCGCCTCCCTGCCGCTGGGCGCGGGCCGGCTGACCAAGGCGTGGCTGCCCGGCGACTCCCCCGACCCCACCGACGTACGGGCCCTGCGGCGGCACGTACGGGCGCAGATCGCGCGCATCGTCGGGGACTTCGCCCGGCACGGCACCCCGGACCACACCGTCGGCACCTCCAAGACCTTCAAACAGCTCGCCCGGATCGCCGGGGCCGCCCGCTCCACCGACGGCCTCTACGTCCAGCGCGCGCTCACCCGGCGGTCCCTGGAGGAGTGGGTGCCCAAGCTCGCCGGCATGACCTCCGCGGAGCGCGCCCGGCTGCCCGGGGTGTCGGAGGGACGGGCGTCCCAACTCGTCGCGGGCGCGCTCGTCGCCGAGGCGGCCATGGACCTCTTCGGCGTCGAGGAACTGGAGATCTGCCCCTGGGCGCTGCGGGAGGGCGTCATCCTCCGGAGGCTGGACCACCTGCCGACTCCGTGACGCGCGGGACGCGGACGGCCCACCGTGCGGCCCGCGACCGGTGCGCCGCACGGGCACCTCCATGCCCGTGGTCCGGGACACGGTCGTACGCTGTCCCTCGTGACAGAGCCTGTGGTGCGCATCCCGGATGCGAAGGTCGCGCTGTCCACGGCCTCGGTCTACCCGGAGTCGACGGCGACGGCCTTCGAGATCGCCGCGCGCCTGGGCTACGACGGCGTCGAGGTCATGGTGTGGACCGACCCGGTCAGCCAGGACATCGAGGCGCTCCGCCGGCTGTCCGACTACCACCAGGTGCCCATCCTGGCCGTCCACGCGCCCTGCCTGCTGATCACCCAGCGCGTCTGGTCGACCGACCCCTGGGTCAAGCTCCAGCGGGCCCGCGCGGCCGCCGAGAAGCTGGGCGCCACGACCGTGGTCGTCCACCCGCCGTTCCGCTGGCAGCGCGGCTACGCACGGGACTTCGTCCAGGGGATCTGGCGGATGGCCGACGAGACGGATGTCCGCTTCGCCGTCGAGAACATGTACCCCTGGCGCTACCGCGACCGCGAGATGCTCGCCTACGCCCCCGACTGGGACGTCACCAAGGACGACTACCGCCACTTCACCGTCGACCTCTCGCACACCGCCACCGCCCGGACGGACGCCATCCACATGATCGACCGGATGGGCGACCGGCTGGCGCACATCCACCTCGCCGACGGCAACGGCTCCGCCAAGGACGAGCACCTCGTCCCGGGCCGCGGCAAGCAGCCCTGCGCCGAGCTGCTGGAGCGCCTCGCGACCACCGGCTTCGACGGCCACGTGGTGATCGAGGTCAACACCCGCCGCGCCATGTCCGCCGCCGAGCGCGAGGCCGACCTCGCCGAGGCCCTGGCCTTCACCCGGCTGCACCTCGCCTCCCCGACGGGCGTGGGCCACCCGTGAGCGCGCCCCGTACGGGCGACGGAGCCCCCAGGAAGCGCGGCAGGCCCGCCCGCACGGACCTCGGCGGCGGCCCCGGCGCCCGGGAGCGCATCCTCACCGCGGCCCGCGCGGAGTTCGCCGAGCGCGGCTACGACAAGGCGTCCATCCGCGCCATAGCCCGGGGAGCGGGCGTGGACCCCGCCCTCGTCCACCACTACTTCGGTCCCAAGGAACAGATCTTCGCCGCCGCCATCGAGGTGGCCTTCGCGCCCGCGCTCCAGGCGCCCGACGTCGTCCTCAAGGGCAGTCCGGACACCGCGGGCGAGCGGATGGCGCGCTTCTTCCTCGGGCTCTGGGAGGACCCCGTCACCCGCGAGCCGCTGCTCGCGATCGTCCGGTCCGCGGTCGCCAACGAGACCGCGGCCGCGGTCTTCCGCGACCTCGTCTCCTCCCGGCTGATGGCCCGCATCGCCGACGAGCTGGACGTCGCGGACCCCCGGCTGCGCGCCGAGCTCGCCGCCGCCCACCTGGTCGGCATCGCCATGCTGCGCCATGTGATCAAGGTCGAGCCGCTGGCGTCGGCGGACATGGAAGAGGTCATCGCCCAGGTGGCACCGGCCATACAGCGCCACCTCTCGGGTGCCTCGTAACGTCACGCGAGACGCCCGTCTCACATCCCGGAGCCACTGTCCGGATCTTGGATCATCGGCGTAGGCTCGGAAGACGCCGACACCCGCGCCGACGCGAAGACGTCGATACGAAGACGCCAGACACCGCGCCGACGCCCTTCGAGGAGTGGAGCAGGATGCCCGAGCTGAGGTCCCGCACCGTCACCCACGGCCGCAACATGGCGGGCGCCCGCGCCCTGATGCGCGCATCGGGCGTAGCGAGCGAGGACATCGGCAAGCCGATCATCGCGGTCGCCAACTCCTTCACCGAGTTCGTCCCCGGCCACACCCACCTCGCGCCGGTCGGCCGGATCGTCTCCGAGGCGATCCTGGCGGCGGGCGCGGTGCCCCGCGAGTTCAACACCATCGCCGTCGACGACGGCATCGCGATGGGCCACGCCGGGATGCTCTACTCGCTGCCCTCCCGCGACCTGATCGCCGACTCCGTCGAGTACATGGTCGAGGCGCACTGCGCCGACGCGCTGATCTGCATCTCCAACTGCGACAAGATCACGCCGGGCATGCTGATGGCCGCGCTGCGCCTCAACATCCCCGTCGTCTTCGTCTCCGGCGGCCCGATGGAGGCCGGCCAGGCCACCCTCGTCGACGGCACGGTCCGCAAGCTCGACCTCATCAACGCCATCGTGGACGCGGTCGACGAGAACGTGTCGGACGAGGACGTCCTCCGCATCGAGGAGAACGCCTGCCCGACCTGCGGCTCCTGTTCCGGCATGTTCACCGCGAACTCCATGAACTGCCTCACCGAGGCCATCGGCCTCTCCCTCCCGGGCAACGGCTCCGTCCTCGCCACCCACACCGCCCGCAAGGCGCTGTACGAGAACGCTGCCCGCACGGTCGTCGAGATCACCAAGCGCTACTACGAGCAGGACGACGACTCGGTCCTGCCGCGCAACATCGCCACCCGCGCCGCCTTCGACAACGCCATGGCCCTCGACATCGCCATGGGCGGATCGACCAACACGATCCTCCACCTGCTCGCCGCCGCCCAGGAGGCCGGGCTGGACTACGACCTCAAGGACATCGACGCGGTCTCGCGCCGGGTGCCCTGCCTGGCCAAGGTCGCCCCCAACGTCGCCCCCGGCGGCACGTACTACATGGAGGACGTGCACCGCGCCGGCGGCATCCCCGCGATCCTCGGCGAGCTCTACCGCGCGGGCCTGCTCGACGAGGACGTGCACACCGTCCACTCGCCCTCCATCAAGGACTGGCTGGAGACCTGGGACGTGCGCGGCGGCTCCCCGTCCGCCGAGGCCGTCGAACTCTGGCACGCCGCCCCCGGCTGCGTCCGCTCCGCCACCGCCTTCTCGCAGTCCGAGCGCTGGGAGACCCTGGACACGGACGCGGCGGGCGGCTGCATCCGCGACGCCGCGCACGCCTACTCCAAGGACGGCGGACTGGCCGTCCTCAAGGGCAACCTCGCCGTTGACGGTTGTGTCGTGAAAACTGCGGGCGTCGACGAATCGATCTGGACGTTCGAAGGACCGGCCGTCGTCTGCGAGTCGCAGGAAGAAGCCGTCGACAAGATCCTCCGCAAGGAGATCAAGGAGGGCGACGTCGTCGTCATCCGCTACGAGGGCCCCAGGGGCGGCCCCGGCATGCAGGAGATGCTCTACCCGACGTCCTTCCTCAAGGGCCGCGGCCTCGGCAAGTCCTGCGCCCTGGTCACCGACGGCCGCTTCTCCGGCGGCACCTCAGGCCTCTCCATCGGCCACGCCTCGCCCGAGGCGGCCTCCGGCGGCACGATCGCCCTGGTCGAGGACGGCGACCGGATCCGCATCGACATCCCCCACCGCTCGATCGAACTCCTCGTCCCCGAAGCCGAACTGACCACCCGCCGCGAAGCCCTCGCCGGCCACTACGCCCCGAAGTCCCGCGACCGCCAGGTCTCGGCGGCCCTGCGCGCGTACGCGGCGATGGCGACAAGCGCGGACAAGGGAGCGGTGAGAGACGTCAGCCGTTTGGGGTGACGGGTGCTGGGCTGAGCTCCGTTGCCGCCTGCGGCGGGGGCTCCCCCAGCTACCGCTGGGAGGTGCTCCCTGCGGGCGCGTCCTCAAACGCCGGACGGGCTGGATTTTCCAGCCCGTCCGGCGTTTGAGGACAGCGCGCGAAGCGTGCTTCGGGGTCTGGGGCGGAGCCCCAGTTTCGGGAAGGGGCGGGGCTGGGGAACAAAAAGCGCCCGGCGCAGCCGGACGATCCCTATCGCCACCCGCCAGGGTTGTGGTCGCTGACCGCGAACACCGTTCCATCCGGCGCCGCCCCGAAAACCTTCCCGTCCGCCGCCACCGGCGCGGGCAACAGATCCAGATACCCGCGCCCGGCCCGCGTCAGCCGCGGCGACGTCTGCCCGAGCAGAGCCCCCCGCCCCGTATCGACGGCCAGCAACCGCCCGTCCGCTGCCGAGAAGTACAGCCTGCCGTCCGCGAGGACGAGCGCCGAAGCGTTGGCCACGGACGTGTCGAGCCGCCAGCGCTGGCCCCCGCCCGGCCCGTCCGGATCGACGCCGACGGCCGTCAGCCCGCCGTCCGATGACAACAGATAGACCGCGTCGCCCCGCGCGGCCGCGCTCGTGACGCTCAGCGGCGTGCTCAGGGAGACCCGGTGCTCACGCTGATCGGCGGGGGAGTAGCGGACGACGGCGGAGACGCGGTCGCGGGAGTCGACGGCGGTCAGATAGAGCGCACCGCGCGGCCCCACGCCCACGGCCGTCAGATCGCCGTCCAGCGTCCGCTGCCACAGCGTCGTCCCGCGCAGCGGATCGAGCGCGAGCAGCTGCGTACGGTGCTGTCCCGCACCGGCCGGGGAGACGGCGTAGACGGGCGCACCGGTGTCGCGGCCGCCCCCTGTGCGGGGATCGGCGTAGGAACCGGCGTCGGAGTCCGCGAAGGAGGAGAAGACCGGCTTGGCGTTTCCCGGCAGCCTGTGGCTCCAGCGCTCCTTGCCCGAGGCACCGTCGACGGCCGTGACCGTCCCGTCGTTTGCGACCAGCAGCAGCGTGTCACCCGCGTGATAGACCCGCCCGCCGTACGCGGAGACGTCCCGCGCCCAGCGCTGCTCACCCTTCGCGGGGTCGAGCGCGGAGAGCCGGTCGCCGTCCGGCGTTATGACGTGGACCAGGCCGCCCGAGACCACGGGCGCGGGCGGGGCTCCCGGCTCCGTCGCCGCGGGGCGGGAGGTGTCGACCGGGTGCCGCCAGACGACCGCGCCGCTCGCGGGGTCGATGCGGGCCGCCTGCACACCGGGCGCGGAGCAGTAGAGCGCCTCCTCCCCGTACGTACAGAACCCGGCCCGCACCCTGCCGTCCCCCGCCGCGTCCACCGGGACGGACGCCTCCCACGGCTGCCAGTCGGCGCCCGCGGCCGTCGGCCGCGACTGCAACGGCCGGGCCGACACGTCGGCCCGGTCCAGCACCCAGAAGCCGGCCGCCCCCAGCGCGGTGGCCACGACCGCGGCGGCAACGGCCCACAGCACACGCCGGGACCGCCGCGCGGGGGAGCCGGCAGGCGGCGCGGCCGGCTCCGGCGCCTCGGGCTGCGGGGGAACGCGTACGTGTGTGGGTACGGCGTCACGGGCCGCGCCGTGATCCGTACCGCCGACGGAGCCCACCCGCACCGCGTCCGGCACGCTCGGCAGCCGCGACATGATCGCGTCCGGCGTCGGCCGCTCGGCCGGCTCCTTCGCCAGACAGGCGCGGATCAGCGGGACGAGATCTCCGGGGACCCCGGCGAGATCCGGCTCGTTGTGCACCACCTGGTACGCGACGATGTACGGGCTGTCCGATTCGAACGGCCCCCGCCCCGTCGCCGCGTGCACCAACAGCGACGCCAGAGCGAACACATCCGCCGCCGGACCCACTTCACGCGGCCGCTGGAACTGCTCCGGAGCCATGAAAGGCGGCGTCCCGATCAATTTCCCGGTCTCGGTGCGCAGCTCACTGTCACAGGGGCGGGAAATACCGAAGTCGATGACCTTGGGACCGTCCTCGGCGAGCAGCACATTGCTCGGCTTGAGATCGCGGTGCACCACTCCGGCACGGTGAATGTCGCGCAGCGCCTCGGCGAGCCCCGCGGCGAGCCGCCGCACCTCGTCGGGCGGGAGAGGGCCGTTCCGCTTCACTCGCTCGGAGAGCGTGGGACCGGGGATGTAGAGGGTCGCCATCCAGGGCCGCTCCGCATCGGGGTCGGCGTCCACGACCGGCGCGGTGAACGCCCCGCTCACCCGCCGCGCGGCCGCGACCTCCTGCCGGAAGCGGGCCCTGAACTCCGGGTCCACCGCGTATTCGGCGTGCACCACCTTGACCGCGAGCCGCAGCCCGGACGGGGAGCGGGCCAGGTGGACGACGCCCATGCCGCCGGACCCGAGACGCCCCTCCAGCCGGTACTGACCGGCGGACCCCGGATCCTCCGCTTCCGGGCCCGCCCCGGTCGTGCGCAGCGGCGGCATTCCCCCACCCCCGTGTGTATTCGGCCGCGTACGGCGGCTTCCGGAGCCTAATCGATGGCACCCGGGAACCCCGGGAGGCATGGCCGTGCCTTGCTAGCCTGCGCATGTCATCGAGCAACGCCTCATTACTGCGCGGGGGAGGGCCACATGGCCGACGGCGAGATCAACGAGAGCAACGACAGCGGCACGCGTGACGAGAGTGCCGGACTGTCCGTATCGGTGCAGTCCGCGAGCGCCGTCTACTACCCGGTCGCCCCGGGCACCCAGGTCAACGTCCGCCGCGGCCCGAACACCGGCAGCCAGATCGTCCGCGTCCTCCCGGAGGACTCGGAGGTGCAGATCCGCTGCCAGACCCGCGGCGAGACGGTCTCCGGCCCGTACGGCACGACGGACATCTGGGACAGCATCGCGCCGGGCCAGTATGTGTCGGACGCCTATGTGAAGACGGGCAGCAGCGGCTTCGTCGCCGTCCGCTGCTCCTGAGGCCCGAGGCCCCTTCGCGGGCCGGTGGCGATAATCGGCACATGAGCGATGAGCACGAGGCGACCGGCCCCCGCCCCGAACCGATCCGGTTCTTCGGTACGACGTGGGTCGACCACGACGGCGGCTACGCGCTGCGCCGGGTCGGCGCCGGACTCGGCGCCCTCGTCGCGGCGGCGGCCGGCGCCCTGGTGCTCCGCTTCGGCTACGAGGGCCTGACGATCGCCAAGGTCGGCAACCTCGTCAACATCCTGGTGGTCGTCGCCTTCGCCGTGTGCAGCGCGCTCGCGTTCCGCCGCACCTGGGAAGGGTTCAGCCGCCGGCCGGACCCCGCGGGGGACGCGGGTGCCGAGCGCTCGATGCAGAGCATGCTGCTGATCGGCTTCATCGGCTCCCTGCTCGCCTACGCCCTCCGCACCCTCACCGAGGCCCCGGGCGAGAAGCTGCGCCGCAAGGAGTACGAGGAGGCCGTCGCCCGCTACGAACGGCGCCGCAACAGGCCCGGCAAGCGCCGATAGCGGCGGACGGGCCGGAGCACCGGCCGGACTGGTGTAGAGTTCTTCGAGTTGCCACGGCGTCCGCGAGGACGGCGAGGCAGCCACTCACGCCGCATCGGTGGCAATCTCTACTTGTTTGACCCCTGAACGGGATGGATTTCGGCATGCCGAATTCCGGACCGGGTTCCGATTAGGAGCCGCCGGGGAAATACGCTAAAGTAGTGATCACGCCGGAAGGCGCGAGAAACCCCGCTCCAACAGGGGGCCGGAAACGGAATTCGGACCGGAAACGGAACGGAAAACGGATCTGGTAAGGTTGGAAACACGAAATACCGAAGGGAAGCGCCCGGAGGAAAGCCCGAGAGGGTGAGTACAAAGGAAGCGTCCGTTCCTTGAGAACTCAACAGCGTGCCAAAAGTCAACGCCAGACTATAAAATACCCCGTCTCCGGTTCTTTGGACCGGGACGCGGTTCCTTTGAAAGTCCTTCCTTAGGGAAGGCACACAGCGAGGACGCTGTGCATGGCCGGGCTTATTCCGCCTGGCTGTGCCGCTCAACGCGAGTGT